>JAJPIE010000075.1 GCA_021324935.1 Acidobacteriota bacterium
GATTCCCACTCCTGTGCTGTCGATGGCATCCAGCCCTCGCAGGTCCGCCACCACTTTCTTCGCTCCCTCTTTGATCAGATCGGCAATCGCCCACTCCACCTGCCGGCTGTCGTTGCCCATCAACAGCCGCCCCTTTAACTCCAGCACGGCTACGTCGGGCGGCACCTGTTTCTTGTTCACTTCCAGAATCATGAGGCACCCCTCAGATTTCGGATGCTTGATTCGTCCAAGCCATGGCCCGCAGATTCACTCCGTGTATCCGCAAGAACCACGCGAAGTCATCGCTCCGTCACACTGCCAGATGGTATTTCTACCTTCCGCCGGAGTCAACGGTTTAGCCCGTTTCCCAATACCCCTCCCCGATTTTCTCCTTTTTTTTGGCCACATTTCGTGCCGATTTTGAGAAACTAATGTCGGCCATTCGCTCGGTTGGCGCTCCTCTAAGATCGCTTCGCCTCCGCCCTTCGAAACTTTCGTCTCGTGAGGTGTTTCGTGGGTTCCGCTTTAGACGTTCATCGCATGCACTTCGCCTTTACCGTTACTTTCCACTATCTCTTCCCACAATTGACCATGGGGCTCGCTCTGCTCATCGTCATTCTCAAAACTGCCGCCTTACGCAGCGGCGATGAACACTTCAACCGCGCCGCGCGCTTCTGGGCCAAAATCTTCGGTATCAATTTCGCCATGGGCGTCGTTACCGGCATCCCCATGGAATTTCAGTTCGGCACCAACTGGGCCGAATTCTCCAAGGCCGCCGGCGGCGTCATCGGCCAGACACTGGCCATGGAAGGCGTCTTTTCCTTCTTCCTCGAGTCCACGTTCCTCGGTCTTTTCTTATACGGTGAAAAGAAACTCGGCCGCATCGGCCATTGGTGGGCCGCCTTCTTCGTCTTCCTCGGCTCCTGGATGAGCGGTTACCTCATCGTCGCCACCGACGCCTGGATGCAGCATCCCACCGGCTTCGCCCTCAGCGAAAAAGGCGAAATCATACTCACCAGCTTCTGGGGACTCCTCCTCAACAAATGGGCGCTCTGGCAGTACGCGCACAACATGCTCGGCGCGGTGCAAACCGGCTGCTTCGTCATGGCTGCCGTCGGCGCCTTCTATGTCCTCTCCCGCCGCGATCCTTTCTATGGCCGCACCTTTCTACGCATCGGCGTCACTGTCGGCATTATCGCCGCGCTGCTGCAACTCGCTCCCACTGGCGACATGCAGGGCAAACTCATCACCGACTACCAGCCCACCACGCTTGCCGCCATGGAAGGCCTCTTCCAATCCCAGGACGGCGCGCCGCTCGCCATCCTCGGCCAGCCGGACGTTCCCAAACGCACGCTCGATAATCCCCTGACCATCCCCAACATGCTCAGCTTCCTCACCTACAAACACTGGAACGCTCACGTCCGCGGCCTCAACGATTTTCCCGAAGATCTCTGGCCCGACCGCATCGAGCTCCTCTACTTCAGCTATCACGTCATGGTCGGCCTCGGCACCATCTTCATCGCCATCATGACTCTCGCCGGCATTCTACTCTGGCGCAAGAAACTTTATGACGCGCGCTGGATGCTCTGGCTTCTCATGCTCAGCGTGCCTTTGCCATACATCGCCAACACTGCCGGCTGGATGACCGCCGAACTCGGCCGCCAGCCCTGGCTCATCTACGGTCTCCTCCGCACCGCCCACGGCGTCTCCCCGCAAGTCAGCGCCGGCAACGTCTGGTTCACGCTCCTCGGTTTCATGGGCATGTACACCGTTCTCGCCATGCTCTGGCTCTTCCTCATCTACCGGCAAATCGAATTCGGGCCTGAGCCCGAAGCCACTCTCCGCGCAGGCGCTCTCGATCCTGCGGCGGCGGACTAAGGAGCGCGTCATGGAAACGATCTGGTTCATTCTCGTCGCAGTAATGGTTGCTCTCTACGTGCTTCTCGATGGCTTCGACCTTGGTGCCGGCGCCATCCACTTTCTCGTCGCCAAAACCGAAGACGAACGCCGTCAGGTTCTTGCCAGCATCGGCCCCGTCTGGGACGGGAACGAGGTCTGGCTCCTCGCTGCCGGCGGAACGCTCTACTTTGCCTTCCCCGCGCTCTACGCCAGTGGCTTCAGCGGATTTTATCTTCCGCTGATGATCGTCCTGTGGCTGCTCATCCTGCGCGGTACTTCCATCGAATTTCGCAATCACATCAAAAGCCCGGTCTGGATCCCCTTCTGGGATTTCTTCTTCTCGTTCTCGAGCCTGCTTCTCGCCGTTTTTTTCGGCGCCGCTCTCGCCAACGTCGTGCGCGGCGTTCCGCTCGATCAAACCGGCTATTTCTTCGAGCCGCTCTGGACCAACTTCCGAATCGGCGATCAGACCGGCATCCTCGACTGGTACACCATCCTCGTCGGCGTGCAAGCTCTTCTCGTCCTCATGATGCACGGCGCGCTCTGGCTGCAATGGAAAGCTTCCGGCGATCTGAACAAACGCGCCGCCCGCGTCGCCGGCTGGTCCTGGTGGGGCGTCCTCATTATGACCCCGCTCGTCACCGCCATAACCTTCAGCATCCAGCCGCAGGTCTCGGTTAATTTCAAAACTTGGCCGCTCGGCTACGTTCTGCCGCTGCTGGCCGTTGCCGGACTCGCCGGCGTTCCGTTCGAACTTCGCCGCAAGAACGAACTCAACGCTTTCCTTTGCTCCTGCACGTATCTGCTCGGGATGCTCACCAGCGTCGTCTTCGGCGTCTATCCTATGGTTCTGCCCGCGCGCAATCCGGTCTACGCGCTTACCGTCCACAATGCCAAAGCTCCGGACTACGGCCTCAAAGTCGGCCTCATCTGGTGGGTCTTCGGCACGATCCTTGCCGCTATCTATTTCACCTACGTCTATCGCTCCTTCGCCGGGAAAGTTACCGCCGACGCCGACTCTCACTACTAAATCCATCTCCTCTGTAGTGGCACAGGCACTCCGGCTTGCTCTGAGTTTCGAAGGGCCTGTGCCACCGATGTTGGGCCGTCGCTCGAAGTGTCATGAGGTTTCCCCAACCTCGGTTTGTGAGTGCTGGCTCCTTCGTTCCAGAGCCAGCCACTCTCTTCTCTGTGCCCTCTGTGTTAAACAACACGCTCTCCGTTGCCCCGATGTCGGGTCTTCCCAAACTCGCGTACAATGAATCCATGCGAACCAGCGTTCTTCTCTATCTATCTCGCGCCGCCGTATCGCTTGTCGCGCTCTGCCTGGCCATCGCCCCAATCTGTTCCGCGCGCTGCTCGCTGTCCTCCTGCCTGCCCGTCACTTCCCCAGCCCAATCCTCCAATGGCTGCCATCACCACGGCGCAGCGCACAATTCCAATTCGCTTAGCTCCCTCGCGGCGACGATTTGCCAAATCTCAGACTCCCTCCTCGCCACGCTTCCCGGGGATTCCACTCGCCTGCTGCAAAACAGTGCAGCCCAAGCGCTCGCCGCAGCAACCCATGCGCTCTCCACAAACTCTTCTGCCTCGTCCTCTATCTCGGATTTGTTCAACCGCGACACCTCCCCGGGTATCCTGCCGCCTTCTTCCCCCTCGACTCCGCTCCGCCTCTGATTGCCCTGCGGTGGCCAAACTTTGGACCGGCCACCCCGAAAATCCCGATCACCGGATTCTCCAGAAGATCGTGCTTCGTTTTTCTATTTCTACGTTTGTCTTTTTGTTTTTCCATTTTCGAATTTCTCTTTTCGGAGGTCTCATGTCCACGTCTCGCCGCAATTTCTTTCAAAACGCTGCCGCCCTCGCCGCGCTCCTCGGCCTGCCCTCCCGCATCTCCGCCGAAAGTACCACGCGGGGAAAGACTCCCGAGCCTCCCCGCTCGCCTGTCCCAGTCGTCACTCCCGACGTGCCCGATCTTCCCTTTACCCTCGATGGGGCCACCAAGGTATTCCACCTCCGCGCCGAGCCCGTGAAACGCAAAATCGCTCCCTTCAAAACCATCGACACTTGGGGCTACAACGGTTCCTGCCCAGGCCCCACGATCCAGATCAATCAAGGCGATCGAGTTCGCATCCACGTCGAAAACGCTCTCCCCGAATCCACCTCTATGCACTGGCACGGCCTTGAAGTTCCCATCGCCCAGGACGGCGTCCCTTTCATCAGTCAGAAACCCATCGCCCCCGGCGAAACCTACGCCTACGAATTCACCGTCCACCAGGAAGGCACCTTCTTCTATCACGCGCACAGCGCCATGCAGGAGATGATCGGCCTGCTCGGCTTTTTCATCGCCCATCCCCAAACGCCATATTCACCCCACGTAGATCACGACTTCGGCATCGTCCTCCAGGAATGGGCAATTCTTCCCAACAATTCCGTTCCTAACACCGCTTCGATGGAATTCAACTGGCTCACCTTTAACGGCGTCTCCGCTCCGGCTGCCACGCCGCTCATCGCGCGCCTCGGCTCGCGTGTGCGTCTGCGCTTCGTCAACCTCGGCATGGATCATCATCCGATCCATCTTCACGGCAACCAGTTCGCCATCACCGGAACCGAAGGCGGCCGCGCTCCCGAATCCACCTGGTATCCCTCCAACACCGTTCTCGTCGGCGTCGCGCAAGCCAAAGTCGTCGAGTTCGAAGCCAAGTATCCCGGCGACTGGATGATTCACTGTCATCTTCCCCATCACATGATGAATTCCATGATGGATCTTCTCGCCGGCCGCCAAATCCAATCCGCCGACACCACCGACCCGCGCGCGATGTCGCAGATGGAAACGCTTTCTCGTTCCGTCGGTGTCCCACATGTTCATCACTCCCCCATCGCCGAGAACGCCAACTCCGTTCCCGGTTTTCCGCAAGACGCATTCATGGAAATGCCCATGGACAACGCCGAAGGCGTCGCCAAGCCCGAGACTCATGGACTCCCGCCCAACTGGTCCGCCGGCATGATGGGCATGATGACCATGGTTCGCGTCCTCCCCGACGCCCAATACAACGAAATCCAATCCCTAATCCGCACTCGGCAAACTCTGATGTCCGAGGAGCACGCCCATGGCCGCTAAACTTTTCTTCTCTGGCACAGGCACTCCTGCTGGCCCTGAACTCCCAAGGGCCTTTGCTCTCCGTTGCGCCAGTCACCGAATGAACTTGAGGGTGCCCCATCCTTCGCGCCTTTTGCGAAGGGTGGCTTCTTACGACCTGAGGCCGCTCACCTCTTTCTCTTCCTTCTTCCCTCTAGTGCTGGCCTTCATGCCAGCCTCTTCTTCTCCGCTCCCACTGTTTTCCTCTGCTAATTCCGTGGTGAATCTGTCTTCTTTCTTTTCTTCTCTGTGCTCTCTGTGTTCGTCCTCTGTGGTCTCTGTGTTAAATCTTTTTTATTTTTGCTGGAGCGCTCGTATGCGTCTTTCACCAAAACTTGTCTTCTTGTTTTTAGTCTCCGCTTTTTCCGCCCTCGCCCAGGAACCCATGAACATGCCTCCGCAGGAAACCCAGCACCACCACATGAACATATCTACTGTCCAACCCGTCTACCCGCGTCTCGGCCGCGCCCAGGAAAATCCTTCAACCCCACTTTTCACTCTCGACCAGGCCCAGTCCCGCGCCGCCTCCTCCAACCCCACCCTCCGCCAGGCCGAAGCCGAAATTCGCGCCGCCAAGGCCCGCCAGCTCCAATCCGGCCTCTACCCCAACCCCACCGTCGGCTACACTGGCGACGAAATTCGCGGTGGCTCCATCAACGGCGGCAAGCAAGGCTTCTTCGTCGAACAAACCATCGTCACCGGCGGGAAGCTAGCCCGCAACAGAGACGTCTACGCCAGAGAGATCCAGCTCGCCGAACTCGAAGCTCAGGAACAAAAGATCCGCGTGGAAACCTCCGTCAAGACCGCCTTCTACCGCGTCCTTGCTGCTCAGGAACTCCTCGATGCCCGCCGCGACCTCGCCAAAATCGAACAGGACTACGCCGCCGCGCAACGCCAGCTCTTCAACACCGGCCAGGCCGACGAATCCGAACTCCTGGAAGCCGAACTCGAAGCCGAACGCCTCCGCCTCTTCGCCCGCATCCAGGAGAATTCGCTTCGCGAAGCGTGGCGCTCCCTCGCCGCCGTCATCGGTCGTCCGGATCTTCCACTCGCCACTGTCGCCGGCGATCTTGAACACAACTGGCCCGACCTCAACGAAGACCAGGCCGTCGAGGTCATCGCCACGCAATCCCCCGCCACGCGCATTGCCGAAGCCGACGCCGCCCGCGCCGCCGCCATGCTTGCCCGCGCGAAACGCGAACCCATCCCCAATCTCCAGCTCCGCGGCGGCCTGGAATACAACAACGAGTCTCTCGGCAGCATTCCCTTCGTCACCGGGTGGGAAGGCCTCGCGGAAGTCGGCGTGCAAATCCCCATCTTCAATCGCAACCAAGGCAACGTCGCGGCCGAATCCGCCGTCCTCGATCGCGCCAATCTCGACAAGCAGCGCATCGCCCTCACCCTCCGCGATCGCGCCGCTTCCGCCGTGGACGAATACTCCAGCGCCCGCCTCACTGCCCTCGAATACCGTGATGAAATTCTCCCTCGCGCGAAAAAAGCCTACACGTTGCTCGTCGAAAAATACGGCCTCATGCTCGCCGCCAATCCCCACGTCCTCGAGTCCCAGCGCAAACTCTTTGCCTTGCAAACCGAATACATCATGTCGCTCCAAAATCTCTGGACCACCGGCCTCGCCCTCCAAGGCTTCCTCTTAACCGACGCCCTCGAAGCCCCCGCCCACCCCGGCGACATGGACAACCCCGTCCGCGAAACCAACCTCCCCATCCCCGACCGCCTCATGCCTACCCCCACCTCCATGCGCCCTTGAAACGGAATAAGCTAGGTGCACCCCACGCAGGTGTTGCGTGTAGGGATTTTGCTCGGCGATACGCTCCGCAATGCAGAACAACCACTCTTGGCTGCGGTGTTTGTAACGTTGGAGGCCAACCGGAACTTGAGGGTACCCCATCCTTCGCGGTCTTGGCGAAGGGTGGGCTCTTACAATCTAGGGCCACAGATCTTCCTCCCTTTCATTATCTTCTCCTCCAAACTTTGAACCCTCTGCGTCTCCGGTTAGGCTTTCTTCTCCCTTGGCGTTATTCCTTGCGCGTGAACAGGACAATTTCCGTGAGTACTCCTCGATTCTGGGTAACCAGTGCTCTTCTCGTGCGAAGGCAAAGAAAACCAAATTAGAAGCCTCAAGCGCGAATCTCGCTCCAATTCGGGCGCTCAATTAATCCAGCGTTTAGCTCCGCAAGCCAGCAATGGCGCGCCGGATTCGAGCCCCTTCCTTTCCTATTTGTTTGAAATTGCGCTCGCGGCCGGTAAGGTCCCTCGAGGTTCTGCGGTATATTTTGAGGCGTTCGCAGGAAGAGGAGTAAACAGGAGAACCGTATGCTTCGATCGATAACACCGTGGCAATGCGCCACAATTTGCTTCCTTCTAAGTTTGGCGAGCTTCGTCCTTTTGGCGCCGACTCTTCCCGCGCAAGAAACCCTCCCCAACGACGAATTCGCTCCACTTGTCCTTGACCGCATCATTCCCATTCGCGACGTCGACGGCCGCTTCGACCACATGGGCGTGGACAACTCGACCAATCGTGTCTTCGCGCCCAACTATGGCAACGACAGCGTGGAAGTGCTGGACGTGGCGCGCGGAAAGCGCATCGAAAGCCTTCACGCCGGCTTCCTCAAGCCGCAGATGGTCCTGTTTCTTCCCGACCTGAATCGTTTCGTGGTCTCCAACGAAGGCGACGGCTCCTGCAAAATCTTCGACGCCGAAACCTACAAGCTCCTCGGCACAGTGAAGTTCCCCGACGACGCGGATCAGCTTCGCTACGATCCGAAAACGAAGCGCGTTTATGTCGGCTATGGCGACGGAGCCATCGGCGCCTTTGATGCCGGCACCAACAAGCACATCGACGCCGATTTCGAACTCGGCGCTCACCCCGAGTCGTTCCAGCTCGAAGAAAAAGGGCCCAGAATCTTCGTGAATCTCGCTTCGATCAGCGCGATTGCCGTGATCGACCGCAACACCCGCAAAATCGAACGCTGGAAACTCGAGGAAGCGGGCACCAATTTTCCCATGGCCCTCGATGAAGAGCATCACCGCCTGTTTGTTGCCGCCCGCCGCCCCGCACGTCTCCTCGTGCTGAATACGGACACCGGCAAAACCGTAGCCAGCCTGCCCGGCGCCGCGGATACAGATGATATGTCCTACGATGCTACCCGCCAGCGCATCTACATCCCCAGCGGCGAAGGATTCATCTTCGTCTACCAGCAGATCGATGCCGACCACTACCAGCGCATCGCGAAAATTCCCAGCGCCATCGGCGCGCGTACCAGCGCCTATTACGGTCAGGTGGGCAAGCACAACAGCCTCTATCTCGCCGTCCCCGCCCGTGCCAATCGCGCCGCCGAACTATGGCTCTACGAAACCCGCGATTGATCGGTGGTTTCAATTGCGGGCAAGGCAGTACTGCCATTTCGGCGTGAGCGCTCGTGAATTCAACACGATCTCGAACGACCGCCCGCCTACAGCAACTCCGCCGGAATCGGATTCCCCGGCCTTTCTTCATCCCAAACCATCGACAAAATCCACCAGCGCTTCCCATCGAAATACAACTGAAAAATGTTCACGCCTCGCGCGATCACCTTTCCTTCCGCCGTTTTCCCCTCATAGCTGCTCAACACCGTGGCCACATTGCCGTATCGCTTGATCTCGTGCTTGATCTCGCGTTCCGTGAAGCCGTTCTTCACCATCCACGCATCGTCCGCGTCGGCAAACTCCTGCTCCGTTTTCGCTTTCGCCGTAATCGCGCCCGTCTTCGCATCCACCGTAACCGCCACCGACCGCGACTCCGGATCGAACAGCGTGCGGTCGCGCCCCCAGTCTCGCGGCACCCCCGCGCCTCCCGAGATCGTTTCGTAACTCGCCTTCACGATTCCTTCAATTGTGTTCACATCCTCCGCCCGCGCCGGAACCACCGGTATTTCCACGTGCGTTTTCTCCTGCGCTGCAATCCTTCCGCCGTTGCATGCAACACCCGCCATCACACATCCCAACAAAACTCCTCGCCCGATCTTCATGCTTTCCCTCCGTCCGTGAACGCGCTGCCACCCTATAAGCGCAAGCATTTCGCGATTCATCTTATACGATCCACAATTTCTCCGTAGTAACCCTCCGCCAGTCAAAGCAGTCTCCCCCCGGTGCGCCGCCTCGGTTTGTGAGGGTGGTTCTTGCAGTGGCCCAGGTTAGCGTGAGACGATGTCGTCCATCCTTCGAAGCACCTTCGGCAGCAACCAGGAGAAACATCATGGCCACTCTGGGTTCCGCTCCAACCCCCGTGGATGCCTCTCTCCCGATCGCCTCGCCTGCCGCTGTCGCCACGACGCCTGCGCCGCGTCATTCGCTTCTCGTCCGCGTCACCCATTGGCTCTTCACCCTCTGCTTCTTCGCTCTGCTTGTCACTGGCATCGAAATACTGATCTCTCACCCGCGCTTCTACTGGGGCGAGACTGGCAACATAAACATGTCACCCCTCTTCAAGATTCCTATTCCCTCTTCCCGCAACCTCGTCCCCACCGGCTATGGCTACGTCCTCCCCGACCAAAACGGCTGGAGCCGCTATCTCCACTTCCAGGCCGCCTGGCTCGTCGTTTTCACCGGCTTGCTTTACGCTCTCCACGGTTTCTTCTCGGGCCATTTCCGCAAACGCTTGCTCCCCGGCCCTGAACATCTCTCCCGGAAGAACTTGTCCGCCGCGATCCTCAGCCACCTGCGCTTTGAGCCGCCGGCGGAAGCGGAAGCGCATTCCTACAACGTGCTGCAGCGCCTGGCGTACGCATTCGCAATTTTCGCGATGTTTCCCATGATGATCTGGACCGGCCTGGCCATGTCCCCCGCGTTCACATCCGCGTTTCCCGTCACGGTCACCATCCTGGGCGGCCACCAGTCCGCGCGCACGCTGCACTTCTTATTGACGATTGCCTTCGTTCTTTTCCTCTTCGTCCATCTCCTGATGATTTTTCTTGCCGGCTTTTTCCACCGCACTCGCGCCATGATCACCGGCCGCGTCAACAACAGGGCTGACTCATGAGCAGCAAGCGCGAGAACACCGCGAAATTATTCTGTTCTTTAGGAGGCCGGAGCTTCAGCTCTGGCAATAGCCTGGGCGCTCAATGGGCTTTAGCCCCTGAAGAAACGCTTTTCCCCTTGGCCATCTCCGAAATGGGTCCAAAGGAAAAGCGCCCATGAAACACCTCTCCCGCCGCAAACTCATCACCACCGGGCTCGCCGCCACTGCGGGCGTTACCGGCCTCGGTGTCGCAACGCATCTAGCCCACAAATATGGCTTGGTCCCGCCCGATGGAGGCGGCATCTACGGCCCCGGCGAGACGCTGACCTACGCCGCCCAGCGATTGCTAACGCGCCACTCCCTCGCCCGCGAATTCTCCCCCGTCGAAATTTCCGCCAAGCCGCTCGCCAACGAACTCGCGCCGTTCAGCGACGAATTCAAGCGTTTCCAGGCCGACAAGTTTACCGACTGGCGGCTCGCCATTGACGGCCTTGTCGACCGCCCAGCTTCTTTCTCCGTTTCCCAGATCAAAAGCTATCCCTCCCGCAGCCACATCACCGAAATCGGCTGCGAAGAAGGCTGGACGTACATCGCCGAATGGATTGGCACGCCCCTCTCTCATGTCCTGGATCTCGTGGGCGTCAAGCCCCACGCAAAGTATGTCGTCTACTTTTCCATCGAGCCGGATTGGTGGGAGAGCATGGACATGGCCGATGCGTTGCATCCGCAAACGCTACTCACCTACGGCATGAACGGTGACGATCTTCCTGTCGGTTTCGGCGGCCCGCTGCGCATGCGCCTCACGCGCCAGATCGGCTACAAAAACGTGAAATTCGTCAACCGCCTCACCCTCACCGATAACTTGAAGCCTTTCGGCAAAGGCACCGGCGGCGCCAACTCCGACGGCGGCTACGCCTGGTACGCCGGCATCTGAATCGCTTGAGGGTCAAACGCCAACCCTCCTTAACTCATCTTTCATTTGTAGGAAACTTGGCCGATCTATAGTTCGGCCACTTCAAACTGCCGATTGGGGTGCGCTTCGCTGCGATGGGAAAAATGTCGGCGCGCCGACATCTAAGAAATTAGTTGAAGGTTATTCGAACGATTTGTGTCATTTTGGAATTTGCCGCGAGATCTGATTCCCGCCATGAGTACGGGCCGTACCAACTCCGCCGCAAGTGGACCCGGCGCAACTCTGCCAACTGCCTGGGTCGAACTATCAGAATTGCCAGGAAGCAAACAGTTCCGATTGCAGGATTAACCTCTCCGAACGCGTCCGCGATGCAACGCTTGCGCGGACTACCGCACCTCCGCTATCAAGTCTTGTACTTCACCTTCTTTCGGAATGGCCCATGAACGTCATCCGTCGAAGTGTGCCCATTTTGCTCGTCTGCTCGATTCCACTGTTCGCTCAAACAAAATCAGCAGCGCCGGTTGCGCCCAAAAATCCATCCGCCGCAGAGGAAACACACTCGTCCGCAGCGCTATCCGGCACGAATCTTCCCGTGCGGCGCGTGGTGCTTTACAAGAACGGCGTAGGCTTTTTCGAGCACCTCGGGGCGGTGCACGGCAACCAGGATGTGCATATCGATTTCACCAGCGCGCAGTTGAATGACGTGTTGAATTCGTTGACCGTGCTCGATCTTTCCGGCGGGCACATCACGGGCGTCGACTACAATTCGGAAGCGCCGCTGGCTCGCCGCCTAGCCACGTTGCGGCTGGCGCTGGGCGAAAAACCGACGCAAGCGGAATTCCTGGGAGCGCTGCGGGGCGCGCGCATGGAAGTGCGCAACGGCATGGCTCCGGCGATTACGGGCAAGCTCTTGAGCGTGGAGCGAAAAACGCGCTCCAGCACAAATTTCACCGTGGAAACCGAGGAAATTTCCCTGATCTCCGATGAGGGCGAAGTCCGCAGCGCGGACCTGAATCCCACCACATCCATTCGCATTCTGGACAGCGACCTGAAACTGGAAGTGGGGCGATACCTTGTGCTGATCGCATCGTCGCGCGATCAGGATGTACGCCGCATGACGCTTTCGACCGCAGGCACAGGAGACCGGAACCTTTACGCCAGCTACATCAGCGAAGTACCGATCTGGAAGACGACGTATCGCATCGTGCTGCCCACGCGCGCGGAGAAAAAGCCGTTGTTGCAAGGGTGGGCGATTGTGGACAACACCGTCGGCGAAGATTGGAACAACGTGGAGCTTTCGCTGGTTGCCGGCGCTCCGCACTCCTTTATTCAGCAGCTTTCCGAGCCGTATTACGGGCGGCGCCCCGTGGTGCCGCTGCCGGAGAGCGTGCAACTTTCGCCCCAGACGCACGCGGCGGCACTGAGCGGAGGGAATGGACGGCTGAGCGGCATGGTCACCGACGCGACGGGAGCGGCCGTTGCCGGCGCCTCTGTGCGCTTGCTGGATGAAAACGGCACGCCGGTGGCTACCACGGTTACCGACAATTCCGGCAACTACTCCTTTTCGACATTGGCAGTGGGAAATTATCGCCTGGAAGCGCAGCAGCGGGGATTCAAAACGAGCGAGATTAACGGCGTGACTGTGTCGCCAGGCGAGAACCAGATGAACAGCACGCTGCAAGTGGGATCGATCAGTGAAAGCATCATGGTCACAGCCGCGGCGCAAACGGTGGACACCTCTTCCGCGGAAATAACGGCAAGCGGCACTTCCCTTCCCGGCGTGGCGAACCGTCCGCACGTGGGAACGGAGTCGGGCGGCGGATATTTTATGGCCAAAGCACCACCACCACCAACACCTCCTCCTCCGAGCGCTGCGAATCTAGACGCCGCCCGCGAACTGTCTTCCACCGCTGCGAACGGGCAGGAGCTGGGCGACCTGTTTGAATACAAACTGAAAGACCGCGTGACGCTGCGGAAAAATCAATCGGCCCTGGTGCCGATTGCGCAGACCAACATTGAAGCGGAGAAAGTCTCGCTCTGGAGTAATACGAACGGTTCCGGGCGGCCGCTTCGCGCGCTATGGATCAAAAATACGAGTAATCAGACACTCGACAGCGGCAGCTTCAGCGTGCTGGAGAATGAAGTGTTCGCGGGGGAAGGGCTGACTGATTCGATCAAGCCGGGGGAACGCCGCCTGGTTTCCTTCGCCACAGACCTGGGGCTGGTGGTGGAAGCACGGCAAACCAGCCAGCCGCAACACGTGACGCACGTACGAATCGCCAAAGGCATGATGACGCAATTGTGCGAAGTGCACGAACGCACGCTTTACGGCGTGCGCAGTCAGGACGATTCCGCGCGGACGCTGGTGATCGAGCATCCGGCGCGCTTTGGCTCGACGCTGGCAAAGGGCACTGTGGAGCCCGAGGAGACCGCCCCCGGCATGTATCGTTTCAAACTGCAAGTCCCGGCGAAAGGCACCGCTTCGCTGCCGGTGGAAGAGGTTCGTGTGCTGCAGACCAACTTCCAGTTGACGAGTGTGGATGAGGACCAAATCGCGCTATTCATCAAAAACGGAACGGTGACGCCGGCAATGGCCGACGCGCTGAAGAAAATCGCCGCGCAAAAAGCCACCGTCAACAAACCGGAAACGGATATGGACGACCGGCAAAAAGCCATCGACCGCATCGTGGCCGACCAGGCCCGCCCGCGCGAAAACATGAAAGCGCTGAAAGGCAACGCTGAAGAGAAGGCCCTGCTGCAGCGCTATACGCGGGAACTCGACGAACAGGAAACGCAACTCGATTCCCTGCGCAAGACCATTCAATCGACGGAGGCCGAACGCGATAAGGCCAATGTGGTTCTGGACGACATGATCGCCAACCTGGATCTGGACGCTTCGATCTGATCCCCTGTCCGTGAGGCCAGCTAACTATCGGACAGCCGTAGTACTTCGGATGCGTTGACCCTTGGAAACCGCAGCCGCTAGTGTTCTAGGTGGCGAGGGGTGTGTGTCGTTTGAGGGAGCGTCGTTTGGAGCTCGCGCAAGACGCTAGATAGATGTGGCGTTTTGCCGATGAATCCAGACGAGGCCACGGCGCAACGCGCCTCTTTGGCGTGGTGTTTTAGGGGATAAGCCGCTGGCGTGGCGGCAACCGCATGGCAACGATGGTGAAAGCAGGGCGTTACGAAATCCTCGGCGAACTGGGCCGGGGGGCAATGGGTGTGGTGTATCGCGCCAGCGATCCGGTGATTGGGCGCGCCGTGGCGGTGAAAACTATCCGCCTGAGCGAAGAAGGCACGGGACTGAGCCGGCAGGAATTGCTGGCGCGCTTCCAGACCGAGGCGCGGGCAGCGGGCCTTCTGACGCACCCGAACATCGTTGTAGTCTACGACGCGGGCGAAGAGAACGGGCTGTTCTACATCACCATGGAATTGATCGAAGGCAAGAGCCTTCAGTCGCTTCTCGACGCCGGGCACGCGTTCCCGGTGCCGCGCGTGCTGCGCATCATGGAACAAACCTGCAGCGCCCTGCAATTCGCGCACGAGCACAACATCGTGCACCGCGACATCAAGCCGGCCAACCTGATGCTGACGGCCGACGACACGGTAAAAGTGACTGACTTCGGGACCGCCAAGATTCTGCAATTCGGCACTGTACAGCAGACACAACACGTGATGGGCACGCCAAGTTACATGTCGCCCGAGCAGGTGAAAGGGCGGCCGGTGGACGGGCGCAGTGACATTTTCTCGCTGGGCGTTTTGCTCTATGAAGTGCTGACAGGCGAGAAGCCCTTTCCCGGGCAGACGATCACGACGGTGATCTACAAGATCGTGAACGAGGATCCGATTGCGCCGCGCACCCTGAATCCTTCGATTCATCCGGGGCTAAGCGACATCGTGATGCGCGCGCTGGCAAAAGACCCCGAGGTGCGCTACCAGAACTGCCGCGAAATGTTGGATGATTTGAAGAATTACCGCGCGCTCGGCGGGGCGGACCGCAACAGTCCGGAAGCGACCCTGATTTCGCCGCGGAATACCCTGACGTTCCCGCTGGGAATTGCCGGCGGCATGCCGTCGATGCCCGCCGTGGATGACCCGAATGTTTCCCCAGCGATTCGCTCGCTGCAAAACCGCGCAGCCAACCCTGCGCAGACGCCCGCGGTGCGGCGGACGGGCCCCGTGCATCCGGTGGCGGAAGAGCCAAAAAAGGCAAGCCCGGTCGTGAGCGTTTTCCTGGCGCTGATTCTGATTGGCGTGATCGTCTACGGGTTCAACAAATTGCGGCCGGAATTTCAGGCGACACGGGAATTGAACAATCGCTCGCGGCAGGAAGCGACACTGCCGCCAGCGCCGGCGCCGAAACCCGCGCAGCCGAAAGCACAGGGATTGACGACCAGCGCGCCGGTGAGCATCGATGCGCCGAATTCCGCAGACGCCCCGCCTTCGAATGATTCCGCGAAGCCGCCGGAATCAGCGAAACCCGAAACCTCACCGACTCCGGCGCCAACGAACGTCGTCGAGAAGAAGATAACCGCGGCACCTCCGGTGCCAGCCCCGGCAGCAGAAGTGAAGAAATCGGTGCCGACGGTGACACCGGAGGCAGCCGAGTACAAGGGGCAGGTGGAAGAAGCGTTGGTGGATCGCGGCATGGGGAGCCGTGTAAAGGTCGAGGCGACCAGCAACACGCTGACGCTGAGCGGCAAGCTGCGCCCGGCGGAGCACTCGGCGCTGCTGCATTTCATGCGCAATGCTCCGGCAAACGTTCATGTAGTGGACGAGATCGCGTACGACGATACGCCGCTGCCCGCGGGGCAAAACGCGGACAATTCCGGGCATCCGGTTCCTTCGCCGGGGAATGCGGCGGTGCACGTACTGACGAACGTGGTGGGAGCAAAGGCGACGATTTTTGGAGCGGGCAACCGGGCGATCGCAACGTGCCAGACGCCGTGCAGCTTCAACGACCTGACGCCGGCGAGGTACAGCCTGCAAGTGCAGAAGGACGGCTATCTGCAAGTGCAGACGGCTCTGGAACTGAAAATGGGCGATTCGCAGGACGAAAAGTTCCAGATGGAAGCCTTGCAAAAGGGGCTTTACATCAACAGCCATCCGGCAGGCGCGGACATTTTCATCAACGGCGACAAACAATCGGGACAAACGCCGACGAATTTGCCGCTGGCCGGCGGGTCGTACAACCTGGTGCTGCGACTGGAAGGTTACGAGCCGTACGTCGAGCGGGTGCAGGTGAAGGACAACGTGCAGACGACGCTGGACCTGGAACTCAAGCCTCGCTCGGTGAACCATGTGGCCTGGGCGCAGGTGACGACGAATCCGGCGGGCGCGGAGATTTTTGTGGACGGCACGTCGACGGGGCAATTCTCTCCGGCTCGCGTGCAGATTCCCAGCGGGACGCACACGATCGGACTGCGGCTGCAAGGATTTGAGTTTGCCCGGCGAGGGATTGAAGCCAGCGAAGGCGGAACGGTCCTGGTGAACGCGAAGCTGCAGCCGAAATGATTCAAGGCAAGTTTTGAGTTTTCAGTCGCAGGTAATCGGTTTTCCGACCTCTCTGGACTAAATTCTTCGGCTTTTGCCGGGAGTTGCGGGACGTGCAGTGTGGGCTTTCCAATGTCGGCCTGGCAAAGTACAGCGAATATACGACGAAAAAAAGTGAAGAATTGACACCCAAATTGTGCCCTTTCGACAAATAGAATGGTCTAGAAGTACTATAGCCGACCTGCCCCTCCTTTCCTACCCTAATCGTTGCAGGATTCCAGTTGGCCCCCTCCTGGACCAGGCACTCTTTCTCCAGGCGGCCGACCGGAACCCGCAGATTCGGCCACAGGTCCGCAAGGGACCTCTCGCCAGATGGGGCAGTTTTGGTGCATAGAGCCTCAGCTCTGATGGATGACCGGGCCGCAAAGCCCGCCGGACAGCGTGGTTCTCCAAACGATTCCGGCTCGTTGCGGCGCGACGGTGCACGAGCGCTCGACCCGCTGCTAGCCGACGCGATCCAGGCAATGCGCGATTTTCTGCTGCTACTGCGGGCGCACCGGCTTTACAGCGCGACGCATCCCCGCCTGCAAGAAAGCCTGGATGCAGCCTACGATTCCCTGCGGCGATCGGCGGCCGACCTGGGCGGCCTGGAAGTCCGGCCGGAGCGAGGCGGGATCGTAGTGGGCAAGGTCAGCGAGGCGCACCTCCCCGATTCGCGCGGCGAATTTCACGCCCTGGCGACGGAACTCCACCGCGCAGGTATTCAGACCCTTTGGTTTGCCCCCAAGTTCCATGTGGGCGAATTAGACACGCTCATCCAACTCCTAAAGACGACCTTGTTAAGATCGGAAGAGTCCACCCGGCGCAATCCGATCATGAACTGGGCGGACATTTTGCGGGAGAATCGCGTGGAAGGGATTCAGATCAACACCTTGACGGAGCGCAAGGTGGACACTGTGCTGGCCAGCCTGATTGCGGCGCTGGTGGCGTATGGCGGAAACGCGCCCGTGGACGGCGGCGACACCCCGATTCAATCGCCGCAACTCGAGCAGTTCAACGCAACCTTGCGCCTGATCGGGCACCTGACGCCGCCGATGGAGACGGCACGCGGGCTTTCCGCCGAAGAGGCGGCGCGCGCGATTCACGCTTCAATGGAACAGGCCAGCCGGGACACGGTGCGGATGTTGCTGGCTTCGATGACGCACTACACCCCGCAAGAAGGCGAGCTGCCGCAGAGTTATTTGCGGCGGCTTTCGCAGAGTCTGGTGCTGGAATACATGACTTCGGAATTTGCAGCCGGTGCGCTGGCGCCGATTGCGGTGCGGCCGATGCTACACCAGCTTGCGGGGGTGCTGGTGGACGCGGGCGGTTATTTCGGGCCGCATTCCTCGCAACATCTATCGACTTTGGCGACAAGCTGGGCGAGCGACGCGTATCGCGAGCAGCTTCTCGAACGCTTCTGGCTGGAGCTTCCGCCTCGGGAAAAATCGGCCGTACTGCGGGGGCCGGACATCTGGTGCGTGCCGATCAGCTCGATCCGGCAAACATTGGGACAACTGGCGGAGACGGGCGCGGATGCGCCACGGCGGGAAGCGCGCAGCATCCTGCTGAACTATGCGCGGCGGCTCGAGAATCCTGACAGCGCCACGCGCCGGGTGGTGGCCGCGGGACTCGGCGAATTGACTCCGCTGCTGGAATCGCTGTGGCCCAACCAGCTTCCGGAAGAATTGAGCCGCGGGACGCTGGCGGCCCTGGCGAAAGAGCAGTCGCCGGAGACGAGCGCGCTGCTTTCGGCATTCCTGGAAACACTCGGACGCATCGCCGTGATGCGCGGAGACTTTACCGGCTTTGAAAACATCCTGATTGGCCTCGAGCGGGTACCGCACGATGAGGAGCACGAATATCTGTTCGCTCTAGGACACCGGCTGGTGGCCAACGACCGCTGGATGCTGCTGGTGGATGCGGCGCTCGCCAACCGCGCGCTGGATCCGACGTTGCCGCGCTTGCTGGCGCGCGATCCGGAGCGGCTGCTGGACCGCCTGACGCTTTTGCTGACCGACCAGCGCGGGCCGGAAATGATACCGGCGATGGCGCGGCTGCTGCGCTCGATCGGCGTGCCGGTGCTGACGTTACTCGAGACGCGGCTGTTTGAAGCGCGGAGGCAACGCGTGAGCGCGGCGATCAAGCTGCTTGCGGCTGGAGATCCGGACCGCTTGCTGCGCGGGTTAACGCGGGCGATGGCGAGTTGGGAATGGAATCTGCAGGATCTGGCGGTAAGCGAACTGGCGCGCCCCGCAAACGTCCCCTCGGCGCAAAGCACGGCATTTGTTTTCTCCGCGATTCTGGCGGACGCCCATCCGCTGGTGGTGCCGATGATGATCGACCAGATCGGAATCGGCCAGGAAGCGACGGCCGTGCCGATGCTGATGGAGATTGCGGCGGGCGAGCACGAGGTGCTGCGCGACCTATTTGTGCGCATCAAGGCGATCGAGGCGCTGGGGCGCCTGCGGGCGGTGGAAGCTTCCGAACTGTTGCACCAACTGGCCGGGAAGCGCGAGGGATTGACGTTCGTGGAGCCCGCGGGTTTGCGGGCGGCGGCGGAAGATGCGCTGGCTATGATGGACGAGACGCCCGCCTCCGCGCGGGTGCGCGCGGCGTTCGAGTCGCCGGCGCCGCAGGTGGGGAATTTCGTGGTGCCGCGGCGCTACACGAGGATCCCGCTGGAATCGCCGCTGCGCGCGCAAGTCGGGACGCAGCCGCAAGTGATGAGCCCGGTACGGGTGAAGACGATTAGCCTGGGCGGCGCCTATTTGGAATCGCCGAGCAGGCTAAACGTGGGCGATTCCGTGCAACTGGAAGTACGCTCGGGGCTGCGCAAGATTCACTTTACGGCGGTGGTGCGGAACATTGGGCCGGATGGCGGTGGCGTGGAGTTTGTGCACATGAAGCAGGAAGACCACGAACGCCTCCGCAAGCTGGTGCAGAAGCACCTGTAACACCCTAAACTTCATTGCCAAGTTACGCGCGTAACTGCACATGGCCGGCACTTGTGCGGCTTTTCGACCACTTGCGCAACACTTCCCTGGATTCCTACCGGCGCTTCATCACGGACTGTTAGGATGGATGGAGGAGATAGGATTGATGAGCGTGTTGCCAACAGTGGAAGTGCTGGGTGCGGTGGCGGGGTTTTGCACGACGTTTGCATTTGTGCCGCAGATTTTCAAGATTGTGAAGCAAGGCGGGCGCGATCTTTCCTACGAGATGCTGGCTTTTTATCTGGTGGGGGTGCTGCTGTTGCTGGCCTACGGGGTAATGCTGCGCGCACCGTCGGTGATTCTGGCGAACACGGCCACTTCGCTGCTGATCGGCCTGGCGATTGTGCTGAAGGCCTGGAAAGAGCGCCGGCCTGCGGGCGCGCCGCTGGTGCCGGAACAACTTCCCGAACGCGGGTAATTCCTCTCCCTCCCCTTGACGAATAGGCAACCCCTGACGACAAGACTAGCCAAACAAACGTCTGGCAGTTTACAGTTGCTTTCGCTTGTACATTGCCGTACAAGCTATCTAAACAACTTTCCGTGTGTCTGAGTCAGTATGCGGCGGGTGACGCCCGCCACCGCTAGGGGTAGCGGAAAGACTGGCAGTTCCATCAAGGAGGCTTGGTATGCAACGCAGGCAGCCGTTGTTTGCGTTTGTCGTTCTGTGCGTGGCGGTACTTTTGGGGGTCAGCGCGACGGTGGCGCAGATCAACACCGCGACACTCTCGGGGAACGTCAGCGACCCGCAGGGGCTTGCGGTACGCGGGGCGAAGGTGACAGCAACCCTGATCGCCACCGGAGCCTCTCGAACGGTGAATGTGGACGACGCCGGCCACTACACAATCGTCGGCCTGGTGCCGGGCCTTTATAAGCTGCGCGTGGAAAGCGGCACGAATTTCGCCCCTTACGAGAATCCTTCGCTGCAACTGACGGTTGGCGAGCAAGCCACGTTCAACGTGAAATTGGAATTGGGAACGCAGACCCAGGTGGTGACAGTAACAACGGAAACGGCGCCGATCGAAGTGACGCGTTCGGAAAGCTCGCAGACAGTGGACGAGCGGCAGATCGATAACCTGCCAATCAACGGCCGCAACTACATCAATTTCACGCTGCTGAATTCACAGACGACGCGCGACATGTCTCCGACCATCGGCCCGGCACCCAACAGCGGGCTGAACATCAGCGGCGCGCGCGCCCGCGGCAACATGGTGAGCGTGGATGGCGCCGACGCGGTTGACAATTCCGTGAACGGCATCCGCTCGACCGTGTCGCAGGAAGACGTGCAGGAATTCCAGATGATTTTGAGCAACTACAACGCGGAATATGGACGCGCGACCGGGGGCGTTGTGAACATCGTCACCAAGAGCGGCACGAACGATTTCCACGGCGACGTCTTCGGGTATTTCCGCAACAAGTCGTTCCAGGCCCGCAACCCTTTTTCCGGCCAAGTGGACCCCGTGACCGGCGACTTGGTGCCGACAAAGCAGGCCTATACGCGTGTGCAGGCGGGCACCGCCTTCGGCGGAGCGCTAAAGAAGGACAAGACCTTTTACTTTTTCTCGTACGAATATACGCAGCGGGAAGAGACGGGGTTTTCGAGCATTGGCGCAGGGAATTTCGGGCTGCAAAACGTGAATTTGCCAGTGCCGGGCGCGCCGGGCGGCATACTGCCGGTGCAATTGACCTCCGATCAGGCGAATGCGGTGAACACCCTGCTGAGCACGGGAAACCCGGCCCTGGAATCGCTGGGCGTGAACTACGGCGTGCTGATGGGATCGGCTTCCAGCGTGGCGGTGAACAAACTCGATTACGGCGCGGTGGTGACCGCGCAGACCGGAGGCCAGGTGACGCCGGTGAATCCGGTGGTGACGCCGGGCGGGGTTCTTTTTGGGGAGTTTCCGGTTCCGGTGACCTGTCCGGCGGGCGCGACAGTGAATTCCATTCAATGCTCGAAAATCGGCTACGGCGCAGTGCCGTTGCCGAGCTCTTACGTAGGGCTGAATTCCATCCGGGGAAATTTCCCGGTGATGGAAAAGACGAGTTTGTGGTCGGCGCGACTGGATCAGCGATGGAACAGCCGGAACTCGTCATTCCTGCGCGTAGGCGTTTCACCTTCGGAAGTGACGGGCATCGAATCGACTTCGCAGAACCAAGTGTTCGGGCAGAATGCGGGCTCGCGCACGGGGGAAACGCACTATCGCGACGTGAACGCGACGTTCCAGCACGACACGATTTTCAGCGACACGGCTTTCAACGAGTTCCGCTTCCAGTTTGCGCGGCGCGGACTGCACTTCGGGTATTCTCCGCTTGCGGGGGGCAGCGACATCGGCGTGAACATTCCGGGTTACGCGTACTTTGGCCGCGAGCCCTACTCGACGGTAGACCGCATCGAGCGGCGCTTCCAGTTCACCGACGACCTGACCAAGACGCATGGACGCCACACTTTTAAATTCGGCATTGACGCCAATTTCATCCAGTTGCGCTCGGCGAAGCAGCAGATTTTCGAACTGGACTTCGGCGGCGACGTGAACTTCGGCGGCCTCTCGGCTTCCACGTTCGGCTTCCCGGACAGCGTCAACCTGGGCAGTACTTCGCTGAGCTTGCCCGGTGCAACGGCGCTGCAGGCATACGGCCTGGGCATTCCCACCACGTACATCCAAGGCATCGGGCAATCGAACGAACCCTTCGACAACATTCCATTCGGCTTCTTTGCGCAGGATACATGGCGCGTTACGCCGAAGCTTACAGTGAATTACGGCTTGCGGTACGACGTGGAAATCAGCCCGCTGTTCGCTCCGGCGACGGCCATCAACGCGGCGGCGGAAAAAGCGCTGGGCGTGACGGAAGGCATTCCGCGTAATTACAAGAACATCGCGCCACGCCTCGGCATCGCATGGGATCCAAAAGGCGACGGAAAGACGGTGATTCGCGCGGGCTACGGACTTTTCTACGACCACCCGTTGCTGGCAATCGCGTTTGACGCGGTGACGGCGGACGGAGGTCGCTCCGTGCAGTTGATTTCTCCTGGAGGCCAGGCTTCGGCCTGCGGACTGGTCACACTTGCTTGTGGCAACGGCCTGGACAGCCCCGGCAACCTGAATGGCTCTTCCATTTTCCAAGGGGCGCTGAACGCGCTGCCGAACATGTTCTACCTGCCCAATCAGCAGCGGTTCGATCCGCTGAATCCGAATTCGATCTTCGCGAACCAGGCCTATCTGAGCGCGGGCTTCCCGCTTCCGATTTTGCCGTTCACATTGCCGGTGGCAAGCAATTTCAAGTACGGCTACGCGCAGCAGGCCAATCTGACGATCGAGCACGTGATCGCGGGTTCGTGGAAGATCAGCGCGGGCTATCAGTGGACGCGGGGGCTGCACCTGAACCGGCCGGTGGACATCAACTCGACCGATCCAGTGTTGCTGACGAACAACCTGCTGAACGCCAGCGTGGCGGGCCTCTCGTTCAGCAATCCACTGACAGTGGTGGTGCCCAACAACGACATCAATCCGACGGCTTCGACGTGTGGACTCTTCGTGAGCGCCACCAACGCGCCCGGCGTGCTGGGCGTGCTGAATGGCTGCCCGGCCGGGCTCGCGTCGTTTGACGGGAAGTTCGTGGGGACGCCCGCTTTCTTCAACTATTTCCGGCCATCCGGACCCAATCCATCATTCGCGGGACTGGTTCCCGGCGGCTACGCCACGCAAGTGGCACTGGCAAAAGCAGCGGGTTACCCGCAGGGTTTCGGAGCGCCGGTGCCATTCAACAGCGTGGACACGCAGCTTTCCGACGCGGCCTCCTGGTACAACGCGCTGACCGTGAACGTGGAGAAGAGCTTCACGAAACACTTCTCGCTGCTTTCGAGCTACACGTGGTCGCATTCGATCGACAATGGAACGGACCTGCAGTCGACGCTGGAGCCCGCCGACAGCCGCTTCGCGTATTTGGAAAAGGCGAACTCAGTGAACGACCAGCGGCATCGCTGGGTGACCAGCGGCGTGTTCCAGAGTTCGGCGCACAAGGGCGGCGATTCTTTCGCGCAGAGTTTCCTGAGCGACTGGACCTTGTCGCCACTGGTGGAGGTTTCCTCGGGCCGGCCGTTCAACGTGATTACCGGCGAGGACACCCGGCTGGACCTGGGCGCTTCGGAAATTCGCCCGGCCTTGGTTGCGCCGGGAACACCCGGATCGGCAACTTCGCCTTATGTGTCTGGCGTTGCGTTCGGGGTTCCGACGACGTGCTTGACCGACGCGGGGCAGCCGTTCTCGATTCCGGGGATCACGCCGCCACTCGGTTGCACGGGCAACCTGGGACGCAACAAGTTCGTGATGCCATACTTTTTCCAATTTGACCTGCGCGTGTCCAAAGGCATCGCGCTGGGCGAGCGCATGCGGCTGGATCTGATTGCCGACGCGTTCAACCTCTTCAACCACACCAACATTTCCGCGGTGAACCAGTTGTGCGATCCGCTGGCGGGCGCGAGCTGCACCGCAGGCCAGCCGACGGCGGCGTACGATGCGCGGCAGTTCCAGTTCGCGGTGAAGCTGAACTGGTAGCGCGACGCCGGCGAATTCACACTGACATTCACAGCAGGGCCCCGGACCAGATGCGGGGCCCTTTCTTCTTTGGGTCCCGATTTTTTTGCGAGTAGATGGAAGCCGGCAGATTTTCGTTCGCGCGTCGAGTATCGCCTCCTGCTTTCCAGCCGCAAAACCCTTGATTTCTGCTATCCAAATTCCGATTTCCGATATACTTTTCGCGCCATGGATAATTCTTCGATTACAAATTTGAGCGGCGCGCCATCGGACGCGCTGGTCGAAATTCAGCGCGAGGGAGAGGTGCTGAGCTTCACCCTGAACAATCCCGGCCGCGGCAACGAAGTGACCGGAACAATGTTTGACGCCATGCTGGCCGAATTGCGGGCGGAGGCCGCGCGGCCTCGCGCGCGCGTGCTGCGGATTCGCGCGAGGGGGCGCGTTTTCTGCACGGGGCGCGAGCGCGCGGCGCGCGACGCGGATTCGATTCGCGCGGAAGCGGCGCGGCTGATTGAATTCAAGCGCATCGTGCGAACTTGCCCTCTGATCGGCGTTGCGGAGATGCAGGGCGATGCGTTCGGCTTTGGGATGGGGCTGGCGATCGTGTGCGATTTCGCGCTGGTGTCGGAGCAGGCTTCGCTGTGCTTTCCGGAAATGCAACACGGGCTGGCGCCGGCGGCAATCATGGCGTACCTGGGCGAATACGCGCTGCCGCGGTTTGCGTTTCCGCTGGTGCTTTTCGGCGAACCTTTCACGCCGCAGCGCGCGCTGGAAATCGGCCTGATTTCGCAGGTTTGCTCCCCCGCGACTTTGGCCACCGAAGCGGATGCGCTGGTGGCGCGCATTTTGCGGCTGGATGCCGGAGCGGCACGGCGCTGCAAAGAGTTTTTTCTGGCCACGCAGAGCCATACCTTCGCGGAAAACTGCCAGCTTGCGCTGGACGCTCTCACGCAAGGTTCGCTTGAGATGCTCTCGAGGAAAAAGTGAACCGTTCATGAGCGTAAACGCCGGCGCGCGTCTCGATCGCCTTCCCCTTTCCGCCTTTCATCGACGCATCGTGACCCTGATCGCCATCGGGATGTTTTTCGACGGCTACGACGTGTACGTGGCGGCCACGGTGCTGGGCGCGACGCTGAAGAGCGGATTTTCGACGCTGGCGCAAAACGCTCAGTTCGTGTCCGTGACGTTCATGGGGATGATGATCGGATCGTTCCTGACGGGATTTCTAGGCGACCGTTACGGGCGGCGATTCACCTATCAGGCAAACCTGATGATTTTCGGATTGGCGTCGCTGGCAGCCGCGTTCGCGCCCAATATGCCCTGGCTGATCGCGCTGCGCGGGGTGATGGGCATCGGACTGGGGGCGGAACTCGTGGCGGGCTATGCGGCGCTGACGGAATTTCTGCCGCCGCAGGCGCGCGGAAAATGGAGCGGGATTTTGAACGCGGCGGTGGTGACCAGCCTGCCGGTGAGCGCGCTGGCCAGTACGCTGCTGATTCCGCGCATCGGCTGGCGGATCATGTTCGTGATCGGCGGCATCGGCGCCTTGATCGTGTGGTATCTGCGCAAGGCGATGCCGGAATCGCCGCGATGGCTGGAATCGATCGGGAGAGCGGAGGAGGCGGAAACGATTCTGCTGCGGATTGAAATCGAGGTCACGCGGCAAGGTGTGGTTTTGCCGGAGCCGGCGCCAACGACCGCGGTGGGGCCCATGCGCGGGGTGGGGACGCTGTTTCAGCCGCCTCTGCTATCGCGGACAATGGTGGGGTTTCTGACGCTGATCGTGGAGAACACGCTGATTTATGGATTTGTGTCGTGGCTGCCGACATTTTTCGTGCAGCAGGGGCTGAGCATCGCGACTTCGTTCAAATTTTCTTTTTTGATGAGCATGGGCGCGCCGGTGGGAGCCGCGATCGCAGCCGTGTCCGCGGATTCGCTGGGAAGAAAGCCGGCGATTCTTGGCGCTTCGTTTTCGGCAATTGTTTTCGGAGGGATTTATCCGTTCATGCGCGACCCGGTGCTGCTGCCCCTGGTGGGATTTCTGCTGGTGGTTTCGATCTATGTGCTGGTGGCGATGCTGTTCGCGATTTACATTCCCGAGCTGTTTCCGACGGATTTGCGGATGCGGGCCGCGGGATTATGTAACACCGTGGGGCGGACGGCCACGATCTTTACGCCGTTTCTGGTGGTATTGCTGTTGCGCAAGTATGGAGTTGCCGGCGTGACCTGTCTGATGATCGGAATGTTGATCGTGCAGATTGTGGTGGTGCACTTCTTCGGGCTGGAACCGCGGCGGCGGCGGCTGGAAGAGCTGGAGTCATAGGTGGCGGTGACTTGTGATTGGCGACTGGTGACTGGAAAGAGTTGGCTTTGCAGGAGCAGTGCGCCTGGCCAGCGAGTCTCGGCACCTGATAGCCGCCGCCATCAGACGGTTTCACCCGAATTTTGGACACACCCCTCCTCGCTAAGCAAATCAACTCTTCTTTGACCAAATGAGCCAGTGAACTGAGTCGATTGCGCGCGCTAACGCTTAGCGCGCGGCGCCGGCGCTGACGGCCACCGGCTTATAGCCGCAGGTGGCTGCCTTGCGCATCGCATCCATGGCCTCTTGCGTGGTCATAAGCGGGGTCGTTTGGCAGTTCCGCAAGGCGCCCCCTGCCGCGAAAGCCAGCGCAATGGCGGCCGCCGAAACATTGTCGGGCATTTCGGTGATCAGCACGACATCGGACGGACCGAAGGCAAAGTAGGAGTCTTTGATTTTCCCGCCGAGCTTTTCGATTGGTGCGCGAACCGCTTCCACGCGGTCCTGCGGATTGGCAATCAGCCTGGCGAGCGCTTCCGGAGTGTAACTAACTTGGTGAAGGAAATAGGGCATAAAGGACCTCCTGGATCATTCTTCCGATTTTGGGGCCCATGGCAGCTTCACTATACACCCCCAGGCCCCGCGCGGTGCACGTGGCGCGTCATCGCGACGTTGCAACGCAAGGGACAATCCGCTTTTCGCGTGGCTGGCCTTTACCGCAGGCTCATCAGCGCGCCTGCAACGTCCGGCAGAAGTTCGCCGTTGACCGGGTCGATCACACCATTGAAGCAAACACCCTTGATGCCGCGACTCGTGTTAAAGGCGGTGGCGTCGCACATCCCCGATTTACCCGCCGAGTCGTAAGAGTAGTAAAAGAGGTATCCGATATTCACCGGGTGAGCCTGCGAACGGAGCCGGCCGAGGACTTGTTCTTGAAATGTGCGGATCACTTCAGCGCGAGTCATGGCGGGAAATTTGCCCTGCGCATCCGCTTTGTTGCGATCCACGGCGGAGCGGCCGGCGCCGGTGGGCTGATAATACCAAGTCTTGCTGGACCAGAAGGCGGCCGCGGACTCACTCCATTCCGTGATCCAAAGCGGCTTGCGGTCGCCGTGGGGAAGCATGGCCGACTGGCCGGTCAGTTCATTCGTGGTCCTGGTGACAAAGTCCAACGTGGTATCCGCCGCCGCGTAGATGTGCGTGCCGTAGCCGTCCACCAGGCTCGTGTAATCGAAATCTTTCCCATCCTTGCCGGGGAAAGCGGCCAGCGCCTGAATCAGTGCGGCGGAGTTTCCCGTCGGATTGCTCATGCCGAAGGTAATGATTTTTGCGGAGGGGAAATATTCCCGGATCAAGCCGGCGGAAGTTTCGAGGAAGGGAGCGTAGCCCGCGGCGAACGCGTGCACTTGCGCCGAACTAAGAAACCACTGCCAGTGGTGAGCGGCGAAGTCCGACGTTTTGGGCATGTCGGCGTCATTGCAATACAGGTCCAACTCATTGCCGATCTCGAAGGCATCCACGGAAAGCCCGGCAATCTTCAGCGCGTCGAAGTAGCGGCGCACGCGGCTCTGGAATTTCGCCAGGTTGATCTTGCTGAGGGGATACGTGCCCCACTGGCAGCCACTCTGCACGGGATCGATGAAGTCCTTGGGATCAAAGTCCGACGCCGTGTGGCCGACAACCGCCAGCATTTTCATTCCGCGCGCATGGACCTGGCGAACCATGTCCACGAACAATGGCGGGCCTTGCGGCGTGTCCGGCCCAAAGCCGTCGCGAAACCATTGCGGATGAAGGCGGGCGATTCCGTCAAATACGGCCACACGCCGGGCCTCAAAAACTCCCGCGCCGTTATAGGAACCGTTGAACGGATAAATGTCCGGTTCGCTGGGAGGGGAAAGGGTCCACTCGGTGCTCATGTTGGAGCGATCCATTCCAAACTCGGCGGCGGGGGCCGGCTTGGCGGGTTGATCCGTTGCAGCCGTCGCGGACGATGACGTCAGAAGGGTTGCGGCCAGAAACACGAGGGCGGCGGAGCTAAGGCTAGACATCCTGATCATCCTCCCTTGCGCTTGGTGAACTCCCTGAATCGCGTTGATGAACCCGGCGACCCATCAAACGTTTCGAAGCGAGAGCCGCCGGTGCAAGCCGGCTATCCCGCGCGGAGCCGACAGTATAGCTTAAGACTTTCTGGACGAGAGGGACGACGGAAGACCAGGCGACGGGACCTTGGTGCATGGCGAAGACGGTGGTGACTTCGAGGTGTTCGCGCTGGACGGCCTGGATCACTTCGCGCATCAACTCCGGACCGTATAGCGAGCCATCGTCGTTGCTCGCGCCCAAATTGGCCGCTGACGGAAGGTACGCGGGCGGCTAGAATCCTCGCGGAAGGAAGAGCAGACTCCTCGGGCACACGCCGCCCTCGGAGTGACGGTTTTCCAGTCTGCGGGCTGGAGGCAAGAGAAGCGAGGTGGAACATGCAACAGAATCTGGAAAACACGATCGCGCTGCTGGAGCGGACTCCGGCGACACTGAATGCCTGGCTGCGGGAATTGCCGGAGGCGTGGACGTTGTCGAATGAGGGCGGGAAGACGTGGAGCGTGTTCGACATCGTCGGGCACCTGATCCACGGTGAAAAGACGGATTGGATGACTCGCGCAAGGATCATTCGGAAATTCGGCGAGACGCGCGCCTTCGATCCGTTCGACCGCCTGGCCCAGTTTCGAGAAAGCGCCGGCAAATCGCTGGGGGAATTGCTCGAGGAGTTCACGAGATTGCGCGCGGAGAATCTAAAGGAACTACGGGCCATGTCGCTACGGAGGGAGGACTTCGAGCGGTGCGGACGGCATCCGGCGCTGGGGGTCGTCACGATGTCGCAACTGCTTGCCACCTGGGCGGTACACGATCTGACGCATCTGCATCAAATTACGCGGGTTTTGGCGCACCAATACCGGGAAGCGGCCGGGCCGTGGAGCGTGTACCTGGGCGTGCTGCAATGCGCGGGCCATAGCTCCTGAGAGTTACCGTCACGTTAGTACCTTGCCGTGACAGAGCCTTCCCGATAGAGTGGAAAGACCCGTTTCCCGCTGGCACGGGAGAAACTTCATGACACTTATGGCGATTGTTGCGGTGATTTTTGGTTTGCTGCTACTCGGCCTGGTCGGCTGGCTGCTGGTGCAGAACGCACAGGAGCAGAAAAAAAACGCGGCGCTGGAAACACAGATGAACGAACTGCGGCGCGACCTGCTGACGCTTTCGACCACGCAGGCGCAAAGCAGCACGAAGATCGAAACGCTGGCGGGCACGGTGGCGGACCGGCTGGAAGCGGTGACGACGGCGCTGAAAGACGGCGTGAAGGACTCGGCGGAAGTGACCTCGAAGCTGACGGCGGAATCGCAAGCGGCGATGTCGCAGGAATTGAAAAACACGCGCGAGCAGATCAATCAGATTCAACAGCAATTGGGACAGGTGCAGCAGGCCGGCCAGCAGATGTTTGAGACTACTCGAACGCTGGAAAACATTCTGGGCGGAGCGAAGTCCCGCGGTTCATTGGGAGAAATCACGCTGGAGCGGTTGCTGGAAGATTCCCTGCCGCAGGCGCAATACGCGAAGCAATACCGGTTCCGCAGCGGCGAGGCGGCGGACGCGGTGATATTCCTGCTGGACAACAAGAAACTGGCCATCGATTCGAAATTTCCGCTGGATGCCTACCGGCGGCTGAGCGCGGAAGGAGAGGAGGCGCGGCGCGCGTTCGTTTCCGCGATCAAGCTGCACGCGGATTCGATCGCAAAGAAATATATCGTGCCGGATGAGGGAACGCTGGACGTGGCGCTGATGTTCGTGCCGAGCGAGACGGTGTTCTACGAACTGCTGATGAGCGTTGACGGCAAAGGGCAGCCGGTGGACGAATATTGCCGCGGCCGGAGCATTTTTCCGGTTTCGCCGAACACGCTGCATGCGAATCTGCGCGTGATCGCCATGGGCTTGCGCGGGATGCAAATCGAGGAAAATGCCAAGCACCTGGCGGCGAATCTGAACGGGCTGCGGAAACAGCTCGATACGTTTGCGGACTTTTTCGACAAGATCGGCACGCACCTGAAGAACGCGCAGGCGAGCTACGCGGAAGCGGACAAGCGGTTCGGCAAAGCCTCGAATACGCTGGATAATCTGGTGTCGTCGAGCGAATCGGGGCAGCCGGGGATTGAAGATGCACAGCGCGCGCTGGCGCTGCCGCCAGCGGCGGCGAAGGGCGGGGTGTAGAAGAAGTAGCGAAGTAAGTAAACAAAGAAGTAAAGATTAAAACCGCCCCCTGAAATTTGGACGGGGCGGCGCCCGTGCCTGGCGCCGGAAAAACGCCCAGCTTCAAAAAACACCAACAAATGGCGGTTCGCGTGTGTCCCTTGGTGCGCTTGGGATGAAAATGCCGGCGCTACGGTTTGGGAGCCGGAACAAGAAGTTTGGATTCGAGGCGGTCTTCCATTTCGTCGAGGGAGCGGGGCCAGTCTTCGCGGAGAAGGCGGCTGAGGGCGCGATCGGCAAGGAGTTTGCCGCCGGTCTGGCAATTGGGGCAATAGTTGGTTTCGTTGGACGCGTATCGAATACGCTGGATTTTCGCGCCGCACTTGCGGCAGGGCCGGCCATAGCGGCCGTGAACGCACATCTCTTCGCGAAACGCGGTGACCTTTTCCGGAAATTTTTCACGCGTTTCCTTACTTAAACGATCAATCCATTCCTTCATTGTGGAGTTCACCGCGCGAAAGAGCCGGCTGATGGCTTCCGCGTCCATGCGTTGCGTCAACTGCACCGGCGAAAGCTGCGCGTGAAAAAGAATTTCGTCTGAATAGGCGTTGCCAATGCCGCTGAAGAGGTGCGGATCGGTGAGCGCGCGCTTGAGGGTGTGATTTTCCGAGGTGAGCACAGCGGCGAACTGCTCACGCGTGGCGGAGAGGATTTCAATGCCGCCGGGATCGCTTCGGCGCAGATCTTCTTCGTCGGCGAGCAGATGCAGCGAGGCGCGTTTCTGCGTGCCGGCCTCGGTGAGCGTGAGCGTGCCGTTGTCGAATTCGAAGGTAGCGAGCGTGCGGCGACCGTCGGGATGGACCGGCCTGCTCTTCCAGTGCAGGCGTCCCGCGATCATCAGGTGAAACACGAGCCAGTGGCCGTTGTCGAAACCCAGGGCGATGCGCTTGCCAACCCGGCGCAGGCCGGTGACCTTGTGGCCGTGCACGGAATCGATGGGCGGGGTTGCGGTGCGCAAAAGGAAGGGGCCGGCGATGCGGATGCGCTGAAGGACGCGGCCTAGGACGCGTTTTTCAAGCGCTTCGCGGTACACGGTGATGTCAGGAAGTTCGGGCATTATGAGATGGAGTGACGAAGGAATTTAACACAGGACACCCAGAGAAAGAACACAGAGGGCCCGGAGAAGGAGGCGGCGGCCGAGCTAAAGTTCGGCCACTACTGGCCGAGCCGCCCGCCCCGGAAAGAGGGCCCTACAAGAAAATGTCAGAGACGGGGAGGGGTGGCGGGAGAAATCAGGCGAATCGAGATAACGAAGCTTCCGTGCTGTTTGCCGACGAGTTCAAATCTAGCGGTGTTTTCGGCGCCGCCGCTTGACACAGCGCGAGCGGAGACCCCGCCCTGGAGTTCCGCGACCCCGGGAGCGAGATTGCGGGCTTCAAGGCTCACCTTGGCGGTGCTGCCCTTCACATGAACGGTTAGCGTGCGATGTTCACCGGGAGTGAGAGGCGCGGAACTGGCTTCGAGATCCAGGGCAACCAGGACGACGATGAAGGGCTGGTCGGTTTTCTGGCCGCAGGTGACTTGCACCTGCGACGGGCCGGGATTCATGTCCGCTGGAGGAATCACGGCGAGATACGCAGGGGAGGCGGCGAGCACGAAACCGGGTTGATTGTCGAAGGTGACGCGGTTGGCGTCGGCGACGCCGCAAAAGCCGTGGCCGCTAATTTCGATGCGATCGCTAAGGGAGGCGACACGCGGAACGAGAGAAACTTCCAGGGTTCCCGAGGGAGATTCAGCGGCAGAGAGAACAGTGCTGGAGAGGCGGCCGGGGCGTCCTTGAATGGAAGCGAAAACCTTCTGCGCGTTGAGAGGAGCGACGAAGAAGGCGCGGCCGGTTGCATCGGTAGTGAGCTTGTCGCCGTCGGAGAATTCGACGGTGACCCCAGGCGTGAGGCGGCCGTTGACATCGAGAACGGCGAGTGTGGCGCGCTCCCCGCTGACGATTTTGCGGGGGAGCAGGAGAATGCGGGCTGAGGAAGCGGAGGGCGGCTCCTGGGCCGCAAGGGGGGAGACCGAGATTATTGAAATGGAAGCAACAGCGAGGAGAAGGAGCTTCGGCAAGGTGAAAAAAATCCGCACACTGAGATTGTAGAGGAGAAATGCCTGCGGCAGAAGTACGGGGCACCAATTGGGGTGTGATAGAGGGCCTTGTTCACGGATGGAGTTGTGCCCAAGATAGACGGGACGATACCAGGTCCTTGTGGCTCCCGCAGCCGCACACGGCTGGACCGAGCGGGAGGCATCCTGAAAGAGGAGAAATCCAATGAAATGGAACTCCATGCAGGCATGCGGCCTGCCGGTGGTGTTGCTGGGAGTGCTGGCGACGGAGGCGTGGGCGCAGACGCAGCGGGAGTACACGCTGACCGTGAACGAACGGAGCGGTTTGGCGCGCGTGGTGCAAATCAACGGGCATTCCTGTGTGGATGCAAACGCGCTGGCACGAATCGCGAATGCAAGCATTTCCTATCAGGGACATGAAATCAGGCTGAATCTCCCCGCAGGCGGGGGTGAGGTGGTGGCGGCAGCGGCTCTGGCTGCGCAACCGAATAACGGGTTTTCTCAGGAGTTCCTCCAAGCAGGGATTGAATACATGGCGCAAATTCGGGAATGACGGAACACTCTGCTGAACGCCATCTTCAACGGATACCCGCTTTCGGATAGCTTGTTTGTGCCCTATCGCGGGCAGGCGGCGGCCAATCTGCGCAAAGCGAAACTCGCAGCAACCACACAAGGAGACAAGAGCGGGGCGCAGCTGCTGGCGAAGGAATACGACAAGATCGATAACCCTACGGGAAAATATCTGGAGAAGCGGGTGAAGCTGGAGTTCATCGATCCCCATTCGATGGACGATGATCTATTGAATCAAAAGATTCCAAGGTGCGCGAGATCACTGGCGGCGATGGCGACCAGCAATCCGTTTTTGGACGATGGGTCGTGTCATTGAGAAGCCAGGTGAGGGATCAGGGACCAGTCAGCAGAAGGAGCAGAGTTGGTTGCGGGGTACGGTGCTTTCTCATTTAGAGGTCGGAAGCTGGATGGCAGAAAGGGCAAAAAGGTGTGCTGCAAGGGCGTTGCCCAAGCAGTGGAAAGCTGAAGGTCTCGAGGCAAGAGGGGCTTGGAGTGTGGCAAACTGATTCTTTGGCCAGTGGTAGGTATCGAAAGGTAATCAGTTGGGAGCAAAGCCTTTCCGAGCAGCAAGGGGTCTGTTAGCGTGGAAAGTAAGAAGTCGCCGGGGTGTCCACGCCGGGGGTACCTCTCGTGTTCACGGGAAGGCTTGAAGGAGAGGCTGTGCAGATCGTCAGCAGCGGCTTGTCAGACGTCGGACGGGTGCGTACAAACAACGAAGATTCCCACCGGATCGTGGAATCGCTGGGGCTTTTCATCTTGTCGGACGGGATGGGTGGCGAAGCGCACGGCGAAGTGGCCAGCGCGATGGCCGTGGACCTGATCACGAAATATTGCGAAAGCGAAAAGGAAGATTCTGGCGTGACGGTGCTGGAGGCGGCCCCGGAAAATTGGAGTTCGCAGACGCGGCGGCTGCGCAACGCCGTGCGGCAGGCGAATTACTTGATCTATCAGGCCGCGCAGAAAAATCCGGAGCAGCGCGGGATGGGCGCGACAGTGACGACGGCGTGGCTGAAGGATTCGCTGCTGAGCATCGCGCATGTGGGAGACAGCCGGGCGTATTTGTTGCGGAGCGGAAATTTGCAGCAATTGACGAACGACCACTCGCTGGTGGCGGAGCAGGTGCGCCGGGGACTGATTACGCCGCAGCAGGCGGAAGAGAGCGAGATGCAGAGCGTGCTGCTGCGGGCTCTGGGAGCGCACCCCGAAGTCGAGATTGACGTGGACGAGGTGGAGATTTATCCGCGGGACGTGCTGCTGCTTTGTTCGGACGGCTTGACGCGCATGATCACCGAGCCCGAAATCGCGGGAACGCTGCAGGCGGAAACGGTGCCGTCGGCGGCGGCGGAAAAACTGATCACGCTGGCGAACGAAAGCGGCGGGGTCGACAACATTACGGTAATCGTCGCGCGCTTCGAGGATGACGCCAGCAAGGGCTGGTTTTCCTGGATGCGGCGCGGCTCGGCCAAAAAAGACTAGCACCTCCTCGGAGGGGATAGCATGGCGAAACTTAGTCTGATGTTTGAAAACAAGCTGGTCAAAGAGGTGCCGATCGGCAACCGGCCGGTCACGATTGGCCGCTCACCAGACAACGATCTTCCCGTGGACAACCTGGCGGTGTCGAATTACCACGCGAGGGTGTATTACGAAGCTGGACGCCTGGTGGTGGAAGACCTGGACAGCCTGAACGGGACGTTTGTGAACGATCTGCGCGTGGAGCGCGCCACGCTGCACGACGGCGACTCGATCTGGATCGGGAAGCACCACATTAAGGTGGACGCGACCGCGGACGCGGCCATTCCCTGGGACACGGGACGCAAGACGGCGGCGCCGAAAATCAACGAGACCATGGTACTGGATACCAAGGCTCGGCGGGACATGCTCCAACAGGCCGCGGCGATGGGTGAGCGCTCCCAGTTTGCCGCAGGGCGCGTAAAAGTGGCCACGCTGGTGATATTAAGCGGCCGCGTGGACGGAAAAGAATATCCCCTGACCAACAAGCTGACCGTGATCGGCAAGTCGCCAATGGCCACAGTGCGGCTGAAGGGTTGGTTCAAGCCCAAGATGGCGGCGCAGATCAACCAACGCGACGACGGCTACTACCTGGGCACGGGCGACAAGGTGCCCAGCGTCAACGGCAACCCGATTTCCGGCACGGTGCGGCTGAACGACGGCGACTTGATCGAAATCTGCGGCGTGCGCATGAATTTCATTTTTCGCGAATAGTTCCCTCCTCCTATGGCAAACGCGCGCGAAGGAGGCCGCCAGTACGGGATCGGTTTTCGGCTGCGAAACCTGCTGGCGACCTGGTGGCAGCACCGCGCGGTCTTCGTCATCAGCGTGGTCATCACGATTCTGGCCCTGGGCGTGTATGTGTTCACGTTCGTCGGCGACCGCAACACGCCGCTGTTTGATTTCCTGAAACGCTTCGAATACAGCACCCTGGACACGCGATTCCGCTACCGTCCGGCGCGATACACGCCGCCCGACCCGCGCATCGTGGTGGTGGCGATCGACCAGCGCTCGCAGGAAGTGCTGGGCAAATGGCCATTTTCCCGGAAATATTTCGGGGAGATGCTCGACCAGTTGCGGCAGGATGGGGCCCGCGTGGTGTCGTTTGACGTGACCTTTGACAAGCCGGACCAGACGGCCGCCCCGATCCGCGCGCTTTGGGGACAGATTGAGCAGGACAAGAAAGAAGGAAAGCCGCCGGATCCGCGTATGGAAGCGCACGTGGCCGAACTGGCGAAGGAGTTCGATGCGGACGCGCAGTTTGGCGCGGCGCTGCGGCGGTTCGGCGCAGTGGTGCTAGGCAACTTCTATTTGCAGCCGGACGAGATTCAAGGGATCGACGACGCGACGCTGAATAAATATGCCGACATGGTGCAGTGGTATTCGCTGAATCGCAATGCCATCAATCCCGCAACGGGAAAGGCGGATTTCGCGGCGCTGCTGAACAGTTACCAATTCGAGGGGACGCTGTTCACGGCAACCATTGCCAATACCGCGGAACTTGCTCCGCCGGACAACGACGAAAAGACGGCCATCGGGTTCTTCAACATTTCGTCGGATGCGGACGGAGTGCTGCGGCGGGCGCTGCTGGTGGTGCCGTTCGGCCGGTCGAACAATCCCGAAGACATCGATCTTTACGGCTCGCTGGAGGTGCAGACGATCCGGCTTTACCTCGGGTTAAAGAGCGAACAGGTGACGGTGAACTATGGGCCGGCGGGTGTGGCCACGATCCAGTTCGGCGACAAGCTAACGGTGAAGCCGGACTGGCTGGGGCGCGTGCTGATCAATTACCGCGGTCCGCGCGGGACCTATCCTTACTATTCGATCGCGGACGTGGTGAACGGAAAATTCAAGCCCGGGACATTTCGAGACAAAATCGTGCTGGTGGGGGCCTCGGCGACGGGCATCGGCGATTTGCGGACGCCGCCCTACGGAGGCATCGACTACCCGGGGCTGGAAGTGCACGCCAACGTGATCGACAACATGCTGAACAAGGGTTTCCTGATTCGCGGGCCGAAGCAGGAAGTCTTCGACCTGTGCCTCATTCTTTTGTTCGGAATCCCGCTGGGAATTGCCATGGCGCTGGTTTCGCCGCGGTGGATGTGGTTCGGGCTGGCGCTCTTGCTGCCGTTTGCGTACTTGAATTATGTGTCGTTTCTGCGCGGCTATTGGCTGAATTTCACGCTGCCGGCGGGGACGCTGACGGCGAACGTGATGCTGGTGTCGTTGTACCGCGCGTTGGTGGAAGAAAAGGAAAAACGCAAGGTAAGGACGGCGTTCGGGCAATATTTGAGCCCGGAAGTGATCCGGCGGCTGCTGGTGAATCCACAATTGGTGGAACCACGAAAAACAGAAATCACCGTGATGTTCAGTGACATCCGGGGATTCACGACGATTTCGGAAAAGCTGGACGCGCAAGAGTTGGCGCTTTTCCTGAACGGCTATCTTTCCGACATGACGAGAATTGTGTTCGAAACGCAGGGCACGCTGGACAAATACATCGGCGACGCAGTGATGGCGTTCTGGGGCGCGCCATACGAAGAGCCGGATCATGCGATCAACGCATGCAAAGCATCGCTGGCGATGATGCAGAGGGTGCACGCGCTGCAGAAGCAGTGGGAAGCGGAGGGTAAGCCGAAGCTGGATATCGGAATCGGCTTGAACTCGGGAACGGCAAGCGTGGGAAACATGGGATCAGAACTCCGGTACGGGTATACGGCGCTGGGAGACACGGTGAACCTGTCCTCGCGGCTGGAGGGACTTAACAAGGAGTATGGAACGCACATTCTAGTGAACGATTCGACGCATGAGGCAGTGAAAGCTGCGGGCTTCCTTTTCCGCGAGCTGGATGTGATCCGGGTGAAAGGCAAGCTGCAGCCGGTGGTAATTTACGAATTGTTGGGGAAGACTGCGGAGCTCGAAAAAGAGCCGAGTTACTCGGAGTTGCTGGAACGGGTAAAAGAATTCGCGGCGGCGCGGATGCTTTACCAGCACCGAAAGTGGCAAGAAGCGCAGAAGGCGTTTGAAGGGATTCTCGGCAAGTGGCCGGAGGATGGACCTTCCCGGATGTACTGGAAGCGGTGCCAGGAGTATTTGTTCGATGAGCCGCCGGTGGGCTGGGACGGCGTTTTTACGATGACGCATAAGTAGAAGGCCGTTTGTATCCGGAAGTTTGTAGTTGTTGGTTTTCGGACAAAGCCCCAAGGCATTCGATTTTGGCCGGCGGGGTTGAAACAACATAGCGGGAAATCATCGCGCAAAGCACACGCGACGGGGCGGCGGCTAGGCCACAAGAGAAAGCCCTACGCGCAAATGCGGCGTGTGGGGCTGCCGCGCGAATCAGGATGGGCCGCTTGGGGCGCGACTTCAAGATCAGAAGCCTCGCCCCGCGCTCCAAAAGTGATCAGGGACGAGTAATGACCCCGCAGGCGATGCGCGGAGGGGCGGCGATGCCGCTTCCGCTGCTGACGCCGTGAATGACGATGGCGGTACCGCCATTGCTGAACACGGAGTGATCGTCGTTGCCCATGGTGACATTGGGCGCAACGGTGGTGACATGGGCCGTGCCATCCTTGCCGACAATCAAATCGAAATCGGGGATGTCTCCCGCCATGGCGCCGTGCATGTGTTCGCCCCCTTCGGGATTGAAGTGCGAGCCAGCGCTCATGAAATCGGGTGGATCGCAGGCAGCGTTCTGGTGGATGTGTATGGAATGCTCACCGGGCGGGAGCTTTCTGATGTCGAGAACGATCTTCACGCCGTGAGCGGCGGGAGAGAGCGTCGCGGTGCCGACATCCTGCCCTTCCAGGTTCTTGATGTTTACGACCACGTGCTTTGGGACGGCATGGGCGGATTCCTGCTGGGCCCGAACGGGAAGGGCGAGTAAGCACACCACTGCGGCAAAACAGACGAGCGACTTCACAACTGTCCTCCTTCGCGCGGATGGAATTGGGATTGTTACAAGACGAACAAGATTACTTTACCGGGAAAAAGGCGGGCGAAGGGCAAAACTTTGGCTGGTGAGTCGAAAAAGTTCAGTGGTGGCGGGGCGTATCGGCGTCTGAGCGATAGTTCGCGGAGCGAAAAGGCGTACCGAGGCTGCCGGGATATGAATCTAACGCAGGCTGCGGAAGACGAGCGCGGATCGCGAGACCCATGGCGAGGCGGGGAATCCGCATGAATCTTTTGAATAGGCATCAGAAGTTTCTTTAATCGAACCCGAATGCCCCATTGCAAGACGCGCGGAATTAACCCAGCGTTTAGGTTCCGGGGAGTTAATATCCTCTGCAGAAGGAAGAGAGGAGAATGCGTGTGCGCAGAGCACGAAGGCGCCCGAATACCGAGGACCAAATTGGACCGAAAGAAATTGCAAGCGCCGGCATGGTGCGTTTACGTACCCAAATGGGGGGCATTGGTAGTCTAATAAAGGAGTAATGATCGAAGCGCTTAGCGCGACGGGTGGGAGACGAAGTGCTCCGCAGGCCTAAGGTCACCAACCAAAGAATATGTGGATCGTCCGATTAGCCCTTTCGCGGCCATATACGTTCCTTGTGATGGCGCTGGTCATCATCCTAATGTCGCCCGTGGTGTTGCTGCGCACGCCGACGGATATTTTTCCAGACATCAATATTCCAGTGATCGGGCTGGTGTGGACCTACACCGGCCTGGAACCGCAGGAGATGGAGCGCCGGATCACGTCGAACGTGGAACGCGGGATCATGGTGCTGGTGAACGACGTGGAGCACGTGGAATCACAGTCGTTGAACGGCGTTTCGCTGATCAAGATTTTCTTCCACTCCGGGGCAAACGTGGAAACCGCGCTGGCGCAAACGACAGCAATTTCGCAGACGTTTCTGAAGAACCTGCCGCCGGGGACGACCCCGCCCCTGGTGATCATTTATTCGGCCTCGACGGTGCCGGTGCTGCAAGTGGGATTGAACAGCGACACGCTGAGCGAGCAGCAACTGTTCGATTACGGGAACAACTTCATCCGCACGCAGATTTCGACGGTGCCAGGGGCGTCGATGCCCTATCCGTATGGAGGCAAGTCGCGCGTCGTGTCCGTGGACATCGACTCGGCGGCGCTGCAGGCGAAGGGGCTTTCGCCGGTGGACGTGGTGAACGCGGTGACAGCGCAGAACCTGATCCTGCCGACGGGCACGGCAAAGCTGGGCAGCCTGGAATTCAACGTGGAGATGAACGGCAGCCCGCAGACGATCCCGGAGATGAACGACCTGCCGGTGAAGACGGTGAACGGCTCCACGATCTACATGAAGGACGTGGCGCACGTGCGCGACGGCTTCACGCCGCAAACCAATGTGGTGCTGACGAACGGGCAGCGCGGCGTGCTGATGAGCATTTACAAAACGGGGAAAAACTCGACGCTGGAAATCGTGGACCACGTGAAGCAGGTGCTGGCCGATTACCAGTCTTCCCTGCCCCCGGAACTCCACATCACGAACTTCTTCGACCAGTCCATCTATGTGCGCGCGGCGATCCAGGGCGTGCTGCGCGAAGCGCTGATTGCCGCGTGCCTGACGGCGATCATGATCCTGCTGTTCCTGGGCAACTGGAAGAGCACCCTGATCATTGCGGTGTCCATCCCGCTTTCGATCCTGGTGAGCCTGCTGTGCCTGAGCGCGCTGGGAGAAACGATCAACATCATGACGCTGGGAGGCCTGGCGCTGGCCGTCGGCATCCTGGTGGACGACGCCACCGTCGAGATCGAAAACATCAACCGGAACCTGGCCATGGGCAAGGAGACGGTGCAGGCGATCCTGGACGGCGCGCAGCAGATCGCGGTGCCGGCGTTCGTTTCAACGCTATGCATTTGCATCGTGTTCCTGCCGATGTTCTTCCTGTCGGGTGTGGCGAGGTTTCTGTTCGTGCCGCTGGCGGAAGCGGTGATTTTCGCGATGCTGGCGTCGTATATGTGGTCGCGAACGATCGTGCCGACAATGGCGATGTATCTGCTGAGCGCGGAAGACGAGTACCAGGCGGATTTGCATGTCGGGGAAAAGATGGGATTGTTCCGGCGATACCAGCAGGGTTTCGAGCATTCCTTTGAGCGGCTGCGCATGGGGTACCGGCGGGCGCTGACGATGGCGCTGGACCGGCCGTGGCTGTTTTCCTCGTGCTTCCTGGCGTTTTGCGTGCTGTCCGCGGGGCTGACGTTCTTCCTGGGGCGCGATTTTTTCCCAAGCGTGGACGCGGGCCAAATCCGGCTGCACATGCGCGCGCGGACGGGGCTGCGGATTGAAGAAACGACGCGGCTGGCGGACCAGGTGAACAAGGTGATTCACGACGTGATCCCGCCGCGGGAACTGCAAACACTGATCGACAACGTGGGGCTGCCGGTCTCGGGCATCAACATGACGTACAGCAATTCGGGAACGATCGGAACGGCGGACGCGGAAATCCTGGTGCAGTTGAAGAGCGAGCGGGGAAAATCGACGGGCGAGTATGTGAACGAACTGCGGCGGCGGCTGGCCCGGGAATTTCCGGGAGTGCAGTTTTTCTTCCAGCCGGCGGACATCGTAACGCAGATTCTGAACTTCGGAACGCCGGCGCCGGTGGACGTGCAGATCATTGGCGCAAACCAGCAGGCAAACTACGAAGTGGCGCAGCGACTTTCCGACGAGATGCAGCACATTCCGGGAGCGGTGGACGTGCACGTGCAGCAGGAGTTCGACGCGCCGACGTTGTACATGAATCTGGACCGGACGAGATCGCAGTATGTGGGCATGCAGGCGAGGGACGTGGCGCAAAACCTGCTGGTGTCGCTGTCATCGAGCTTTCAAACGACCCCGAATTTCTGGCTGGACCCGCGAAACGGCGTGACCTACAACGTGGCGGTGCAGACGCCGCAATACCGGGTAGATACTTTCCAGGCGCTGCAGAATACGCCGATCAGCGGGAGCATGCCTGGGGCGCAGCCGCAAATTCTGGGCAACCTTGTGACGACGCACAATGTGGCCCGCGCGGCTTCCATCTCGCACTATAACGTGCAGCCGCTGATCGACGTGTACGCTTCGGTCTATCGACGGGACCTGGGCAGCGTGGAAAGCGACGTGGAAAAGCTCGTGGAGGAGGCGAAGAAGGAGCTGCCCCGCGGGAGCCACATCGTGATTCGCGGCCAGGTGGAGACAATGAACTCGTCGTTCTTCGGGCTGGGAATCGGTTTGATCGGCGCGATCATTCTGGCTTACCTGCTGATTGTGGTGAATTTCCAGTCCTGGCTGGACCCCTTCATCATCATCACGGCCTTGCCGGGCGCGCTGGCGGGAATCTGCTGGATGCTGCTGGTCACGCACACGACGCTGAACGTGCCGTCGCTGACCGGAGCAATCATGTGCATGGGTGTGGCGACCGCCAACAGTATTTTGATGATTTCCTTCGCGCGAGAGCAGATGATTGAAGGTAAGTCGCCGCGGGAAGCGGCGCTGGAGGCGGGGTACGTGCGCATCCGCCCGGTGATCATGACGGCGATGGCGATGATGATCGGCATGGTGCCGATGGCGATTGGCCTGGGAGAGGGCGGCGAGCAGAACGCGCCCCTGGGACGCGCGGTGATCGGCGGCCTGCTGTTCGCGACAATCGCCACGCTGTTCTTCGTGCCTTGCGTATTCTCGATTATTCACGGCTGGCTGGAACGCCGGAAGCGGCGCGGACGCGGCCAGGAAGTGGCGCTGGCCTGACCGCGCAAGGGAAAGATTTGGAGCAGAAAGATGGAGACTGAGGCAACAAAAGGCAGCGAAGCCGTTGCAGGGAGGAAAAAGAGTCCGCTGTTTGCCGTGTTCTTCCTGGTCATCGGCGCGTTGATCGTGCTAGGCATCATCCTGATCGTGCAGCGGCGGGCCCAGTATCAGGCACTGGCAAACGAGACCGAACTTGCCGCCGTGCCGACGGTGGCGGTGATCCATCCGGAGGTGGAATCGGGCGAGGAAGACCTGGTGCTGCCGGGAACATTAAACGCGTACGTGGAGTCCCCGATCTACGCGCGGACGAACGGCTATCTGAAAAAGTGGTACTACGATATCGGCAGCAACGTAAAAAAGGGCGATCTGCTGGCGGACATCGACACGCCGGAAGTGGACCAGGAACTCGGACAGGCGCGCGCGGACCTGAACACCGCGCAGGCCAACGTGCAGCTTTCGGAGATCACCGCGGCGCGGTATTCGGATTTGCTGAAAACGGACGGGGTTTCGAAGCAGGAGGTGGACAACGCCATGGGCGACCTGGCGGCGAAACGTGCGATGGTGCAATCGGCCGAGGCCAACGTGCGGCGGCTGGAGGACCTGGAATCGTTCAAGCGGATTTATGCGCCGTTCAACGGATACATCACGCAGCGCAATATCGATATTGGGACGCTGATCAACGCGGGAAATGGCGGGACTTCGCAGCAACTGTTTTATCTGGCGCAGACAGATCCGATCCGCGTGTATGTGAACGTGCCGGAAGCGTACGCGCCGTCGATCCGTGCGGGAATCAACGCCTATCTGGAGCTGACGCAATATCCCGGACAGAAATTCCAGGGGAAAGTGGTGCGTAGCGCGAACGCGATCAATCTTTCCACGCGAACGCTGCTCACCGAAGTGGATGTGCCGAACGCCGCCGGGCAACTACTGCCGGGAGGCTACGCGCAAGTGCATCTGGACGTGAAGGTGACGGGCCAGCGGTTGCAGGTACCGGTCAATTCCCTGCTCTTCCGGTCGGAAGGGCTGCGAGCCGTGGTGGTGGACGCGAATCATCATGCGCATCTGCAGACGCTGACGATCGGACGCGATTACGGCGTGACATTGGAAGTTTTGAACGGGCTGAATGCCGATGACTGGATCGTGCTGAATCCCCCCGATTCGCTGAATGACGGCGAAGAAGTGCACGTGAAGCAAGTGGCGAATCCGATGGCTGCGCCGCCGCCGGCGCAGAATGCACCCGCCAGGGCGGGGGGCAATGCGGCGCCAGTGGAGAAGAAACCCTGATGGCGTCAGGCGGGCGGCGCGCGAAGGACAAGCTTTTCTTGGCGGCGTTTTTGCTGGCAGGGTACGGATTGGCGAGTTGCACGGTGGGGCCAAACTACAAGAAGCCGGCAGCGCCCGTGCCGGCGAAATGGGAAGTGCGCGAGCCGTTCCGCGAAGCGACGCCGAAAGACACGGTGCCAAAGGCGGCGTGGTGGACGGTGTTCCACGACGAGGAACTGAACGGCCTCGAAAACGATCTGCTTGCTTCCAACCAAACATTAAAAGTGGCCGTGGCGCATTACCAGCAGGCGAGGGCGGCGGCAGCGGTGCAGAACGCCACGTTGTTTCCGACGCTGGGAGTGGCGCCAAGCGCAAGCCGCCAGCGTTATTCAGGCGATCGCGCCACCGGCACGCCGATTCAGCTATCGGGGCCGGTGACCCAGAGCAGTTGGACGATTCCATTTACCGTCAGCTACGAAGTGGACCTTTTCGGGCAGCGGAGGCGCACGATTGAGGCGGCGCAGGCTTCGTTGCAGGCAAGCGAAGCGGACTTTGAGAACGTGCGGCTGGTGCTCACCGCGGAGCTTGCGGCAGATTATTACAGCATGCGGCAACTGGACACGCAGATTACGCTGCTGAAGCGAACGGTGGAGACGCTGGAAAAAGGGCTGGACTTGGTGAACTCGCGGCACCAGGGGGGCGTGGCGTCCGGCCTGGACGTGGCGCAGGAAGAGACTTTGCTCAACTCGACGCGCACGGAGGCGACGCTGCTACGGCAACAGCGGAAACAATTCGAAGATGCGATTGCGACGCTGACGGGGCGTGCGGCGCCGGATTTTCACCTGCCTTCGCAGGAGCTTTCGGCGGAGCCTCCCAATGTGGAAGTCTCCCTGCCCTCTGACCTGCTGGAGCGGCGCCCGGACATAGCGGAGGCGGAGCGGGAGATGGCCGTGGCAAATGCGCAGATCGGCCTCGCGAAGGCGGCGTATTATCCGTCGCTGCTGCTTTACGGGCAGGGCGGGTGGAACTCAGCCAAGGTTTCGCAACTGTTTAACGCGGAGAGCGGTGTGTGGGCCATCGGGGCCAACGTGGCGGAAAGCATCTTCACGGGTGGCGCGCGACGTGCCCAGGTGCAGTTTTCACAGGCGAATTACGATGCGACGGTGGCGAGCTACCGGGGCACGGTGCTGGGCGCCTTCCAGGAAGTGCAAGACGACATTACAGGGCTGGAAGTGCTGCACAAGGCGCAGCAATCGCAGGCGGACGCGGTGGCGGCGGCGCGTCGGCAACTGGATATCGCCAATTCCCGCTATGTGGGCGGGCTGGTGAATTATCTGGACGTGGTAAGCGCGCAGCAAAACCTGCTGAGCAACGAGCAGGAAGCGGCGATTATCCAGGGGCAACGGCTGGTGACTTCGGTGCTGCTGGTGAAGGCGCTGGGCGGCGGTTGGGATGCCGCGAGCCTGGCAGCGGTGCAGGAAAAGGCGCGCCTAAAAGATATCGTCGCCCCGTAGACAAGACACCGGCACGCAGCGCCATTCGTGGGGGCGGATTCCGCGGCTGGCGCGGATTTCCCTCCCTTCCGCGGCTTGGGGCGAAAACCAACCGACAACCATCCGATGTTGGTCCAAAAGACGGATTCTGATTCATGGCCAACCGGATGGCGCGGAGTGCTAGACTCTGTTGCCGCAGCTTCGAACGAAGGAAATTCGCACGTGCTGGAACACTCCTACGTATTTCTCGACATCGCGCTGGTGATTGTGGCGGCGTTCGCCTGCGGGTTGCTGGCCTGGAAACTGCGGCAACCCATCCTGCTGGGATATGTGCTCGCTGGCCTGGTGATGAGTCCGCTGACACCGGGGCCGCGCGTACACGACACGCGCAACTTCGAAACGATGGCCGAAATCGGCGTGATCCTGCTGATGTTTTCGGTTGGCATCGAGTTTTCGGTGCCGGAGCTTCTGAAAGTGAAGTGGGTGGCGCTGGTGGGCGCGCCGCTGGGAATCCTGCTGTGCGTGGGCTTGGGGATCGGCGTGGGAGCACTGTTGGGGTGGCCGCTGGCGCAGGGGATGGCGGTGGGCTGCATCATTTCAGTGGCGAGCACCATGGTGCTGCTGCGCTTGCTGATGGACCGCGGAGAAATGGCCACGGAGCACGGGCGGCTGATGGTGACGTTGTCCCTGGTGGAAGATCTGGCGGTGGTGATCCTGACGGTGGTGCTGCCGAGCTTTTCGCCAAACGGTGGAGGGACGCTGTGGCAGGCGTCGTGGGGCGTGGGGAAGGCGATTCTGCTGCTGGCGCCGATCGCGTTCGTGGCGTGGAAGGTGTTTCCCCCGCTTTTAGCCAAAGTGGAAAAAACCTGCAACGACGAAATTTCGTTGTTGCTGGCGCTGACGGTTTGCATGGGAATTGCGGCGCTGACGGAAGAGATCGGGCTCTCCTTGGCGCTGGGGGCGTTTCTGGCGGGATTGTTCCTGGGAAATTCGGAGTTCACGCACAAACTGGCGCGGCAAACACAGCCACTGCGCGACGTGTTTGTGGCGTTTTTCTTCGTGTCCGTGGGGATGCTGCTGGACCCGAAAGCCTGGAAAGACAGTTGGCCGATGATCGTGCTGGTGGCGGCGCTGGTGCTGGCGGGGAAATACGTGGTGTGGACCGGCGTGGTGTGGGTGTTCCGGTACTCGAATGCAACGGCGTTCCGGGTGGGGATCGGATTGACGCAAATTGGGGAGTTTTCGTTCATTCTGGCGCAGGTGTCGAACAAGGCGGGACTGATTTCGCCGCAACTCTATCACGCGACGCTGGCGGCATCGCTTCTGACCATCCTGGTGAATGCGACGATCTTCCGGTTCATCAAACCAAAGAGAATGCCGCCCGCTGGGGCGCCACCGCTGCCGAAGGCTGCCGGATAGCAATCCTTACGGAACAAATCACAGACGTTGGCGCAGGCGGTATGGTTGTGTTGTGCAAGGGTGCGTAAAGCGAGGAGAAGAGGATGAATTATCGGCAACTGGGACGTACTCCGTGGAAAGTGTCGGACATCAGCTTTGGAGCGTGGGCAATCGGCGGGTCGTGGGGGCAGGTGAGCGACACCGAGGCGCTGGGCGCATTGAACCAGGCGATCGATTCGGGCGTGAATTTTATCGATACCGCGGATGTTTATGGCGACGGACGCAGTGAGCGGCGGATCGCGCAATTGAAGAAGTCGCGGAAGGAATCGATCGTGGTTGCGACAAAGGCAGGCCGGCGTTTGCCGAAGCAGACAGTGGAGGGCTATTCGCGGGAAAACCTGACCGCGTGGGTGGAAGACAGTTTGCGGAATCTGCAGTGCGAAGCGATTGATTTGCTGCAACTTCACTGCCCGCCGACTGCGCTCTATGAGCGTCCGGAAGTATTCGGGATATTGGACGATTTGGTGAAGGCCGGGAAGCTGCGCTATTACGGCGTAAGCGTGGAGAAAGTGAGCGAAGCCATCCGTGCGACGGAATATCCGAATGTGCAGACGGTGCAGATTATTTTCAACACTTTCCGACAAAAGCCGGCGGACGAATTTTGGGCAATCGCAAAACAAAGGAAAGTGGGAATTATTGCCCGAGTGCCCCTGGCCAGCGGATTGTTGACGGGCAAACTGCGGCGGGATTCGACCTTCCCCGCGGACGATCACCGGAATTTCAACCGGCGCGGGGAATCCTTCGACATCGGAGAAACGTTTTCCGGGATGGAGTACGAGACCGGGCTGGAGGCGGTGGAAGAGTTGCGCAAGCTGGCGCCGCCGGGCATGACGCTCTCGCAATTTGCACTCCGCTGGATTCTGACCTTTGACGCCGTGACCTGCGCGATTCCTGGAGGAAAGCGCGCCGAGCAGGTGCGGGAGAATTGTCTTGCGTCAGACTTCCCGCCGTTACCGAAAGAGACGCTGGAAGCGGTACGAAGAATTTACGACACCCGATTCAAAGCGCTCGTGCAGGCGCGATGGTAGGATGGGGGTGATTTTGGGGCTCGGAGGGGTCGCAAGGGCCAGACCTTGACATACTCCGACGCAAAGGGCGCTCCCCAGGATGACAACATTGTTGGCTGGACCTGCTGCATGTTGAGGAGTTTTGAGCACTAAACTTCAGTGGAGTCGGAACGGACGTCGGTGAGAGAGGGTTCGACGGTCTGGAAAACGAAGCGCCCTTCGAATTCGACCTGGGCGAGCGCATCACGCAGTTCCAGCATGGCGGAGAAGACGCCGCCGAGCATCCCAAGCAATCCCAGAACAAAAAATGCCGCGGCAAAGAGCGTGGCTACAGGCAGCAGCCAACTGACCGCCAACATCAGACTGCAGATGATGAGCAGAGCAACGGAAGAGAGGAAGAAGAGGAGGGCCATGCGGATGAGGCGGGCGCGCTCCGTGACGCGCAGTGTTTGCCTGCGTAGCACTTCCAGGAGTTGCCGCTGGTCTTCCAAGCCTTCGCGCGCCCAATTTTCCTGTTCGCGGAGCATTTCGCGCTGAAAAGTGCGGAGGCGGGCGACAAGCGCGGCGAGTCGCCCATAGAAGGCAAGTGACAATAGACCACAAGCGGAGATGATGACCACCGGCACCACGGAAATGCTGATGATGCTGGGCCATTGAGGCAAGGCCATGTGGAGAAGCCCCCTTTCTTTTTCAGGCTAGCAACCGGAAGAGGGTCCGGCTGTGATGCATTACCGAGGGAGCGCACATAATGCTGCAAGGCGCGCGCGAAACCCGATTAGCCGGGCAGCATGGTCTCCTGCCCCGCAATGACTCTCCATCCACCCGCGCGGTTGTTTACGTAGACATGGATGACGCGATATTGGCGGGCGAAATTGCGGCCGTCCTGGACGCCCCGAGTAGACCAAGTGCAGGTGACAACGGCAGTAGGGCCGTAGATGCGGACACTGATATTGGTTACGACGAAAGCAGAGTAGCGGGCCGTGGAGTGCTCAATGCTGGAGACGAGAGCATTTCGATCGCGGAATTCGCCGGTTGCGGCGGTGCCCTGGTAATCGTCGGCATAGACCCGGGCGAAAAAGCTGGCATTGTTCAAAGACAAGGCATGCGCGGTTTCCTTTTCCAAGGCGACAATTTCCTGGGAATCGACGTCGAGTTCGGCGGCAACGGCGCGGTCATGCTTTTCTTGCCAGGTCATTTGTGCAGAAGATTGCTGGGGAATGGCAAGCCAGATCAGCGCCACTCCGAGCCATATCCAAGCAATTCCCCGATGAAACATGGTCTCCCCCTCCACAATCCCGACAGATTGCGTTCCCCTGTCAAACGATCACGCGACGTGCCTTTCTCCACTTTGCCCCTTTTGCAACGGGCTGGGGAGGCGTCGCCGGGGCGTTTTGTCCTCTCGGTAACCTGCGAATCCTCGGGGTGGCCGGGAGACTGAGGAGGGGCGGTTATCTGCGACAATGGAAATATGCCGATGGCGACCCAAAGCGAAATTCAGGAAGCGGCGAGGATCCTTCGCGACGGCGAGCTGGTGGTGTTCCCAACGGAGACGGTCTACGGGTTGGGGGCGAACGCGCTAGATGCGGTGGCAGTGCGGAAGATCTATGAATTGAAGGGCCGTCCGGCGACGAGTCCTCTGATTGTACACGTGGCAGGCATCGAGCAGGCAAAAGGACTGGCCGCGGAGTGGCTGCCGGAGACAGAGCGGTTGGCCGGGCAGTACTGGCCGGGGCCGCTGACACTGGTGGTGCCAAAGAAGGCAGTGATTCCCGATGAGGTGACGGCGGGGCTGAAGACGGTAGGCTTGCGGGTGCCGCGGCATCCCGTGGCGCTGGAACTACTACGGGCTGCCGGCGTGCCGATTGCGGCCCCGAGCGCGAACCGGTTCACGCAACTTTCACCGACGACGGCGGAGCACGTGCGTGAGGCATTCGGGGCAGAAACGCCATATCTGCTGGATGGCGGGCCATGCGAGGTGGGGCTGGAGTCGACGGTGATTGCGGTGAACCGCGAAGGGCTGGAGGTTTTGCGGCCAGGGATGGCCATGGTGGCGGGGGCGGTGCCGGGGCCGAGTGTCAGCGAGACGGAAGGCGAGGCGCACCGATCACCGGGGCAGCACCGGAAGCACTACAGTCCGAAGACGAGGATCATGCTGGTGAACCGGGGGCATCTGCCGACAGAAGGGCGCGGGGCGTATTTGTGGATGCATTACAACGCCGCGGCCAGCAAGCGGCGGCGAATGCCGGAGGATCCTGAGGCGTATGCGGCGGAGATTTACAAAACGCTGCATGAATTGGACCGCGAGGGGTTCGAGTGGATTGCCGTGGAGTTGCCGCCGGACACGGTGGAATGGGCGGCGATTCGAGACCGCTTGGTGCGGGCGGCGTGGTAAGAGGAGAAGGTGTAGCCCACCCGTTTCAGGGGTAAGGATTTCGCTTGTTTCAGCGAGATTGCCGCGACAGGGAAGACCCTCAGGCCTGAAAGCCTGAGCTATAGTTGACCGACACGAAGGCCGGCGGTTCCACGAAACCGGGATAGAATCTGCGGATTCGCGAGGAGGTGTTTATGCAAAAGGTGACTGGAGCTCGGATGATTTTGGGTACTGTCCTTCTGGCGGCGCTGGCGATTTTTGCGCTGGGCTTCTGGATCAGAGCGCGAGCGCAAGGGATGGCCGGGACGGATAAGCCGTTTGTCGTGGAGTATTACTACAAGGCGAAATGGGGACACGCGGACGAGTTCATCGCGCTCTTCCGGAAAAATCATTATCCGGTGCTGAAGAAGGAAGTGGAGATGGGACGGCTGCTGAAGGTGACGGCGGTGGCACCGTTTTACCACCCTACGGAAGACGGACGATGGGATTACCGGGTGACGATTGTCTATAAGAACGCAGCGGTGGCGCACGACGATTTCGACTCCAAGGCGTTGATTAAGCAGATGTACCCGGATCAGGACACCTACTGGAAAGAAGAGCAGCGGCGATTTGAGATTCTGGATGCGCATTGGGATCTGCCGCTGAAAGATGTGGAGCTAGAGGCAAAATAATTCCGACGACATCACAAGGGTGACGCCTTAAGGGAGGTCAGGAATTGGATTCCATCCACGCGCATGGATTTCAGACGTTCGTCGTTTGTGATGAACAAGTCTACCCCTGCGGCTCCGGCGCATGCCAGTTGGATTGCGTCGGGCGGTCGGAGGCTGCGATCGCAACGCAGACGCGCATACTGATTGGCACTGCTGACGTCGAAGGGTATGAGAATCGCAGTGCGCATTAGAGCCTCTTCATAGGCCTTGCAGAGGTCGAGCGCACCTCGCTCGGTGGGCTTTACAAGCAATTCCCCAAGAGTAAAGGCGGAGGTAAGCAGCTGATCGCCGCGTTGAAGCATGGCTCTGCGGAGTTTTTTCACGCGCTCCGACAACTCAGCGTACTCTTCAAAAAGATAGATGAAGAGGTTGGTGTCCCAGAAGATCCGGCTCATCCCCAGCTCTCCCGGAGGCGGCGGACATACTCATCGGCGTGCTCATCCGCCCAGAGTTCCCTGCCAGAACCCGCCAAAGCCAGCAGCGCATCCTGAGCGAGGTCGGCCTCCGCCATGTTCCGACTCCATTCGTGATACCAACGGAACAAACCGGAATATCCAGGGGGAAGACAGCCCGGATGAGGCGTGATTTTCCCACCCTCCCGTTGCGGGTGATAGGTGTCGCCTTTGCGAAAGATGCGCCGTCGGCCGGGACCGGTTTCCAAGAGCATGCGATAGCGAGCCGGGTTCGGTGGTCGGTTGGCCACACAGTGCTGAACGACATGCACGTAAACGCCAGGCCTGAGGGAGCCGTAAAGGTTCTCACGTTGCGCGCGACCGACAATCTCCTCAACAGAGAAATCCAGCCGGCCGGAATGCTCGCGATGTAAAAGCGCGACGGCGATCCAGACCTCGTCGGCAACTTTCAGTTGGGGTTTGGCAATGGTGTGCAAGAGGGATAACCTCTTAAAACATTGTTACAATGTAATTTGGAATTGTCAAGTTCATGATTTTGGCAAAGCCTTCCACGTCTCTTGTCTGGGAAGGTGGCTCGCGACATTCAGCGTCCCGCCCAATAGGCGGCCGCAGCGCTAGAGATTGTCGAGGAAAAACTTGGTGACGCGCTCCCAGAGGATGCGCTGCGCGGGCGTATCGCTGACGCCGTGGCCGCGGCCCGGGAAGGCCATCACTTCGACGTATTTGCCGTCAGCGATGAGCTTATCGATCAGGGACAGAGTATTGGAGTAGTGGACGTTGTCGTCGCCTGTGCCGTGGGCGATGAGAAGCTTGCCTTTGAGATTGGCGGCATTATTGATGGGCGAGGACTTCTCATAGTCGTCCTCATTTTTGGGCAAGAGGCCGAGATAGCGCTCGGTGTAGATCGTATCGTAGAAGTGCCAGTCGGTGACGGGTCCGCCGGCGAATCCCACCTTGTAGATATCCCCCGCTTCGAACATTGCATGCAGGGTCATGTGGCCGCCGTAGCTCCAGCCCCAGATGCCCATGCGATTGGGATCGACATAGGATTGCTTGCGCAGCCAGTCCGCGCCATCGCGCTGGTCGGCGAGTTCCTGCGCGCCAAGGTGAAGGTGAATGGGCTCCTCAAAGACGTGGCCGCGGCCATAGGAGCCGCGATTATCGAGCGAAAAGATGATGTAGCCCTTTTGCGCCAGCATCTGGTGCCAGAGGAACATGCTGGGACGTCCCCAGGCGTTCACTACGACCTGGGCGTGTGGGCCTCCATAGGTGTAGGTGAGGACGGGATACTTTTTGGAGGGATCGAAGTTGGGCGGCTTAATCATCGAGCAATACAGCGTGGCGCCGTCGTGGGACTGGATGGTGAAGAACTCGACGGGAGAGAGATGGTATTGGGTGAGCTCGGGAACTCTGTTTTCCTCGAGAGTGGCGAGTTTGGCGCCGTCGGCGGAGTAGGAATCGCGGCGCGGAGGGGTCATGACGTTCGAGTAGGTGTCGACGTAGAGTTTGGCGTTAGGGGAAAAAAGAATGTGGTGCGTACCGTCTTCTTTGGTGAGGCGAGAGAGATGCGAGCCGTCGAAGGAGACGCGATAGAGATGGCGTTCGATCGGAGATTTTTCGGTGGCTGTGAAGTAGACGAAACCCCCGGTTTCATCGACAGAGTCGATCTGCGAGACTTCCCAGCCACCCTTGGTGAGCTGGGCTAATTCCTTGCCAGAGACGTCGTAGAGATAGAGATGGCGGTAGCCTGAGCGCTCGCTGGACCAGAGGAAGCGGTTGGAATCCTGGAGGAAACGGAGATCGTCGCTGAGGTTGATCCAATACGCATCTTTTTCCGTAAGGATGGTTTTCGAGTTTCCGGTGGCGGGTTCGACGAGCAGCAGATCGAGCTGGTTTTGCTCGCGATTCAGGCGCTGAATGGCGAGGTGGCGCGAATCGGGCAGCCAGTTGACGCGCGGGAGATAGATGTTGGTTTCGGTTCCGGTGTCCATGAGGCGGGGCGCGCCGCCGGAAACCGGAGCGACATAAACGTGGACGATGGGGTTGGCGCCGCCGGGAACGGGGTAGCGCTCGAGTTCGGCTTCTCCAGAGTAAGACTCGAAATCGACGAGTGGAAATTGCGTGACTTTTCGCTCGTCCATCTCGAGGAAGGCGATGGATGAGGAATCGGGCGACCACCAGTAGGCGGTGGCGAGGTCGAGTTCCTCGGGATAGACCCAGTCGAGTTCGCCTTTGCGGATTTCCTCGGTGCCGCCCTCAGTGACGGGGCGTTCTTTGGCGTCGGCGGTGCTGACAAGCCACAGATTGTGGTCGCGAACGAAGCTGACGAATTTCCCGTCGGGAGAGATTTTCGGGTCGCCGAGATCTTTGGTGCCGGAAACGAGCACGCGGCTGGATTGCGATTGCAGATCGTACCAGGCGAGTGAAGTGGGGCCCTGGAAGAGGATCGCAGCACCCCCGGGAGCCCACTGATACAGCGGAGGCGCGTGGCGGCCGAGGCCGGTGGCTTGCGTGGCTTTGGCAGCGGGATTGGCCAGCCCGGCTTCCCATTTTTCTCCATCGACGAGCAGGGAGCGCTGTCCGGTGGCGGCGTCGACCGCCCAGAGCGCGTGGCGCGTATCTTTGCCACTGCCAGTTGTTTCGACGTAGGTGAGGCGCTTGCCATCGGGCGACCAGGCAAGGCCGGGATTGAGATGACCGCCGAGGGAGGGAGTGGCGAAGATGCGCTGCAGCGTGATTTCGCCGGGTGCGGCGGGAGGCTCCTGAGAGGGCGTGGCAAGCGGAATGAAGATGACGGAAAGAGCGGCAGCGGTAAAGCGGAGGGAGGCTCGATGTGACATAAGGCTCCTAGGAGTTTCGATGCGAAAATGGCTCTTGGAATTTTACGTTGAGATCCTTCGTTGCAAAAGGCGCGGCTTCGCATGGCATGGGTTGGGGCCGCGAGATAACGCCAAAGGCACAGGGCTGAAGCCTGTGCTACCCGATCCGCGCAAAGCGCCCGCCTCAGAAGGCGGTCGCTACACAGCGCGGAGGGCCGCAAGCGGATCAGCCGGGGGGCCAGCGGAAGTGGCGGCCACCGAGCAGGTGCAGGTGGAGATGGAAGACGGACTGGCCGGCGCCAGAGCCGTTGTTGAAGACGGTGCGATAGCCGGCGAGCAGGTCGCGTTCGGTGGCGAGCTTGGCGGCGACAAGCTGGAGCTTGCCGAGGAGAGCGGCGTCGTCCTGGTGCGCGTCTTGCAGCGCGGCGAAATGTTTCCGGGGACAAATTAGAATGTGCGTCGGCGCCTGGGGGCTGATGTCTTCAAAGGCAAAGAGGTCATCGTCTTCATAGACGAGCTTTGCAGGGATCTGCTTCGCGCCAATTTTGCAGAAAAGGCAGTTGGAGTCCATGGATAGGTGTACCTCGGCAGTTCCCACTCAATTTACATCAAAACGGAGTCGGGCGGTCTTAAGCAGGCTTGTGGGCGAATAAGGCGGCGTACCTTTCGATTACCATCTTGGCCAGCCGCCGCCATACCGTACCCGGCGCGGGCCGACCTAAAGGTGGGCCAATACAAAAGGCGGCTATTTTTCGTCGAGGCGAACGACGAAGGGAGTAAAGCCCTCGGCGCTACGAAGTTTGTCGCCGAAGTCCTGCGCGGCCTGTTCGCCGGAAACTTTGCCGACGCGCACGCGATAGAAAGTGCCGTCGGGGGAATCATACTGTTGAATGAAGACGGGAGAATAGGTGGAGCTGAGGCGATCGCGGAGGCGATTGGCGTTCGCAGGATCCTTGAAAGCGCCGACCTGCACGGTGAAGAAGCCGGTGGTAACGTCCACGTTGCCCAGAACTTCGAGGCGCACAGGAACAACACCGGGACCCACGGATTCGATTTCGCGGGCGGCGGCAAGCGAAAGGTCGATGATGCGGTTGCTGACGAAAGGGCCGCGATCGGTGATGCGCACGGTGGTGGACTTACCGTTATTGAGATTGGTGACGCGCACCATGGTGTCGAACGGAAGCGTGCGGTGCGCGGCGGTGAGTTTGTACATGTCGTAGATCTCGCCGTTCGAGGAGCGGCGGCCGTTGAAGGGATTGCCATACCAGGAGGCGTTGCCTTCCTCCAGGTAGCCGACGGGCGCGGGAGCGACAGGCGTCTTGGGAGACTTGGGATGCGCCGGAGCGGAAGGAACGGAGGTTTCGCTTTTTGCGGTTTCGGAGCTTGCTTCAGGAGTTGACGCGGGAGGAGCCGGGGGACGATTCGTGGCGTGATGGCGCGCCGCGCAGCCAATCAGGAGTTGCGCGGCGAAACACCAGGCGGCGGAAGCGCGGAGGCGGGCCGGGGTCACGGTTTCGGTTGGGAGGATTCCTGGGCGGCGCGCGCGGCGACGCGGGCTTCGAGCTTGCGGGCGGCTTCCGAAAGTTTTTCCGAGGCTTCGCGTAGTACTTGAGCCGTGCGCTTTTCGGTGGCGGGGGCGACTTCTTCTTCGACATATTTGCGCAGGCGGGTCAACTCCTCGTCGAGCCGCTTGCCGATGTCTTCAAATTTGTCCATGCTGCCCCCCGGGCGCCCTCACGAACGGCGAGATGCGTTTCCGGTATTATAGAAACGCGAATTAGCGACCGCAAGGAGGAGTGTTGGCCCTTCCCTATCGTTGGCAATACCGAGTGGACCGCTGGAAGAAGATATTCGGCGGGATGTTTGGCGGCGGGGAGAAGCGTCCGCAATTGTGCCCCGCCTGCGGGTCCCTTGTGGGGATTAATGCGACGCGGTGCCATCAGTGTGGCGCGAATTTGCGGTTCGGGCTGGCGGCGTGGAGCAAGGGCTTGGCGGAATTTTTTGGCGGGCACGCGCCGGTGACCGTGGCGATTCTGATCGCGAACATCGTGATGTTCGCGGCGGAATTGATGGGAACGATGCAGGCAGGACAGTTCGGCGGGCTGAGCATTCTGTGGGGAATGAACGGAGAGACACTCTACCGCCTGGGCGCGTGTTTTCCCCCGAGTCTTTTCCAGGGTAACGAATGGTACCGGTTGATCACAGCGATGTACCTGCACGGCGGGTTGATCCACATCGGCTTCAACATGATGGTGTTTCTGGACCTGGGGCCGATTGTGGAAGAAGTGTATGGCTCGGCGCGGTATCTGTTTTTGTACACGCTGATGGGCGCGGTAAGTTTCGTGGTGAGCGCGCTGGCGGGACATTTCTCGCTGGGAGCGAGCGGCGCAATTCTGGGATTGGTGGGTTTACTGATCGCGATCACAACACGGCGAGGCGGAGAGTATATGCGCGAACTGCGATCGCGGTTGATTTCGTGGGTAGTCACAATTTTTGCGATCGGCCTGCTGTTTTCGGGGATGCGTACGGACAATTGGGCGCACGCCGGAGGCTTGGCGGCCGGGTTTGCACTGGGCAAGCTATTTGCGGACCGCACACCGATGAGCGGGCCGGAAACGACGCGGGCGTATGCGCTGGGGTGGGTGGCAGGGTTAGTCACGCTGGCGTGTTTTGCGTTGATGGTGGTGCATTATCGGGATGCGGTGCCCTAGCGGGCGGCGAGTCTGTTGGATGGAATAAGAAGTGCATTCCTGAAAGTCGCGGGGTGCGACTCTCAAAAACACGGAATGCCGGTCTAAAGTCCGGCCACTACACAAGGCTCAAGAGGAGTGGTGGAGACGGCGGGCGACGGTGACGGCGTAGTGGAAGCCGGAGATTACCACGAAGGCGGCGACGCCATAACCCAGATCGTGGAGCAGCACGGCGACGCGCGGGTCCGGATAAGCGGCGCCGTAAAGAGTGAAGAACACCAGGGAAATTTCAAAGAACGTGGTGGCTTTGCCAAGCAGGCTGGGCGGGAAGGGCCGGTAGCCCTGGATGATGAGAATGACGGCGGCGACGGTGAGCAAAAGGATGTCCCGGCTAATAACCAGAATGGCGAGCCACCAGCCGATCTTTTTGTCCATCGCGAGAACGATAAACGAAGAGGAGAGCAGGAGCTTATCGGCGATCGGGTCGAGGTAAGCGCCTAGGGCGGATTTCTGGTTGAGGCTGCGGGCAAGCAGGCCGTCGAGGGCGTCGGTGGCGGCGCTGACGACCAGGACCAACAAGGCCCACGCGTATTCTTCATAGAAAATCAGAATCAGGAAAAGCGGCAGGAAGCCCAGGCGGAGGAATGTGATTTGGTTGGGTACCGTCCAGATGCGGCCTTTCATTGGGTAAAGTTTAAAGATAAAAGTTCAAAGTTTAAAGTTCAAAGAGCGGGAAGAGCTTCACCTAGGCGAACTGGGAGAGGTAGTCGTTCAGCGTGCGGCCAATTTTGCGCTGGAAGACATCCGCCATGGAGGGAATAGAGCCGGAGGGCTCGTCGAGGGAGATGCGCTCGACACGGGTCATGGGGAAAAAGATGGTCGGAAGTCCGACGCGCTCCGCTTCAAGCGAATTGATTTGGCTGACAAAATGGTCGAAAGAGTTGAGGTCGATGCCGCGCATGGTGACGCCGCTTGTGTTGATTTCGAGCAAGATGCCCCAGACCTTTTCCTTGGGGGTGTGCAGACTGACGATGACGATGGAATTGGGATTCATGAAATTTTCCGTATGATTCCAACTTACCCCAGGCGGACAGGGATTGCAGCAGCGGCATAGGGCGAGTTTCCAAATCGCGTACGGCAACAGCGCCCGCTTCGAAATGCGGCCGCTACAATGGCATTGCCGCCGGGCCCCCGGCAGGCAAGTGGAGTTGCGGTTCGGTGAGCGATTGGACCTGTTCGAGCGTCGCGTCCGGGGCGAGTTCACGGAGGACGAGGCCTTGCGGGGTGACGTCGATGAAGGCGAGTTCGGTGACGATGTGATCCACGACTTCAACACCGGTGAGCGGGAGGGTGCACTTTTTCAGGATCTTCGGCCTGGCGTCGCGCGTGGCGTGTTCCATGGCGATGAAGACGCGCTTGGCACCAGCGACGAGATCCATTGCGCCGCCCATGCCTTTCAGCATTTTGCCGGGGATGGCCCAATTGGCGAGAGTTCCCTTTTCGTCGACCTGAAGCGCGCCGAGGACGGTGAGGTCCACGTGCGAACCGCGAATCATGGCGAAGGAATCGGCGGAGGAAAAATAGCAGCTGCCGGGAATTTCGGTGACGGTTTCCTTGCCGGCATTGATTAGATCGGGATCGACTTCGGAGTCAAGTGGGTACGGGCCGACGCCGAGCATGCCGTTTTCGGATTGCAGTATGACGTCCATGCCGGACGGCACGTAGTTAGCGACGAGCGTGGGCATGCCGATGCCGAGATTGACGTAGTAGCCGTCGCGGAGTTCCTTCGCTATGCGGCGGGCAATGCGTTCGCGTTTTTGGTCTTCGGTGAGTGGCATGTTGTCAGTTCTCAGTTCTCGGTTTTTAGTTTTTAGTTTATAGCCCAATCTGCCGAAATGCTGCCGGACTAAAGCCCGGCGCCTATTTGCGAACCGTACGTTTTTCGATTCGCTTGACGTAATTTGCGCCCTGAAAGATGGCGTCAATGTAGATGCCGGGCGTATGGACCTGATCGGGCGGCAGGTCGCCGGGTTCGACGAGGTGCTCGACTTCGGCGATGACGTGGTCGGCGGCGGTGGCCATCACGGGATTGAAGTTGCGGGCGGTTTTGCGGTAGAGGAGATTGCCCCAGCGGTCGCCCTTCCAGGCCTTGATGAAGGCGAAATTGCCGCGAAGGGCGCGTTCGAGAACGTAATGGCGGCCGTCGAATTCGCGGGTTTCCTTGGCGTCGGCGACCATGGTGCCGTAGCCGGTGGGCGTGTAGAAAGCGGGGATGCCGGCGCCACCGGCGCGGAGGCGTTCGGCGAGCGTGCCTTGCGGGTTGAGTTCGACCTGCAAATCGCCGCTGAGGACAAGCTTTTCGAAAAGCTTGTTTTCGCCGACGTAGGTGGAGATCATTTTTTTGACTTGGCGATTTTGCAGGAGCAGGCCGATGCCGAAGTCGTCGGTGCCGGCGTTGTTGCTGACGACGGTGAGGTCTTTGATGCCCTTGCGGCGGACCGCGTCGATGAGATTTTCCGGGATGCCGCAGAGGCCGAAGCCGCCCATCAGGATGGTCATGCCGTCGCGCAGGTTGGCGATGGCGGCGTCGGCGGAGTCGATGCGTTTGTCCATGAGCTTGTCCGAGAATTACCCGGACAGAGTTTACCCCAAGTTTTGCGGGCTTGGGAGTAGCCGTACCGAGTGAACATTTCGAGAAGTTTGTGCGTAATGGGATGGGGAGAGCTTACGAACATTCAAGGGTCCAAAAACTGAGACCATGGTGATTCCGAAGGGAGGCGTTATGCGAAAGAGTTTGGGATTTTGCGGCGTGGGCTTGGCGCTCCTGGTTCTGGGAGTGGCGCTGGTTCCGGCGGATCAGGGCAGCCCGGCACCGGCGAATGTGCCGCAATATACGGCGGACGGACAATTGAAGTTCCCGGAGAATTACCGGGAGTGGGTGTACCTGAGCAGCGGGCTGGATATGAGCTACCGGAACGACATGCAGATGGATCACTCGATGTTCGACAACGTGTTTGTGAATCCGGAGGCGTATAAATATTTTTTGGCGAACGGGAGCTGGCCGGACAAGACCATGCTGGTGCTGGAAGCGCGCAAGGCAGAAACGAAGTCCGCCATCAACAAGGCGGGAAAGTATCAGACGACGGAATTGATGGGGCAGGAAGTACACGTCAAGGACGAAAGCCGGTTTCCGGGGAAATGGGCGTTTTTCGGTTTCGACGGCACGCCGACGGCGCGGATGTTGCCGACAGAGATGGAATGCTATTCGTGCCACGCTCAGCATACCGCGGTGGATACGACGTTTGTGCAGTTTTATCCGACGTTGATCGAGATCGCGAAGAAGAAGGGGACATTGAGCCCGGCGTACGTGAAGGAAGAAGCGGCAGCGAAGTAGCACAGGCTGAAGCCTGTGCTACACGGAGCGCCCGCCTCCCTTCTGCGTCTGGGCAAGTAGAAGGCGCGCGCTACAGCGAGCGGAGGAGGCGGTAGAGTTCGTTGGCGGCGTCGAAGTCGGCTTCGAGGTCGCGGGAGCCGAGGCGGTCCCGGAGATCGTCGAGGCGGCGGGCAAACAGATCGAGCGCGGCGGACAGGACTTCCTTGTTGGTGAGGACGATGTCGCGCCAGGTCGTGTAGCTGCTGCCAGCGAGGCGCAGCGTGTCGCGAAGGCCGGGGCCGGCAAGAGTGATGGGCAACCCGTTTTCATCGAGGCGATCGTAAAGGAACGAGCCGAGGGCGATGGCGGTGAGTTGCGGAAGATGCGATGCGAGACCGACGGCGTAGTCGTGCTGTTGCGCGCCGAGCCACAACGGGCGTGCGCCGATTTTCTCGAGAATTTTGGTGAAGGCGACGATGCGCGGGTCCCGGTCTTCTCCCGGGGAGCCGATGAGCGCGTAGGTGGCCTTCTGGAAGAGGTCGGCGTCGGATTGCGCGAAGCCGGAAAGTTCGCGGCCAGCCATGGGATGGCCACCGAGAAAAATGGGAGTGGATTCCTCTTCCTGAAATAGTTCCGCGGCGGCAGTGCAGATGCGCATTTTAGTGCTGCAGGCATCGGTGACGAGCGCATGAGGCGCGGCGTTTTGCGCGACTTCGGGAAGAATATCAAGCGTGACGCCGATGGGCAGCGCGAGGTAGATGAGATCGGCGCCCCGAATGGCGGGTTCGATGGCGCCGGTGAAGGCTTCATTCACCGCGCCGGAAGTTTTCAATTGCGAAACAACGTCCTCGCGGTCCCAGCCGGCGATGTGCATGTCCGGCACGTAGCGCCGCAGGGCCTTGGCGAAAGAGCCGCCAATGAGGCCGGCGCCGAGGATTGCGACCCGTTGCAGGAGATGAGCCATCGTCAGGCGATGCGGCGTCCGACGGCCGGGGCGATGATGCGGATTTCGCTCATGAGTTGCGCGAACTGCGTGGGCTCCAGCGATTGCGCGCCGTCGGAGAGGGCGTGATCGGGATCGTTGTGGACTTCGATGAGCAGGCCATCGGCGCCGGCGGCAACAGCGGCGCGGGCCATGGCGCCGACTTTGTCGCGGCGTCCGGTGCCGTGGGAGGGATCGGCGAAGATCGGCAAGTGCGAAAGCTTTTGAATCACGGGGATGGCGGCGATGTCCAGAGTGTTGCGGAGATACGTTTCGAAGGTGCGGATGCCGCGTTCACAAAGGATGACGTTGTAGTTGCCGCCGGCGAGGATGTATTCGGAGCTGAGCAGAAGCTCCTCGATGGTGGCGGACATGCCGCGTTTGAGTAGCACGGGCTTCTGAATTTCGCCGAGAGCGCGGAGCAAGAAATAATTCTGCATGTTGCGCGCGCCAACCTGGAAGATGTCCACGTAGCCGCTCATCATCGGGATTTGGGAAGGATCCATCACTTCGCTGACGACAAAGAGACCGAACTTGTCGGCAGCCTCGCGCATCATTTGCAGGCCTTTTTCGCCGAGCCCCTGGAAGGCGTAAGGCGAAGTGCGCGGCTTGAAGGCGCCGGACCGCAGGATTTTCGCGCCAGCCTTGGCGACGGCTCCGGCGACGGCGTGAATCTGTTCGTGAGATTCGACGGAGCACGGGCCAGCGGCGACGACCACCTCCGGCCCGCCGATTTTGACGCCCCGGCCGAGATCGATGATGGTGCCTTGCGGCTTGAAGGCGCGGCTGGCGAGCTTGAACGGCTGCGTGATGCGCACCACTTCCCGGACGCCCGGGAGCAATTCGAAGTCCCTATGATCGAAATCGCGGTGGACGCCGACCGCGCCGAGAACCGTGTGCGATGCGCCGGTGGAGCGGTGCACGTCAAAGCCGCTGGCTACGATGCGGTCGATGACGTGCTGGATTTGCTCTTCGGTGGCGCCTTCTTGCATTACGATGACCATGAGATTCCTCGTTTCCGTCCATTCCGATCTTTTGCGTGGCCGATCTGAAGTTCGGCCACTACACACTCCTGCAAAAGCGCCCGCTTCCGAAAGCGGCCGCTACAAAATCATTTGTCTTTTTCCTCGCCGGACGGGTCGCCGTGCATGGCGATGCGTTCGGCGGAGCGCGCCTCGTCGATAATGCGTTCGAAGAGACGCCGGATCGCGGCGTCACTCAAAGGGCCCTTGTTGTTGCGGGCGGCGTTGGCCAGCACCTCGTTTTCGCGCGAAGGCTGATAGATGGGCATCCCGGCGGCCTGCTTGAGCTTGCCGACTTCGAGGGCGCATTGCGAGCGCTCGTTGAGTAATTCGACGAGTTTCTTGTCGATTTCGTCCATGCGGCGCCGCCAATCGCTGATGTTCATGCGGCACCCCGTGATGTACAAAAAGTAAAGGGGCGCTGCGGCAGCGATGCGCCGGATCGAAGTGGCGAGTGGCGAGTTGCGAGTGGCGAGAAAAGAATTATAGCGTGGCCTCGCGGGGGATTGCCGGAAGGAAAAAAGGCCAAGGGAGTAAAGGAAGTTAGGCAAACGAGACGAGCCTTGGTCCTTGCTCCCCAGCAGCCACTCGCCACTCGCGGCTTTTCCCTCATGGAGCGACCTCGCGGCGCGAGAGGCCCCTGCGCCCAGCTTGCTTGAAGGAGCGGACGCGGTCGGCAAGCACCGTGGCAGCGGCCTCAAGGCTGGGGGCTTTTTCGATTTCGGAGACGAGCGCTGAGCCGACAACAGCAGCATCCGCAAGGCCGCCAAGAACGGAGACATGTCCGGGGAGCGAAATACCGAAGCCAACAGCGACGGGAAGTTGCGTGAAATTGCGGACGCGGCGAAGCAGACCGGGGAGATCCTCGGGGAGAGCGTCTTTGACCCCGGTGACGCCGGTGCGCGAAATGAGGTAGAGGAAGCCGGAAGACGCTGCAGAAATTTTCTGGAGGCGCGCGTCATCGGAAGTTGGTGCGGCGAGAAAAATGGTGTCGAGATTGTGGGTGTGGAAGATGCCGTGGTAATCGCCGGATTCTTCCGGGGTGAGATCGGTGACGAGCACGCCGTCGGCTCCCACTTGTTCGGCTGCTTTGGCGAAATTTTCCAGACCCATTTGGAGAATAGGGTTGAAGTAGCTGAACAGTACAAGCGGAACCTGGGATGTTTGGCGGATGCGGCGGACAAGTTCGATCACCCCGCGTAGATTTGTGCCGGATTTCAGGGCGCGTTCGGAGGCGCGCTGGATCGTGGGGCCGTCGGCGACGGGATCGCTGAAGGGGACGCCGAGTTCGATGACGTCGGCACCGGCATCGGCAAGCGCGAGGACGAATTTGTGCGTAGCATCGAGCGACGGATCGCCGGCGGTGATGTAGGCGACGATGCCGAGTTCGCCCGCGGCGCGGAGTTCGGAGAAACGTCGAGTGATTCGCGTTGTGGCGTCCGTGATCATCTAAACCCGTTCCATCTTGCCTTGATCTCTCGACTCCGAACCGGAAACGCACCGGTTCTTCCCCCGAGATGCCAGAAAGGCCGTATTCTCGTCAACCAGGAAAAGCATTTCACACTTTTTCATCGAGCAGGCGCCTATACGTGTCCATGTCCTTATCGCCGCGGCCAGAGAGATTCACGATGACGAGGTCGCTCGGCTTGAACTGCGGCAGGCGTTCGATGAGGCCTGCGAGGGCGTGCGCGGATTCGAGCGCAGGGATGATCCCTTCGGTGCGCGAAAGGAGTTTGGCGGCTTCGAGCGCGGCCAGATCGGAGACGGCGGCGTATTCGGCGCGATGCTGATCGGCGAGCCAGGCGTGCTCGGGGCCGATGGCGGGATAGTCGAGGCCGGCGGAAATGGAATGCGTGGCGGCGATCTGGCCGTCTTCGTTTTGCAGGACGTAGGTGTAAGTGCCCTGGAGGACACCGGGGCGCGCCCCGGTGAAGCCTTGATGCGCGGCGAGGCGCGCGGCGTGTTCACCAAGACCGTTGCCGCGGCCGCCGGCTTCGATGCCAACCATCTTCACGCCATCGTCTTTCAGAAATTCGTGGAACAAACCGATGGAGTTGGACCCGCCGCCAACGCAGGCGTAGAGATGCGTAGGGAGGCGCTTTTCCGCGGCGAGGATTTGCTGGCGGGCTTCGCGGCCGATAACGGACTGGAAATCGCGGACCATCGTGGGATAAGGATGCGCGCCGAGGACGGAGCCGAGGAGATAGTGGGAGGTGCGCACGTTGGTGACCCAGTCGCGCATGGCTTCGTTAATGGCGTCTTTCAGCGTTTTGCTGCCGGATTCGACGCCGACGACCTCCGCACCGAGCATTCGCATGCGGGCCACGTTGAGCGCCTGGCGAGCCATGTCTTCCGTGCCCATATAGACCGTACATTGCAAACCGAGGTGCGCCGCAACAGTAGCGGACGCGACGCCGTGCTGGCCGGCGCCGGTTTCGGCGATAACGCGGGGCTTGCCCATGCGCACGGCGAGAAGGCCCTGGCCGATAGCGTTGTTAATCTTGTGGGCGCCGGTGTGGAGAAGATCCTCGCGCTTGAGGTAGACGCGCGGGCCGCCGAATTTCGCGGTGAGTCGCGCGGCGAATTGCAGCGGTGTGGGGCGACCTGCGAAATTTTTCAACAGGGATGCAAATTCCGCCTGGAACACGGCATCGGATTTGGCTTGTTCGTAGACGCGCTCAAGTTCGAAGAGCGGCACCATCAGCGTTTCGGGGACGTAGCGGCCGCCGTAGGGGCCGAAGCGCCCGGGGACCGCGGCAGGTATGGTGAGTTGGGTGGACATGGTTGAGCCTTTTATTGTACTTCGAATGCCGCAGTTTTCGCTTGCGGTGAAAAGTAGCACAGGCTCTGGTCTGTGTTTGTTTTGTGCCGATCCAATTCTTGGCCGGGGGCCATGCTCTTTTGGGTAGCCCACAGGCTGAAGCCTATGCTGCTGGATGGCTCAAGAGAAGAGGTCGCGGTTGGCGCGAGCGACTTCGTCGAAGAAGGCACGGAGTTTGGCCGGATCCTTGCGGCCGGGGCGTGCCTCGACGCCGCTGGCGACATCGACAGCGTACGGGCGTACGATGCGAATCGCTTCGGCGACATTTTCGGGCGTGAGGCCGCCGGCAAGGATGACCCGGTGGGTTTGCGCGACGAGACGGGCGAGGTGCCAGTTCGCAAGAGTGCCAGTGCCGCCAAACTGCCCGGGCTGCGCGGCGTCGATGAGCAAGCCCGCAGCGGAACGGTATTGCGCGTAAGTAGACGAGGGGGTTCCCTGCCCGACGCGCAGCGCCTTCAAAACCTGGATGTGTTCGGCGACCTCGTCAACAGTTTTCGGAGATTCGTCGCCATGAAGCTGCGCGGCGTGGAGATGCAGGGCGCGGCAAAGCGCGACAACGGGAGCCGCTTCCCAGTTGACGAAGACTCCAACAATGGACACGAACGGCGACACGCGATCGCCAATGTCGGCGGCAGCGGCTGGAGTGATCGAGCGCGGGCTTTGCTCGTAGAAGTTGAGGCCGATGGCGTGGGCGCCGAGTTCGACGGAGAGTCTGGCATCTTCGAGCTTGGTGATTCCACAGATTTTGACGCGGACCATAAACAGTAGTTTAACGGAAGGGATGGCTTGGCGGCACGGGGCGCTTCTGGCGTGTTGGGCGTGTGCTGGCCGATCGGCTGCACAGGTTGCGGCATGTGCAGCTTTGGTGGCCGATCTGAAGTTCGGCCACTACACAGGGCGCAGGAGGTGCAGGAGGGCGGCGCCTGGATCCGGGGAGAGCATGAGATGTTCGCCGATGAGGAAGGCGTCGAAGCCGGCGCAGCGGAGATTTTTCAAATCGTCTTGGGTGCTTAGGCCGGATTCGGCAACGGCGAGGCAATCGGCGGGGATTTCTTCAATCAGCTCATAAGAAGTTTCGACGTGAATGTTGAGCGTTTTCAGGTCACGGTTATTCACGCCGACGATGCGGGCCCCGGCGGCAAGGGCGCGGTCGAGTTCCTGGCGCGTGTGGACCTCGACGAGGGGCTCCATTTTCAACTCGCGTCCGAGGGTAATGAGATCGGCAAGGCGCGCATCGGAAAGCGCGGCGACGATCAGCAGAAACGAATCGGCGTCGTTGGCACGCGATTCCCAAACTTGCCAGGGATCGAGGATGAAATCCTTGCGAAGGGCGGGGATGGCGGTTTGCGTGCGCGCGTCACGCATGTTTTTGAGCGAGCCGCCAAAGAATTCGCCTTCGGTCAGAACGGAAAGCGCGGCGGCCCCGGAAGATTCGAGAGACTTTGCCAGGCCGGGAGCATCAAATGGATCGCGGATGATGCCGCGCGAGGGCGAAGCGGGTTTGAGTTCGGCGATGACGTTGATGGCATCGCGCGAGAGAGCGGCGGCGAAATCGCGAACCGGCGAAGCGGCGGCGACGCCATATTTCAGCGCGGTTTCGGGCAGGACGCTCTTGCGGCGCTCGACTTCGGCACGGCGGGCTTCGAGGATGCGGTCAAGAACAGTGCCGGCGTTGGCGTGGGCGTTCATGGAGGCGAACTTGTATGCTAGGGAGTGCAGCGCGTGGTGTCAAATGGGGCCGCTGGCACGAAGACTTACCCAGACGGGAGTGGAATGAGCCACAAGGCCAAGTATGGATGGTTGCTGGAGGCCATTGCGAATGAGGCTGATGCGATGGCGATGCGCTATTTTCGCGGTGGGGCGCTGGGCGCAGAGCGGAAGCCCGACGGAAGCGTGGTGACGCTGGCGGACAAAGGCATCGAACAGATGGCCATCGCGCGCGTGAAAGAGAGCGGGATGCCGATTGATCTGGTCGGAGAAGAAACCAGCGGCGAAATTCCCAAGGACCCGGCGACAAACGGCCGCGCGCGCCTGATCCTCGATCCGATTGACGGGACGGAAGAGTTCTCGCGGGGGATTCCGACGTTCGGGACGCTCATCGGCATCGAGGAAAACGGAGAGATTGTGGCCGGGATGGCAAGCGCGCCGGCGCTCGCGCAAGGCACGCGTTGGTGGGCATATCGCGGGGAAGGCGCATGGCGGGGCGAAGCGCGATTGCGCGTTTCGCGGATTTCACGATTGGCCGAGTCTATGGTGTTCACAACCGGCACGGGGCCAAGCAAGGACCTGGATGCGCGCGAGCGGATGCGCAAGCTGGTGGACGGAGCGCGGCATGGACGCTCGATCGGCGGATTCTGGCAGCACATGCTGGTGGCAGAGGGCGCGATTGAATGCGCCGTCGATTGGGCATCGAAGCCGTGGGACCTGGCGCCGCTGGGAATTATCGTGGAAGAAGCCGGAGGGATTTCGACGACCGTGGATGGAGAGCGGACGATCTACAAGGGGCGATTTGTGAGCACGAACGGGCTGGTGCATGAAGAGGTTCTGAAATTATTGCGGTGAGGCGAGCGATGATCCGGACAAAACGCGTATACGAAAAACCCGCAAAAGACGATGGCTTTCGCGTGCTGGTGGACCGCCTGTGGCCACGAGGGCTGACGAAAGAGAAGGCAGCGGCCGATCTGTGGTTGAAAGAGATTGCGCCGAGCGATGCGCTGCGGAAAGAGTTTCACGCCGGGAAGGTGACCTGGCCGGAGTTTGAGAAGAAGTACCGTGCGGAGCTGGCGAAGAAAAAAGAGTTGCTGGACGAGATTCGCGGGCTGGAAAAACAACATGGAAAAGTGACGCTGGTTTTCGGACGAAACGATGAGAAGCAAAATCAGGCCGTGGTGATCGCGAATGAGTTGAAAGGAAAGCGGTGAGTGACACGCGGGCGCTGCGGGTGATTCAGCAAGAGGTGGAGGCGTGCCGGAGGTGTCCGCGGCTGGTGAAATACCGGGAAAAAGTGGCTCGAGAGAAGCGGCGGGCGTTTCGGGATTGGGAGTACTGGGGGCACGGCGTTCCGGGATTCGGCGACCCAAATGCGAAGCTATTCATCCTGGGGCTGGCTCCCGCGGCGCACGGCGGGAATCGGACAGGGAGGGTCTTTACGGGAGACCGCTCGGGAGACTTTCTGTTCGCGGCGTTATACAAGGCGGGATTCGCGAATCAGGCGACTTCGGTGCGGCGCGACGACGGATTGAACTTGAACGGCGCTTACATTGCGGCGGCGGTGCGCTGCGCGCCTCCGGCGAACAAACCGTTGCGGAGCGAGATCTTGCATTGCCGGGGATATTTGGAACGCGAATTGGACATTTTGCGGCCGCGCGCCGTGCTCGCGCTCGGAAAAATTGCCTGGGATGCGTATCTGGAAATTCTGAAGCAGGAAGGGCGGATTGCATCCCGTGCGGGGATCCGTTTCGCACACGGAGCGGAATGCACGATTGCGGAGGAGTTGCCAAGGCTTTTTGGCGCGTACCATCCCAGCCAGCAGAACACGCAGACGGGGCGGCTGACGGAGGCGATGTACGCCGGCGTCTTCCAGCGCATACGAAGATTTCTCTCTCAGGCTTGAGCTTTTTGGGGTTGCGCTTCGCCGGCGGCTTTGGAGACGCCCCGAGAGTGAGGCCGGAGCTTATCCGCAACGCGCCAGAGCAGAAGTACGGCGACAACGGCGCCGTAGGTAAGCGGGCGGACGACCGCGGACTTGACCAGCCAGTAGTAGTGAATCACGCCGGCGATGGCGATGATATAAATCGCGCGGTGCAGCAACTGCCAGTTTTTCCCACCCAAACGGCGAATCCAACCCGCCGTAGATGTCAACGCCAAGGGGATCATCAATACAAATGCGGTGAAGCCTATGGTGATGAATGGCCGCTTGGCGACGTCTTTCCACATTTCGGCTAGATCGAAGAATTTATCGAGCCAGATATAGGTGGTGAAGTGCAGGCAACCGTAGAAAAAGGCGAACAAGCCGAGCATGCGGCGGAAACGAACGAGATCGGGCAGGCCAAGGAGTTTGCGCAACGGGGTGATGGCCAGGGTGATGACGATGAGGCGCAGCGTCCAGTCGCCGGTGGCGTGCGTGATGTACTCGATGGGATTCGCCGTGAGCCCGTGATGCAGCGCGTCCCAGCCGAGAGACGCCAACGGCATCAGGCACAAGATAAACACCGCCGGTTTGGTGCAATTGCTTGTCAGGAGCTTCCGCATCGCAAGTGCGCGGGTCAGTAGTACTTCTTCAGGTCCATGCCAGTGTACAGGCTGGCGACCTGATCGGAATAGCCGTTGAACATCAGCGTGTCGCGCTTGAAAAATTCGCCGAGGCGGCGTTCGCGCGCCTGGCTCCAGCGGGGATGGTCCACGTGGGGATTCACGTTGGCATAGAAGCCGTATTCATTGGGAGCGAGGCGGTTCCAGGTGGTCGGCGGCTCGTCTTTGGTGAAGCGGATTTTGACGAGCGACTTCGCGCTCTTGAAGCCGTACTTCCACGGGATCACCATGCGCACCGGCGCGCCATCCTGATTGGGAAGCGTTTCGCCGTACATGCCGACGCAGAGCAGCGTGAGGGGATTCATGGCTTCGTCGAGGCGAAGGCCTTCCACGTATGGGAAGTCGATACCCGCGTATTTTGCGAGCGGCATTTCCTCCGGGTCGTAAAAGGATTCGAAGGCGACGTATTTGGCCTTCGGGGTGGGCTGGACGGCCTTGATGAGTTCGCTAAAGGAATAGCCGATCCAGGGCACCACGATGGACCAGGCTTCGACACAGCGATGGCGATAGATGCGTTCCTCCAGCGGGGCCAGCTTGAGGATTTCGTCGATAGAGATTTTGCGAGGCTTTTGGACTTCGCCTTCGACCGAAACGCTCCAGGGATAAATTTTCAGGCGGCCCGCGTTTTTGGCGGGCTCGGTTTTGTCGACGCCGAATTCGTAATAGTTGTTGTAGTGAGTGACGTCGTCGTAGGTGTTTTGTTTTTCGGTGGTGCTGAAGGGGCTTTTCAAGGCGGCGTTGAGCTTGGTGCCGGCATGGGCTCGCGCAGACGGTTCGGCGAGCTCCCACAGGCCTCCACCCGCGAACGCTGCGGCGCTTGCGAGGCTGGCAGCTTTCAAAAACTTGCGGCGATTGAGATAAACCGCCTTAGGCGTAACATCCTTAGACGTGAGTTCAGGTTCCTTCCTCAAATCCATTACCGGCAATTCTCCTTGGCGCGGCCACTATAAGTATGAGTCTTGGCGCGGGCCGCGGTTACAGGAAATTCCGGAGCGCCCGCCCCGCCCTCGCCTCTTAAAGAGACTGCAAGGCGCGGCCGACATGTAGTAGTACGCGGATGGCAGAGCCTCCGGACGCATTGCCCCCATGCCCGCGATAACAGCATTATTTTCATAAATATACATGGTGACAAGCCAGCCGGGCTCTGGCGGCAGGCATGCTTCCTGCATTTTCCGGAGAAGTTTGGAGGTCGAGCATGGAACTGCGTCTGAAATCAGCTTTTTTCGGAATTCTTTGTGCCCTCACTGCGGGAGCCTTTCTCGGCGCTCGGGCGTTTGCGCAGCAAGCTCCGGTTATCAGCCGGGACACCATCCCTCAAGCCGAGCAAGCGCCGCAGGGAGATGCGCATGCTGTGGATGGCAGCCGGCACGGGCTGCCGGAGGAGGCGTTTGCGGTGGTCCCCGGCACGCGATTTCTGGTGCGGCTGGAGAGTGTTCTGAATACTAAGGAGATTCGAAAGGACCAGGAGTTTCGCGTGCGCACGCTGGAGCCACTGGAAGCGGGCCAAGGCAACTACCTGCCGCCGGGCGCGTTGATTACCGGGCATGTGAGCCGCGTGGAGCCGGCGGGAACAACGGGACGAGCGAAAGTTTGGCTAACGTTTGACGAGATTCACACGAAATTCGGAAAGCTGCCCATCGTGGCGGATGTGACGGCGGTGCCGGGAGACCACAGCATCAAGGCCGGGCCGATTCAAGAAGGCGCAATCGAGGGGCGCAGCAGTACGCAGAAAGACGCGGCACAAGCCGCGGCGGCGGGCGCGGCGATGGGCGCGATTCAGGGAGTGAAGGACCGCAACAAAAAAGAGATCGCGGAAGGCGCGGCACTCGCGGCATTGGAGGCGTACCTGATGGAAGCAGGTCGCGGACAGGAGATTGAACTTGACCCCGGAACGAAGTTGGAGCTCGAATTGGAGCGGGCGCTGTATTTGCTGCGAGAGTAGCGCGAGCCGCCTTTACCCGAAGGCGAAAATAGAAATTGGAAAATAGAAGATAGCAAGAAAGAGAAGCCCGACGAAGAGGCACGAAGGCCGCAGAAGAATCGCAAGCCTGGGACCGGGCGCTTGGCAAGAGTGGGCGCGCTTGTTACATTCGTTTCACCCACCCATCGTGAGAGAATAGCCTTAGTGTGACAAGTGTAGTTGTCATGGTGTGAGGAGACGAGGCACAGGCGCATGGGCGACGAAAGCAAGGCCGTACGCACAGTGGAGACCGGCGAGCGCAAAGACCGCATCCTCATCGTCGAGGACGAGGAGAACGCGCGGAAGGGCTACGAGCAGTTATTGCAGCGCTGGGGCTATGAGGTCCTGGGGGTGGGCACGGCTGAGGACGCGCTGGCAAAATTTTCTAATTTTCAACTGGACACGCTGATTGCGGACGTCGAGTTGCCGGGCATGAACGGGCTCGACCTGCTGAAGCAGCTTGGCGACGACCTGAGCGGCGTGCCCGCCATCATCATCACCGGAAAAGGGAGCGAAGAGCGCGCGGTGGCGGCGATCGAGGCGGGCGCGTTTTGGTATATCGAAAAGCCGCTGAAGGGGCCGGTGCTGCGCGCGCTGCTGGACCGCGCGCTGAGCAAAGCGCGCGACGCGCACAACCTGGAAGTGCTCCAGCGCCAACTGCGCGAAGCAGGGCGGCTGGGCGACCTGGTCGGCGGCTCGAAGGCAATGCAGGAGGTGATGCGCGTCATCGAGATGGCCGCGCCCAGTTCGGCTTCGGTGCTGATTACCGGCGAGACGGGCTCGGGCAAGGAGATTGTAGCTCGGACGATTCACAAGCTTTCGCCGCGCGCCAGCGGGCCGTTTGTGGCCATCAACTGTTCGGCGATTCCCGAAACGCTGATGGAGAGCGAGATTTTCGGGCACGAGCGCGGAGCGTTCACGGGCGCGGCGGAGCGGCGCATTGGGTGTTTTGAGCTGGCCGACGGTGGAACGCCGCTGCTGGATGAAATCGGCGAAATGCCCGCGCCGACACAGGCGAAGCTGCTGCGCGTGCTCGAAGACCGCAAGGTGCGGCGGCTGGGCAGCAAAACGGAAACACCGGTGGACGTGCGCGTGATTGCCGCGACCAACAAGGACCCGGAGAAGGCCGTTGCCGACGGCGGCATGCGCCAGGATCTCTATTTCCGTTTGAACGTCTTTCACATTCACCTCCCCCCTCTTCGCGATCACAAGGAAGACATACCGCTGCTGGCGGAACACATCCTGCGCGACATCAACGCAAAGTACGGCAAAAACGTGCGCGGCGTCGGTGCCGAGGTGCTGGACATTTTCATGAGCCATACGTGGCCGGGAAACATCCGCGAGTTGCGCAACGTGCTGGAACGCGCGGCCATCATGTCCGAAAAAGACCTGATTACGCGTAGTTCGCTGCCCGGCGAATTCGGGAAGGCGGCCGGCAGGAGTGCCGGCGACCTTTCCTCGCTGAAATTCCCTATCGGCACCACAGTGGACGCTATGGAACGCGAACTGATCCTGCAAACGCTGCATGCGACTGGCAACAACAAGACGCGCGCAGCAGAATTGCTGGGCGTAAGCCTAAAAACCCTGCACAACAAACTGAAGGAATACGGCAGCGAAAAAACGGAAACGGAGTCCTAGCCGGCTATGCAGCTCGGGCTGCGCGCCAAACTGACGATGATGATGACGGGGCTGGTGCTCCTGTCCACGGCAGTGTTGTCGTTGGTTTTTGCGGAGCTTCTGCTGCAGCAGGTGCTGCACGACTCGGACAAGCGGGCGAACGAACTGGCCAGCGAAACGTTCGATGCGGCACAGCGCGCGCTGGAAGATGCGCGGAGCCGGGGTTTGCGGCCTAACTCCGACGATCCACAGGACATTCGCGACTATGTGCTGCACGCTTTTGAAGACAGCGAAGGACTGGCCGCGCGCTTGCAAACGGCCACCGATTCGCCGGCGATCTATGAAGTCACGATCGTGGACCGCAACGACGTCGCCATGGTTTCCAGCGACCCGAGACTAGCCGGCAAAACCGTGCTGCGGCGGCCGGCGCTTTCGCAGCTTGTGAAGAGTTCGTTTGTGCGGCAGGTGCGCATCCTGGCGGAGCCGCAGCACATCTACGAAGTGGATTTTCCGTTTAACTTGCGAGGTAACCCATACGGCGAAGTGCGTGTGGCGGTGTCGACGGCGCTGCTGGTGAACGACGTAAAGCCTCGACTGAATCGCTGGGGCACGATCGCGCTGCTGGCGTTGGGACTTTCCACTTTCCTGGCGGCGGTGGTGAGCGGGGCGGCACTTGCGCCGATCCGCGATATTCTGGCCCAACTGGAGCGCATATCCTCCGGCGTGTATGATGCACCAGCCCCTTCAGTGAAGGAGCCCACGGGCAGCGCGGATGAACTGGGCCAGGTGCGGCAGAAAATTCAACAGGTCGGCCAGCAACTCCGCGGAGTGCACGAGATTTTCAGTTCGTTGCGGGAAAACATGAATTCCGTGATGGCCGGACTGGAAGACGGCTTGCTCCTGTTCACCAGGGATGCGCGCGCGGTGATGATCAGCCCGGCGGCCGAGAAGTTCCTGGGCGCGCCGGCGGCGCAATTTTTGGGACGCCGCGTGACGGACATTTTTCCCCCAGGGCACCCGCTGTTTGATGCGCTGCACCTCGATGGCGACCAGTTGACCGAAGTCGCTTCGGAGACGGAAGTGCAGACGGTGGAGGGCCGGAAGCGTGTTGGCGTGAGCGTGCAGGAGATTCAGGGTGCCGGCGAACGCATGGGCGCAATGGTGACGCTACGCGACCTGGATTCCCTGGAAAGCATCAATACGCAGTTGCAAGTGAGCGAACGCCTGGCTGCCGTGGGCAAAATCACTGCCGGCGTCGCGCACGAGGTCAAGAATCCGCTGAACTCGATGCGGTTGTGGCTGGAGAATTTGAAAGAGTCGCTGCCGAAGGACGCGGATGGCGCCGCGCTGCAGGCCGTGCATGTGCTGGACGCGGAGATCGACCGGCTGGACGCGGTGGTGAAGCGCTTCCTGGATTTTTCCCGGCCGATGGACGTGCGGCTGGAGCCAACGCAGCTTGCCGACTTGCTGCGGGAAGTGCTGAAAGTGGCCAAGCCCCAATTGCAGAAAGCGAACGTGCAGGTGGCGCAGCTATTGCCGATTGGCGTTCCGGAAGTCTTTGTGGACCGCGATCTGCTGAAACAGGCGGTGTTGAACCTGGTCTTGAACGCAGTGGAAGCTATGCCCAACGGCGGGCAATTGCAGTTGACGCTTAGCCGGCGGGGCGACATGGCGGAGATCACCGTGGGGGACACGGGAAACGGGATTTTGCCGGAGAACCGGCAAAAAGTGTTTCAACTGTTCTTTACAACGCGGCCGGGCGGAAGCGGCATCGGACTTGCCAACACCTTCCGAATTGTGCAGCTTCACAACGGTTCGATAGACTTCACATCGGAGGTTGGCCGCGGCACTACGTTTCGAATCGAGTTGCCGCTCGCCGCGTAAACATGCCCAACATTCCAGCCCCAGGAGCCGGAAAATCGCGAGCGGCACAAACCTGCCTCGTGTTGGTCTGTGCGTGCGCCGTGGTGTGCGGCGGATGCACGGCAAAGAAGCGCCCAGCGCCGAGCCTGGGCGCGGTGATGCTGACCCATCCGAACGTGCCGCAAGCGCTGGAAATTTCCTTGACCGACGCGCCAAACATCGCGCTGGAGCCGGCGGAATCGATCCCTCAACTGACGATTCCGCGGCGAGTACCAGCGCGGCCGCGTGTAATTTCCGCGCCGGCCCGGGAGCCCGCGAGCACGGAAGAAACTTCCGAGCCCATCATCGCGCCGGAATTGACCGACGAACAATTGTCGGCGGCGAAGGCGGCCGTGCAGCAGAGCCTGAGCATTGCGGAGCGGAATCTGGGCCTGGCGCAGGGCAAATCGCTGAACGCCGCGCAGCAGGACATGGTCTCGAAGATTCTGGGGTTTGTGGACAGCGCAAGAGAAGCCATCAAAAATAACGACTGGCAGCGGGCGCGGATTCAAGCAAAGAAGGCGGAAGTGCTGTCGCTGGAATTTGCGCCTGCGCAGTAAGCTCGCAGCAAGAATTCAACGAAGGTGAAAGTGCCGGGACACTGACACTCTTGTTTCACCCGGAATGGCCTGTGCGGCGGCCGGCTCGCGGCTCGGGTGCACAGCCTGGAAGGGGTATGCTACGAAGCGCCGCGCATTTTATAGGGGAAGGATCCCTGCAAAGGTTCGGCTGTCACATCTCCCTTCGCTGGGCTTGCGCTAGAATTGACGCATGAAAACTTATGATGCCATTGTGGCCGGGGGCGGCCTGATTGGCGCCTCCATTGCCTTGGAATTGGCCTGCGCAGGATTGAAGGTGGGCCTATTCGATGCGCAGAAACCCGGGCGCGAAGCGTCCTGGGCCAGCGGCGGAATGATTTCACCCTCCCCGGAGAGCCCGTCGATGAATTCCGTGCTGCCAATGAGCATGGCCAGCGTGCGGGTGTATCCGGAGTTTATCAGGCTCGTGGAAGAGCTAAGCGGGAAGAATGTGGGCTACCGAAAAGAGGGCGCGCTGGATATTTTCCTGAAGGAAACCCCGCAAGCGGAAATCACCGAGATTCTCGAACAGCACCGCGCCGCCGGGCTGCGGGCCGAGGCCGTGAGCAGCCAGCAAGCCAGCGAGCTGGAGCCGGAAATTACCGCGGAAATTCGCGCCGGGATCGTGCGCCACGACGAGGCTTCGCTGGACAGCCGCATTTTTACGGAAAGCACGCTGGAGGCGGCGCAGCGCCAGGGTGCGGAAATTTATTCCGGCAACGGCGCCAAAGCGCTATGGACGGACGGCAACGTCTGCAAGGGGTTGCAGCTCGATAACGGGCGCGTGGAGGCTCGTTGGACGGTGATCGCCGCGGGGTGCTTCAGCGCACGAATCGAAGGGGCCGAACGGTATGCACCGGTGGTGCCCGCACGCGGTCAAATGGTCGCGCTGCGGTGCGACGCGGTGAAAATCCAAAGGGACTTGTGGTGCGATCACATGTACCTGGTGCCGCGCACCGACGGAAGGATTATCGCCGGCTCAACAATCGAATATGAGGGTTACGACCGGAACGTAACCGCGTCGGGATTAAAAAAAATTCTGACGGGAGCTCTCTCCCTGGTGCCGGGGCTCGAAAAAGCCCGCATCGAAGAAACCTGGGCGGGGTTGCGGCCAGACACGCCCGATCATTTGCCGATTCTGGGGCCAACGGACCGCGAAGGCTTGATGATTGCCACTGGACATTTCCGCAGCGGCATTTTGCTGGCTCCCATCACGGCGCGCCTGATTTGTGAATGGGTGACGACGCAGAGGGTGAGCCTGGATTGGACGCCCTTTAGCCCGATGCGTTTTCAGGCGAAGCGCCAGCCGCAGACGGCGTGAACGCCCGCGTTATTGCTGTTGCACCGGCTGAACGATCACCGTGCTGGACTGGCCGACGTTCGTATAATGAATCTGATCGGCGTCCAGATACAGGGCGCGCTCCAGAACCAGGTCCATTGAAGAACCGCGAGGCAGCTGAGCCTCGGGCCCGCGAGTGAGTAGAACTGCAGCCAGCCCGGCGAGCCCGCCAATGCCCGCTCCTATCCCCGCTCCTTTTGCGCCGTCGGCGATCGCGCCGATGCCCGCGCCGGTCGCCGTGGTGGTGGCAATCGTTTCGGCGTCTTTTCCCTTGCCACCCGGCCCCGTGATTTTGCCTTCATTGTCGGTTTTCGTGCCGCTGCCGCCGTCGGTGCTGCGGGGTTCCGCATTCATATCCACGGTGTAACCATTCGGAAAAATCAGCGTGACCAAGCGAATGCGCAGCTCCCCCCTGCCCTTCACGCGCCCGGGCCGTTTCGAATCGGTAACTTCACCGCGAAGGTAGGAGCCAACGGGAATGACGATTTTGTTGTTCTGGGTGATAGGAAAAGAGGTGCGGAAGTAGACCGAGTCGCCCGGCTTGGCGGAATTGGTGGAGATGCCATTTTCCAGGGTAACGCCGACCCGCGTACCCGGGGGTACGGTGATGACTTGGCCGCTGGATGGACGCGGCGCCGGCGCGGGGGCAGGGCGCTCGGCGGCGGCCGGCGCGTCAGGCTGCGGGCCATCTGGAGCTTGTGCAAATGAATAGTCGGCGATGCTGAGCGAAAAAGCGAAAAGGGCGGCAACGACCTGAATGCGATTCACGGTTTTCACCGGATTTCCCTCCCAAAGACGGCGCTGGAGTCTCGGATGCTCGCCCCGGCGGGCGGGGATGCCTTAAGGATGGCACTTCCGTTTGTACATGGCTAGTGAGATACCTGCCGGAGCGGAATTGACGCGGCGAGGGGCGCGGCTTACTCTGGGATTTCGGTGAACGCGGAGGGGAGAGGCACGATGGCGAAATTGGCGCTGGTCTATGGGATGCGGCTGCTGCCGGTGGATGATCTCGGCGAAGTGAAAGAGGCCACCGTGGTGCTGAAAAGCGGCCGGACGGCGCGCGTGGCAATGCATTTGATCGAGGGCAGCAAGGAAGAAATCGAAGAGACCTTCCGGCAATCGATTGAGGCGTTCTTTGAAATGTATCCGGAGATTTGAAGAAAGTTCCCAGTTATAAGTTTCAAGTTCTTAGCCAGGGAAGAAGAGCATCTCCTCGCTCTTACCCGGTCCGGATAAGTGCTTTTCTGACTTGCAACTGAAAACTAAAAACCAAAGACTGCTCTTTTGTTTTACTTGGACCCAACAACAAAGAACTGCTTTGCTCACCGATTGCCGAAGTTTTCGGGGTCCACACTTGGATCGCCGAGATTGTCGTTGATGAGGACGGTAGACTGGCCGGTGAGTTCGAAACGTTTGCGGCACTTGTAACAGGCCACGAGATCGTCGAGGCGCACCATATAGGACGCGGCCTTCGCGAACTTGCGGCGATCCTCTTCGCCGGCGCCCCGGGGAAGTTCCCTTTTCTTGCGGCAGACTTTCCAGCGCACCGGCGCTTCGAATTCGCCGCGGCAACTCGGGCAGACCAGCTTGACCTTTCGGGTCTCTTCCTTCTCCGTATAGAAACTTCGTTCGTCCATCGGCCTCGACCCGCTTTCTAGAGCGCTTCGTCCATTGTAACAAATTCGAGACCCAGGTCGCTCCAGCGCGGCAACCAATAGGCGAGCGCGTTGACGGTGTGCTGTCGGTCGCCGTTCTGGTGCGTGTAGTCGCCGTCGTGAAGGCAAATGACCTGGCCGGTGGTTGCGGCGCCCTTCGCCGCTTTCGGGATCTCCGCCTGCGCCGTTTCAGTGACCGGCTTCAACCGTTCGATGAGCCATTCCGCCGGCTTCACGCGCCAGTCGCCGGGGATGCGCGTCCACATGGCGGTCCGCATGCCGTGGCGTTGTGCGATTTCGATCAACCATGGACTGCGGAAGCCGAAGGGCGGACGGAACCAGCGCGGCGCGGCCCAAGTGACGCGATGGATGGCTTCCTGGCAGCGGACCAGTTGGTCTTTTGTTTCTTGAGTACCGCAGAAGAAGAGATTCGGATGCGTGTCGGTGTGATTGCCCAGGAGGTGGCCGCGGGAGGAAATTTCTTTGACGAGGCCGGGGCATTCGCGAACGAATTTGCCAACGAGGAAGAACGTGGCCCGGATGTTATGCTTCGCGAACAAATCGAGAAGCTGCGGCGTAATGGCCGGATTCGGGCCGTCGTCGAAGGTCAGCGCAAGATGCTTCGCGGTGCGCGTGCGGCAAATCGTCGGCCCAAATAGCTGTGCTCGCGGGTACGCCGCGCCATAGGCAGTGATTCCAGCCAAGCCGGCCGCAAGTGTCGAGGGCGCTCCAATCATCCACGGATTCATCGAGAGTATTGTGGCACGCGACGCGCTGAATCGCCTCAGGCCGGGAGGCCTTTGCGGGCCTTGAGGTCGGTGAGGAGACGCTCGACTTCGGAGTCGCGGTCGAGACGGTTGAGTTTTTCCGCCACGTCGTCGTGGAGCAGGTCCATTTCGGCGGAGGCCGTGGCTTCGGTGTGGTGGACGCGGTCCTTCAGGCGATCGAACGTGGCGCTCTTCGAGCCTTCGCCCAGCGCGACCTGCGCCTTGGCGGCTTTGTCGAGCGCGACGCTGCGGCGATGGCGGGCCAGCAAGACTTCGCGCTTGGACTTGGCTTCGTCGAGTTTCTGTTCGAGCTTGATCAGCGCGCTTTTCAAGGTTTCTACCTGCGATTTCTGGTCGTTGACCTGTTCCTGGAAGCTTTGCGCAAGGCGCTGCGCGGTCTGGTAGCGGTCGAGGGCCGAACGGGCGAGATCGTCCTGCGTTTTCTCGACGGCCGCTTCGGCCTTGCGCATCCAGTCCTTGGCGGCGTCTTCCTGCTCGCGCCGCTTTTTTTCAAGGATGTGCTGGTCGGCGATCGAGACGGCGACTTGGGTTTTCACCTGGAGATATTGATTCTCCATGTCGAGGATCACCTGCTTGATCATTTTTTCGGGCTCCTCGGCGCGGTCGATCATGTCGTTGAGATTCGCCCTGATTAAAGTGCTGACACGTTCTAAAAGTCCCATGGAATTGCTCCTTTCCTTGCGAATAACTGAAATTTTATAGCTCACCCATTTGAGGGGTGAGGCCTTTCGTTTGAGCTAAGAGCCTTCCCGCGTTGCGGAAACCCTCAGGCCTGAAGGCCTGAGCTATGGCGGGCCGGAGCACGGGCTAAAGTCGGCGTTACCGGGCACAGCCGCCCTCACTTGAGTATGAAAATGCAGTGGCTGAGCGCGACGTTGATCTGGTGCCAGGCAAGACTCGTCAGCGTTGCTCCCGTGACGATGCCCAGCGCCCAGAATAGTCCCCGCTTTTGCTGCATCGTTAGATTCATGACCTTTCCCTCCATAAGACACACCTTGGCCAACTACGGTGGAACTCTGCCCGGGCCTTCCTTCCCCAGGACAAGCTAAAGCCCGGCACCTGCAAGACCTGCCAGTCTGAAGACCGGCCAATACCTGCGCCGGGGCGCCCCTTGTGGAGCGCCCCGGCGGAATTGATTTACTTCGCGGACGGCTGATCCGGCTTGGGGGCTTTGTCGCCGATCAGGCGGACTTTGCCCAGCAGGTCGGACATCTGCATGCCGGAGAGCGCTTCGAAGAGCGCGGGAACTTGTGCCGCGATCTTCGTCACGTCGCCGGTGAGTTTGTACGCGCCGGCGGCGTCCCCGTTGCCGGTGGAGACGATGGTGACCTTGTCCACCTTGCTGAGCGGCTCGCTCAGCGCGCGAACCACTTCCGGCAGCCCGGTGATGAGCTTGTCCACGACGGCGGCCTGGTTGTACTCCTGGAAGGCCTCCGCCTTGATGTTCATGGCCTTGGCCTCCGCCTCGCCTTTCTTGAAGATGATCTCGGCTTCGGCTTCGCCTTGCGCGCGAATGGAAGACGCGCGGCCTTCGGCTTCGACCATCAGACGCTGGCGTTCGGCATTGGCCAGCGTTTCAATGCGCTGGCGTTCGATTTCCGCCTGCTTGAGGACAGTGGCAATCAGTTCGCGTTCGCGGCGCTCGATTTCGGCTTCCTGCACCTTCACCTGCGCTTCGCGCTCGACCTGCTGGACGCGCACCTGTTCGGCAACAACGGCCTGCTGCTGCCGGTTGGTTTCGATTTCATATGCCTTGTCGGCTTGCGCCTGGGCCCTCTTGGTGGTCTCGAGGTAATTGGCTTTCTTGATGTCGAGATCGCGCTCGGCCTCGGCCTGCTTGGCCAGCGACGCGGTTTCTGCGGCGACGCGTTCCTGGTCGGCCTGCGCCTTGGCGATGGCCGCGGCGCGCGTGGCTTCGGCGCGCTTGATGGCGATGTCGCGATCGGCTTCGGCGGCGGCCACTTCGGCGTCGCGCTTGATGCGCGCGATGTCCGGGCGGCCCATGTTGGTGATATACTCGTTTTTGTCGCGGACTTCCTTGATGGTGAAGCTCACGACCTCGAGCCCCATCTTGTTCATGTCCGAGGCGCAAGTGGAGCGCATGCGGTCGCCCACCATCTCCGGCTCCTTCACGATCTGTTCGACCGTGAGCTGTCCGATGATGCCGCGCAAATGCCCTTCCATCACCAGCCGGATCAGCCCTTCGCGCTGTTCCGGGCGCTTGGTGAGAAATTGCTCGGCGGCGGTGCGGATCGAGACTGGATCCGACTTCACCTTGAGCTGCGCCACCGCTTCCACGGTGACCGCAACCCCCTGGTTCGTATACAGACTTTGCTGCGGCGCCACGTCGAACGACATCAATTCCAGCGAGAGTTCCTTGCACTGCTCAAACATCGGAATGATGATCGTGCCCGCGCCCTTGATGATGCGCGTGCCGCGCACGCCGTAAATCACCAGTGCTTCGTGCGGCCCGGCTTTCCTTAGCATCTTGGCAAACGTAATCAAGAGGAAGAGGATCACCAGGACCAAAAGCCCGGCGATGACCCAAACGCTTGAAAATTCGAACATATAGAACCTTCCTTTCATCCAACCGGACCTGAATTGCTTCGTACTTCAGTCCGTTAAACTTGCGTAAAGGCACCTGTCGCAGGAGGCGGCCGTCATAGTTTCGTGAACTCGTCCCAGCGCTTCACGTAGGCAACGCCGTCTTCGTAGCGCGTGATAACGATCTCCGTGCCCTTTGTAAGTGGGCCGCCGTCTTCACTGCGCGCCGCAAGGCTTTTGCGCACGCTGTTCTGCTCGAAGAGAACCTCGCCGGTGCCCCCCTCGCGGATGGGCATGCTGACGGTGCCAACCGTGCCTTCCAGGCGATAGTCCCAGTCAAGCATGTGCGCGTCGGTTGCTTGGACGATGCGCGCCATGAAGCGGAAGACCAGCGTCCCGGCAAACAGTCCTCCCAGGGCCGCGAAACCCAACGAAGCCAGCGCAACCAGATGCGAGTGCTTCGTCAGGATGTAGCCGATGCCGCCGAACCAGGCAAGAAACGCCAGCATCGTGGACACGTTGAACCAGGAAAGGTGCGTGCCGCCTTTCAACCCCCTCTTCAGGCCGCCTCTCAAGCCGTGCAAGCCCCCGACGTGCTGTCCACCATGAATTGGCAGGTGCATCCGGAACGGCAGGTGCAGATTCAAGGCGCCCCCGAAGAACGCGATGGCGCTGAGCAAGAAGCCCACCAGAAAGCAGAGCAGATAAAAGTCAGACCACGTCATAGGACACCTCGCGGAGCCACACCCCGTCCGCTCGAACAAACTGCGTCGCGGATTAATGAGAGAGGTTTCTTAGGTTAGTTGTGAGCCGGCGGCGGATGGCCGGTGACGCCGACTGTGGATGGTTGCAAGACTTCGCTGAGGCGCTCCGCCAGGCCGGGCGTGCGGAGAATTTCGCCCAGCAGCAGGAGCGCGCCGCGCGAGTCGCTGACTTCGGCAATGGCTAGCAGCGCCTGTTCCAGTGGCGGATCGGCGCTGAATTGGACGGCGCCGGCGTAGAGCCAGGCGTCCACGGTCGAGTCTGTTGTGCGCAAGGGCGACTGCAGTTCGCGCGAATAGCCTTCCGGGTCGTCCACGAGAAAACCTGGATAGACGCGGAAGAAACGCGCCAGCAATTCACGCGAGGTGTTGGTCATGTGCGGACGGGTGCCGCTCTCAATCTGCGAAACGTAGGCCTGGCTGAGCCCTTCGCCCAATTCCTGCTTCATGGCTTCCACCAGCTCGGATTGCGTCATGGGACGGCCCAGACCGCGCAGAGAGCCCTCAATCGCGCGAAGGGAGCGAAGCTTGTCGCCGAGAGTCATGGTAGGCCGCCTTTCGAGGAGCAAACCGCATTATTGCGATTTGCAATTTATATATAGCAATTTGTAATTTGTCAAGCGAAATCAAATCAGGAACTAAGCTCTTTATTTATTATGGATTGCAGACCACCAAGCACATTGCGGAGCCGAATCGAGGGGAGAATTTACTCGGGCTTGCGGAGGGATTGCAGGTCGATGCAGAGTTGCTGGCACTTTTTGTAGAGGTGGCTGCGTTCGAGGCCGAGGGCGCGGGCGACGTTGGTCATGTGGAAATTGTGGCGGCGGATTTCGGCGAGCAGCACTTCGCGCTCGAAGGCTTCCGTGCGCTGGAGCAGAGTCCCCTGCCCTGTTTCGGCAGCGGTGCCCGCGGAAGCAGAGGATTCGCCCCCGGGAAGGACGAGCTTCACGTCATCGATCGTGATGGCGTCTCCCGTCGCAAGCAGGACCAGGCGCTCGACGACGTTGCGGAGTTCGCGGACGTTGCCGGGCCAGGAATATTGGCGCAGCGCGGCGATGGCCTCTGGAGCAAAGAGTTTTTCCTTCCAGGCGTTTTGGGCGGCCACCTGGCGGGCAAAATGGGTCACCAGGTCGGGAAAATCCTCGGGGCGCTCGCGCAAGGGCGGGAGAATCAGCGGGAAAACGTAGATGCGGTGGAAAAGGTCGCGGCGGAATTCGTTTTTCTTGACGAGTTCCTCGAGATTGCGGTGTGTGGCCACGATCACCCGCACGTTCACTTTGATGGGCTTTTCCCCGCCAACGCGTTCCACTTCGCCTTCTTCGAGGACGCGCAAAAGCTTGGCCTGCATGGAGACGGGCATGTCGCCGATCTCGTCGAGGAAGAGCGTGCCGCCTTCGGCCTGTTCGAATTTGCCGGTGTGGCGGCCGGCGGCTCCGGTGAAGGAGCCCTTTTCGTGACCGAAGAGTTCGGATTCGATAAGTTCGGCGGGAACGGCCGCGCAATTCAGCGTGATGAATGCGTTTTCGTGGCGCGGCGATTTTTCGTGGATGGCGCGGGCGACGAGTTCCTTGCCCGTCCCGGTTTCGCCGAGGATGCAGACGCGGGTTTCGCTGGCGGCCACGCGCTCGATCTGCGCGAGGAGCCTTTTCATGGCCGGACCGGAGCCGACCAGTTCGTGTTTGCCCAGGCGGTGGCGAAGTTCGCGGTTTTCGTCTTCGAGGCGCGAGAGTTTCAGCGCGTTTTCGACGGTGAGCAGCAGCTTATCCGTGCTGAGCGGCTTTTCGAGGAAGTCGAGTGCGCCTAGCCGCGTGGCTTTCACCGCCATTTCGATATTGGCCTGCCCGGAAATCAGGACGATCGGCGTTTGCACGCCGTTTTTTTTCAACTCTTCGAGTAATTCCATGCCCGTTTTTCCGGGCATGACCACGTCGGAGAGGATCAAATCAAAGCGTTCCGTTTTCACGAGTTCGGTGGCGCGATTGGCGTTGTCGCAGACGGTGGCTTCATGGCCGGCCAGGCGGAACGCGCGAGCGAGCGACGCCAGGGTGTTCGGGTCGTCGTCAATCAGTAGTAGATGGGCTTTACGTGGCACAGAGTCCTTTCGTGGCCAGGCCTGAGCCGCAGCCAAAAAAGCGCCCTCTTCAGAAATCGCCCGCTACCAAAGCCTAGTCCGAGGCGGTGGCGGCGCGTTCGGAAAGTGGTTCCGTCGGCGGCGCGTCCTTTTTCGGTTTGAGCGCGGCGTCGCTCTGGCGCTTGGGCAGTTCGATGCGGAACGTCGTGCCGTGGCCCTCTTCGCTGGAGACGGAGATGGTGCCGTGATGGTCGCTGACGACGGATTGCACAATGGCGAGGCCAAGGCCGGTGCCCTGCTGCTTAGTGGTGTAGTAGGGCGTGAACAGGCGCGAGCACTCTTCGGGCGTGAGGCCCTTGCCGGTGTCGGAGACTTCGACGCGCACGATTTCACCGGCATCGCTGCTGCGCAGGGAGAGAGTGCCGCCCGCGGGCATGGCATCCAAGGCGTTGAGCACGAGATTCTGAAACGCTTTGTGGAGCAGATCCGGGTCCGCTTCGATTTCCGGCAACGATTCATTGAGGAAATATTCGGTGGTGATGGGCGGCTTGCCGACGGCGGTAAATTGCGGCTCAAACAGGCGGATGGCATCGCGCAGGGTTTCGTTCACGCTGACCTTGGAGAATTCCGGCGTGGGCATTTTCGAGAAATCGCTAAAGCGGCCGACGATGGTGTTGAGATTGGAGAGTTCCGCCTTCAGCGTCGCGGTGGCCTCGCTGAAAACCTCCTGAAACTGTTGCGGGCCGAGCTGCCGGGCGCGCTGCAGATTTTCGACGGTGATTTGCAACGGGAAAAGAGGATTGCGCAGCTCGTGAGCCAGGCGGCGGGCGAGTTCGCGCCAGGCGGCGACGCGCTCGGTCTGGACCAGCTTCTCTTTTTGCGCGGCCAGCGTGCCCGTCATCTCATTGAAGGCGTGGGCGAGTTGCCCGATTTCGTCGCCTCCCCGCACGTCAATCTTCGTGTCCCAACGGCCGGAGGCGACGTCCCGCGCCGCGTCGGCGAGTTCCTCGACCGGCCGCGTGATGCGGCGGGAAACCCACCAACTGACCAGCAAGCCGATGAAAATCGCGGCCAGCGCCACGACAGCGGCGATTTTTAGAATTTCGCGCTGGAGCAAAACCAATTCGCGAGCGGAGCTGCCAAGGAGCAATACTCCGAGCAGCTCGCCGCTGCGGCCCTTGAGCGGAGTGGCGTGAAAGGCTTCCGCGCTGGCCGGGTCGTTGTTCCAGGAGATGGTTTTCGTCGTGTCCTGGGGATGCTTTTGAATCTGCTCGATCAGGCTTTCGAACGATTCTCCCTGCGAGACTGGGCCGTTGGCGTCGGTCAAGGAAATGGCGTTGAAGCTCGAGTCGAGATTGCTATAGAGCAGGGCGCGCATGCCGGGAGGAAGCTCCAGCGTAGCCAGGAAGTTTTTGTCGAGGCGGCGGCCACCGATGATGTAGATGGTCTTGTCTCCAACGGTCTGGGTGCGAACCGCAGTCAGCGAAAGTGCGACACCATCGGGCAACTCCTCGCGCTTGAGGAACGCGCCGGTCGAATCCCAGGACTTGCTGGCGGTGACCCAATCGTTTTTGTACCCGACGCGCGCGGGATACTGCGCGGAAGAAATCAATGTGCCGTCGGAATTGACGAACTCAACAAAATCGAGGCCGTGGCTCTGCGCGGCGCCGTTGGCGTCATGCAGGTAGAGCGAGGCATCGGCGTTTGGCCGGGACAGATCGAGAACCATGCGCAGCGTGACTTCCGCGTTGGCGATGTTTTCCACCTGCTGCACCACCATTTCACCGCGTTGCTCGAACTCCTTCTTGAATTGCACCTCCAGAGCCTGCGTGCGTTGCGCATCCATCTGCTCGAAAGCTCGCTGTGTGTAGTGGGTGACGCCGTAGGCGACGAGCGAAACCGAGGCAAGCACGGTGATCAGAAAAATCAGAAAGACTTTTGTGCGGAAGGTCATTGGTTTGCTCCCGGAGTGCGGGCGGGCATATTTTCCTTTTGCGTGCTGCCGGCCGCTTTGCCCGAAGATGTATCTTCCGCTTCCAGCCAGACATCGGCGAGACGCCAATCGCCCCAAGGCGACCCGTTCCAATTATGGACGTTGGCGCGGAGGCCGACATATTCCGGCAGCACGACCAGCGGCAGAATACGGTGTTCCTCGAGCAGGCGGCGCTCTTGCGCAAAAAGTTGTTCCGGATCTGCCGCGTTTGCGCCCAGATCGCTGCCATCCGGCATCTGCCGCAGCAGGGTTTCCAGTTCCGTGCGCGGCGAAAGCGAATCGTAGTGCCACGCAAAAAGATGCAGGCCATCGGAAGGAGCCGCGGTGTTGTTCGCGCTTCCCACGCCCGCCACTTGCACCAATAGATTTGCCTGCCGCGCATTCACGGCCACGCGTTCCCCCATCAGCTTGAACAGGTCGCCCGGAGCGTCCACATGCAGGCGCAACGCCTGCTCCGCGCCCGCAACGCCCGCGGGGAACGACGCACGAAGTTCCTTGGCGCGTGGCAGGTTCATGGGACTCTCAAAGAGAAAAGCATATCCCGTTAGCCACTGCGGCAAAAGGGCGGCGGCAAGTTGTGCTTGCCTTTGTAGCAACACATTGGCCATGGTGTCTCGATCGATGGCCAGCCAGAGCGCTTCGTGCAGCGAATCGGAAGCGGGGGCGGCAAGGGCATCGTCGAAGCGGAGCGCGACCAGGACGAGCGGTGCGGAATTCCAAATGCGCAGGCCCTCTTCGCGGCCCTTGCGGACGAGGTCGGGGGTAATTTCAGCGATCTCTGCCCTGTTGACCTGCAGATCGAGCAACTGGCGCAGGGCGGGCTCGCCCAGGGTGACTTCCACAACATCGACGAAAGGGCGGCCGGCCCAGCAGTTTTCATTGGCTAGCAGTTTGATTCTGGCGGGCTTGGTAGCCAGCGGATTCGCTTCCGCCGGCGCCTCGGGCACCGCTTCAGCCACAAGAAATGGACCTGTGCCGAGCAGCTTGCCGTCGAGCTGCGCGCGAAAAATAAAGTCGTTGCCGGAGGCGAGCTGTTCGAGAATATCCGGCGCCGGCTGAAGAGAGTGAATCGTGAGGCCGGCCTCCGTTGCCGCGATTTCGAAATTCTTGCCAGAGGTGGATTGCAAAGCGGCGGCGGCCAGCGCAGGCGTCAACGCCGAGCCGTCGGAAAAGTGCACGCCGGCACGCAGCTTGAAATGCCACGTCTTGAAGGTAGCGTCGTGTGTCCACTCGGTGGCAAGCGCGGGCTGAAATTGGCCATAATCGTTGAGAGTCACCAGCCGGTCGTAGACGAGGCTGGCAATTTTCCGGCTGTCGGAGGAATTGAGAGAGCCGGGCGTCCATTCGCGGGGATCAAGCGAGATTCTGGAAGAACGGAGCTTGACGCGCAGGGTTCCACCGAAGCGCGGAGGCGCGGCTTGAAGCGCGGCGGCCGCAACGAGAGCCAACGCGGCGCTAATCGCCGCACGCAAGACTGATTTTATAGACCTCATAATTTCCTGTGCTCAGATTCCGGACCATGAGCAACGCGCCGCCGGAGTTTTGTTCGGGAGAAAAGTTCAGGACCGGCCCGGGAAATTCGCTGGTGAGCGTGGCGCTGCTACTCTGCGTGGCACCGTCCGGGGCAAGGCGAAGGACGGCGCGCGCCGTTGGTTCGCCGCCGGGATCGGATATGGTCCAGTTGGCGTCTCCACAGGGAGAAGTCAGCACGGCATCGGCGGGCCAAGCGGAATCCCCGGGCATATTGAATTTTTCCGTGCGACATTTCGCTTCTACTGCAGAATTCCAGGAAAAATCGCAGGTCTTCCCCCAGAGCCGAGCCGAGGATTGGCTGCCGTGGAAAACGAGTTCGCCGTGGGGATCGCGCGTCGGCTTGAGGCCGGCGACGTTCAGCGGCAAAGTCTGCTGTATCTGCCCCATGGGATCGAGGCGAACGGCAACCACGTCGAAATTTTTGTAGAGCAAGATAGCGAGGTAGGTCTCCTCGCCGTCGGAGAACCAGGCCGCGTCGAGGATACGGTCGGAGCTTTCGTAGAGGAGCTGGCGCTTGAGCCGCACAGGTGCAACCCGCAATTCGGCGGGCGGCAGCAGACTTCGCGGTAAGGCCACGATGCGAACTTCGTCGCGATCACCGACATGCGTTTTGGCTGTGAGAACGACTTCGGAGGGAGTTTCGGCAGCATAAACTGCGAGGGCGGGCGCGCCGGCCTCGTCGCTGAGCTGCAACGCGCGGCGGTCGAAGGCGTCGCGAAGGGAATCCTGCCATCGCGTTCCTTCTCCCTCGGCCCAATTTCCTTGCGGATGCCATTCGAACCGCAGCGGACCGTGGAGGCCGGGAATAGCGGCGACGCGTTCGGCGAGTCTGCGCGCGGTTTCTTTGAGAGCGGCGTCGCTATCGGCAAAAACAAAAGTTCTGGGCGGATTGATCGCCGCAAAAAGGCCGATCAAGAGAAAGAGTCCCAGAAAACCGGGATAAACCCATCGGTTGTGCCGGGAGAATTCTGACGATGAATCCACGCTCGCTCCGCCGCGCGACGCCGCTCCATTCCTTTTCAGTGCGTCCGGTAATCCTTGTAAAGATCGAGATGATTGAGCATCCGGATCATGATCTGGGTATAGGCCAGATATTCCGAGAGGCTTTCGTCGGAAACGTCGTGGAGAGAATGGCGGCGCGCCTGGCGGATGGTTTCGAAGTCATCCGCGGTAAGCGTGGCGACGGCGGCATTTTGAAACGCCGTGTGATCGGCGATGCCATAGATCGGTTCGGCCTCCGCCACCGCTTTGGCGAGTTCGTCCTGAGTCGCTTTTTTCTCTCGCATCTCGCGGTCAAACTCCGCTCCTCGGGTGCTCATCACCTGGTCGAATTCCTTTCGAGTGTGCGGCAGGGCGGCGATGATTTGCAGGACCTGCTCGCGCGTCCATTTGGGGCTGGCGAGGCCGGACGCTTCCGGCGGGTCATATTTCATCACCGCTTGAATGTCGTTGCGGCGGTAGTCTTCCTGGATTTCAGCCGTCCCCTTCCAGGTGCTTAGCGTTCGAAAGGCTGGCTCGGTCATCTGCTCGGCAAGAAGGTGAGCGGCAGCTGCGCGCACGAAGGGCTGCTCCGCCTGCAATTTGGCGATCAAGGCTTCGCTGGCCTTTTGCGGATCCATGCTGCCGTAGAGAAACAACGCCGCGGTGTCCGAGTCGAGGTCGAGCGAATGTTCGGAAATGTGGACGACCGCGTTGGGATAAAGAAGCAGTTTGGCGGCAAGCGATTGGATCTCGACGCCGCGCTGGCCGAGTTCCAGCGCCAGCGAGAGGTAATTCGCGGGATCGGTCTCCTGAAAATCGGTCTGCACCAGGGCGTCCTTGATGAGATTGAGCGAATCCGGCGATTTATCGAGCTGGAAGAGGAAGGAAGCCGCGTCGAACTGAAAGATGTGGTCGGTCTTTTCGGAGCCGAGCATGTCTTTGAGGCAACCGACGGCGCCGTTTCCCGAGGATTGGACCTGCTTCCAGTAGTCGTCGATTTCCTTCGTTTTGGCTTCAATTTGCGTTTCGGTGAGCTGCGCCACGTGGAAGCCGTACACTTTTTCTTTCTGCGCGCGCAAATCCGCACAAGACGGACCGTCGGCCCGCGCCACTCCCGCGCCCACCGCTAAACTGCAAAACGCCAAAGCCGCCGCAAAGCCCCGCAAAATTCACCTCCGGGACATCTTCTAGATGCTACCATCCTTCGTGCCACTCACCCCGGTTGGGGCTACTTCATGATTCATCAACTTCGCTCCGTTGCCATTTTCCTGTTTTTCCTGCTTGGCGCCTTTCCCATAAATGCCCAGAAGGAACCGCCCCTGGCGCTGGTGGGGGGTACGTTGTTCGTCTCGCCCGATGCCCCGCCCATGCACGATGCGGTGATTGTGATCTCCGAGGGGCGGATCAAGGCGGTGGGCAGGGCCGCGGACGTCGGCGTTCCCCCGAAAACACGCCTGATTTATTGCACGGGGAAATATATTCTCGCCGGCTTCTGGAACACCCACGTTCATTTCACGGATGCGGCATGGAACAACGCGGCGATCGCTCCCGCGGACGGACTCGAGCGGCACATGCAGGAGATGCTGACGCGCTGGGGCTTCACCACCGTTTGGGACCTCGGCTCGTTTCCCGCGAATTCCCTCGCACTGCGGCAGCGCGTGGAGTCGGGCGAAATTCCAGGGCCCAGGATTTTGCTTGCCGGCGACATTTTCCCCAAGAATGGCCATCCGGTTTATCTGCCTCCGGAGATGCAATTGCCCGAAGCGGCCACTCCCGATGAGGCGGGGCAAATGGCTCGTGACGATCTGAAGATGGGCCTGGACGGCATAAAACTCTTCACCGGCGCTTTCATGGGAAACAAGCCGGTGATCAATATGGATACGGCTATCGTGAAGGCCGCCGTGGACGTCGCACACGCGCAGGGCAAACCCGTCTTCGCGCATCCGCAAAACGCGGTCGGCGTGGACAACGCCATCGCCGGCGGCGTGGACATCCTGGCGCACACAATTCCAAGCGCACCCGGCTATACGGCGGAGGAGTTGGCGCGTTTCAAAGCGCAAAACACGGCCCTGATTCCGACACTTTCCTTGTGGACGACGGTGAACAGCGACTCCAAAGTCACGGATCACCTGGTGCAAAGCGGCGTGGATGAGCTCAAGGCATTTTCCTCGAATGGCGGCACAATTCTCTTCGGCACCGACACCGGCTTCACGAATATTTACGATCCTTCGCTGGAGTATGAGCTCATGCACCGGGCGCTCAACGCGCGGGAAATTCTGGCTTCGCTGACGGCCAATCCGGCGGCTTATTTCCACGCCAGCAAACAGGGCCGCGTCGCGAAGGGGATGGACGCGGACCTGGTGGTGCTCGACGCGGACCCGTTTGGTAACATCCAGAATCTTACGCGCGTTGCCTATACGATTCGCGCTGGGAAAATCATCTATCAAAAACACTGAAGCGGATTTCCAGCTGCGGCCTCCTTGGACCGCGCGTGCAGACGAACAGGCGCAGGGCGGCGTGGCCAGGGCCGCCCGGCGGGTCAGGTCAGGGTTGTGTTGGTTTGTTCGCTTGGTGAAACTCATGCGCGCCTCAAGGCCGAATTAATTGAGCAAGTCGCGCGTAATCTTTTCCATCCGCACGGGGACCCAGACACGATCCGCGGCGGAGCCGGCGAGCTTCGACTGCCAGCCGAAGCGCCGCAGCGTAACGCGATAAGAGGCGTAGCCGTCGATCGAGTGGAAAGTGTAGACGGCTTTGTCCCCCGAGGATTTGCCGTCTTCGGTGGTGAGCGAGGAAAGTTCGAAATCGTAGTTGGCGAATTCCGGCACGACGCGACTGACGCTCATCGCCGCGACGGATTTGGCGTCCCGGCACCAGGCGTCGTGACCCGCGCTCACCCAGCGTTGCAAATTTTCGACGCGCGCGCGGTTGACGGGAAGCTTCTCCACGGCGCGATGCTCGCGCGTCTGCGCTTCGACCACGGTCATCTTGGCCGCGCCCAGCGTGGTAAGAACCACAAAGAAGGTAATTCGCAAAATAACGGGAAGAATCTGGCGAACTGTGCGCGCGTTTCCATTCATCATGTTTCCGTTCATGGCGTCCTCCGTGTAAACCGCAATCCGTGCTTGTCCAAAAGCTTTCGCTGTTTCGTTACTTCCTTGCTTCCTTATTTCTTTGTTTCTGTTTTCGCCAGCCGGGTGGCGCGGCGCGCGGCGCCGGAGTTTAGGTTGCCGTTTGCAAGAAGCAAGCGCGGCGGTGCTTGTCTTTTGGCTCATGGCATCTTCTCCGGCGACGCGATCCGGGCCACCCACAGGGGTATTGGCCGGCGTTCCCGAGGGGCAGCCTTGCTCGAACCGCCCCTCCGAAATTCTGGGGTTCTTTACTTCGTCGCTACTTACTTCTATGGCCTGCGGCCTTGCTTGCGCTGCGCCGTGGCCGTGGCAACCGGTGAAGCGTCATCGGGATTGTCGTCACCCGAAGGCTCATCGGCGTTGCCGTTTGCGTTGACGCCGTTCTGAAACGCGGAGCGCATAACGTCGGCGGCAAAGAAGTTCTTCCCGTCCATCGGCACCATCATGATTTGCAATTTGTCGCTCAAGCGCTCGGCGATGATCTTCTGGATCAACAGCGGATTCTGCTTGAGCACCGCGGCTTCGTACTTCATGCGCTCGGCGTCGGCCGCGGCGGTGACGCGAATGTGGTTGGCTTCGGCGTCGGAAAGGTTGCGTTGGCGTTCAACCTCGGCCTTGGAGTCGATGATTTTGGCCTGCGCGGCGGCTTCCGCGTTTTGCAGCGTGGCTTCCTTGCGAGCCTCGGCTTCGAGTTTGGTCTGTTCGATCTGCTTCTGCTTCAGCGGCAACGTGTACTGCATGGCGTCGGATTCGGCCTTGGCTTGCAGGACGCGTACCGCCGCCTGCGCTTCGGCTTGCTTTACGTCGCGCGCCTTTTGGGCGTCGGCTTCCAATTCGGCGATTTTCACTTCCTTGGACTTGATTTCCTGCTCGGTGCCGAGGCGATCGTTCTCCTGTTCCTTGAGCAGCAGTCCTTCCAGACCTTTGGCATATTCGGCGGGAAGCTGAATGTCGCGGAGGAGTACTTCGCGGACCACGATGCCGTCAGCAGAAAGGCGAGTCTTAATCTGATCGGAGGCCTTGGCGCGCAGCTCTTCGCGCTTCACGGCAAAAATTTCGCGGGTTTCATAGTTGGGCGAAAGCTGGCGGTAGGTGGAAGAGACCACCGGGCCGACGACCTGCTCGCCCACGGGCTGCGGCAGATTCTGGTGAATCGTATAGAGCGTCGAGGGATCCAGGCGATAGCGCACGGTGACGGATAGCCCGATGTTGAGGCCTTCGCGCGCCTGGACAATGAGCACTTCGTTGGCGCCTTTGACCCCGGCGACAGGAGCGGTGGTGTAAACCTGCTCGCGCGTGTCGTAGAGCGCCACGCTATCCACCAGCGGCGTGACGATGTGCACTCCCGGATACAACGTACCGGGGCGGACGCCGTAGACTTGGCTGACGCGAACGCCCGCCGCGCCGTCGGGGACAACCATGATGCTCGCCGACAATAGCACCGGTACGATGCCGGCCGCCGCCAACTGCAGCGCGAGCCGCCACCGTACCGGCCGGAAAGGGCGCGCCGCTTTCCGTGCGACCTCCTCCGGGCCGGGTTCCGCGCTGGCCTGCTCCAGGAGCCACCGGAGGCGGGCCGCCATGACGATGTCGTAGATGACCAGAATTCCCGCGCTGCAGAACAAACCAACCGCGAGGAATGTGAGTAGAGTTTTCAGTGCCAACATGATCTTGTCCTTTCTTCCCTTCTCCCGGTGATCCTGCGAGGAACTGATCGCGCTTGCCGACGGCCTCGTTCAGGGAAATCCCGGGAAGACTTGGCGCTAGGAGCGGCTCCCAAACGCGCGAGCCACCAGGCGCGTGCCATGCGCGACTTGTAGGCGAACCGGCCGGCGATTGGCAGTTGCGGGCTGCATCAGCCGAAGCATGCCGTGCAGGAGCAAGCTTTCCAGAGCCAGTGCGGCGAACAGGGCCAGGGTGGTGACAACGGTGACTCCGGCAAATCCAAGCATCGTTTCCATGTGCGTTCTCCTCGCTGCGCTGGGCTGGGTAACAATTCGCCGGGCAGAGTGGCAGGTAAGAGGCCAGCTCTACCCTATTCAAATTAATAGAGTTACCAGCGGCGTCGAGCTGCGATACCGTGGACGGAGAGACGCGCCGTGTAAGCCAAACCACAAACAATCAAAGAGGGGGAGGAAACGATGAGAGCGTCGGAGACAATTCGGGCGCACGTCCTGGGCTAAGTTTGTGACGGCTGAGGCGCTGGAACCGCGCACCGCACGCCTTTGGCGACGGGGTTATCGGCGTTTGTAGGTGCCGGTTTCGGCGTTATCCCTGATGTGGAGCAGGTCGTCCTTGTATTCCACCTTCCAGATTTGCGGCATGGGCGGAGAACCCGGCGGGGCGCAATTCAGGCGCAGGTGATGCGCGTCGGCAAAATCGTAGGAGCAGGTTTGATCGGTATTGCCGGTCTGCATCAGGACGGTGCCGTCGTCGTGGAACTCCAGTATTTCGTTGGTGCCGCGCGCTTCGTCCCAGGTGCCAACGATTTTTTCCTTCAAATCTTTCTGGATGACGCGATGGCAGCCCGCGATCAAAATTGGGATTGCGAATCCTCCGGCAAACCTGGCACGCCGTTCGGACTTGAATGAACCTCGACTGGCTTTTGGCCGGCTCTCCCGACCATACCGCAAATGCAGGAGCTCGCCGCAGAAACCGAAGCCTCGGGTTCCATGAAATGAAGCCTCCAGGCTGGAGCAAGCACGAGCAGGTTCAAGGCTGAAGCCTCGCGTGACTCCCCGTTCGCCTCGCAAGACGCCCACTGCGCAGATGCGGTACGATGGAGCAAATGTCTCAAGCACAAGGAATTCGAGTCGGCCGGATTCTCGGCATACCCATTTACGTGGATTTCAGTTGGGTCCTGATCTTTGCCGCCTTCTGCTTCATCCTTTCGCAACAATTCAAGCTGGATCACAAGGAGTGGACGTCAGCCGAAAGCTGGGGAGTGGGCATCGCAACCAGCCTGTTGTTCTTCACATCCGTAGTGCTGCACGAGCTTTCGCACAGCGCGGTGGCGCAAGCGTACAAGATCAAGGTCCTTTCCATCACCCTGTTCATTTTTGGCGGATTGGCGCGCATCAGCCGCGAACCGACCAAGGCGATTCAGGAGTTCAACATCGCCCTGGCGGGCCCTGTGGCGAGCGCCGTACTTGGGGGATTCTTTTACCTGGTGAGCCTGTTTTTTCCCGGCAATGCGATGATCAGCGCCCCGCTGCAATATCTCTCTTGGGCGAACCTGGTCCTGGCGGTTTTCAACATGCTTCCCGGGTTTCCGCTGGATGGCGGGCGAATTTTCCGGGCGATTGTCTGGGGCGCAACCAAGGACTTTTCGAAAGCGACGCGCGTGGCCGGCGCCAGCGGAAAACTGATCGCTTATGCGTTGATCGCCTACGGGCTCGGCTCGCTCTTCACGAAAAACTACGACAACATTTGGTTTGTTCTGATCGGCCTTTACCTGCTGAACGCCGCGCAGATGAGCGTGGCCCAGGTGACGATTCGCGAAACGCTGGCCGGACTTCACGCCGCCGACGTGATGAGCCTGGAAGTTCCCACGATTCCCGCGAACATGAGCCTGGAAGAGTACAGCAACGAGGTGCTGCGGACGGGGCGGCGCGTGCACATCGTGACGATGGGTGACCGCCTGGCGGGGCTGATGAACGTGGCGGCGCTGAATCAAGTGCCGCGCGACGAATGGAACATGAACTCCGTGCAGGCGGTGATGGTGCCACGCGACAAAATCATCTGGGCCGCCCCGGAAGAGCCGTTGTTGCGCCTGCTGGAACGCCTGATGGCCGCTGACATTAACCAGATGCCGGTGGTAAGTTACGGGGAAGACGGCTCCGCACACATCGTGGGAATTGTCTCGCGCGACGCCATTCTGCGCGTGCTGCAGACTCGCAGCGAGCTCGGCGCGGCGCTAAGCCATCGCTGAACTGGCCACAAGCACCCTTGGTTTCGAAGAGGTTTCCGCCGCCTTGCGCGCGCGGATGCGGAAACCTCCGCCGCGAAAATCCACCGAAACACGCGAAAAGCCGGCGGCCGTCAGGCGCGCGAAAACGGAACTGGGCGCGAGGGGCGTGAACGTGCTCTTGTAGTGCACCAAACGGTTCATCCAGCCATCGTTGATTTCCGCGGCGAACAAGGAGCCGCCGGGACGCAGCACACGTTGCGCTTCGGCAAAGGCGCGATCCTGCGCTTCCCGGCTCCGCAGATGATGTAACACCAGAATGGCGACGACCGACGAAAAGGATTGGTCGGCAAATGGAAGTCTGGCGGCGTCGCCGCAGAGCGGCGCAACCTCCGGTTCGCCGTGCCTGGCCTTCAGGTGCAGGATCGCATTTTTGTCATATTCGAGGGCAGTGACGCGCGATGTGAGCTGCAGAAGTTGACGGGTGGCGGCGCCGTAGCCCGCGCCAATTTCCAGGACGTGCTCGCCAAGCCGAGCGCCGGAGAGAACCCAGGGCAGAACGTAGCGCTGCGACATGCGCTGCCAGAGAGAAGAAGAACAGAAAAGATGTTCGAGAGTGTTCATAGCGGTTGAGCCTTCAGGGTGGGGAAACCATTCTAGCGCACCTGACGGGTCCGCGACCATTGGAATCGATCGAGTGAAACGGAACACCAAGATACCGAAGCAAAGATAGTCTAAAAAAACGCAAATTCCTTCCTTACTCCTTTGCTTCCTTGCTTCGTTGCCTCATTACTTCAGCCGTTATTAGTGGCAGTTGCCGGAACCGGCGTCGGTGAAGGTTTTGCCCGCTTCGGGGATGAACTGCCAGTCATAGCCGGCGGCCTTCAGGGTGAGTTTCAGGACCCCATAGGCATCGTTGTTGCGGACTTCGCTGTTGGGCTTGGCGACTCCGAATTCGCGGTGGCTTTTTCCGCCGGTGCCAACGACAAATTCGCGAATGCCGCGCCTGGGATCGGCCTGGCCGCCGGGATCCTGCGGAGCAAAGCGTTCGTAGTCGTGGTCGTGGCCGTTGATGACGATCTCCGCGTTGTAATCGTAAAGAGCCTGCCAGAGCGGCCTGACTTCCAGATCGTCACCGTGAATCAAGCCGGAGCTGAAGCGCGGCTTGTGAAAATAGGCAAGCGTACAGCCGGAAGGGTGAGCAGCGAGATCTTCCCGAAGCCATTTTTCCTCCGCCGAGCCAGCCTCGCATCCCCCCACTTCCTTGCACTCTGAGTTGAGCACGACGATGTGCCAGGAGCCCAGCTCGTAGCTGTAATACCCTGTTCTCGGTTCGCCCGCGGTGGGGCCGAAATATTCGAAGTAATAGGTGGCGCCCTTGGAGTGAAATTCGTGATTGCCGACGGCTGGACGCGTGCGGCTCTTCACGCGGCCCCAGGTCTGATCATAGCACTTGAAATTCTCGGCGGTACCGTTCGGGTAGGCAAGGTCGCCCAGTGCCATCACCGTTCCGGGATTCGCTTCCAACAATTTTGCGGTGGCTTCGGCGCCGGAAAGGTCGGAGCAGTCCGCGATGTCTCCCGCGCCGATCAATATGCTCGCCTGTTTGGCGTCATCCGGGGGATCCGCGCTCAATTTCATGCCTGCCACGGTCAGCGCTAGCGGCAACACGAGACCAAATAAAAGAAACGCTAGATGCCTGTACGATGCCTTCATTCCGGATGTCCCCTGAGTGGCAAACTCGCTTTGCCTGGACGCTCTCTTACCCTAACACCGGGAACTTATATCGCGGATAAAATTGCGCTGAAAGGTTTTTCAATCAGGCATGAACGGCAGAAAGACAAAAGTGCGTGGTTCTCTGTGCAAAAGGCGGAATGCCAATCAATGCAACATGGGACGAATGCGGCGGAGCGCGGTGGCAAACTGGTCGGCGTTGTAAGCGGAGGGATTCTCGAGCTGCTGGAACAGTTGGTTGATCGCGGCACGCATCTCCGCGTCGTTTGCGGGCTTGGTGTCTTTCGCGTAGGCGATATAGAGCGAGTCGATCGCCATGGCGGCCTGCTCCGCGGCGCGCTCGTCGGCGATGGCGATGTTTTCCGCGTCGTCGGTGATGCGCTGCATCATGCGCAGTGCGATGGCCTGATCGTATTGCATGGTGGCCAGGCGTTCGGCGATCCGCTGCGCAAGTGGCGCAGCGGCGGCCGCCGCCGTTGCGACGACATTGCGATCTGGGTTGAGCTTGCTCATTTCGCTGGAAACAGTGAGAAGATGCTTGTCGAGCTCTTGGCCGTTGGCGGAATCGATCTGCTTCGCCAGCAATCGAAAGACGGCGTAGCGCGAAGAGTTCCACGCGGGATCCCCTGGGCGGCGGCCTTCGTATCCATGCTCCTGGCGCCAACTGTCTTTCGCCGGGCCCAGCGAATGGTGGCAGGCGAAGCACGAAAGCTCGGAATACTCAGGCCAGACGTCTTTCTTGTCGTAGCGTTCCCCGCGGGCACGCCAGATGAGGCGATCCATCTCCGCGCGAAGCTGCACTGCCTGGCCGGTGCTCCAATCCCGAATGCCAGCCCAAGCCGCATCCTCCACCGGCTTGCCCGGCGCGGATTCCCGCGGCACCTTCCAGTGGCGCGGCATCACTGCGGAAAACGAATCCAGTTCGAAATAGAGGTCTGGATGCCCGGCCGCAATCATTTCGTGATCGACAAATTTGTCTTTCGTGCCGAGGTGGCATTCCAGGCAGCGATCCGTGCGGCGGAGGACGTCGCGCGTATCGTACATTCCCAATTCCTTCACGGAGCGTTCGTGCGGCCAGTCTTTGGTGGTGTGCGGACCCAGCCATCCCGAGGCCGGACCATGGCAGTTTTCGCAGGAAACGCCATCCGCGAGTTCGAAGGGACGCCCCCGCTGTTCCGCAGTGGTATAGAGCGCGTGGCAGGCGAGGCATTTCGGCGACTCCTCGGCCTTCCCTTCAAGCTTCAAGATGCGCCCCATGCGCTCGCCGACTTCGCCGGTCAACGCGCCGTAGGCGCGACTGTGCTTGTCCTGAAGAATCCAGGTGGAATACTCGTTTTGCAAAATGCGGCTGCCGGCAACGGGCTTCACGCTGCCGTGGCAACTGGTGGCCGCACAGGAGCCGGGCCCTATGTACTTGATGGGCTCGGGGGTGTCCGTGGACGCGGAACGCGCGGGAAGCAGACACAAGCAGAAGGCCGCGACAAGAAGAGCGGAGCGGAGTAAGCCTGGTTTGCATTGAATTCCCATGCGGGATACGCGATATGTGCTGATGTTTTATATATTCGCGGAGGCGAAGAAGTCAACCGCGAGAAACAGGGGAGTTTGCATAGGGAATGCCCGCGAAGTGCCGCAGCCGGCAGGCACGAGTTTCGAAGTGGCCGCTTTCCCCGCAATCGAGGTATCATGAGCCGTGCTTGAGAGACCCGCTTGCGGCTCGGGACACCCGCGGTCGATCGCCGCGCCACTTCCAACGAAGGAATCGCTCCATGAAAACAATCCTTGTCAGTTTGCTTGCACTTTGTGTAACCGCCGGCGTTACGCCGGCGCAGTCAGCCGGGCCGGTGAAAAACCCGGTGGCCACTTCGGTGCGCAACTTTATGCCGCGCTTCCAGAAGAACATCCTTGCCGCCCTGGATACCATGCCCGCGGACAAATACGGCTACAAGCCCACGCCGGATCAGATGAGTTTCGCCCACCTGGCCATTCATATCGCCGAGTCGAACAACGGCATGTGCTCGAAACTGGCGGACGTGCCGGCACCGAAAGTGGAAGAACTGAAGGAAACCGATTCGAAGGACAAATTGGTCGCTGCCGCGAAGGCCTCGTTTGAGTTTTGCAGCGCCTCACTGGCGAATCTCGACGATTCGAAAATGGGCGACACTTTGGACTTCTTTGGCCACTTGCAGGGGCCACGGGCGATGGCCGCTTTTTATCTGGTTGGCGGTTGGTCGGACCATTACGGCGCGGCGGCCATGTATTTACGGCTGAACGGGCTGCTTCCGCCGACCGCGCAACCCAAAAAGTGACGCGCTTTTTTGGCCGGTAGTGAATGAATTCGCAGCCGGGGAAAGCCAGACCGCCCGCATTGCGTGTTCGCCCTGTGCTCCTTCCCTGAACCTGCCTATTTACAACTTGCCGCTGGCCACCTAGTATGCGGGGTAACAATTTCCGGGAAATCCGCCGGCCTGTGCTCCCCGCGGCGGATTTTCACGAGACCTGACCCCGTGATCTTCGACGAACTGCGAGCGATCCAATTGCGCTGCGGGTATCTGCCTAAGGCGGAACTCGAGGCCCTATCCGAACGCACGCAAACGCCTCTCTATCAGCTTCATAGCGTGGCCAGCTTCTACCCTCATTTTCACCTGGCGCCCCCGGCCAAGGCCGAAGTGCGTGTCTGCGACGATATGAGCTGCCATCTGAACGGCTCTTGCGAACTGCGCGCGGAGTTGCACCGCCGGTTTGCGGGGCAGCGTCCGGATGACCTGCAGATGAAGAACGTGAGCTGCCTGGGGCGCTGCGATCAGGCTCCGGCCGTGGCCGTGAATGACGAGATTTTTGTGCACGTGAACGCGGACAGGGTGGAGGAGCTGGCGCGGCTGGCGATGCACGGCGACCATCCCCGTGCCGAGCACCCGCATGTGCCGCGCGTGGCGTGCGCGTCCGATCCCTACGGCGATGGCGAAAAATACGGCGTGCTGCGCCGGCTCGTCGGCTCGCGGGATTGGGACGCCGTGCTGGCTTTGCTGAAAGAGGCGGAACTTCGCGGGATGGGCGGCGCGGGATTTCCAACCTCCATGAAATGGGATTTGGTGCGCAAGCAATCCGATCCGGTGAAGTACATCGTTTGCAACGCCGACGAAAGCGAACCCGGCACGATCAAGGACCGCTTCATTATCAGCCACCTGCCGCACCTGGTGATCGAAGGCATGGTCATTGCCGGCCTGGTAACCGGCGCGAAAAAAGGCATTTTCTATATTCGCCACGAGTATCCGTTGCAGGAAGAGATTTTCGGTGAAGAACTGCGCCGCTGCGCCAAGTCCGGCATGCTGGGCAAAAAAATTCTCGGCAGCGACCTGGACTTTGAGTTGGAAGTGTTCGTCAGCCCCGGCGGTTACATCTGCGGCGAAGAGAGTGCGCTGATCGAAGCGATCGAGGGCCACCGCGCGGAGCCTCGCAATAAGCCTCCTTTCCCCGGCCAATTGGGCTTGTGGCAAAAGCCGACGGTGATCAACAACGTGGAGACTTTCGCGAACGTGCCGCAAATCCTGGCGCGCGGCGTCGAGTGGTTCAAGAGCGCCGGCGTTGGCGGCTCGCGTGGACTGAAGTTTGTCGGCGTCAGCGGCCAGGTGGAACATCCCGGCGTCTTCGAAGTGCCGATGGGAACTTCGATGAGCGACGTGATCTTCGGACATGCCGGCGGGATTCGCGGCGGAAAGAAATTGAAGGCGTTTGCGCCGTCGGGGCCGTCTTCGGGATATTTGCCGGCTTCCCTGGTGGACGTGAAGCTGGATTTCAAGGCGCTGGCCGATGTCGGATCGATGCTTGGGTCGGGCGCGATCGTGGTTTGCGACGAAACCACCTGCATGCTGGATATGGCGCTGAACTCCACGAAGTTCTATCGCAACGAATCCTGCGGCAAATGCGTCCCTTGCCGCATGGGCTCGCAAAAAATGGTGGAACTCATTACGCGCTGGACGCAGGGCGGCTTAAGTGATTCGCAGTTCGCAGCGGATTTGCAGCTTGTCGAGGATCTTTCCGCGGCCATGAGCCAGACGTCCATTTGCGGGCTGGGGCAGATCGTGCCCGCGCCAATCCAGTCGGTGCTGAAACACTTCCGCGCTGAGGTGGAAGCGCACGTGTTCAAGGGGCAATGTCCCAGCGGCATCTGCTTCTCTGCCGCGAATCGACTGGCGGAACTCCCGCGCGTGGGGATCCGGCCATGACGCCCGCCGGTTTGATCGAACTGACCATCGACGGAAAAGCCGTCCAGGTGCCTCCAGGAACGACCGTCTTTGATGCCGCGCGCATGAACGGCATCTCGATTCCGACGTTGTGCCACCTGCAAAGCCAGACTCCCGTGGGCGTGTGCCGCTTGTGCGTGGTGGACACAGGTGCGCGCGTGCTTGGCGCGGCCTGCGTGCGGCCCGTCGAGCCGGGCATGAAAGTGCAGACGAATTCCGAAAAAGTTCTGGCGGCGCGCAAAACGCTGCTGGAACTTTTGATGGCGGATCATCCATCGCCTTGCGCGCGGCAGCGACATTCCGGCGACTGCGAACTGGAAACACTGGCCAAGCAAGCCGGCATAGCCGCTTCACGTTTCCCCCGGCGCACGATTTCGCGCGGCCAAGACGATTCTTCGCTGGCCATCGCCGTGGACCACGATGCGTGCATCCTGTGCGACCGCTGCATTCGCGGCTGCGACGAAATCAAAAGCAACTTTGTGCTGGGCCGCATGGGCAAAGGCTATTCGGCGGACATCGCCTTCGACTTGAACGCGCCGATGGGCGATTCGACCTGCATCTCCTGCGGCGAGTGCATGGTCTCTTGCCCCACGGGCGCGCTGACGAACAAAGGGGTGGCGGGCACGGCGCTGGCCGCGGGGCCAGATGCGGCGCTGACCGCCGAGGAATTGCACAAGCTTCCGGTGTTCGCCGGCGTTTCCGGCACCTTCCTGGATTTGAATCGCGGCGCGATCGTGCGCCGGCGTTTCCGCAAGGGAGACGTGATCTGCCGCGAAGGCGATTTCGGTTCGACGGCGTTTTTTATTCTGGAAGGCAAGGCGCAGGTTTCGATTTCGGCGCCCATCGCTCACGTAAAAACCGCGGGCGGCGCACTCGGCTTTTTCAAGCGGCTGACGAGTTCGCTCGTTGGCCGCGAGCAGGACAATCGCGCGGAAGAGGCGCACGACCGCACGATTCCAATTGATGCTTCCGTGGACCTTGCCTACGGAAATCCCGTGGCTGAACTCGGCCCCGGCGACCTTTTCGGGGAAATGACCTGCATGAATTTTTATCCGCGCTCGGCGACGGTGCGCGCGGAAACCGACGTCGTGGCCTACGAGATGTTGCGCAACGTGCTCGACATCATGCAGAAGAACAAGACTTTCCGCGCGCAGATCGACCAGAACTACCGCCGCCGCGCGCTGGAAAACCACCTGCTAGGCGTGCCTATGTTCGCGGAGCTCTCGCCGGACTTCATCGAGCACTTAAGGGAAAGCGTCGAGTTGGTGCGCTACGCGCCGGGCCAGGTGATTGCCCGGCAGGGCGATCCCGCCGACAGTTTCTACCTGGTTCGCATTGGCTTCGTTAAGATCACCGAGGAATACCCGGGCGGTGAACTGGTGCTGGCGTATCTTTCGCGCGGCGACTATTTCGGGGAAATCGGCCTGCTCGGCGGCGGTTTCCGCACGGCGACGTGTACGGCGCTGGATCACGTGGAAGTGGTGAAAATCTCCGGCGACGATTTCCGCCACATGGTGGCGCGCTACCCGAATATCCGCGCAGGGCTCGAAAAAGTGGCCGCGGAGCGCCGCGCCGCCAACGAACAGCGCCTGCAGATGCTGGAAAACGTTCCGCTCGATCAATTCCTTTCGCAGGGATTGATGGAGGCGCAGAGCCTGCTGATTCTCGACCTGCAGAATTGCACCCGCTGCGATGCGTGCGTGAACGCCTGCGCCGATGCGCACGACGGCGTGACGCGGCTGGTGCGCGACGGCCTGCGTTTTGAAAACTACCTAGTGGCCACTTCCTGCCGCCAGTGCCGCGACCCCCTGTGCATGGTGGGCTGCCCGGTCGGCTCCATCCGCCGCCGCAACTCGCTGGAAGTGATCATCGAAGACTGGTGCATCGGCTGCGGTTTATGTGCGCGGAATTGCCCTTACGGCAATATCAACCTGCATCCGTTTGAAGTGCTGGGCGACGATCCCGAACATTTCGGCCGCAAGAAAGCGGTCGTGAAGCAGAAGGCGACTTCGTGTGATCTGTGCACGCATCTGAAGGAGCCGAGTTGCGTCTATGCGTGCCCTCACGACGCGGCGCATCGCGTGGACCCGCGGAAATTCTTCGGCCAGATGCTGGGCCCGGGCGGCTGCCGATGAGAATGGACCGGACACAACGCGGCTGGGCGCTGGCATCGCTGGCGATTCTGGCGGTGAGCGGCATCGCCTATGGGATCTATGTCTGGCAGTCGCCGGCCGGGCCAAGCGGCGGCAGTTCCATGGGGCTGGTCTTCGGCATCGTTGGATTCGGGTTCATGATCTTTGCGGCGTTGCTGGGCGCGCGCAAACGCGTACCAACCTGGCGGTTGGGACGCGCGCAATCGTGGATGCGGGGCCACTTGTGGCTGGGGCTGCTGAGCCTGCCGATGATTTTGTTCCACGGCGGTTTTCATTTCGGCGGAGCGCTGACGCGCGTGCTGATGTGGCTGACGATGATCGTCGTCGTCAGCGGCGTCTATGGCGCGGTGCTGCAGAATTATCTGCCCAGCATGATGACCCGTGACGTGCCCCTGGAAACGATTTACGACGAAATCGGCAACGTGCGCAAAGCCCTGCGCATGGAAGCGGACGCGCTTGTGGAAAGGATTTGCGGACGCCTGGGACTCGTGAAGGAGGTGGACGAAGGCCAGCGCGCCGGCGGCTTCACCGCGCTGCGGCCGATTGCGGCGGCCTCGGCGCCCTTGCGCACCTCCGCTGCCGTCAGCGCTGGCGCCAGCGCCGCGGTGGCGGCCCAGCCCGAGATTGTTCTGTTGACCGAAGAACAGAGCCAGCCGCTGCGTCTTTTTTATTTTTCCGAAGTGCGCGCGTTTCTGGAAGCTCCGGCTTGGATGCGCCAGCGCCTGGGAGATCCAGAAAAAGCGAGGAACTCATTCGCCGCGCTGCGGCGCATGATGCCCCCGGCAACGCATGCGGCGCTGGATGACCTGCTGGACATCTGCGATGAAACGCGGCAACTGATGCGGCAGGAGCGGCTGCACCGCTGGCTGCACGGCTGGCTGCTGCTGCACATTCCGTTGTCGCTGGCGCTGATTCTGCTGGGAGCGATTCACGCGGTGATGGCGTTGCGGTATTAGGTAGCGCCGGCAACTTGCCGGCCAGAATTTTGAAGCTGGCAGAGCGCTTGCCTGCTGGAAGCCAGCGCTGCCAAGGCGGCCTGCCTCAGAAGACGGGCCCTGCGAAAACGGCTTTCGGAATTGGAGTAGCTTTTGGCTCGAACACGCACAACGAAAAGCGTCGCGCAGCGCATCGATTTGAACTATTTCAAACGGCAGACGCCCTATAAGCGCGCGCGTTTGATTCTGGTGATCCTCGCTCCGCTTTTGGCGCTGGGCTGGATTGCCTGGCGCGGACTTTCGCGCGATTCCCGCGTGTACTCGAGCGGCCGCATGAGCGGCGCACACGCCGTATTGGAAAAGCAGTGCGCGGCGTGCCACATCGAAAAAGCGGGGGAATTTTCGGCAAAAGCGGCGGACGCCGGATGCCTGGCCTGTCATGACGGCCCAGTGCACCACGAGGAACAGGTGCGCGCCGAGGTGCCGGCGTGCGCGACCTGCCACGTGGAGCATCGCGGGCGCGTGAATATCGTCGCGTCCAGCAGCGCGAGCTGCGCAGAATGTCATGCAAATTTGAAAGTGGCCGCGGGTTCCCTGCCCTATTATCCCCACATCCAGTCGCTCGAAGAGGGCCATCCGGAAATCGGCGCCCGCCGGCCGAATGTGAAAGATCCGGGAACAATTCTCCTGAATCACGCCGTGCACATGAAGCCCATCCGCCGCGGTCCGAATGGCCCGCTCGTGCAGATGGAATGTTCCGATTGCCACCGGCCGGAGGGTTACAAAGGCTCGTGGCCATACGCCGATGCGGATTACGTTGACGCGAAGGTGACCTACGAAGACAAAGACGTGCTGGTGCCCGTCAGCGCCGGTACGCTGCAGCCGCGTCTCGTGAAGGCCCGCGCATATATGGCTCCGGTGCGCTTCGCCTCTTCCTGCGCGGAGTGCCACCTGCTGACCTTCGACAAGCGGTTCGATACCGGCGTGCCGCACGACAAGCCGGAGGTTGTGCACGCGTTCCTGATCAAAAAATTCCAGGAATATATAGCGGCACACCCCGCCGAAGTTCGTGTGCTGCGCGAGCCGCAGCGCGATTTGACCGGAAAGCCGATTCCGCCGGAAGTACGCGTGCTGACTCCCGCGCAGTGGGTGAGCGAGCGCACCGCGGATGCGGAAGAGTTGCTCTGGCGAAAGACCTGCAAGCAATGCCATGCGCTGATTCAGGCCCCAGGCAGCGACCTGCCGAAAATTGCCGAAGCACGGCTGACGCAGCGCTGGATGCCCCACGCGCGCTTCGATCACGATGCGCATCGCGGATTTGCTTGCACAGGCTGCCATCCTGGCGCGCTCACGAGCAAGGAAACCAGCGACGTGCTGATTCCGAATCTGGCGACATGCAAAGCGTGCCACGCGCCCGGCCCGGAGCATGCCGAGTCGCGCTGCTTCGAGTGCCACACTTATCACAATTGGGCTAAGCGGAAAGAAGTTAAGCCCACCTACCTGCTGCCCGCGTTGCAGACCGGCGGCAGGTAGCTACCCGGCCCGCAGCGACCCCGGGCCCCGCCAACAGCATCCAGCCGTCAGACGTTGACCAATTTCATCGCGGCTTCCGGGTAGCGCGCGCCGGCCGCAGCGCCCTTCGGGGCTACTTCATTGATGCGGTGCAAATCCTCGGCCGTCAACTGAATTTGCGCAGCGGCCGCGTTCTCTTCCAAATATTTGCGGCGCTTGGTTCCGGGAATCGGGATGATGTCCTTTCCTTGAGCGAGCAGCCATGCCAGGGCTAGCTGTGCCGGCGTGCAATTCTTTTCTTTGGCGATGGTCTCAACTCGCTGAACCAGGTCCAGATTCCTTTGGAAATTCTCGCCCTGAAACCGAGGAGAGTTCCGGCGGTAATCGTCCGGCGGCAAGTCTTCGAACTTCCTGAACTGCCCGGTTAGAAAGCCGCGCCCCAGCGGGCTGTAGGCAACCAGGGCGATTCCCAACTCCCGCGTGGTTCGCAAAATTTCGTCCTCCGGGTCGCGGGTCCATAGCGAGTATTCCGATTGCAGAGCCGCGATGGGATGCACGGCAATCGCACGGCGAAGGGTGGCCACCGAAGCTTCCGAGAGCCCCAGGTAACGGACTTTGCCAAGGCGCACAAGTTCGGCCATCGCGCCGACAGTATCTTCGATGGGTGTGGTCGGATCGACGCGATGCTGGTAGTAAAGATCGATCGTTTCCACGCCAAGGCGCTTCAGGCTGGCGTCGCACGCCGCGCGGACGTAATCCGGTTTCCCACTGACGCCGCGCAGGCTCGGATTGGCCCGATCGCGCAGAATGGCGAATTTGGTGGCGAGGAAAACCTCATCGCGGCGGCCGCGAATCGCGTTTCCGACGAGAACCTCGTTGTCTCCGTACCCATAAGCGTCGGCGGTATCCAGAAAATTCATGCCCATTTCGATTGCACGGTGAATGGTGGCGATGGACTCCTGATCGTTGCGCGAACCGTAAAATTCAGACATGCCCATGCAGCCCAGGCCGATTGCGGAGACCTGTGTGCCTGCTTTACCTAGCGAACGCTTTTCCATGAAGCACCTCAAAGTGTGCGAAAGGGTTTAAGATGTCTGGCCCGAACTCTCTGTTACATGATAGAAGTTGAGTGTGGAAAAAGCCGCGGCATCCGCGCCGAATACCAAAGCACACCTGATTGTGATCGGTGTCACGGTCCTGTGTGCAATCGCCTGCGGCGCAACATTTTTGCTGGCCCTGCTGAGGCAATTTGGTCTGGTGGAGGTGGCCGCAAGTCTCGCCGCCTGGGTGGAAGTATTCTTTTTGAGCGCGTCGATCGGCGAGCTGCTGGAAGACAGGCCACAGCCGAATCGGAAGAGACTCCTCAGCGCGCTTGTGCTGGCAGCGGCGGTCATGGCGTATTTCTTGATAATGCGAGTCGTGGCGGGAAGCGGTGCGTGACTTCGCGCAGGTGCGTCTGAAACTGAGCCGCTTGGCTCACAAACCTGTTCTCAAGGTTCAAAGCGAACAATAACCTTCTTCTTTTCTTACGATTAGAGATACGGTAAGTGGCACGGTAGTTGCGCCAAAGTGGAATGGAGGAAAGGGCCATGACTCCGTCCACACACGTAGAAGTCCCTCCCGAAGTCCAACCGACGCCACAGCCGAAAGTCACAACGATTGTCCTGGAGCAACCGAAAGCCAAGCCTGAAGCCGCCGCAGCATTGCGAAAACAGTACGAGGATGGCACGTTTCAATCCTCGGTGATCGAACTGAACCGCATGAAGAGCAGTTCCAGAACAATCGACATTCTGATTTCCCTCCTTGTCAATGTCACACTTTTGGCCGGGCCCGTTCTTGCTGGACTTTATTTCACCGATACCATCAACCTGAAGCAGTTCGCAACCACATTCTTGATTGCACCGCCTCCGCCGCCACCGCCACCGCCGGCGCCCGTGGTTGCTGCGGCAAAGGCGCCGCAGATCCACCGGGTCTTTGAGAATGCCGGCAAACTGCTGGCTCCAGCCGCGATTCCGCGGCAGATTGCGCAAATTAAGGAAGCGCCGATTCCCGATGATGCGGGGATCGGCGGAGTGCCGGGGGGAGTGCCCGGCGGCGTGGCTGGCGGCAGCATGGGCGGCGTGATCGGCGGGGTGATTGGCGGAGTGCGCACAACTGCGGAAGCGCCGATAGCGCCAAAAGAGAAGCCCAAGGCGCCAGTCCGCGTTGGCGGCCGGGTCCGCGAACCCCAGTTGATCAAGCGCGTGGAACCCAGCTACCCGGCGCTGGCGCGCCAGGCGCACATCCAAGGCACGGTCTTGATCGACGCCGTGCTGGATGAAAATGGGAATGTGGTGGAGATGAAGGTAGTTTCCGGCCATCCCTTGCTCATCGACGCAGCAGTGAGCGCCGTAAAGCTATGGAAGTATCAACCCACCTATCTGAATGATCAGCCGGTGCCGGTGCAGATGAATATCACGGTGACCTTCCGGCTGTCGCAATAGAGCTTGATCGAGGTTGGACGGAGAGGCGGGGCAAGGCAGTTTGGGCTTGCCCCGCTCCTATTTTGCAAGCGTGAGCCTCGCAAAGGCTCTAGGACCCCGGATTGAAACCTCTTCCGGATTTATCCAGATACTTCACCAGCAAAACTTCGTTTCCTTTTTCGTTGTAGATCAGGTCGTCCACAAGCCGTTTGGCCATCAGGATGCCGAAGCCCCCGGGGCGTTTGCCCTGCGCTTCGCGGGCCGCCATATGCTTGAAGGGATCGTCTTCCGGATTGGCGATGGCGCTGTGCTGCAGTTCTTCCAGGGAAAAGCCCTGCCCGGGATCTTTCACGCGGCAGAGCACCATGCGCCTGGTGCGCACGTAACTGACTTCCACGTGCTGCGTGGGATCGAACCTGGCGCCATGCTCCATGGCATTGAGCAGCATTTCGCGGAAGGCGGTGGCCACTTCCTCGGTTTCGGCATCGGGCAAGTGGGAAGCTTCGCGGTAGAACTGCAAAAGGCGGTTGGCAGTGGCGAGGTCACAGCGGACGCAGAGTCGAATCCAGTTGGGAACCACGGAGAGGACTTCGATTCCGTCGTCCCAATAGGGCTCGTTCATCGCGATGCGGACCATCTCCTCGAGACGTTCGGTGGAGAAAGGCCGCGAAAAATAACTGAACGCGCGTTCCCGGATCGCGACCAGCACGTCGCCGGGCGTGAACTCGTCGGTGATGATGATCAGCCGCGTGTGCGGCCGCACCAGACGCAGTTTGCGCAGCAACTCGAGGTCTTCTTTGCTCGTGGTACCCTCGCCGGTAACGACCAGGTCGTACGGCCGTGCCTTGGCCATCTCCAACGCTTCCGCGTTGTTGGCCGCCACCTGCGCTTCCCAACTTTCCTGCTCGAACACGTTCGTCAGCAGCCGGTTCAACTCCGGATTTGAATCGACGATCAAAGCGCGACGATTGGCTATCTGGACGGGAGAAGGGGGAACGGAATCGGGCATGAAACCCTCGGCGGTGGTTTCCTGTGGAACTGGTCCTAAAAGGCAGGGGTTAGGATGCTTGAAGAACCCCGGACGCGCAAGCGCTCTTACGTGCCCCGCCGAAGGCCTACGACAACTCGCTGGTCATCAGGAACAGCGGTTTCATCTCGAAACTCTTGAATACCGGGCGCAAGCGCTCGGTGCTGTAATGCTCCTTGATGTTAATGAACTTTTTCGTGGCTGTGACGGTTTCAATCGGCATGTTGTCGTAGCGGCCGTTCTTCAGCACGACTAGACGGCCGTGGATGCGGTTGAGGAGCAGGTCCAGCGCCAGGTTGCCGTACGCCATCGGCACGATGGAATCGATGGCGTCGGGGTCGCCGCAGCGCACCAGATAGCCGAGTTTCTGGTTGATGCACTCGATTTTCTTGCCCTTGTTGAATTTCGGCGAAAGCTCCGTAAGCTCCTCGGCAACCAGGTCCCCGATGCCGCCAAGTTTCTTGTGGCCGAAAGCGTCGGCCGCTTCTTTCTGGAAGACCATTTCCCCGCCCTCGAACATCGCACCCTCGGAAACCAGCACGATGGCGTAGCGGCTGGGGTTCCGGTTGCGGTCGTTCGCCAGGAGCTCGGTGAGCTGGTCGATCTTGAATTTGTGTTCGGGGATCACGCAGCGGTGCGCGGCGCCGGCCATTGTGGGCAGCATGGCGGTGAAGCCCGCATAGCGGCCAAAAACCTCGAGGACCATGAAGCGTTCGTGAGAGCCGGCCGAGGTGCGCAGCGCGTTGGTCATTTGAATCGTGCGGGTGATGCAGGTGCTGAAGCCGATACAGTAATCCGTGCCAGGCACGTCGTTGTCCATGGTCTTGGGAATGGCCACCACGCGCACGCCCTCCTGATAGAGGCGCACCCCGTAGCTCAGCGTGTCGTCGCCGCCGATCGGTATCATGTACTCGATGCCCAGCCACGCCAGATTCTTGAGCACTTCCACGGTTAAATCGTTTTTCTCGGCGTTATATTCGGATTTGAGATGGTCGGGAACGCTGCTTTTGCTGACCCGGGCAGGATTGGTTCGCGACGAGTGGAGAAAGGTACCGCCGGTGCGGCCGGCGCGATTCACGACGTCTTCGGTGAGCCGCTGAAAATTGTTCGAGTTGTCGTAATTCTCGTCGCGGACCATGTCCACCAACCCGGCCCAACCGCGGCGGATCCCGATGACTTCATAACCTTCACGCAACGCGCGAAACGTGACCGCGCGGATGGCCGGGTTGAGTCCCGGCACGTCACCCCCCCCAGTCAGGATTCCGATTACGCCCTTCTTCACGTTGATGTTCGCCATGATGCCCAGACCGCCTCAGTATAGGTTAACAAAACAAATGATTATGGACGCTTCCAGGCGTTTTCGGAAGGGGCACCCATCCATGAAATTACCCGCACGGAGCCATCGAAATTTTCGCTCGCGGCGTGCGGCTCACGGCTCGATTCGCGTGCCCAGCACACTCAGAATATTCGCCAGCCACGCCGGATGCGCGGGCCACGCCGGTCCGCTCACCAGATTGCCGTCCACCACCGCTTCGGTCATGGCCACTTCCACATAGGTGCCGCCGCCGCGCGCCACCTCCGGCGAAACGGCGGGATAGCAACTGCACTTCTTTCCTTCCAACACTCCCGCGGCGGCCAAAACCTGCGCGCCGTGGCAAAGCGCGGCGATCGGCTTCTTCGCGTTCGCGAAATGCCGCACGATCTCCAGCACCCTGGCATTCAGCCGGATGTACTCCGGCGCGCGGCCTCCGGGAACTATCAGCGCGTCATAATCCTCTGCGCGCACGCTGTCGAACGTGGCATTCAGCGAAAAATTGTGGCCGCGCTTTTCCGAATATGTCTGATCGCCTTCGAAGTCGTGGATCGCCGTGCGCACCACGTCGCCGGCTTTTTTGCCGGGACACACAGCATGCACCGTGTGGCCCACCATGAGCAGTGCCTGAAAGGGCACCATCACTTCGTAGTCCTCAACATAATCGCCAACCAACATCAGAATGTTCTTGCCGGCCATGGCTGCCTCCGGGAAAAGCAAAGCATAACAGAAGCGGGAACACACGGCGTCAAGACGGGAAGGCGCGGGAGGGCAGAAATCCTTCTCAATTCGATACGCAAGAAGAAGAGCTTGGGGTAAGGTGAGACGCTGGCGGTTCAAATTGCGTGAAAATCCATTCGCCATGCACCATCTGCTCTATTTCAAAGCATTACGAAGCCAGGAAATGCGGCTGAAGTGCCTGGTTCGGCATGCCGGTTGCTATTGTTCCGGGTAAGTGGAGGTTTATCTCGTGCTCGTCCATGGAAAGGGCCCACGCTCTCTTATTCAAGTCTCCTGCTCCGTCCTATTAACCGCATTCCTTTTTCAGTTCCTTGGCATATCCCGCGCCGCCGCGCAGTTCGGGGCATCGGATGCAACGCGGCGCATCAAAATGGCGGTGAAGCCTGAGTATTCGGATTTGGCCAAGCGGCTCAAACTCTCCGGAGTGGTTCGCGTGGAAGTGATCGTGGGCCCCGAAGGCAAAGTGAAAAGGGCCAAGGTGCTCGGCGGGCATCCCGTGCTGGCGCTGGACGCCGAAAAAGCCGCGATGCTCACGGAGTTTGAGCCCGCCCCGAAGGAAACCACGCAGGTCATCGAGTTCCGCATTGGCCCCGCAAACTGATCCCTAAAATCCCCCCGCGCCGCCAGTTTCTTTTCAAAAATAAAAAGAAGCGGAGTCACCCACGCTCCTTCCCGTGAACCTTTTCGGTTCTTCCTTTACTTCCTTGGGTGCTTACCTCTTTGCTTCGTTCTTTACTGAACGGTCGTCGGATTCGGCATGGCATTGTCTTCGATGGTCAGCATATCCGTCCGAATTTTGTCCCACTCGCGGAGCATGAGCCCCCGCGAAGCGAAGAAGCGGCGGATTTCGGGCGAATCCCAGTGCATTACTTCCTCGAGCACCGGCACCAGCACGCTCATGGCGTTGTCGCTCAAAACCGTGCGGCGCGCGATGCGCGAGATGAATTTCGCCTCGGATACGGCGATGGTCAGGCCATCGTACTGGTTCACGTGCATCATCACGGGCAGGTCGGAGCTGCCGTCGCCCATGTAGATGATGTGGTCGTGACTAATGCCAAGCGTCGCGCGGATTTCCTCGAGTACGGTGATTTTGCCCCAACCGGCCGATGCGCGCACGATCGATTCCACTTCCCCAGTCGCTTCGTTGTACCGGAACTTCGTGCCGAAGATGTGCTCCGGCGGCACGATACCCTCAAGGGCCGACTGAATAATCTCCTGCGGCGCCGCGGAAATCACATAGAAGGAAAATTTGTAGCTGCCCGAGATGCTTTCGAGCGACTTGGCAAACAGGTCCACGTCGTGCTTCAGCCGGATGCGTTTGCCGGTTTCCACCAAATGCTCCTTCCGCACTCGGCGGAAGTCGGGGTCGTGCAGGATGAGATAGGAAAGCTCGGCGCCCTGCTGGACCAGGTTCATCTCCGAAAGCCCTTTCACCTTGTCGTGAAATCCGTGGAATCCGATCAACTCGCTCAGAACGACACCCGAGTCGTTGAAACTCAAGGTCTGGTCAAAATCGCTGGCCAGAAGGTATTGCTTAATCATTTTAGGTCTTGCTCCTTTGTAGGTTCGCCCTCATTTTGAGGGCCTCCTGTGCGCCCGCCGCTTGCGGGCCGGAACCGGGCTGGCAGCTCGGTATTGCCTCTCCTATCCACGTTAACCAAAACCAGCCGGAACCCCATCACGCATTATTTTGATGAGTTTCATGCACGGAATACGTGAATGGGTGGTTATAACTAGATCAGATGCGGCGGAAGGGTAAACGGTTGAAGAAAAACGAGTTAGAAAAGGAAATAGCCTGGAATCAGGAGCTTGCAAGGGGCCAGATCCATGCCGCGGATCGCGAAGAAAAAGCGATAAATTGCTGCGGAAACAGTCCTAGTAGCCGCCGGAGAGCCAGATGCGCACCCGGCTTAGCCAGCTTGCCGCGGGAGACGCAGGGGAAGCCGTGTTTTGCTGCTCTTCCGGTTCATCTGTGACCGTATAGACCTGCCCATTCCGAAGGTAGAGCCGCTGGGACTCCTCCAGGGTCATCGGGCGAGCGCCGCGGCGGCCGAAGGCGGCAAGTTGATTGCCGGACTCGTCCACGGCGCGGTCGCGGTCAATGCCCTTGGAGATCGCCAGCGCGGGGCCCTTCGTGCGCGCCGTGGCGATCAGTTTTGGCGTGGGACGCGGATTGAAGCCGGAGAAATGTGCGGGGTCGTCCCAGGGAGAAACAATCTGCAAGACGCGCATGCCGTTTTTGCCGTCGGCCACAAAGGCGAATGCGCTGCCGGCCACCATGCCGATTTTCACGTCGTTGACATCGTTCATCTGGCCATTGGCCGTGAACATCTGATCGAGTTTTGGCAACTCGGGTTTTTCCACGTCCACAATGCCCAGGCCTTGCTTCCCGGCGGAGACATAAGCGTAGGTGCGGGCGACGTAAACATTCCGCGCGTCCTGGAACGCCACCAGTGCATTGGGAACCGGCTTGGGCTCCGCGAGATTGGTCACATCGAGAGTTCTCAGGCCGTCACGATCCGCAACAAACGCATAGCGGAATTGCACCGTAACCGCGCGCGGATTGTTCAGTACCGGTGCCCCGATCGTAGCCGTGATTTTCGGCGCCAGCGGATTGTCGAGATCTACGACGACGAGCGCTTTGTCCGTCAGCACGTAGGCATACGTGCCGACGATAATGACGCGGCGCGCGCCGGTGAGTGCGCCGCCGGGATTGAAGGTCAGGCCGCGCTGCAAAAAATTATTGGCGGGATTGCCGTCGAGCAACGTACCCACGCCGGGGCTTTTGGCTTTCAAGCTGGGATTGCCGATGATGATCAGACCCTCTTCCCGGTCCGCGACATAAAGAAAGCCGTAAATCAGGTGAATGGGCTGCTCTTCGTTTTCCTTGACTCTTGTGCGCAGCGGGTCTACGCCAAGCGTCGTTGGCGAGGCGACGGAAACCGCGTCCCTGGTTGGAACATAGAACCGCTGGCCCAGCGGCGAGACCGGTGCGGTGGTTATGCGTTCGGAAAAGCCTTTATTATCGATGTTGGCGATGTCGTAAACGCGCAGCCCGCCTTTGCCGTTTGCCGTGTACGCGTATTCGCCGCGCGCCTGAATATCGAGCACTGTGCCTTCGTGTGCGGCGATGGGATGCAATGCGCGGCCGTGCTCCACAAATTTCTTGAAATTATCGGGGTACGCAAGACGCTGCAAGTCGCTGCCATAAATGGCTTCCGGCTCGTCGTGTTCGGCGACGGTAATCGCTTCGAAGCCTTTTTTGCCGGTGGCCACGTAGATGTAGCGGCCCATAAAGTTCATGAAATTCGTGCCTTGCAGCAGCAACTGCGCCATCCAGGCGTTGTTGTCGTTTTCCCTCGAGACGTGGCAGTCGCTGCACTGCTTGGTTTCCCGGGCGCGCACGGTGTGCGGCACAAACGTGCTGAACGCCTGGCCGGAAAAACCTTCGGCGGAAATCGTTTGTTGCGTGTAGTAGAGCCATTCGCGGTTCGCATTTTGCGAACTGACCAGAATGGCGCAGGAGGAGCGCGCCGGCGCGATGCGATGCCCGGTTACCGTGCCGTCGACGCCGAGAAAATAGGCGTCATCTCGCAGGACCTGGAAGTTGTAGCTGGTGTAGTTGCGCGTCAGTAGGCCTTCGTTGTGCAGCATGCGCCGCCGCGCGTCGGCGGTCATCTGCAGGTGGCAGCCAAAACACGTGGGGGCCCACGAGGAGTGGCAAGCGTAGCAGGTCATTGAAGCGTTGGCGTGCGCGAGTTGCGAATCGTCCGCGGGCGCCTGCGAAAACGCGGCGCCGTCCTTCTTCATCAGCTTGGCGCGCAGCGATTTCAGGCTGAAATGCACGTTACCCGGAGTGATAGTATCCTTTGTTTGCACCACCTCCCACTCGACGTTTTCCTCGGTCATGGAGCGCTGGAACAGTTTGTCTCCGCGCCATTCGAAGCGCCGCAGGCCAAAAGGCGTGCGCAGTGCCTCCAAATAACGACCCCGGGGCTCGCCCGCGCGCGGCGCATCCGGCGCTGCCGGCCCAGAAGTGACCAGCGTGGCCTTTTGCCGGATGGTGCCGTGGCAATCGACGCAATCGATTTCGACGGCGGCGCGCGGCTCGCCATAGATTTTCCCGTTGCCGTGGTTGTCCTGCACAAAGTGGCAGTCCACGCATTGCATGCCTTTTTCCAGGTGAATGTCGGCCAGGTGCACCGCTTTCTGGAAGCGTTGCGGATCGTCAAAGGCGATCGGCTTGCCGTCCTTGTCGAGCCAGTTGCCTTTCCGGTCGTGGCTGTAAACGCCCCGGAACACCCAGCCGTGGCCATGGAAATCGGCGAACTGCGTCGTTTTCAGCTTGGCGTTGAATTCCGGGCTGCCAGTGTCGTCCAGAAATTTTTCCTGCCCCCAAAGCCCGCGGGCAGCCGCGGCTTCCGGATTGCGCAGCGAAGACTGGTAGCGCTCCTCCTCGCTGGGATTGCGCTGCTCCGGCGGATACATTTTGTCGCCGTCGATTTCGTTGTCCCACCAGGTGACGCCGTAATAGGTGGTGAGCATGTTTGTGCCGGGGTGGACATGGCAGACCATGCACTGGCTGGAGGGAATCGCGCGCGTGAACGCGTGCTTAATGGGATGGCCCGGCTGGTTTTTGGGAATCGTCGGATCGATCGAAGCGCTGTAGGCCAGATGTCCGTATTTCGCGTAGCCCGCCGAATGCGCCGGGTCGCGATCGTTGGCGTAAATCACGTGGCAGGCGGAGCAACCGCTGGAACGGTAATCGCCCGGATGATCGTCCGTGCCGGGTAACGAAAGCACTGGATCGACGAGGCGCGTTTTCTGCAAGCCCAGAAATACGGGATCGGTACGAAGTTCGGTCCCAAAGCCTCGGTCGCTCAGCTTGTCGTCGGGCTTTCCAGGATTTTCTTCGCCGCTCGGATTGCCAATCTCGGCTTTCTTTTCGCCGCCACGTTCGAAAACGCGCAGCACGTTGCCCGGCTGCGAAATTTCCCAGCGATAGAGCGGAGTCAATTCCGGCAGAATGCCTTTTGTGCGCGTTTCTTCGGGAGTCGGCGGAGGAATCGTCTTGATCGACTGCGGCTTGCCGTCGCGGTCGTAGCTTTCGCCGAAGCGCGTATTTTTGTACGGGATGCCGCCGTTGTTATAAAGCGCCGCGCCCCACAGGAATCCCGTGTGCGTCATCATGTTGGTGGAGGCCTGGCGGACCTCCATCGGGTGGCAGCCCGCGGTGCCGCAGGTTTCGGCAGCGATGCGAAAATCGCCGGGATTCACGAATTTGACGTATTCCGCGGATTCCTTCAGCCAATAGGAATACGCGCGCTCGGGCACGCGCGTCTGGTTCCGGAAGAACGCGTTTCGCGGCTGCACGTGTGCTTTTTCCTTGGCCTGTTGATATTCCGCGGAAATCGGCGAACTGCCAGGTGCGACAACCACGGAATTGTTGCCGCCGTGGCAATCCGTGCAGCCCAGGTGCACGCCTTTCGAAGGGTGCATAGTCGGCTCGTCGGTGGCCCTATGACAAGACACGCAGCCGCTCGACCGCGCCATGGCTTCTTCCTGCGATTCGCCGCGCACTGGCCCTTGAGGCTCCTGCGCAAATGCCTGCGTTGGCGAGTGGTAGCAGGCAAACAGCACCAATGCGGTCGAAACCCCAAGGAAAAAGGACATCAGCAAGCGCGCCACGCCGCGCTCGCTGCACAGCCATGGCCTCTTATCCGATGTGAATCGAAACTGCATCCCGAGCAACCTCAGAAGGTCAGCTTAGCCGACCCGAAAAAGGAAAACAGCGTGCGACCCGTATAAATGTCGCGAAAACCCTGGCCCGGCTGCAGCATCGAAGCGCCGCCGGTGAGAATGATGTTGTCCGTCAGCGGGGGACGGTACTCCACGCCCACGCCCAGGTCTTCACCGATGTTGTGGCGAATCGGCGCGGCAAACAAAACGTATTCGAGCGGCTCTGTGCGCATGAAACGCAAATAGTTGAAATTGGCGAAACCTTTGAGCTTGGGCGTGATGTCCACGTCGGCACCGGCGTTTACCAGGAAAATTCCCGGATTCACGAAGTTCGACTGGCCTTCATCCTTGTTGGAGCGCATGTTCGCCAGCAGGCTGCCGTCGGTGGTCAATTGCACACCGGAACCTGTCAGCCGGATGTCCTCGCGATTCCAGAAGCTGAAGAGTCCCCCGGCAAAATTCGGCAGATCGATGATGGAATCGAAGCCGTTGGCGCGGCCGTTGCGGGGATCGCTGTCGCCGCTGGCATAAAAGCTGGAAACTCGGTAACGGATCCAATCGTGGTCGTAAGAAAGCTCGACGGCGGCCATCTGCGCGTTGATAGTAACGGGGCGCCCCGCGATCGGATTAAAGCTGTCTTTGCCCGCGGCTTCGTAAAACGCGTGCGTCAGGTTCAGTCGCTTGATGTGCCCGCTGCCCAGCCAGCCGAAATATCCCACCTGGATGCTGTGCGTGATGGCGCCGACGCCCTGGTTGATCACGTTCCCAATCGGAGCCGGGCGGACGAGGAAGCCGTTGTCGTCGTAGTGCAGGCCGCCGTCGTCCTTGTTATAGGCGCCGACAAATTCCGCCGTGTAGCCGGGAAAGAAAAAATCCTGGACATAGAGGTTGGCCAGCACCACCTGCTGGCCGCGGCGATCCCAGGTGTTCAGGCCGCTGTTGGTGTTTTTTTCAAGAAAATTGAAGTACGTGGCGTTGTACTCGAGGCGGTCGCTCTTCAGATTGCCGAAGACGCGCAGACCGGGCTGCTCGTCCACAAACAAAAAGCCGCGAAAGTCCGCGTTGAACTCCTGAATGCCGGCGCGCACGGAAACGAAGTCATAATTCGGGCTCAGGTCGTGCAGCTTCACTTCGGCGAACAATTCCTGGAATCCGACGTGCGAATCGAGGCGTGTGGTTCCCGCGCGAACATCGGGACCCACGATGCCCAGTTCGCGGACGTCGAGATAATTCAAGCTCACCACCGGGGTCACGCGGATGCGCCAGTCGACCGGCTTGAACGAAGCGTCTCCGTGAAACAGGTCGGCGGTGAATCGAAATGTCTGGTCGAGAAAAAACTGCTCGCCGCGCCCAAAGAATTCGTAGCTGCCCGGCTGCGCGGCGCTTACGCCGCTGGGCGAAGGCACTTTTCGGCCGTCGACAAACGTGGTTTCCGAAGCCGTGACGTTTAGGAAGACTTGCTGGCCGAATACCTCCGGCCAGATTGGTTCATCACCCTTAAAGCGGTTGCGATTGAACGGGTCATACCAGTGATGCTTCACGTAGATGTATTCGCCGGTGGGGCCGTAGCGGCGGTAGTCGGGCTGCTCCAGCGCCCAGCGGTTGGGCACCACGTTGTAGACGTCGGAGACCGGCGGCAGCACGTCCGGCGATAGCTCCAGGATGTAGTTGGGATCCGAATCGAGCCGGTGGCGAAATTCGCGATAGCTGCCCATCGTCGCCCCGCCTTCTGCGGGCAGCGGTGGGCCAAGGTCTGGCTGGCGCGGCAAGCGCGATTTCAAAGCCGTTTCTGTTGTCGCAAGGAGGTGAATCTCCAGCGTGAGCACTTCGTTGGCGTTGAGCGTCAAAGTTGGAATCCCCAACGGCTCGTATCCATCGGCCTCGGCACGAAATTCGTAGTTGCCCGGCGTGAGCAAAAGCATGCGGAAAACACCTTCGCCGCTTGCTGTAGTGGTATTGACCTGGCCGGTCTGGAGATTGCGCAAGCTGACGCGTGCTCCTGCCACGGGCCGCGCGGTGCCGCTGGAAACCTGTTCGCGCACCGTTCCGTCCAACGCCCCCTTGGTCAAGGCCTGCTGGCGCGGGATGCGGCGAGGGGGCCCGGCTTCGCGCTGAAGCTGCTCGGACGACGCCGGCGATGAGGCGGAAACAGGAGGCAGCTGCTGCGCGCGACTCGCCGAGCCGGTTCCAAAGAAGAAAACCAGGCACACCGCGGCGCGGGCCGGATTCGTCCATCCTCTCTGCGGTAATCGGGCAACTCTCATTTGTTCGGCAGGACCAGGTCCGCGATGAACAACAGTCTGCGCTAACTAATCAAAAATGCGCTCTTCCCGCAACCTTTTTCCTCGGGCCGCGTGAATATCCTGCAACACTCGGTACCGGGAATTAAAGCGTCACCACTTCGCCGCAATCGCGGTACAATCCCCGTAAATTTCTTGAGGTTGCGTTTACCATGAACGTCGATACCCTGCCCATGGAACACATCCGGCGGAAGCCCATAGACTCCCGGCACGCATACAAGCGGCGGAGAAGCTTTCTCGCCTTCACGATGATGGTTGCGCTGGTGATCTCCGTGGCGCTGATCTTCATCATGGCCGGCTGCGGCGCAAGTCCGCCGAGCACGGTCACCCGCCCGCCGTTGCCGCCGGTTCCCCCCCTCAGCGCCTCGGATGTCGCCAACCTCGTGCAAGCCGCGGCCACTTCGGTGGACGCGGAGACCATGTCCATCGCCGTGGTGGACCGCGGCGGAGTGGTCCTCGCGGTTTACGACAAGGCCGGGGTGACTCCCGGACAGACCGACATCGGGAATTTCGGCCAGCCGGTCGGAGTGAACGATCTCGCCGTGGCCTTGGCCCGCACAGGGGCTTACTTTAGCAACGACCAGGCGCCGCTTTCCTCTCGCACCGTGCGTTTCATCAGCGGAATTCATTTCCCCCCCGGCGTAACGAACGCTCCAACTTCCGACCTCTACGGCATCGAAAACACCAATCGCGGCTGCACGCTGGCCACCAATTTTCTTCCCGGGCAGACGATCTTTCCTTCGACGGCTTTGAACGGCGGCGCGGGCCCCGGCATTATCACCGGAAAATCGAAGCTCGACGACAGCGATCCGAACGCTGTGAATCCCGGCGGCGTGCCGATTTTCCGCAACGGCGTCGTGGTGGGCGGCATCGGCGTAGCCGGAGTTTCGCACGACATCGCCGAGTACGCCGCGTTCACCGCTTCCGAATCGAACGGCTTCGGCCTGCCCAATCCGCTGCCGGCGCCGGGCGCCGTGTTCATCGGCGGAATCGCTCTGCCTTTCGTAAACCAAACGACCATCCCCGCGGGGAGCAATCCGGGCACGCTGGATGGCGGCTATTTGCCAGGTTTCAACCCGATTGCCAGCGTGGGTCAGCCTCCCGAGGGCGATCTGATCGCGCCAACGGCGGGAAGTGGTGGACTGACTCTTAGCGATGTGCAGACGATCTTGAACAACGCCGAAGCCACCGCGAACATGACGCGCGCGGCCATCCGCTTGCCGTTGAATTCCAGCGCCCGCATGGTGATCGCCATCGCGGATCTGGACGGCACGTTAATTGGGCTGCGCCGCATGACCGATTCCACCGTGTTCAGCATCGACGTGGCCGCCAGCAAGGCCCGCAACATGGTGTATTTCAACGGACCGAACCGCACCGCGGGCGATCTGCCCGGCGTTCCGATGGGTACGGCGGTCACCAACCGCACCATCAGCTTCGGCGCGCAACCCCTATTTCCGCCCGGCATTGACGGTTCGGGCCCCGGTCCTTTCTACAATTTATTCTTGCAGGATGTCGCCAACCCGTGCACGCAAGGCGCGCAAACTGGCCCGCCGAACAACAAGAAGAGTGGCGTGGTGTTTTTTCCCGGCAGTGCCGGGCTTTACAAGAATGGCGTGCTCGTGGGCGGCCTAGGCATCAGCGGCGACGGCGTGGACCAGGACGACTTCGTGACCAATGGGGGCTCCGCCGGATACGAAGCTCCCACCGCCATCCGCGCAGATCAGATCTTCATCAACGGCGTGCGCTTGCCTTATCTCAAGTTCCCTCGCAATCCCACTTTCTGATTCTCCTCTTTCTTTCCTGTAACGCTGGCTCTTGCGCCAGCCGCTTCAGCGCGGCGCGGAAGGATCCGGGCTTGTGGCCACGTCCATATCCAAAAACCATTCGTGGTTCTTGTCTGAGGGCGCATAACAGTTTCCATCGCTCGCGTATCCGCGGCAGTGCCGGGCCACTTTCTTTTCGCGAGGCGAGCGCACGAACTGCCAGACGGCCGCATACGGCACGCCGCTCTGGGAGGGCAATGGCAAGTTGTGCGCCGCGCCGCATCCCGGCGAAGGCGGGCAGGCGTCGTTGTAGACCCAATACACGACTTCGGCTGCGCCGATGTGCGCACGAATGTCGTCTGCGGTAACAATGTGCGAGCCGCCGCCCTCGTCCACCGCGATTCCAGAGCAATAAATCCCGGGCCGAAACCCCGCTCTTTCCAACTCTCCCGCCCAGGCATGCAGATAGAGGTGCTGCGGCGGCGTGAAACGCCCGCCTTCCTCTTCGTCGAGGAAAATGGCCGAACCCTCCGGGAAGCCTTCGCGCCGCGCGGCGGCGGCAGCGGCTCGCGCGTCCTCAAGCCCGGCCTTTTCGGCGGCGTCTGGGGTGCGCACCCTCGCGGAAGTACGTCCGTCGAAGAGCAGCAGAAACCCAAAGCCCTGCTCTTTCAGCAGATCGCGCTTTCCGGCCCAGGAATTGGTTTTCCCACCGGGAGGCGCACTCAACCAATAACTCGTGAACACAAATACCTTTCGCAGAAGAGGGAGCGCGGCGTCGCCGGGATATTCGTTGCGATCGAACCCAAGAAAGATCTGTCGTGGAGCGGAGTCGGAAGTCTTCGTTTTAGCCGGAAGCGCGGAAGGCCTCGAAAGGGCGTCTCGTCTTTCGCTGTAGCGCCCGCCTTCCGAGGCGAGCCGCTCGTAGGATAGAACTTCCAATCCAATCCCAAGAGAAAACAAGGAGAGCGCTGCTGCGGTCATCCATCGCATGCCTTGAATCTACCCGAAGGATCGGTGATTTCCGAAGAAATTCAAGAATCCATGTATTGCGCTTCGCCGTTGCCGAACGACCAGTTCTCCCACGCGACCTCGACGAGATGAATTATCAGATCCTGCAGCTGGAGTCCCGGCGACTCGGCCAGAATCTCCGCCATGCGCTGGAAGAGTTTCCGTTTCTGCTGCGGCTTGCGCCCGGCGCTCATGGTGATCTGCACGAAAACGACATTCGCTGAACGACGAATCCCCAGATATTGCGGGTCGTAAACCAAGCCGCCCGCAGGATGCTCCGTGATCACCTGAAACCGGTCGTCGGGCGGAATGGCCAGCGCTTCCACCATCGCGCGGTGCACGCCGTCTCCCAGCGCTTTGCGATATTCGGGCGACTTCCCTGCCTGCAGATCGATCCGGACGAGAGGCATGTTTCATCTCCTTGGCATTCGAAGCGAATTTGGTGCGGCAAGGCACGGGTGCGGACGCGGACCAAGCTGTCCTTGCGGATCGGCTGCACAGGCAAGAGTGCCGGTGCCACAAATCACCCCTCGCGCAGTTTGTGGCCGGAAAGATTACCCAGTCCGTCGTAGGCGGCGTATTTATACATCTCGCAGAGCGTCGGATAGTTGAACACCAGCTCGATGAACTCATCGATCCTCAGCCCCTTATCCAGCACCATCATGCCCACGTGGATGAGCTCCGTGGCGGACTCGCCGATTATGCTGATGCCCAGCAGTTTCCGGTCCGCTCGCGTAAAGATCAGCTTCAGCATGCCCGCCGTGTCGCCGACGATGTGCCCGCGGGCGTTATTTTCATAGCGCGCGCGGCCAACGCAATAATCGATCTTCTTTTCCTTGCAGGATTCCTCCGTCTCGCCGGCCGCGGAAATTTCCGGAATCGTGTAAATGCCCATGGGCAGCAGCGAAGCCACACGTTCCTTGTATTTCAGGCCGAAGGCGTGGCAGACGGCCACGCGCCCCTGCTCCATCGAAGTGGAAGCCAGCGCCGGGAAGCCGATCACGTCGCCGGCTGCGTAAATGTGAGGCATGGCCGTGCGGTAATTCCCGTCGACGGCGATGTAGCCCTTGTCATTGATGGCGAGATTTGCCTTTTCCAGCGCGAGCCCGTCCACGGCCGCGCGGCGTCCCGCCGCAAACAGAGCCGCCTCGGTTTCCAGAACCTTGCCGCTCTTCATCGTCAGGCGCACTCCCCAAGCGGTGTTTTCCGCCTTTGCCGGCCGCTCATTGAAGAGGAAATGCATGCCCAGCGCGGCGAAGCGATCGCGCAAGCGATCGGAGATTTCCCAGTCGAGGAACGGCAGCACGCGGTCGCGACCGTCAACCAGCGTCACCTCCACCCCCAGCGCCATGAAAATGGAGGCATATTCGCAGCCGATCACGCCGCCCCCAATCACCGCGAGACTCTTCGGGATGCTGTCCATCTGCAGGAATGTATCGGAGTCAAAAGTGTGCACGTCGTCGAAAGCGATTTCCGGCGGACGGTGCGGCTTGGAACCCGTTGAGATCAGGATGACTTCTCCGCGGACGCGCCGCGTTCCGGATGGCCCGGTGACGGCAATCGTGTGCGGATCCTCGAAGGCCGCCTGGCCACGGACCAGTTCGATTCCGTGTACCTCCAGATTCTTCAGGATGCGCGCGCGTTCCATGTCCACCACTTCGCGCTCGTGGTGCATGAAATCGTGCACCGTCAGGTTTTCCTTCAATGAGTAATCGATCCCGTAAAGCCCGCGCTGTTTCAGGCCGGAGAAATAGAGCGCCGATTCGCGCAGCGTCTTGCTGGGCACCGTCCCGGTGTTGATGCAGCTTCCTCCCACGGCCGCGGCTCGCTCGATCACCGCCACGCGCTTGCCGAAATAGGCGGCCTGCGCCCCGGCCTTTTCCCCCGCCGGCCCGCATCCAATCACCACCAAATCAAACGATTCGGGTGTACTCACCGCTTCCTCCGCGGAACTCCTCGATCGCGCCAGACGCAACTCCGCGCGACTCCGATTCTAGTGGAACTTCCTTGCACGATTGTGAATTCCTGAATTCCTGTGCCGAATCATACTCGCCCGCGGCCGGTCCGCGAAGTACCGATTCAGTGACTTGCACATCCGCCGGGTCTTTGGTGTGATACCCCAATGAACGTTCTCTCCATCGTGCGGCGAGCTACCGGGATCGGCTGGCAATGGAAAGCCTTCATTCCGGTGATCGGTGTTTTGTTTGTGAGCCTCTCCGTCATGACGGTGGTCGTATACAGGCACAACATTCCCAATAAAGAATGGGTCATTCTCGGGGCGTTTTCCTTTGGCGTGGTCATTTGTTTCCTGCTGCTGGCGGTTTTGCTGGTGCTGGTGGAACGCCCCCTCGAGGACCTGAAGCGAACCATCGACCGCGTGCGCCGCGACGACCTTACCGCGCGCGTCGAGTTCGCCAGGCGCACCGACGACATCGGCCAGCTCGGGCGGCAGTTCAACCAGATGGTCGAGCAGTTGGAGCGCAATCGTTCTGAAATTGAAGAGCTTCACCGCCGGGAGATGGGCCGCGCCGAGCATCTAGCCACGCTCGGCGAGCTCGCGGCGGGTTTGGCCCACGAAATCCGCAACCCGCTGGCCGGCATCGCCGGCGTGGTGGATGTCATGGGCAAGGAACTTCCGGCCGACAGCCCCAGCCGCGCCGTGCTCGTCGATGTGCAGAACGAAATCGTGCATATTCAAAATATCCTGAACGACCTGCTTTCCTACGCGCGGCCGCGGCCTCCCACCTTTCATCCAGCCGACTTGAACACCACGGTCGAGCAAGCCGTGCTTCTGGCGCGCCAGCAGGTGCGTACGCGGCCCATCCAGGTGCTCTATACGCCCGCGCCCAATTTGCCGATGGTGGTGCACGACCCGGCCTTGATTCAGCAAGTGGTGCTCAACCTGCTCCTGAACGGCATCCAGGCCATTCCCCAGCAAGGCACCGTCGAGGTCGACCTCTCGCCGGAGGACAACGGGGTGTTGGTCTGCGTGAAGGACAACGGACGAGGCATTCCCCCGGAGGCCCTGGCCAAAATCTTCAAGCCTTTTTTCACCACGCGGAAAGAGGGCACCGGTCTGGGCCTCTCCCTTGCCAGCGGGATCGTGCAATCCCATGGCGGCACGATCGAGGTTCGCAGCACGATCGGCCAAGGCGCGCAGTTCCGCATTCATCTGCCCCTTTTGCCTCCCAAGGTCCGCCTCCCCAAGGGTGCAGGTCCGTCCGGGGAATGATAAAGTAAGAAAATGGCCCAAAAGCGTATCCTGATCGTCGACGACGACAAGCTCGTCCGCTGGACACTTACCCAAAAGTGTACAGAATTTGGATACCTCTCGCTGGAAGCAGCTTCTGGTGAGGAAGCGCTGCGTATGCTCCAAACCGAGCAGGTGGACGCGATCCTGCTCGACGTGCATCTCCCCGATTTGAGCGGCATCGAGGTTCTCGACAAGCTGAAAAACGCCGGCGAAACGCGCAGCGTGATCATGATGACCGCCGATCCGCAGCTTGACGACGTGAAAGCCGCGCTGCGCCTGGGCGCGTACGATTTCATCAGCAAACCGATCAATTTCGATGAACTCAGCGTAACCCTGCAGAACGCGCTGGATGCGGGTGAACTCCGCACCGAGGTGGAATCGCTTCGCGGAGAAGTTCGGCGGCGCGCCGGATACCATGAGGTGATTGGCGTTTCTCGCAAGATCACCGAGCTGATGAAATTTGTCTATAAGGTCGCCTCCAGCGAGGCCACCACCATTCTGATTCAAGGCGAAAGCGGCACCGGTAAAGACCTGGTTGCCAAGGCGATTCACTATCGCAGCAACCGCTCCGAAAAGCCATTTGTGGCCATCAACTGCTCGGCAATTCCAGAAACGCTGATGGAGGCGGAGCTGTTCGGCCATGAAAAAGGCGCGTTCACCGACGCCAAAGCCATGAAAAAAGGCTTGTTTGAAGTCGCCGACGGCGGCACGCTGTTCCTCGATGAAATTGGCGAACTTTCTCCCCTGCTTCAGGCTAAATTGCTGCGCGTCTTGGAAGACCAGGTGATTCGCCGCGTCGGCGGTGTGCGCGATATCCAGGTGGATGTGCGCGTCATCGCCGCCTCGAACCGCGATTTGGAGCGCGAAGTCCGCGAAGCCCGCTTCCGCCAGGATCTCTACTACCGCCTCGCGATCATCTCCATCTTCCTGCCCTCCCTGCGCGAACGGAAGGAAGACATTCTCCCCCTCGTGGACTTCTTCGTCGCCCATTACAACAAGAAATTCCGCAAGTCCGTACACGGCCTGTCCGAGAACACGCGCCGCCTGCTTCTGAACTACGATTGGCCGGGAAACGTCCGCGAACTCAAGAACGCTCTGGAACGCGCGATGATCCTCGAAGAAGGCAATCTGCTGAAGCCCGACGATCTGCCCTTCTCCGTCGCCACGGGCCGCAGCGGTCCGGTGATGATTGACAAGGTCGCGGCAGCGCCCGTGGAATCGCCCGCTGCCCCTGGCAAGCGCCGCTTGCCGCCGCTTTCGATTCCCGAAGGCGGCACTTCCCTGGAGGACGTCGAACACGCACTGGTGGAACTCGCGTTGCAACAATCCCACGGCAACCAAATCAAGGCGGCGAAACTGCTCAACATCAGCCGCGATGCGCTGCGTTACAAAATGAAGAAATTTGGCCTCAGCCACAACGAAGAAGAAGAGCCTGCCACGCCGACCAACCCGTGACCCAGCTCACCTTGGGATGAGTGAGAAAACACGCGTCAGAGTGAAATTCCGCAATACGGGGCGCAAGTTTCAGTTTTGGGATTTTCCTGTTTTGGCAACCTCCCTATTTTGAACTACTTAGCAGCCTGAGGAAATTGCCCCGAAAAGGAACGATAGATGCATTTCTGCATATCGCTCAGCAATTAGGCAATGGAGCGATTGTCGAAAGGCTGTGCAGTGGGCGTTCCTTTTTCGGCGTTCGGGTCTGCGGTGAAGGCTCGAAAGGATGCGCCGAGAAAGGGACGCCCACATAATAGAGTTTCGAAAAGTTTGGCAGCGGCTAGCAACGACTGCAACGACGCAGAGCTGAAACGGCCTGCAACCACCCGGTGAACGGGCTCATGACTTAGCTGGCCGCTGCCCTTGTTTTTACCCGCCTCCTCCGCCGCCCTCCCCCGCAAAGAAAGTCGAGTTCTCCCGATTTGTTGTTCATGCGCATTCTCTCGCCATTCGGCGCAGAATTCTGCGGAAGTTGGCTCAATCTTTACGCTGCTGAACAGAAATTCTTTCTAACCCGCGTGTTCTCAATGCCATTCTCCGGGAGCTATGGAACCCGAGTTGCTCCCTTCTCTTTTGGACCTTCATCGACGATCTGAAACTCTCCGTCGCGTAGCAAGAAGCTAGTGCAGTTGGTTTGAGGAGGGAGTTATGCCGCACATTCTGCATCCACAGGAGAAACCCAAGACCGAAGCAACAAAGCGCATTTCCATCAGCAAAATCCTGGTCATGACCGACTTTTCGCAAATCTCCGACCGTGCGCTGGATTATGCCATTGCCTTGGCGCGCCGCTATGACGCCCGCATCTACCTCGCTCACGTAATCACTCCGGATCCGTTCCAGTTCGCGGAACCGCAACTCGCCCAAGCCACCTATGAAAAAGTTCGCCAGGCCGCCGAGGAAGGCATGACCGATATTCTCATCTCCGGCAAGCTTCGCGGCGTTCCACATGAAGTCGTGCTGGAGGAAGGAAGCGTGTGGCCGGTGATGGAGCAACTCATCCGGAAACACGAGATCGATCTGGTGGTCACCGGGACACATGGCCGCGGCAAGGTGCAAAAGCTGCTGATCGGCTCGGTGGCCGAGGAAATTTTCCGCAAAGCGGATTGCGCCGTGCTGACGGTCGGCCCCGCCGTCCACAATGGACAACCCAACGAAGTGGAACTCAACCACATCCTGTTCGCCACAGATTTTGGACCAGGCGCCGAAAAGGCCGCCGCTTATGCCTTCTCTCTGGCCCAGGAACACAATGCAACCCTTACCCTGCTGCACGTGATTGAAAGCGCCTCTGCTCATACGGAAGAAAGCGTGGCGCGCCAGCGGGAAACCAATGTTGTCCGCATGAAGAAGCTGATGCCAGAGGGCAGCGAAAACTGGTGCAAGCCGGAATTCCGCGCTACGTTTGGCGCCGCGGCGGAGGAAATCCTGATTGCCGCGCGTGAATCGAAGGCGGATCTGATTGTCATGGGCGCCAAGGCCCGCAACAACCTCGCCGGCCATGCCCCATTGACTGTCGCCTACAACGTGGTGTCCAAAGCCACCTGCCCGGTGCTTACCGTGCGTGGCTGAGTTTGTAGTGCGTACCCAGGAGCGGAATCCCCTTCCCCGGGATCTGCATCCCTGACCAGGGCGGCGCCAGCTCCTCCCCCCAGCCGAGCAGCGCCGCCTCTCCTATTTGGCCGTCCGGCAGCACCCTTGCACGTTCACTGTGAAATATTAGGGTGGATTTCAGGCCGCACGGTTGATCCCCCGCGTGCGGGCTTCCGTTATCACGGCCTCAACATTGTCAGCATCATCTTGAACCGCCTCGTCGCCTTCAGCCCGTGAGGCTGGTTAGCGGGCATCAAGATTAGGTCGCCACCTTTGGCCTCAATTGGCTTGCCGGCGACGCGAATTTCCGCTTCGCCTTCCAGCATGTAAACCAACGCATCGAAGGGGGAGGTGTGTTCGGTGAGCCCTTGCCCCTCGTCGAAGGCGAACAACGTGACGGAGCCGGCGCCCTCCTTGATCAGGGTGCGGCTCACAACCGCGCCTTCCTGGTAACTCAGGATCCCCGCCGCTCCAATGGCCTCCGCGGATGGCATCTTTCCAGCCTTTGCAATTGTTTCCACACTCATGATTTCCCCCCTGCCCCAAGTAATTGTCCCGCAAGCCCGCGAGTGCCTCGTCGCTTGCCATCACCTGGCTTTGCTCTATGGCATTGGATGCGCTGCCTGATCGGCGTTGGGTACCAGACGCTGGTAAACGGCATCCGGAATGGGCGAATTCCAATGCCCGGTGGCTTTGGCAAAGCCCGCCACGCTCAGGAAAAGGACCGCAATTCCCGCCGCCATCGCCCAAGCGGGCAAAGCCATCCGCCGTTTTTTCGGCATCAGCAGCTGCGGCAGGCTCATGCTCAGCGCATTCTCCGCCGGACATACCACTACGCATTCTAGGCAGCCTGTGCACTCCACCGACTGGATTTTCACCAGCTTGTCCACCGGCAAATTCGAAGGGCACGCCTTGGCGCATTTCGCGCAGTCAATGCACGGCTCCGGATTGCGGCGGATTTTCATCGGGCTGAGCCAGGAAGTCAAGCCAAGCAGGGCTCCATATGGACACAGGAACCGGCACCAGAAGTTCGGCACGAAAACCGAAGCCAAAACGAAGACGCCAAGCACAATCAGGCCGGTTTCCCCGATGTGGCGGAAGAAGTTCAGCATCTTCACATCCGCGATCAAGCCATACGGGCTTTGCATGAAGTCACGGATGCCCATTGCCGACATGGTGGAGATGGCCCAGACGAAGAATCCCAGCAGCAGGTACTTCAGCCCGCGCAGCGGCAGATCCAGCCAGCGCGGCGGAAAAAAGTTCCGGCCGAAGAGCTGCTTCCCTGCCCGCCAAAGATATTCGGAAATCGTACCGATGGGGCAAAGCCAGCTGCAAAATGCCTTGCGAAACAAAAACGCCATCGAAAGAAATGTCAGCAGCAGAAACCTCGCCGCCGGATGTACCCGGGGAATCTCTCCGCTAAACACCCAGTATTTCAGGTTCATCAGCCCGGCGATAGGCAGCCAGCCTTCCACGCCCGCCGGCCGCGACACCGGCACGGAGCCCGCGCCCCCCTCATACTGCCGCACCCAGAAATAAAACTGCGTGCCGATCCACACATTCAGCAACAGAAATACCGCTTGAAAACTGCGGCGGTAAATCGCGGAGTAGTCTTTCTCGATGCGCCGCGCCAGCTTTTTCTTCGATTTCACGGCTGCGGATTTCGCGGGAGTCTGCTGATGGGCGGGCTTACTCGCTTCCGGGAGCTGTGTGACCGGGACCTGGGTTGCCATGGAGGAACCTCACAAACCAGACTAGTCCGATCCGTCACACCGCGCTGTGACTAAAGTCACCCGCTCGTTTGCCCCGCAACTGGCCGTGCATCAGGCATTTCCACGTTGCCACGACACCCCACTTCTCCATAGAGTAGGTCCATGGCTCACAGCCCAAATTCGTTGGCTTCGCCTCGGGTCGTGAACATCGAAGACCTGCGCCGGCTGGCGGCTCGCCGCTTGCCGCGTGTCGTGTTCGAATACATGGACGGCGGTGCGGAACACGAGTGGACCCTGCGGGAGAATCCCCGGGCATTTGACGACGTGCTCTTCCGGCCACGCGCGGCTGTGGCCTTTGCCGAATGCGACCTGCGCACACGTGCGCTGGGGCACGAACTGGCGTTTCCCGCGGTGTTGGCGCCAGTGGGCTACAGCCGGCTGATGCATCCGCTCGGCGAACTGGCTGGCGCACGGGCAGCGGGAGAGTTTGGCACCGTCTTCACGCTTTCCACGATTTCCGGGCATAGGCTCGAGAATGTGAAGGCGGCGACGAAAGGTGCCGTGTGGTACCAGCTCTACTTGCTGGGCGGACGAGCGGCTGCGGAAAGCGGCATCGACCGCGCCCGGCGCGCCGGATTTTCCGCGCTGGTCATCACCGTGGATACGCCTGTCGCGGGCATTCGTGAACGGGATCATCGCAACGGCATGAAAGCGTTGCTGGGCAACTCCGCCCTCGCGAAGCTTCCCTATTTGCCGGACCTGCTCGCCCACCCGCGCTGGCTGGCCGGATTCCTGGCCGACGGCGGCGTTCCGAAGCTCGAGAACATCGTCATCCCCGGCCAGAAACCCATGGACCTGATCGATGTATCCTCGGCGCTCGCCGATGCGGCTGTGAGCTGGGACGATCTGAAGTGGATTCGCAAAGTCTGGGATGGCCCGATTTTGGTGAAAGGCCTGCTGACGGGCGACGACGCGCGGCGCGCCATCGATGAAGGTGTCGCGGCCGTGGTTGTCTCGAATCACGGCGGACGGCAACTCGATTCCGTCTATCCGGCGATTCGCGCGCTGCCGGAAGTGGTGGCCGCGGTGAACGGCCGGATCGAAGTACTGATGGATGGCGGCATCCGCCGCGGCAGCGACATCGTGAAAGCCATCTGCCTGGGCGCCCGCGCCGTGCTGATTGGCCGCGCCTATGCGTATGGCCTTTCCGCCGCCGGGTATCCCGGCGTGATGCGTGCTCTCGAAATTCTCCGCGCCGACGTGGACCGCACCCTGCGTCTCCTCGGCTGCTCCTCCATCGCCGCGCTCGATTCTTCCTACGTGGACTTCCCTTCCCACTGGCGGCGGTAGTTTCATCTCTCGGACCGCCGCGAATCTTTGTGCCTGAAAGCAAGAACCCGGGGAAGGGGTGGAATTCCCCGAGTTCTGCGTTGTGATCGGTAGGATGCCGGCAAACTGCTCCCGGCTGCCACCCATCGAGAGCGGTCCTCGACTCTTCTTGCGCGCTTAGAACCGGAACTGCACGCCGGTCTGGAAGCGGAAATTATTCTGCGTGCTGTTGCCGCTGAGGAAGTTGTCCGTGAAGCGCGTCGGCATATAGTCGACGTCAAAGACGCGGACGGCAATATGATGCGTCACCGGCACGTCCAGGCCTCCGCCAATGGCCATCGTGAAGGCCGTTGTGGTGGGCGAGCCGCCGCACAATCCGCTGTTGTTGTTGCAGGCGTTCGTGTAGAAGTTCGAATGCCCGCCCCCGAAGAGCACTTCGCCGAAGGGCTCAAATTTTCCAACGCGATATTTCACCACCGGGCCGAACAAATACGTGAACAGATTGCCGGAAGCGCACCCCGTGAAGTTGGAAGTGCTGCTCGGGCACTCCGTGGAATTGTTGTAGCCCTGGAAGTCGGCCTTGATCCCGTAGTGACTGGTGAAAAAATAAGTGATGTCGCCGCCTCCGCCATTCAGATTCTGGCTATTCCAGACGGAACCTAGACTCGGATTGTTCCGAAACAACGAGTAATCCCCGGTGATTTCAAATTTTGGATTATCCTGAGCGAAGACACCGCCGGCAAACAAAATTACAACTGCAAACAACCATCGAACGCGTTTCATGTAAAAATCTCCCTTTTCTTATCGAATACAGAGACTTCGACGGATTTCCCCAAAGTGTCTGGTGAGATAAAGACGAGGCGAGATTCAGTCGTCTCTCAAAGCGCGCGCACCGTTTGCGCCAGGCCTCCAGGCCGTCCAGAAACTTACCCAATCGGTTTTCTTACTCTTCTTTCCGGTGAGATGGCGGAAAGGTTCCCAAAGTTGTGCAGAAGATGAAAGTTTCGTCAAAAAGATTTTCCGGAATTTCGTAGATGGAACACAAAATCTGGAAGCGCAAAATGAAAATAAATAGCTACTTATCTAATGCTAATCGGGAACGGGGCAAGGGCGCGAAGCGAAAAAAAGAGGGCAGGTGCTATATGCCTGCCCTCGATAATTGAGTTGGCCCTCGCCGCTTAGAATTGCAGCAGTAAGGAGAACTGAATTTGCCGCGACGAACCGAAATCGCCCGTCGGGAAGCGCGTGCTGGTAATGACTCCGAACGAACCGCTGGTCGCCGTCAGAATTGGATCGCCGAAGTTGGGATGGTTGAATAGATCGAATGTTTCTGTTCGGAACTCGAGGTTGAGACGTTCCGTAATCTTCGTGTCCTTGGTCACAGAGAAATCCAAATTCACGAAGCCGGGGCCAATGATCGCATCGCGGCCCATCGTTCCCGGAGTGCAACTCCCCGGAATGACCGGATAGGTCTTCCCGCCGGGGGTGGTCGGAGTAGCACTGAAAGTGCAAGGAATGGCCAGCGTGGCGTTTGGCGTTGCCGCGCAATCCGGAATCGTCGGATTTGCACCCTGTAGTGGGCCATTAAAGTTCTGGCAGAGCACCGCATTTGCAAAAAACTGCGAGGGATTGCCTGTGGTATGAATAGGCGCAAGCAGGTTCGGCCGCACCGTCAGAGAAACGCCGGGGCCCGGGCCGATCGCCAGCGTCGGGTTAATCGGGTTGCCGGACTGCGCCTGGAAAATCGCGCCCACCTGCCAGCCACTGACCAGGCGGTTCTTCTTGAACGGAAACCGGTAGAAGCCGCTCAATGCCAGGCGATTGCGCACATCGAATTCGGAAAGCCCGTAATCGCCGCGGGGATTGTAAGCGTTTTGGATGACATAGGTTTCGCCGGTGGAGAGCGAGTTGTAGTCCAGCGATTTGGAATAGGTGTACGTGCCGAGCAATTCGAAATTCTGCGAGAAGTGCTTGTTCACGGTCACCCACAGCGCGTTGTAGTTGGAATTGCCGCCGCTGTTGATCTGATTGATCGTGGAAAGCGCGCAATTCGGCGCCGGTGATTGGCATTGAGTTGGCAGGACCGGACTCGTATCCGGCAGAGTGGGATAGGGCCGCGTTGCGCCGTAGAAACCGTTGGTGACGAAGGGCTGGTTGATGTTTTGCGTCAACTGAAGATGCGTTCCCTTCACGCCAACGTAAGCGACTTCCACGCCAAGATCGGCCGTGAATTGCCGCTGGATCGAGAGGTTCCAATCCTGCGCGTATGCGTTGTCGAAACCCGGGTTGATGACCGTCGGGCCCAGGCTGGTGCCACCCACCGTCGCGCCGGGATTTTCCGCCGTGATCGTCGCGTTTGCCGAACTTACCGCAACGGGGATGGCAAATGGCGGGTTGCTGCTCAACCCCGTCACGATGTTCGTCGTAGGCGCCTGGGTCATGATGGCGTAGCCCCCGCGAACCGAGGTCTTACCATCGTTAAAGGGATCCCACGCAAAGCCCAATCGGGGCTGGAAGTTCATATTGTTTTGTTGGAAAGGGCTCGGCGCCAGGAAGAGCGTTCCCGTCACCGGATCAAAGTTGGTGAAGCGCCCCTGTGACTCCGACGGCGTCGCGTTCCACGCATACCGCAGGCCAATATTCAATGTCAGGTTTGGCTTGAGCTTAAAGCTGTCCTGCGCAAAAAAGTCGTACGCCGGCTGCAGGATTTTGTCGTTGCCCGAACCAAGCTGCACGGTAAAAGTGCTGGCGCCGTCAGCAAGGAAATTGTTCAAAGAGGGATAGGTGAGGCTGCCGACATTGAACGCAATGTTGTTGTTATAGGCGCGCCGGAGTTCCGCGCCAAAGGTAAAGGTGTGGCGTCCCTTCAACCAGCTCACCGCATCGTTCAGCACCACCGTCGTGTCGCCGCGGCCTTGCGGCTCGCCAAGTGGGCCGCCGAAGCCGATCGTTCCGCCGACGTTGATGAACGGCAACCCGGAAGAGACCGGCGAGCCCGCCGGCATATTGATGTTGAAATCGGAAGGATTCAGCAAAGCGTTCGGGGTAAAGGTCAAGTGAATGCGGTTGTAACCTAACCGCACGGTGTTGCTCAGCGATGAGGAAAAGGTGTGATCTTCGCTGAAAGTCATCAACTGACGGAATCCGTCACGCGTGTCGCCATAGCCGGGAAGGTTAGCTCCGATGGCGCCACCCGCGGTGGGCTCCTGGCGAAGATCCTTCTGCACAACATAGTAGCCGTGCAGGCGGTCGCGGTCGCTTAGTTCATAATCGATATCCGCGGAGCCCTGGTTGAGCGACACGTTGGCGAGAACGCCGCCGCTGAATAGGTTGAACGTATTGGGATCGCTTGCCGTGCCTGTGCCAACCAGGTTCGCGTTGGGTATGAGTTTAAGCAAACTCACGATTGCTGGAGCCGTTGCCGTTGCACGCTGGTCTGCACTGGGTACTGGTGTGGATACGCTCAGGCTCTGATGCTGGCGTAATCCCTCATACGCGAGGAAGAAGAACAGCTTGTTCTTCATGATGGGCCCGCCGACGTCGAACCCGAAATCGTTGCGCTTGAAGGGCGCTTGCGGTAAGAAATTTCCGTTCTTGTCAAGGCCGACGTTATAGAAGTTCCGGGCATCGAGATCGTTGTTGCGGAAAAACTCAAACGCTTCGCCATGGAACTCGTTGGTGCCCGACCGCGTGGCCAGGTTTACAATCGCCCCGGAATTGCGCCCATATTGCGCGGGGAAGGAAGAGTTGTCGATGCGGTATTCGGCCAGCGTGTCGATTGGCGGCTGGAACGTGATCTGGTTCTGCACCGGATCGTTCAGATTGATTCCATTGACCAGCCAGTTCGTGGTGTCCTCCCGTTGTCCGGCCGTGTTGATGCCAAACGACCCTTGCCCGCGCAAGGGGAACGAGAGGAACCCGTTCGCCGGCGGAGTCACCGTGCCCGGTGTGAGCAAGCTCAAGTCCGTGAAGTGCCGCCCGTTCAATGGAATCTGCTGCACCGTCTTATCATTGAGCACTTGCCCCATGGTGTTGCTGCTGGTCTCCACCAGCGGAGCGCCGACGGTGACTTCCACTGTCTCCGTCGCTTGCCCGATTTTCAATTGCACATTCTTGGTGACCGTCGTGGCCACCGGGAGCTTCAATCCGGTGAATGCCGCAGTCTGAAAGCCGGAGCCGGAAACTTCCAGCTTATAGCTCCCAATGAGCAGGGAGGTGAAGAGATAAGCTCCAGCACTGTCCGTGCTGGTGGTCAACTGAACGTTCGTCGCTTCGTTGGTGAGCACCACTTTGGCGTCGGCAATCGCGGCGCCCGTCGGATCGGTCACCGTGCCTTGCAAGGTGGCCGTGGACTGCGCGTGCGCGGAACCCGTAAGCCCGACACACAACAAAACCAGGAACAGAAGCTGAACTGCGGATCGGCCGGATAGAGCGGTACCCTGCGATCTTGGATGCATCGTTTATCCCCCATAGATTTTTTCTCGCGATCGGGGCGCGGGTCGTACGTTGGTTTCCTTACCCGATCGCTTCAACAATCATTCGCCCTAGGCAAGGGCAGCTGGACCTGGTCGGAATATGGGACCAGCAGACCATATTCCCGCCGGTTCATAAGGCAATTGTCATACCACGCCCCTGAAATTGTTTAAATAAATAAGTCCCCTAGTTTTATCAGATTGTCGGAGAAAGACTGCTCGCATCCGCAAGCTGCTGAGGGGGGACCTACGAAATTCTGGAGTTCGTTACGAAAAGAAGGATTTTCCTCAACCCGGATGGATTCGATTGAAATGCCATGGCTCTGTTGATCTCCCGCTGAATTGTGCGCAGTGGGGAAAATTGTCATCCCGAATCCCCGTCGTTTTTGCGAGGTTAGGGATCTGCTTTTCGCTACTGGTGTCCCGCGCCGCTAGGATGTCAACAGGGCCAAACGCCTTCTTGACAAAACCAAATCTGACTCCGATGTTCCTTTCTACCTCCACAGGTTTCGATTGAATCCAAAAAATCGATACGAGTCAGAAACAAAAACTATATTCGCTGGCGTTCAAAGGGAAGCGGAGCGCCGATCAAGGGGTTAGTTCTTCATCTTCTTCTTGATCTCCATCTTCACTTCCTTGCCGTTGACGTCGAGCACATAGGCGTGGTGGCCAGAGATGGCAATCTTCGTTGGGTCGCCCAGGGGTACCGCAGGCGGACTGTTTATGCCCGGCTCATTGGGTTCGTCTGGTCTGGTCGGCGGATGATACGTGTAATCGAGGTGTAAGGTGTATGCCTCGGTGAGCACCGTGTAATGCATGATGATTTTTGGCTGGCGCAGCATCGGACTGGTCACCGTAGTCTGCGAGGCGTCGATGATCGTCGCGGTCTTCCAATCCTTGCCAATCGCATAACTCGCCCAAAGCAGCATAACGAGAAAGATTCCTGCGGCTTTTCTCACCGGAGCCCCCTCTCGAAGTATAGCCAATCTCTGCGCAGCCGCGGCCCCACATCTTCCTTCGCGTTTCGGAACCTCAAAGCTGAACACACCTCCAGCGTACCAGTGCCGTCAGTTGGCCTCGCCGACCGGGCGCGCCGGCGGTATTCGGTCGAGTGTGACGCAACGCACAATGACCTGTGATGCAACGCACGGTGTTCGGCCACGCCGGTCAAGAAACTCGATGTGCAAGTTCGTCTATTCCACTCTCCCTCGCACAAACTTGCAATCCAAATCAGGGGCCTTTCTTGCCAGCACGAATGAGAAAGGTGCGTTGGACGCGCAAGATCGTCGACCAGGTTTTGTCGCTTCAGCGATTGTAGTCCCTCACACAGTCTGACGTCTTGGTGCAAGTGCGTGCGGAGAAGGCAAAATGCAGGCGCTGCAAGCGGCGCACGCAGGTAATCGTCTCTCCCAACGGGTACTGCGGAAACTGCTGGTCCAAAACCGTAATTCGCGCATGGGAAATACCGGCCCCGCCCGGCGCGGAGGAGTAAGATGGTTGCCACGGCATAAGCTCGCGCCGGCATTTCTGTCCTGCACGGTTCCGGAGGAATTCATGAAGCGATGCTCGCAGGTCCTTGTGGCCATTTCGGTTGTGTGTTTCGCACTGCTAGCCGCCGGCAAGCCACCCATGGCCGACACTCCGGCCTATACCTGGCAGGAGCCGGAGAATCACGCCGTCGAAGTGGATCGCCTGATGCGCTATCACGACTATGGCGAATACGATCGCGAGATCCGCGAAGTCGCAAACTCCGCCAGGGACTACCTCGAATCCATCGTGCGGGAAAATCCGAAAGGAGAAAGGCTCGCCGCGGTTTTCGACATCGATGAAACGGCCCTCTCCAACTGGAATGCCATGCAGAAATGCGGCTTTTGCTCGTACTCCGCCGAGCAGGAACTCTTCTCGCAGGCGCACGATCCCGATTACTCCATCGAACACGATCCCCCCATCGTGCCCACGCTGGAGCTCTACAACTTCGCCAAAAAAAACGGCATCGCCGTCTTTTTCGTCACCGGCCGCCCCGAAAGCCAGCGCACGCTCACCACAAGCAATCTGATGGAAGCGGGCTACTCCGGCTGGGCGCAGTTGTACATGCGCAGCGAAATGAAACCCGGCGAAAGCCCCGAACCCGCCAGCGTCTACAAGCCACGCGCGCGGAAAAGTATTGAATCCCAGAACTATCGCATCGTGCTGAATATCGGCGACCAGGCCAGCGACCTCGCCGGCTGCTGCGCCGAGCGTGTCTTCAAGCTCCCCAACCCCTTTTACCTGGTGAAGTGAATACTCGGGATCCGTCCTGAACATCGCCGATCGCGCCGAACCATCCCGCGTCTCGCATTTGCAGAAGCGAAAACCCGCGAAACCCAACAAACAGCTGGACTCTTGGATTGAATGAATGGGGGAACAATTGGTGCCCGGGGTGGGAGTCGAACCCACATGAGGAAAAATCCCCGGAGGATTTTAAGTCCTCAGCGTCTGCCATTCCGCCACCCGGGCGCCGGCACTTTTACTGTAACCAATGCGGAGACGCCGCGCAACACGCGCGCCTGGTAGCGCCGGCATCCCTGCAGGCAAGCCAATTAGTGGTGGTGCAGGAAATGGTCTGCAACGATGGAGGGCGTCTCGACAACGTGCTTTTCCTCCGCTCCCGCCACCAGCCTGAGAAACTCCGCCATGCTCCAGGAAAGCGGCGTGGCGCTTCCCGTCCCCCGGCCAAACACGAAGCCCGACTGCGTGGGCGCCGCCTGGTCCCACACCTGCTCGGGGATCAATCCGCCCGAATTCGCAAACTTCAACATCGCTTCCAGATAGACGGACGGATCGCGCCCTGCGGCAATTTCATATTCGCCGCGCTCGCCCGCAAAAATCGGCCAGATGCGGCCCTTGCCTTCGCCCAGCCACGGCCCGCCAAAATACGTTTCGCCGTAGCCATCGTGGCTGTAGCGGTAAAACGCCGGTCCATTCGGGGTTTCCACGCGAATCTGCGCGTCCACAACCTTTATGGAATTCCGAATGACGGGATCGTCGGCGGGTCGAATCCCCAGCCGAACCAGTTCCAGGAAGCCCGCATCCACCACATCGCGTTCGTCCCAAACACCGCCGCCGTTGCGCACGTCCAGTTGGTAGCCATCATTGGGATCGGTGTTGTTGTCGATCCGCATATAATAACCTGGCGCCTCCTTGCTCAAGTGGCCCGTGGTGGTGACCATCCACGCCTCAATGTGCGAGGCCCAATCATCGGCAGCGTGCAAATACCGATCCGCATCTTCGCTGGCGCCGTTTTTCCGCGCAATATCCGCGGCGCAAACGAGGCCCGCAATCTCCGCCGCCATCGTGGACGGCGAATACCCCGGCACTTCCTCCCAGCGCTCCTCTTGCGTCGTCGGGCCGTGCGCAAGCAGAAACTCCGCCGCCGGCCGCACGTGTTTTTGCCAAGTGTCCGCGTCTGCGCGCACCAATTGCCAAGCGAGAATGATTGGATAGGCAATCTCGTCCATCTGCAGCGCGGTCCAATAGGGCTTCCCGTCCAGCCAACTGTTCTGGGGGAAGCGGCCGTCCGGCTCCTGCTGCACGTTGAATAAATAAGTGAGCGCGCGTTCAGCCGCCTCGCGATCGCCCGCGGCCATCATGCCCGTGGCCACTTCATAAAGGTCGCGCGCCCAGATCAGGTGGTAGCCGCCGACGGCAGGAGTGTCCGCCTTTACCGAGAAGCCCCAGGGAATGCTCATGGAAGCAATCATGGCACCGCGATAGGTTTTGTCTTCCTGCGCTTTCAGAACCATCGCGGCAAGCTGAAACTCCGTTTCGTAGCGCGGCGCCACCTTGCGAATCCCTTTCAGATACTCCTTCCAGCCGACGACATATTCCGCCGTCACATCCGAATACTTGCGCGCCAGGGATTTTTTCGCCGCGTCGATCGCCGCATCAGGATTTGGACCGAACCCAAGCGCCAGCATGTAGTGATTCGCGCCACCAAGCTTTGCTGCCTGGAACACATTGCCGTTTTCCGCGCGTTCGTATCTCCATTCCAGCTTGTGGTGCAGCAGCAGGTCCGTGTAGCCATCGCTCTTTCCCGCAAAGCCCGATGTGGCTTCCGAAAACGCGGGCGTGCTCATTAACGCGCAAGCGACATCCGACTTTTGCGTCACCAGCGCGCCATCCTGCGTGAAGCCTGTGTCGCCATACCCGCTGTTCTTCAGCGAAGGATCGGCTAGAACATAAAGGTTGTAGCCGGCGGGCGCGAAGAAATCGACCTGGATCAGCAGCGTGTCCCGCTGCGGATCGCTCACATAGGTCTTCGTGATTTTGAATTTTCCCGCCGGGTCGCTGCTGACTTGCCGGTAAAGCAGCGAGTCGGTATTCAAGCGCTCCAATGAATGCTTCAGGTCCTTCTTCTCGGCCCAGGTGTTGCGGCCGTCGCTCACGGCAAATTCCAGCGTCCGCAAATCCGCCGTGTCCAATCGCGGGTAGTACACCTCGGTGAGAATTCCGTTTTCAAGAGTGAACCAGACTTTGGATTCCAGCGACGTCGCCGTGCCGATAGCTTCCTTGCTTCCCGTCGTCCACGTCGGCATTACTCCCGGCGCGCCGGGAGCACTTTGCGCGCTCCCCACAACGGGAAGAAGCCAGGCAAGCACAAGCGTAACGAGCAAACTTTTTCTCGAGAACAAAGGAGCGCCTCTCGCGGGGATTCGGAAGATAAGAAGGAGGAGGCGGAAAGCAAACCACCTCCTCCCGGGGTGTTAGGGGTTAGAAAGTGAACCGCAGGCCCAACTCGATCTGCCGCCAGCTGTCGGTGAGCACGTTGTTGATCAACCCGATGTGCCCATCGCTGAGGTTTGTATCCGCCGGGTTGGCGAAGTGCGGCGTATTGGTCAGGTTGTAGGCCTGGAAACGGAACTGTCCCTTCACGCGCTCTGTGACGCTGAAGTTCTTGAACAGCGCCATGTCCATGTTGGATTCTCCGGGCCCGCGGATGATATCGCGCCCAGACGTGCCGGGAGCAATGTAAATTCCCGCGGAGTTCGTGGCCGGGAAAGCGAACGCTCCGGCATCCACATAGTCATTGATGTTTCCGGGATGTACCTGGATCTTGCCGACCAGGTCCGCGCGCGTGGAACTCGGGTTGCCGTTCACCGTGATGCTGAACGGTGTTCCACCGGCCAGGGTGTAGATGCCGTTGAGCTGCCATCCTCCCACGAGGTAATCCGCCCACAGGGGAATGTTGCTGGCAAACTGCTTGCCGCGCCCAAAGGGCAGGTCGTAGAGGAAGCTCAGGACCATCGCATAATCCTGGTCCTGAGTCGAGAGCCCGCGCTCCAGCGCATAGTCGGTATAGAGCTGCGGGCTGCAGGTGTCCAGGTTTCCGCAGGAATCATCAATCGTCTTGGACCACGTGAACGCTCCCGTCATCTGCAAGCCATTGGTGATGCGCCGCTCGTATTGAAGCTGCATCGCATTGTAATCGGACTTGCCGCGGGAATCCTGCACCGTAATGCTGCCCAGATTCGGGTACAGGCCGGGCGTGGTCGATGAAGCGTCATAGAGCACCTGGTTCGCGTTGTAGTTGCGCATCAGGTGCGAGCCGTGAGTGCCGACATAGGCGATGCTGACGGACTGGTTGTTGGCAATCTGCCGCTGGATCTGCAGGTTCCATTGCGAAACCATCGGCACAACGTTGGAAGGCAGCACGGATATCACGCTGACGCCGGTCGGCGCCGCCAGGTTCAGATCACCTGGCGCCGTCCCGATCACGAAGTTACCGCTGGGCAGCGGAGCGGTAGCTTGCGTGGAAATCAATTGCGCCGCGGTGCATCCGGCGGGTGTAAGCGAGCAAGGCAGAGCGCCGGAAAGGGTGATGCGCGCTCCCTGGGAGTAGCTGACGCCAGTCGTCCCGCCAAACGGCGGGTTCTGCGCCAACTGATTGCTGATGCCTCCGCGGTCCACGAAGTAGAACAAGCCGTAACCCCCGCGCACCACCGTTTTGCCGTCGCTGGTCAACTGGTAGGCGAAGCCAAGACGCGGTCCGAAGTTGTGATAGTCGTTCGGAATGAGCGTCCGGGGCGAGCCGTTGCTGCCCGCCACGATCAGCGCGCCAGAGACGAGGTCGAAATTCGCCTGGCGGTTTTCCACTTCCGTGGGCCACGTCAAAATGTCCCAGCGCAGGCCAAGGTTCAACGTCAGCCGCTGGGTCACGCGGAAGTCGTCCTGAGCGAAGAAACCGTTCTCCCAACTCCTCGTGCCCACCATGCCGTATGCCGGGCCGTGCGCGTAACCATCGACAAAGCCCGCCAGCAGGTCAGAGACCTCGTAGCCCGTGCTGACGTGACCCGATCCCGGAGCCGCGCCGCAGCACCCGCTATTCCCATTGCCGGCGATGGCAAAGTAACCCTTGCCGGCCAGCGGGCGATACAGGTTCAGTTCGCGGCGCAAAATGCTGCCACCGACCTTAATCGTATGGCGGCCCTTGATCCAGGTCAGCGTGTCGTTGTAGTCGAAGCCCGTCTGCGGGATCTTGTATGTTCCGTAGTCGCCGGTGTACTCGATCTGGCTGTTGTAACCGCCGATGAGGGCGATGCCACCGAGCAGCGGAGTGTTGCAGTTCACGATGCCCAACTGCACGCAGAGGTCCTGGCTATTGAACGGCGGATCATAACCAAACGTCGTGCGGATGAACCCGCCGCGGAATTCGTTCACCAATGTCGGGCTGATTGTCGAGGTCAAGCCCACCGACGTGCCCCAGGGATGGTTGAAGTTCGTGCCCGAACCGAAACCCGATGGCAGGGTCGTCAGGCGGGTCGTCTCCGTCTGATCGGCGCGGCCGCGGCTGAAGCGCACAAACAACGAATTCTTGGCGTTGAGCAGGTAGTCGCCGCGGATGTCGAAGTCGTTCCAGTTCTCGATCAGCTTCCGTGTGTTTTTGTAATCGTGATAAACGCTGAAGCAAGCGGGATCGATGGCGTGCGTACAATTGGGTTCTGGAAATGCCTTCAGATAATTTTGTCCCACCGTGTTGATGCGATTCGCGGGAATCACGTTCGGTTGGCTGCCGTTGCCCATGAACTGCAGTGCACCGTTGGGGTTTGCCGCGGTAGTGGGCACGGAGCCATTGGTCGACGGGTCGTAGATGGTATAGGTCTGGCCGAGCCCCGTTACGGACGTGGGCTGCAGCAACTCGGAGAAATCACCGTTCCGCATCAGGTCCGTCGGAACCGTCGCATACTCCGGGCTGCCGGGAATCTTTTGCCGCAGGCCCTGGTAGTCGCCGAAAAGGAACAGCTTGTTCTTGATCACCGGGCCGCCGAGCGTGCCGCCGAACTGGTTGCGGTTAAAGCCGGGCGTCGGCGTGTGCGGCGTGGTGAAGAAGCTTTCCGCATTCAAGCTGGTGTTGCGGTTAAACCAGAATGCGCTGCCGTGATAATCGTTCGTGCCGGACTTGATGCTGGTCACGACCAAAGCGCCGCCGGCGCGGCCATACTGCGCCGGAGCAACGCTGGTCTGCACGCGGAATTCGTCGATCGCGTCCGCCGGCGGGAATAGCACAATCGTGTTCACCAGCGCTTCGTTGTTGTCGATACCGTCGAGAATAAAATTGTCCGCCTGCGGCCGGAGGCCGTTCACGGCCAGCGCCGCCCCGCCTTCCTGGCCGAAACGGAACGTCTCCGCGTTGTTTTGCGAGCCGGTCGCCGCGCCTCCCGGTTGCCCGCGCGTTACGCCCGGAACCAGCAAGGCCAACTGCGTGAAGTTGCGGCCATTCAGGGGTATTTCCTCAATCTGCCTCGCTTCTACCACCTGGCCCATCGCGGAATCTTGCAGGTTTATGACCGGCGAGCCTGCTTCCACGTTCACAACTTGTGCCACTTCGCCGACCTGCAACTGGAAGTCGGCAACGCCGACCTGCGCCACCTGGAGTTCCAGCGTCCGCGTTATTTTCTTGAAGCCCTTTTGTTCCACGGCCACGGTGTAATGCCCCGGCGGGAGCGCCGTCACCGTGTAATACCCGTATTCATTCGTGGTAATGGTGGAAACGCGGCTGGTTTCGACACTTGTGACCGTCACGGTCGCGCCCGAAACCACTGCTCCCGAGGGATCGGTCACCGTGCCCTGCAAGCGCGCCGTGTCGCTCTGGGCAAAGCAGGTGCCTGCCGCCCACAGCATGGCAACCAGGGCCAGTCCCAAGTTTCGCAATAGATGGATTCTCATACCCTACCCCTTTTCTTCAATCGGAGTGAACTACTTCCCCACTTAAGTTGGTTTGGCACCGGGCAGCGCGTTTCCCTCACGCTTCTCGACGTGGCGTGGCAGGCGGACTTGCGGGCAGCTTTGAGACCCAGGGCAGCCTACCGGTCCTTAAATGAGGACTGAGCGCAGTCGGCTCCGCAATTCCGAATCTCAGCTTCCAAAAATTCGAATTGACCCCAGAATCCGCCCGCGCGAAACCAGAAACAGCGCGGTTTGTTCCCAGCAACTTTTCAAATCCTTGCTGCGGATAGAAGTCTCGTCACGTTTGATACCGTTACACGCGGAAGTCTCGCTCTTGCAGGGAGTTCCATCGGATGTTACGTTGTTACATAGAGAAGACTTCGGGGTTACAGGGGTAGCATGTCTGATCGCGAGCAGTTTTTGCGGCAGGTGGAGCGACTTGCCGAAAGCCATGTCCTTCATGGTTCCGAGTCGCTTTGCAAGCTCCTGCGCTATCTCGCGCACCATGCACTGGAGCATCCCGGCACACCTCTCAAAGAATACCAAATCGCCACAGAAGAGTTCGGCCGACCCTCCGACTTCGATCCCGCCGTCGACTCCATGGTGCGGGTGCAGGCCGGCCGCTTGCGATCCAAGCTGGTGGAATATTACGCGGGTGAAGGCGCGGAGGACCCTGTACGGATTGATTTGCCCAAAGGCACATACACCCTCGCCTTTCATAAGCGCGATGGCGCCTCGCGATCCAATGACCACCATGGCGTGGCGGCCCACGACCACTCAGGCCTGGCGGATACCCCTGTGCCTCGCGTCTGGGCCCTCAGCGTAGCGGTGCTGGCTTTATTGCTGGCAGCTTCCCTCGCTGCTCTTTATGTGACGCGCCACGATGCGGTGCCGCCCGCGGTTGCGGCAAGCGGCTCCGCTTCTCCCGCATTTCAGGCTTTCTGGAAACCCTTCCTGATCGGACCCGAAGAACCTTGGGTGGTCTTCAGCAACGCCGCCTTCGTCGGCCGGCCGGAAACCGGCATGCGCTACTACAATTCAGCCCACGACTCCAAAGACTCGGTCTGGGATCACTACACCGGCGTCGGCGAAGTCCTCGCGGTCCATAATCTCGACCAGGTCTTCAGCGCCTTGCATCGCAACCTGCGCGTGAAGCGCGGCAGCCTGTTTTCCCTCGATGACGCAAAAAACACCGACCTGATTTTTGTCGGTTCGCCCTCGGAAAATCTCACCCTCCTGGAAATTCCCGGAACTCATGAATTTGTGTTTCAGCGCCTGAAAGAAGGTCCGCGCAAAGGCGACCTGGCGGTTGTGAATGTACACCCGCAGGAGGGGGAACAGAAAGCCTACCTGGCCAGCCCGTACAGTGTTCCCCTTTCGGAAGATTACGCCGTGATCGCCTTGATTCCCGGACTGAATCCGTCGCGCTGGGAAATGATCATCGCCGGCACCACCACGTTTGGCACACAAGGCGGCGTCGAATACGTTTGCCGCGAGCAGTCCGTGCAGGAGTTGCTGCTGCGTCTTTCGGTTTCCGATGCCGGGGAGGTCAAACCCTTTGAAGCCCTGTTGCACGTAAAGATCGCCAAGGGCGTTCCCGTGGAATCCAACCTCGTCTCCCTGCGCAAGATCCCCTCGCAGTAGGACGCTCTCAAATTGCTGTAACTTTCCCCTGCAACACTACATCACAGCCAGTGTCTTGTGATACAGTGCAGCCACAGTTTTTGGGTCCTGCCTGGCCGTGGTACATCGTTGTGAGCTGCGAGAAAAGTTAGCCCTATATGAAGTACAATGCACGGCGTTTTCCTGTGTCTGGCGCCCCCGGCGGGCGAAGTTCCTAAGGTGCCCCGCCGAACCCCGCGAAGGAGCCCTTGTGAGTCCTCAAAATATCGACCAGCTTTGTATCGACACCATTCGCACCCTCTCCATCGACGCGGTGCAGCAGGCCAATTCCGGGCATCCCGGCGCTCCCATGGGGCTCGCTCCGGTGGTTTATTCATTGTGGCAAAGCTTTCTCCGCTACGATCCTGCCGATCCGCTCTGGCCTAACCGCGACCGCTTCGTGCTTTCCGCCGGCCATGCTTCGATGCTCCTCTATTCCACCCTGCATCTTGCAGGCGTCCGCCGCGTCGATGAAAAAGGAGAGGTAACCAAGGACCTCTCGGTTTCGATGGACGACATCAAGCGCTTCCGCCAGCTCGGCAGCCGCACTCCAGGCCATCCCGAATCCCACCTTACCACCGGCGTTGAGACCACCACCGGCCCCCTCGGCCAGGGCGTGGCCAACAGCGTCGGCATGGCCATTGCCGGTAAATGGCTCGCGGCAAATTTCAATCAACCCGGTTTCGAAATTTTCAATTTTCGCGTCTATTCGATCTGTGGTGACGGTGACTTGATGGAAGGCGTGGCCGGAGAAGCGGCTTCGCTCGCCGGTCATCTTGCCCTCGGAAACCTTTGCTGGATTTACGACAACAACCGCGTCACTCTCGACGGTCCGGCAAGCTGGTCGTTCAGCGAAGACGTCATGACGCGATTCGTGGGCTATGGTTGGAATGTCACGCGCGTCTCCGATGCCAACGATCTCCTGCAGCTTTCGCGCGGCTACAAAACCTTCCTGAACACCGCCGACAAGCCCACGCTCATCGTCGTCGACAGCCACATCGGTTACGGCTCCCCGCACAAGCAGGATTCCTACGAAGCGCACGGCGAACCCCTTGGCGAAGCCGAAATCAAGCTCGTGAAAGAGAATTACGGCTGGCCGGTGGACGCGAAATTCCTGGTCCCCGACGGCGTCTACCAGCAATTCCAGAACGGCGTCGGCGCCCGCGGGAGCAACGAACGCAACGCCTGGAATGCCCTCTTTGCCGATTATTCGAAGAAATTTCCCGAACTGGCCGCGCGCCTCAACAAGATGCTGAAGCACGAACTGCCCGACGGCTGGGACAAAAATCTCCCCGTCTTCCCGCCCGACCCAAAAGGCATGGCCACCCGCGAAAGCTCCGGCAAGGTGCTCAACGCGCTGGCACAAAGCATCCCGTGGCTCATTGGCGGCTCCGCGGACCTCGCCAAGTCCAACAAGACCAATCTCACTTTCAATGGCGCGGGCGACTTCCTCACCAACGAATACAATGGCCGCAATATTCACTTCGGCGTTCGCGAACATTGCATGGGGGCGGCCACCAACGGCCTTACCCTTACCGGCGTCCGCGGCTTCTGCGCCACATTCTTCAATTTCAGCGACTACATGCGCGCCAGCATGCGCCTGGCCGCGCTCATGGAATTGCCCGTACTGTTCATCTTCACGCACGATTCCATCGGCGTCGGCGAAGACGGCCCCACGCACCAGCCCGTCGAGCAGCTTGCTGCCTTTCGCGCCATGCCCAATATGCTCGTCTTCCGGCCTGGTGATGCCAACGAAGTCACCGAATGCTACAAACTTGCCATGCAGCAGAAACACCGGCCCTCCACGCTGGTCTTTAGCCGCCAGGCCATGCCCACGCTGGACCGCGCGAAATTCGCTCCCGCCGCCGGCACGGCAAAAGGCGCTTACGTCGTTGCCGACGCCGATGGCGGCAAGCCGGACGTCATCCTCCTCGGTACCGGCACGGAATTGCAGCACTGCGTCGCCGCTTGGGAAAAACTTAAAGCCGAAGGCATCCAAGCCCGCGTGGTCAGCATGCCCTGCTGGCAGATTTTCGAAGAGCAAGACGCTGCTTACAAGGAAAGCGTGCTCCCCGCTTCGGTCACCGCCAGGGTCTCCATCGAGATGGCCTCGACTCTCGGCTGGGACCGCTACGTCGGCCCCAAGGGCATCATGATCGGCATGCGCAGCTTCGGCGCGTCCGCTCCATTGAAAGACTTGCTGAAAAAATTTGGCTTCGAGCCGGAAAACGTGGTCGCTGCCGCCAAGAAGCTCCTGGGTAGGTGAGGAACATGAAAGTCGTTATCGGCTCTGATCACGCCGGATTCCAGCTCAAGAACGCCATGGGCACCCTGCTCGCTTCGCTCGGTCATGAGGTGATCGACGTCGGCGCTTACAATGAAAACCCTTCCGATTACCCGGACTTCGCCGAAGCCGTGGGCCGAGCTGTCCTTGATGGCCGCGCCGAACGCGGCGTGCTGATCTGCGGCAGCGGGGTGGGTGCCAGCGTCGCCGCCAACAAGATCGTCGGCATTCGCGCTGGCATGTGCACGGACACCTACTCCGCCCACCAGGGCGTGGAGCACGACAATATTAATGTCCTTGTGCTGGGCTCGCGCATCACAGGAGAGAAGCTCGCCGAAGAGCTGGTGCGCGCGTATATGGGCGCGAACTTCACCAATGAGGAGCGCCATGTCCGCCGCCTTGCCAAAGTGAAGGCCATCGAAGACAAGATGTGCCAGCGCTGATTTCCGAATCGCCCCCTGCCCCGCGGGAGCGTAAAATTGAAGTCCGGGCCAGTTTGACTATAAAGGAGAAGTGCCATGACAACCTCTGCAACGCTGCCGAATACCGGAAGCCAGTCGGCGTCGAATCCGCTGAAGGGTCTCCTCGCCTACGGTCAGTCTCCCTGGATGGACTACATCCGCCGCGATCTGCTCACCGGGGGCGGGCTGAAGAAGATGATCGCGGAGGATGGCCTGCGCGGCATGACCTCGAATCCCGCGATTTTCGAAAAGTCCATCACCGGCAGCGCGCTCTATAACGACATTCTGGATTCGCCCGAAGCCAAGTCCCTCAACGCCAAGCAACTCTTTGAAAAAATCGCCATCCGCGACGTGCAGGATGCCTGCGACATCTTCAAGCCCGTTTACGACGAATCGAAGCATCGCGACGGCTACGTCAGCCTGGAAGTCTCGCCGTTTCTCGCCAACGACACCAACGGCACTCTCGAGGAAGCGCGGCGCCTCTGGAACGCCGTCAATCGCCCGAACCTGATGATCAAGGTTCCCGCCACGCCCGAAGGTGTGCCGGCCATCCGCCAACTTCTCGAAGAGGGATTGAACATCAATATCACGCTGCTTTTCGCCCAAGCCGCCTACGAAAAAGTCGCCTAAGCCTTCATCGCCGCTCTCGAAGCCCGCGCCGCCAAGAGCCAGAGCATCAATCACATCGCCAGCGTCGCCAGCTTCTTCGTCAGCCGCATCGACACTTTGATCGATTCCAAGATTGACGCCATGCTGAAAACCGCCTCCGGCGATGCCAAAGCGCTCCTCGAAAGCCTCCATGGCACCATCGCCATCGCCAACGCCAAACTTACCTACAAGAAGTATCAGGAACTCTTCGGCGGACCGCGCTGGAAGGCTTTGGCAGCCAAGGGCGCCCAGACGCAGCGCCTGCTCTGGGCCAGCACCAGCACCAAGAATCCCAAGTATCGCGACGTCATCTACGTCGAAGAGCTCATCGGCGCGGATACCGTTGACACCATTCCTCCAGCCACCTTTGACGCCTTTCGCGATCACGGCAAGTTACGCCCCAGCCTTACCGAGGACGTCGCCGGCGCCGCCAGGCACATGGAAAATCTCGCCAAGGCCGGTATCTCCATGAAGGAAGTTACCGATCAATTGCTGACGGACGGCGTGCGCCTCTTTGCCGATGCCTTTACCACGCTTCTCGCCGCCACCGGGAAGAGCGCAGGAGTGAAAGCGTGAGCCTCAACAAAATCTCCTACAAACTTCCGGCGGATCTGGATGCGGGTGTCAACGCCTCTCTCGCCGACTGGAAATCCAATAACAAAGTGGCGCGCCTGTGGCAGAAGGACTCCACACTATGGACCGGCGCCGACGAGGCCCAGTGGCTCGGCTGGCTGAACGTCACCGAGGAACAGCTCAAGACCATCGGCGCCCTCAAGAAGCTCGCCACGGAGATCAAAAAGGCGAAGTTTCGCCACGCACTGCTGCTCGGCATGGGCGGCTCCAGCCTTTGCGTCGAGGTTCTGCGCCTCACCTTCGGCAAATTCGGCGGCTTTCCCGAACTTCACGTGCTCGATTCCACCGATCCGGCGCAAATCAAGGCCATTGAGAAAAAACTAGACCTGAAAAAAACTATCTGCATCGTTTCTTCGAAATCCGGCAGCACGCTCGAGCCCAACATCTTCAAGCAATACTTCTTCGAGCGCATCAAGCAAAATGTCGGTGAAAAAGAAGCCGGCAGTCGCTTCATCGCCATCACCGATCCGGGCTCGAAAATGGAACAGGTGGCCACCAACGATCGATTCCGCTACATTTTCCACGGCGTCCCCAGCATTGGCGGCCGCTACTCCGCGCTCTCGCACTTCGGCACCGTGCCTGGCGCGATCATGGGCCTCGACCTCGCAAAATTCTTGAAAACCACCCAGCAGATGGTCAAGGCTTGCGGTCCAGCAACTGCTCCAGAGAAAAATCCCGGCGTCATCCTCGGGACTATCCTCGGCGTTGCCGCCAATCATGGCCGCGACAAAATCACCATTTTCACTTCTCCCGGAATTTCCGATCTTGGCGCTTGGCTCGAACAGCTCATCGCCGAATCCACCGGCAAGGTCGGCAAGGGCATCATCCCCGTCGATCGTGAAAAAATCGGCAAGCCCGCTGTCTACGGCAACGATCGCGTCTTCGCCTACGTGCGCCTCGCCAGGGAAAACAACCGCGCCATGGATCAAGCCGTCACCGCCCTCGAAAAAGCTGGGCATCCCGTGGTTCGCATCGTCGTCGGGGCCAAGATGGACCTCGGCCAGGAATTTTTCCGCTGGGAAATTGCCACCGCTACGGCAGGCTCCGTGATCGGCATCAATACTTTCAACCAGCCCGATGTAGAAGCCAGCAAGATTGAAACGCGGAAACTCACCAGCGAATACGAAGCCACCGGCAAGTTGCCGTCCGAGGCTCCCTTCTTCGAAGATCAGGGCCTGAAGCTTTTTGCCGACGAGAAGAACGCCGCCGTGCTCAAAAACAATTCCGGCCTCGCAAGTGTGCTTCGTTCGCACCTTGGCCGCATCGGCGCAGGCGATTATTTCGCCCTCCTCGGATATATCCAGATGAACGACGCGCACGAAAAAGCGCTGCAGGCCATCCGCCACCAGGTGCGCGAAGCGAGAAAATCCGCCACCTGCCTCGGCTTCGGCCCGCGTTTCCTCCATTCCACCGGCCAGGCCTATAAGGGCGGGCCCAACTCCGGCGTGTTTCTGCAAATCACCTGCGATGACGCCGCGGACATCCCCGTCCCAGGCCAGAAGTACACCTTCGGCATCGTCAAAGCCGCCCAGGCGCGGGGAGACTTTTCCGTGCTTTCCGAACGCGGCCGCAGGGCCTTGCGCGTGCATCTTGGCAAAAATGTAAAAGGCGATCTCGCAAAACTCGCCAAAGCGGTGAAGCAGGCTCTGGCATAGCGTTCGGCGTTTCATATTCATTTCTCGCGGAGGAATCTCAATACAACTCGGCATGATCGGACTGGGCAGAATGGGCGCCAACATGGTGCGGCGCCTCCAGAAACACGGCCACCAGTGCGTGGTCTACGACCGCAGCGCGGATTCGGTGCGGCAACTCGCCGGCGAAGGCGCCACCGGCTCCACGTCTCTGGACGATTTCGTCGCCAAGCTGCAGAAGCCGCGCGCCATCTGGCTGATGGTGCCCGCTGCCGTGGTCGACAACACCATCGCCGACCTGCTCCCCAAGCTGAGCAAGGACGACATCCTCATCGACGGCGGCAACTCTTATTACATCGACGACATTCGCCGCTCCAAGGACCTGGCTCCCAAAGGCATTCACTACGTCGACGTCGGCACCAGCGGCGGCGTCTGGGGGCTCGAGCGCGGCTACTGCCAGATGATTGGAGGTGAGACAAACATCGTTCTACACCTCGATCCCATTTTCAAATCGCTCGCTCCCGGCCGCGGCAATATCGACCGCACCCCCGGCCGCGAGAAAGCTTCCGGCACCGCCGAGGAAGGCTATCTTCACTGCGGCCCCTCCGGCGCGGGCCACTTCGTCAAGATGGTTCACAACGGAATCGAGTACGGCCTGATGGCCGCTTACGCCGAAGGCCTGAACATCTTGAAACACGCCAATGCCGGCAAAGCGCATCGCGAGGTGGACGCCGAAACCACCCCCCTGCGCAATCCCGAGCACTACCAATACGATTTCAACCTCGCCGATGTGGCCGAAGTCTGGCGCCGCGGCAGTGTGGTCGCCTCCTGGCTGCTCGACCTCACCGCCATTTCCCTGTTCGAGCAGCCAACGCTCGAACGTTTCTCCGGCCGCGTCTCGGACTCCGGCGAAGGCCGCTGGACGATTCTCGCCGCCATCGAGTCCACGGCTCCCGCGCCCGTGCTGACCGCGTCGCTCTATCAGCGGTTCACCTCGCGCGGCGAAGACGACTTTGCCGCCAAGATTCTTTCGGCCATGCGGTTTCAGTTTGGTGGTCACTTGGAAAAGAAAGCCGGGCACTAAGCCGCGAGGCCGAAAATCGCGCGCCCTTTCGAGGACAAACGCTCATGAATTCCAATCCTGCTGAGGGACCTTCCGCCGCCTCTGCCTGCGTCATGGTCATCTTTGGCGCCACCGGCGACCTGACCAAGCGCAAACTGATTCCCGCGCTTCTCAACCTCGCTCAGGAAGGCGTGCTGAATAAGCAGTTCGCCATCATCGGCGTGGCCGGCAACGATTCCACCACCGAATCGTTCCGCAAGACCTTGACCATGGAGATCCCGAAATTCGCTCCGGATCCCATCGATCTGAAAATGTGGGATTGGCTGGTCGAGCGCATCTATTACGTTCGCGGCGATTTTGGCGACCCGGACACCTATAAGCGCCTGCAAGCGCAGATGGTGGAGGTGGACAAAGCCACGAACTGCGGCGGCAACAAGTTCTACTACCTCGCCGTTGCGCCGCGCTTCTTCGCCAGCATCGTCGAGCAGCTTGGCGCCGCCGGCATGACCGCGGAAGAAAATGGCAAATGGGCGCGTGTGATCGTGGAAAAACCCTTCGGCCATGACCTGCAATCCGCCGTCCAGCTCAACTCCGACCTGAAAAAAGTCCTCACCGAAAAACAGATCTACCGCATCGACCACTACCTCGGCAAGAGACCGTGCAGAACGTCATGGTCTTCCGTTTTTCGAACAACATCATCGAGCCTCTCTGGAACCGCCACTACATCGACCACGTGCAGATTACCGCCGCCGAAACTGTCGGCGTGGAACATCGCGGCGGCTTTTATGAAACCGCTGGCGCTCTGCGCGACATGGTGCCCAATCACCTCTTCCAATTGCTCACCATGACCGCCATGGAGCCGCCCATCTCCTTCGACGCCGACGAGGTCCGCAACAAGCAGGCTGAAATCCTCCACGCCATCCAGCCGCTGACTCCCGAGGAGGTAATCACCAACATGGTGCGCGGGCAGTATGGAGCTGGCGAGGTCAATGGCGAGCGCGTGGAAGGATATCGCAGTGAGCCAGACGTCAATCCGCAATCCAACACCGAGACCTTTGTCGCTCTGAAGCTTCAGGTGGACAACTGGCGCTGGGCTGGCGTTCCTTTTTATCTCCGCACTGGCAAAAGCCTCGCGAAGCGCGCCACCGAGATCGTCATCCAGTTCCGCCGCACCCCCTTCGTCCTCTTCCGCCACACCACGGTGAAAAATATCGAGACCAACCGCATGGTGATTCACATCCAGCCCGATGAAGGCATTTCGCTGAGCTTCGGCGCAAAGGTTCCTGGTTCCACCATGCGCCTCGGCCTGGTGAACATGGATTTTGACTACGACACTTACTTCGGCACCGAACATAGCACCGGCTATGAACGACTGCTGCGCGATTGCATGGTTGGCGACGCCACGCTCTTCCAGCGCGCCGACATGGTCGAGGCCGGCTGGAGCGTCATCCAGCCCATTCTCGACGTCTGGCACGCGCTTCCCGCGCGCAGCTTCCCGAATTACGCCGCTGGCTCCTGGGGACCGGCCGAAGCCGATGAACTTCTCGCGCGCGACGGCCGCGCCTGGCGCCGCATTGGCGAAGAAGACGTGGATCTCCGCAAAATTAACGCGGAAAAGAAGGTTTCGACTGCATGATGACCGCCGCGGCCCAGCGCGACATCCGCATCCTGGCGGATCCCGCGGCGGTCACGCGCCGCGCGGCGGATGAATTCGTCAAAGCCGCGTCGCAAGCCGTGGCCAGGAAAGGCGTCTTCAACGTTGCGCTGGCCGGCGGTTCCACGCCCAAGGCGCTCTACGCGTTGCTCGCTGATGATTCCGCCTATCGCAGCAAAGTCCCCTGGGACAAGCTCCGCGTCTTTTTCGGTGACGAGCGCCACGCCCCGCCAGACAGCAACGAAAGCAATTTCCACATGGCCAGCGAAGCGCTCTTCTCCAAGGGAGTGCTCAAGTCCGAACAGATCACTCGTATCAAGGGCGAATACGCGGATACGGAAAAGGCCGCGCTCGAATACCAGCAAGCCCTCCGCGACTCTTTCAAACTGCGCGAGGGCGAGTTTCCCCGCTTCGATCTCATCCTGCTGGGCATGGGCGATGAAGGCCACACCCTTTCGCTTTTCCCCGGCACAAAAGCATTGCAGGAAACCCGCCGCGCCGTCGTCCGCAATTGGGTCGGCAAGCTTTACACCGAACGCATCACGCTGACCGCCGCTGCCGCGAATCACGCCAGCCAGGTAATGTTCCTGATCACCAAGGCGGACAAGGCGCCGGCATTGAAAGCCGTGCTCGAGGGACCCTATGAGCCCGAGCAACTTCCGGCGCAATACATTCAGCCGCTCAGCGGCAACGCCCTCTGGCTCATCGACCGCGACGCGGCTAAAATGCTTACTGTTGGAGTTCGCGAGTAAGCGGAATGCAGTTTTTCATCTTTTAGTTGTTTGTTTGTGACTGGAGTCGCTATACCTTTCTTCGCTTTCGGCTGTAGACTGTGGGCTGTGGACCCGTTTCCGCCCTGTTTAAAGCCGTCCGGCGTTCTTGCTGATTTCTGATCGTTGTTCACAGATTACTTTCTTCCAGGAGCTTCCCATGGCAACCGCAACTCTCGGCAACATCGAACAACTTCTCGGCGCCAAGGCCGAATCGCTTCTCGGCTTCAAGAACCCCAAAATTTCCCGGGACCGCCTGCATCTCCCCGGCCCCGATTTCATCGATCGTGTCTACGCCGCCTCCGACCGCAACCTCCGTGTGCTCACCAATCTTCAGCGAATGTTCGGCAACGGCCGCCTCGCCAACACCGGTTACCTCTCCATTCTGCCCGTCGACCAGGGAATCGAGCACTCCGGCGGCGCCAGCTTCGCCAAGAATCCCGACTATTTCGACGGCGAAAACATCGTCAA
>JAJPIE010000068.1 GCA_021324935.1 Acidobacteriota bacterium
TGCAGACCGGTCAGTATGCGGAAGCCATTGCCCAGTGCCGCAAAGCTCTGGAGATCGATCCCCAGGATCAATCGGCTCTATATCATCTGATCCAGGCACTTCGGAAGTCGGGCCAGCAAAAAGAGATTCCAGAGTTGCTGCAACGCCTGGCGAAACTCCGCGAGGAGGCAGCGCAACAGGAGCGTGAACGCTACCGCTACAAACTCTTCGTGGAGGATTCTCCGGCGCCCAGCCGCCAACCGTAACGCCGCATCAAGGCTAGACTTCCCCGCGGGTTATGGGAAAGGGTTTACTCATCGCGGCGTTCAGGCGAGAATGGCGCTGCAGGAAATTGGCGGGAACTCTTACGCAATGACCTTCTCACGCCGCGCTTTTGTGCGCATGTCGGTGGCATCGGCGTTTGCCCTTCCGGCAAAAGGCCTGTGGGGCCAAGGGATGGGCGGCCATTCCGCCAAGCCGTTGGCTCGCCAGGCGCCATCGGGGCGGCCCTTTCATGCGCGTTTCACCGATGTTGCCGAGCAGGCCGGACTGCGGGCCGCAACGGTCTATGGCGGCCAGGAAACGAACAAATATATCCTCGAGTCGGACGGCTGCGGCTGCGCGTTTCTTGACTACGACAACGACGGCTGGATGGATCTCTTCCTGCTTTGTGGAACGCGACTGGAGGGTGCGCCGGCGGGGGCAACGAACCGGCTCTATAAAAATAACCGGGATGGCACATTTACGGACGTCACCGAACAGTCTGGACTTCACGCTGTCGGATGGGCAAACGGTGTGTGCATCGCCGACTACAACAACGATGGCTTTGACGACATCTTTTGTACCTACTTTGGCCAGAATATTTTGTTCCGAAACAACGGCGACGGGACCTTCACGGATGTAACGAAGGCCGCAGGCCTCGTGAACGAGCAGCCCCGCTGGGGAGCTGGATGCGCGTTTCTCGACTACAACCGGGACGGTCATCTGGATCTGTTCGTCTCTAACTACATTCGTTTTTCTCTCGATCATGCGCCCGTGTCGGGAGCCAATTCGAATTGCAATTTCCACGGCGTTCCCGTCGAATGCGGTCCCCGCGGCCTTCCTGCCGGGCGTCACTCGCTTTATCGGAATAACGGCGACGGAACTTTTACGGAAGTTACACAGCAGGCGGGAATCGCGCCGTTTACGAAGTGCTACGGAATGACAGTGGTCGCCGCGGATCTCGACGAAGACGGTTGGCCCGATATCTATGTGGCCTGTGATTCCACGCCAAGCCTGCTTTTCATGAACAATCATGACGGAACCTTCAGGGAGGAGGGTGTGCTTCGAGGTGTAGCTCTCAGCGACGACGGAGAGGAACAGGCCGGAATGGGCATCGGTATCGGGGACTACGACTGCGATGGCCACCTGGATCTGTTCAAGACGCACTTCGCTGACGATTCCTGCGTCCTCTATCACAACGATGGAACGGGCAATTTCGACGACGTAACTCGTTCCTCGCGCGTCGGAGTGGAGACGCGCTACGTGTGCTGGGGCGCGGGAATCGTTGACCTCGACAACGACGGCTGGCCGGATTTGTTCATGGTCACGGGTAACGTTTACCCGGAAGTGGAACACAAGCTGGTACAGTATCCGTATCGGACTCCACGCATTGTGTTCCGCAATTTAGGCAATCGTGTCTTTGAAGAGCTGATTGACGTAGCCGGGCCGGGACTTGCCGCTGTTCACAGCAGCCGGGGCTGTGCATTCGGAGACTTCGATAATGATGGCGACATCGACATTCTGATCGTCAATATGAACGAACCTCCCTCATTGCTGCGTAACGACCTCGAAGGAAACAGCAATTGGATCAAGGTGAAGCTGGAAGGCGTTAAATCCAACCGGAGTGCCATTGGCGCGCGGGTTTTGGCTCGATATGGCAAGAAAATTCAGGCGCAAACGGTATTGAGCCAGAGCAGCTATTATTCCTGCAATGATCCGCGTCTTCACTTCGGACTGGGACCGGAAAGCGCCGTGGATTTGGAGATTCATTGGCCGAACGGCCTTGTCGAAACCCTTAAACAGCTTCCGGCAAATCAACTGATTACAGTCCGGGAAGGCGTTGGGCGGGTACCCACCCGAGGCTGGACCAAATCCTAGGAAGTGCTCACCGTGGCTTTGCCCCTGGGGTTTTCTCCGGCGCCAGGCCGCGCTAATACAAAAGCATTAGAAAGTTCTTGACAGTCCTCCAAGACCTGCCTTATACCATTGCCCAATCGAGAAAACGTTTACAGAGAAATTGTTCTGTAAATCGTTGCCGAACTTCAGGGGGTGGAAGGGCATGCAAGCAAAGTCGATCGGTTTTTGGTCCCTCCGGCTTATCGTCCTCGTGCTCCTCACAGCAGGCGCTGCATGGGCACAGTTTAGCGGCAGCATCCAAGGCATCGTAACGGACCCAAGCGGCGCCGCGGTCGCGCAGGCCAAGGTGACGCTTCAAAACTTGGACACTCACGTTACCGCGACAACCACGACCGACGCCGCGGGCGGATACCGCTTTCTGAGCCTTGCTCCCGGCAACTATCAAATTTCCGTCGAAGCGACCGGTTTTTCGAGCGCGCGCACAACCATCACGCTCGACCAGAACCAAAATCTCAGTGTGCCGGTCGGTGTAAGGGTGGGAGCGGCTACGGAAACGGTTACCGTCACGGCGGAGAATCCTCTCGTCAATACTGCGGAGACACGAAATCAGCAAACCTTGGAGACTCAAGAACTCTCGGAAATACCCCTTGCTGGCCGCAACCTGCTTTCCCTGGTCAGCGTCGCTCCGGGAGTAACGGGACTCGGCAACGCTGGCGGAAGTGCGCCCGGATCGGGTGTCGATAACTACTCGACTGAGACGGCCGTGGACATCAGCGCCAACGGTCAGGGTACCGTCTCGAATATGTGGATTGTGGACGGACTGGACGTGACTAGTGCGATCCGGCAAGGCGTTCTGAACTTAACACCGAACCCCGATGTCATCCAGGAAGTCACCAACCAGGTGAACACATTTTCTGTGGACTACGGTCATTCGAGTTCCATCCAATTTGCGATGACAACCAAGTCCGGCACCAACGAATTCCACGGTCTCGTCAGCGACTATTTCAACTACCAATCGATGTATGCGAAGTATTCTCTGCCGGGATCCGACCATGCCTACAATCCTTTCCACAGCAACAACATTTCCGCGGCGGTAGGCGGTCCGATAATTCCTCATCGTCAATTTTTCTTCTTCTTCGGTGTCGAGCCGTTGCGTTCTTCGGCTTCCACGGGAAACCAGGTTTTGACTTTTCCTGACGCCCAGTTTGCCAGTTGGGCACAAGCCAACTATCCCAACACCTTCGGAACGAAGATTCTTACAACCTACACGCCCTCAGGCGCGACCGTTAGCGGTGTTGCGCTCACCGCGAACGATGTCTTCCCGGGCACCTGCGGCACGGCGGCCACCAACAACTTGCCTTGCTCCACCCCGATGGTTGATACCGGAATATTTAACTCCAGCAATTTTCGCAACGGCACGCAGTATTTTGTGCGCGTGGATAAATACCTGAAGAACGATCGCATTTATGGAAGCTTCTTCCGTACCCTTTTGAATTACGGAGGGCCGAACGTAATCCCGCAATTCTCGACAACAAATAACACCTGGCAACGAGCCGCTCAGGTGAACTGGACGCACACGTTCAGCCCCACGATCCTAAATGAGGCAATCTTCGGCCAGAA
>JAJPIE010000050.1 GCA_021324935.1 Acidobacteriota bacterium
AGATCCGTTGCGTAGCTTTCAAAATCGCAGTGTTCGTAGCGCTTGGGCACGCGCGCGCGCTCCATCACGATTTCCGCGCGTTCTTGCATCCCGCATTCGCAAGCCACCGCCATCTGCCCCGGCGTTTCGTCCTTCCGCGGCACCAGCTTCCATCCTGTACCTTTGCAAAGCGGACAATCTTCTCTGGCCATTTTCTCCCTGTATCGTCCAGCCGCGGAGTCACAGGCTGAACAGCTTGTGGCACAGCCATTCCTGGCTGTGCGCATGGACGAAGTGCGACAAAATCTGCACAGGCAAGAGTGCCTGTGCCACTTTTATAGTGGCCGAACCTTAGATCGGCCAGCCGCGAGCATTGTATCTAGGTCATCATACGTTCCAATCGCGGATGCAACAATCCGCCTTGCTGCGGAAATCTGTGGAAGGAATCTGCGGCCAGTGACCTGTGGCCAGCGTCCAGAAATAAAGAAGCCTCGATCCGTGTCGCGGGTTTCGAGTACGGTTCTTCGCCGGCCACGCGCCGCTTTCCTCACGTCCTCACAATCCTCGGACCTGTGCGGACAATGGCGTGCTTGGACGGCTTCTCCTCCGGCTGCGAGGCCATACGCGACAATTCCTGTCGGACCACCTGGGTGAATTCCGCCATCTGGCGCTCCATCTCGATCATCTTCTCCCGCATGTTGAGGATGATTTCGATGCCCGCGAGGTTCACGCCCATCTCCCGTGCCAGCGTCAGGATCACGTCCAGGCGCTCGAGGTCGGCTTCGGTATAAAGCCGGGTGTTTCCCTGGGATCGCGAAGGCTTCAGCAAGCCCACGCGTTCATACAGCCGCAGCGTCTGCGGATGCAGCTTGTAAAGCTCCGCGACGGCGCTGATCATGTATCCAGCTTTCGCGCGTTTCCTGGTCTTCGGCGGCATGGGGAAAGATAGTTTTTCGTTGTCAGTTTGTAGTTATAAGCCGGATGTCTTTGGAGCCTTGCCGTTCTTACTTGGAACTTAATACCCAAAACTAACAACCAAGAAACTCCTCCTTACACTCCTGCTTTCGCGAACAAATCCTTCCGCGGATCGGCCGGGGCGATCGCTTCGAGCTCCTTCATCAGGTTGCGCACGCGCTCATCGGTCGGCTCCGGCACCACCACTTGAATCTCCACGTATTGGTCACCGCGCTCGCCGCCCCGCGCGCTCGGCACGCCTTTTTCTTTCAGCCGCAGCGTTTTTCCGCTGCTCGTGCCGGGCGGAATGCGCACCAGCGACCGGCCGTCGATGGTCGGCACTTCCACTTTCGCGCCTAGCGAAGCTTCGGCCACGGTCACCGGCACTTTGGTGTACAAATCGTTCGCGCGACGTTCGAAAAATCCATGCGGCTTCACCACCACGCGCAGATACAAATCTCCGGCCGGCGCGCCCAGTGTTCCCATGTTCCCTTTGCCCGGCACGCGAACACGGCCGCCGTTGGCCACACCCGCGGGGATGCGCACGTCAATCGTTTCGTTCCGGCGCACACGTCCTTCGCCGCCGCAGTTGCGGCATGCGGTGCGCAATTTGCCGGTGCCGCCGCAGCGATTGCACGGCACATTGAAGCGCATTTTCCCTGCGGTTTGCTGGATTTGTCCGGCCCCACTGCACGTGGGGCAGGTTTGCGGCGAACCGACGGCGCCGGTTCCGTGACACACTTCGCAGGAATCCAGCCGCGTGATTTGCAATTTCTTTACCGCACCACGCACGGAATCCCAGAAATCGATTTCGATCTGGTATTCCAGATCCGAGCCGGCTTCCTGTTCCGGTTCCATCCCCGCCCCGCGCCCTCCGCCAAAAAACTGGCTGAAAAGATCGCGGAAGCTCGACCCTCCGGCTCCCGCCCCGGGTGCACCGCCGAAATCAAATCCGCCAAAATCAAAATTGACGTTGCCATCGCCGGCGTTGACCCCACCGCCGTAGCCCGGTGGCGGCACGTTGTCGCTGTAAAAGCCGTACTGATCGTACATCTGGCGCTTCTTGGCGTCGGAAAGAACGTCGTAAGCTTCCTGGAGTTGCTTGAATTTTTCTTCCGCTGCCTTGTCGCCGGGATTCAGATCCGGATGGTACTTGCGCGCGAGCTTCCGGAACGCCGCGCGAATGTCCTTCGCCGTGGCCTTCTTCGAGACGCCCAGCAGGTCGTAATAGTCGTGTTTTGTTCTCGTCGCCATGAGGAAAGTGACTGGTGATTGGTGACCAGTGACTGGCAAGGCTATGCTGAGAACCGCCGCTGCCAGCCAACCGTCACAACGCTCTGGCTACATGCATTCCGCCCTAAGGCTCGACGCAAGCAGCCGCCGCCAAAGCGAGGGCCGATTTTACCAGGCACCGGTCACAAGTGACTTGTTTCCGGCTGCTGGTCTCCGGCCCCACGCTTAATTCGGTTTCTTGCTCTCGTCCACGTCCACGTACTCGGCGTCGATTACGTCGCCGGGTTTCTGGCCGCCCTGCGCGCCCCCGCTCGAAGTGGACCTGCCGCCGGCACCGGCCCCCGCGGCTCCGGCTTGTTCCGCGCCGGACGCTTGCGCGGACTTGTACAGCTCCTCAGCCATCTTGTGCAGGGCCTTTTCCACGTTTTCTGTTGCGCCGCGCAACCGTGCCACGCCGCCCTCGTTAACGGCCTTCTTGGCGTCTTCGATAGCTGCCTCGGCCGCTTTCACGTCAGCTTCGTTCAGCTTGTCGCGGTTTTCGCGGATGGTCTTTTCGGCCTGGTACACAATGCCGTCCAGGCGATTGCGGGATTCCACCTCTTCCATACGCTTGCGGTCTTCTTCCGCGTGCAACTCGGCCTCGGCGCGCATCTTTTCGGCCTCATCCTTGGTCAAGCCGGTGGAAGCGGTGATGGTGATCTTTTGCTCTTTGTTGGTGGCCTTGTCCTTTGCGGTCACGTTCAGGATGCCGTTGGCGTCGATGTCAAAGGTGACTTCGATCTGCGGCGTCCCGCGCGGAGCTGGCGGAATCCCGTCCAGCTTGAACGTGCCCAGAGAACGGTTGTCCTTCGCGAATTTCCGCTCGCCTTGCAGGACGTGAATCTCCACGCCCGGCTGGTTGTCCGAAGCGGTCGAGTAGGTTTCCACCTTGCGCGTTGGAATCGTGGTGTTGCGCGGGATCTGCACGGTCATCACGCCGCCGAGCGTTTCCACGCCCAGCGAAAGAGGCGTGACGTCGAGCAGCAGGATGTCCTTCACCTCGCCCGCCAGCACCGCGCCCTGAATGGCCGCGCCCACGGCAACCACTTCATCCGGGTTCACGCCTTTGTGAAGTTCCTTGCCGCCGAAGAAGCCGCTCACCAGCGACTGCACCTTTGGAATACGCGTGGAGCCGCCGACCAGCACCACTTCCTGAATGTCGCTGGGCGACATCTTTGCGTCTTCCAGCGCCTGTTTCACCGGCCGCATCGAACGCTCGAGCAAATCGCTCATCAATTGTTCCAGGCGCATGCGCGTCAGCTTCTGCTGCATGTGGATCGGGCCGCTCGCGCCCGCGGTAATGAAGGGGAGATTGATCTCCGTCTCCATCATTTGCGAAAGCTCGATCTTGGCCTTTTCCGCCGCTTCTTTCAGGCGTTGCAGGGCCATGCGATCCTTCCCGAGATCGATGCCGTGCTCTTTCTTGAATTCGTCGATCAGCCAATCCACGATCCGCTGGTCGACGTCGTCGCCGCCCAGGTGGGTGTCGCCGTTGGTGGACTTCACTTCCACCACGCCGCTGCCGACTTCCAGCACGGAAATGTCGAACGTGCCGCCGCCGAGGTCATAGACCGCGATGGTCTCATCGCTCTTCTTTTCGAGGCCGTATGCCAGCGCGGCTGCCGTCGGTTCGTTGATGATGCGAACCACTTCCAGCCCCGCGATTTCGCCGGCCTGCTTGGTGGCCTGGCGCTGCGCGTCGTTGAAGTACGCGGGAACCGTGATGACCGCCTTGGTCACTTTTTCGCCGAGGAAATCTTCCGCGGCGTTCTTCAGCTTGGTGAGGATCATCGCGGAAATTTCCGGCGGGCTGTAGACCTTGCCGGCCACTTCCACGCGGGCGTCGTCATGGCTGCCCTTCACCACCTTGTACGGCACGCGCTTCATCTCTTCGCCAACCTCGTCGTACCGCCGGCCCATGAAGCGCTTGATCGAATAGACCGTGTTTTCTGGATTCGTCACCGCTTGCCGCTTGGCTACCTGACCCACCAGCCTTTCGCCGGACTTGGTGATGGCCACCACGGAAGGCGTGGTGCGCGTGCCCTCCTGATTGGGGATCACTACCGGCTCGCCACCCTGCATCACGGCAACGACCGAGTTCGTGGTTCCCAGGTCAATTCCAATAATCTTGCTCATTGCTTCCTTCTCCTTCGGATTACTTGTGAAAACTCCCTCGGGTGGGCGCTCTAAGTTGCGCCTAGGTCCCGCGCTCTCCCGTCGCTGGGGGCGGGGAATCGAGTCAGCCGCCCGGTGTCGCCGAGACGTGGGAGAGAATATCGTGCGTGGGGCGTCAAACGTCCCAAGCGAGCCATAATATACATGTTGAGCGTAACGTTGTCAAGTTATTTGATATTGCATGTAATGCATTGATTGGGAATGGGTTATTCTTCCTTCGGCCTCCCCTCCTCGCGCCCCTTCGTCTGTCTGCTGTCTCAGACAACGCCTCTTTGCTTGCCCGCAACCAACCCTGTGTCCCCACCGCGGGGGCGGCCCAAAGCCGCCCTTTGCGGCCCGGAGGTGGCGGGACAGGTCATGCGCTAGGGTCCATGTCGCGTGCCTGCTTTGCAAGCTGTGATATTCTGGTTAAATCCATACGTTTGGAGGACTCCGTGACTCGCTGTCTCCGTTTTGTCCCCGCCAGCCTGCTGATTTCGCTTACCGTTGCCACATCCCTGCTAGCCGGACCCCGCGCGCAAAAGTCGCAAACATCCGCCAGCGCCAGGAAGGCTGCCGCGCACAAGGAGTCTGAGGCGCCCGTCCTCTCCACGGCGACGATCAGCGTTGGAGGCGTGAAGGATATCGACCCGGACAAAGCCTTCGGTTCCAAGACCGCTCCGGTTGTTGTTGAAATTTTCAGCGATTTTCAGTGCCCCGCCTGTCGCGCCCTGTTTCTCAACACCACGCAGAAGGTGATGGACAACTACGTCAATACCGGCAAGATCTATCTCGTGCATCGCGACTTCCCGCTGCCGATGCATGCTTATTCGGGGATTGCCGCCAGCTACTCCCGCGCCGCTGCGCATATCGGGAAATGCGAGCCGGTGGAAATGGCTCTCTTCCAAAATCAGGACAAGTGGGAAGCCAACGGCGACGTGCGCGGAACGGTGGCCAGCGTGCTTTCGGCTTCGGAAATGAAAAAGGTGGATGCGATCGTTGCATCCAAGGAACTCGATCCACTCATCGAAAAGGACAAAGCCATCGGCATGACGTTCCCTATCAGCCAGACGCCCACAACCGTTTTTCACGCTCACGGACAGACCTATCCTTATGCAGGGACGCTCAATTACGACGTGCTGAAGGAATTTCTCGACCAACTGGTCGCGCAGAAATAGCGGCCAGACAACTGCGAGCAGGGGCCAGGAGGCGGACAACAGCAGCGGCCAACCCTGATGAATGTAGTGAGGTTATCCGCTTTTCTTGCTGTTTGTTAACTGCTTGCGATTATCTTTTTTTCCCGCGGAGGTCAACCCAGCGTCACCCATGCTCGAATCCGCACCATTCAATTTCCGCCGCCTCATCATCTGGATTGGGCGCTTCGCGCTCGGCGCCATCTTTGTCTATGCGGGCATTGCAAAGCTCACCATGCCCAACTCGCATTTGTGGCCTTATATTTTCTTGAAGCTTTCGGTTTCCACGAATCTCATGATGTTCCAGCAACAGGTGGAATCGTACAAAATGCTTTCGCCGGGGATGGCCGGCCAGCTTGCGCACACGCTGCCTTTCGTGGAGATCTTCTTGGGGTTGATGTTGTTCATCGGCTGGCGGCTGAGGATCTGGGCTACTCTGGTTACGCTGATAATGCTGGGCTTTCTAGGGGTGGTCACACGCGCCTATTTGTTGCACATGGATATTAACTGCGGTTGCTTTGGCACGCCGGAAAAACTTACGGGCTGGACCATCGTCCGTGATGCCTCGATTTCGGCGCTCGCTCTGTTCATGACCTACTTCGTCTTCACCGAGGCGCGCCAGCCGCATCCATGGACAACGGACACGGTGTAACTCACCCCTTCAGAGGCGAGGCTTTTCCCAACCCTCCCTCTAGCTAAGATAGGGACGAAGCTTTCCCCGGCGGTGAAGTCAGGGTTTCTTCCAATCGAAAATCGCCTTCGCGCCATGAACACCCTCAGGCCTGAAGGCCTGAGCTACAATGCTAGTGTGAAAACCCTCGCCGAATACCTCGAACTTGCCGCCGTCGCGCACGGGCACATTTGCGCGGGGCAAGTGCTCGGGGTGCGCCTGGCCATGCTGGGCATCCGTGAACTCGGCCTCGACCCCATCGCCGACCGCAAGCGCATCGTCACTTACGTCGAAATCGACCGCTGCGTCACCGACGCGGTGGCACTGGTGGCCAACTGCCGGCTCGGCAAGCGCGCGCTGAAATTCCGCGACTGGGGAAAGGTAGCCGCCACCTTCTGCGATTTGCAGAGCGGCCGCGCTGTCCGCATCGCCGCCAGAGAATCCTCCAAGCAAGCCGCCAAGGATCTCTACCCCCATCTCCCGAAAGAAGAAGGCCAGCAAAAGGCCTACGCACAGCTTCCAGACGACGTGCTCTTTTCCAAAGAATGGGTGAAGGTCGAAATTCACTCCGAAGATCTACCCGGCTTCAAGGGCCCTCGCGTGGTCTGCGCCGAATGCGGCGAAGGCATCAACTTCAAGCGCGAAGTCGAGCAAAACGGCCGCACACTCTGCCGCTCCTGCGCCGGCGAACGCTATTACACCCCCCGCTAGATTCCACGCATGGAAACTCTTGCGCCAAGGCTTAACTTCCTCGATAGGAATCTGCGCTAGAATTTTCCTTCGATGGTTTCGCTTCCTCCGATCACGCTGCGCCTGCGCGGCTGGAAACTGATTGACCGCGTCGCGCTGGCATTTCTTCTTCTTTGCTCCGTCGCGCTTGGAGCCGCGGCAGGGCTTCTTTTCGTCTACGAAAGCGACCTGCCCGAAATCCGCGCGCTTGAAACCTACCGCCCCAATGTAGTCACCGAAATTTACGCTGACGACGGCCAGCTCGTCGGGAGCTTCGCCCTGCAACGCCGCATCCTGATGACCTGGGAGCAGGTCCCTAAAGTTCTCTACAACGCGGTCACCGCGATCGAAGACCAGCACTTTGAGGATCACTGGGGCGTGGATTTTCCGCGCGTGGCCGGCGCCGCCTACCGCAACATCCTGAAACATCGCAAAGCCGAAGGCGCCAGCACCATCACCATGCAACTGGCCGGCAACCTCTTCCTGGACCGCAGCGACCGCAGCTTCCGCCGCAAAGCCCAGGAAATGCTCCTCGCGCTCCAGATCGAGCGGCGCTACACCAAACCGCAAATCTTCACCATGTACGCCAACCAGGTCTACCTGGCTCATGGCAACTACGGCTTCGCCGCCGCCGCGCAATTTTATTTCGGCAAAAACGTGACGGACCTGAATCTCCAGCAGTCCGCGCTGCTTGCCGGAATGATCCGCGGCCCCATCTACTCGCCGCTTGTCGATCCCGCCCGAGCGCTTGCGCGGCGCAATCTGGTGCTGCAACGGATGATGGAAGAAGGCAAAATCACCCCGGCGGAGGAAGAAGCCGCAAAGAAGACTCCGCTCGGCCTCCACGTGCAATACCCCCGGAACGATCTGGCACCCTATTTCTTCGAAGATATCCGCAAATATCTGGAAACGACGTACGGTACCGAGGCGGTGCACGAGCGGGGGCTGCGCATCTACACTACGCTCAACCTCGCCATGCAAAAAGCCGCCAACCAGGCGATTCGCGACGGCTTGCATCAATACGACCGCCGGCACGGCTGGCGCGGCAAGCTTCCCAACATCCTGACGGACAATCTCGGGAAGCTGGACACTTACGAAGACGACGATTGGCACCATCCCATCGAAAAGGGAAGTTACATCACGGGCCTGGTCCTTGCGGTCGACGAGAAAAGCGCGACGATCAAGATCGGCAACTATCGCGCGATTCTCTCGCCTTCGGACATGGCCTGGACCGGCCACAAAAAACCCAACGAAATCCTTGCCGTCGGCGACCTTGCCCAATTCTCGATTCAAGATCTGCGCGAAACCACCGCGCGTGTCCAACTCGAGCAGCAGCCCGCCCCCCAGGCCGCGATGATCGCGATTGATAACGCCACCGGCGAAATCAAGGCGATGGTCGGCGGCTACAGTTTTGAAGATTCGAAATTCAATCGCGCCACGCAGGCGGTGCGCCAGGTCGGCAGTTCGTTCAAGCCGTACGTCTACACAACCGCCATTGAGCAGGGAATGTCGCCGTTCGACACGATTCTGGATGCTCCGTTTTCCGTGGTAAGCGGAGGCCAGCTCTATTCCCCGCATAACTACGACGAAAAATTCGAGGGCGTGATCACGCTGCGCCGCGCCCTCGCCGGCTCTCGCAACGTGCCGGCGGTGAAAATCGCCGCCAAGGTCGGCATCAACAACGTCGTGGACATGGCCCGCCGTTTTGGCATTACCACGCCACTGCCGCCCTACCTGCCACTGGCCCTTGGCGCTGCAGACATGCGCCTGATCGAACACGTTTCTGCTTTCACTGTTTTCCCCAACGAAGGCATCCGCATCGATCCGCACATGATTCGCCGCGTCACCAGTTACGATGGAGCCCTGCTGGAGGAAGCCCATCCAGAAGTTCACGACGTCATCTCGCCCGACGTCGCCCACACGATGACCGCCATGCTGGAAGAAGTCGTGCAATTCGGCACGGGCATGAAGGCCAAAGCTCTTGGGCGTCCCGCAGCCGGCAAGACCGGTACAACGCAAGATTTCACCGACGCCTGGTTTATGGGATTCACACCGCAACTCACCGCCGGAGTCTGGATGGGCTATGACGACAAACAGATTTCGCTCGGGAAGCGCGAAACGGGCGCGCAGGCCGCATTGCCAATCTGGCTGGAATTTATGGAAAAGGCTGTCGCTGGTACGCCTCCCACCGATTTTCCGAACGTCATTACGTTGGAGCAGCAGGCTGAGGAGCACCACGTCCATACCGACGTGCCCGACACCGCTCCAGAAGAAGAGCTTCCCGCATTGCCGAAACCAACACCTGGGACCACTCCTCCGCCTGCTTCAGCCGTTCCCACGCCTCCGCCGACCGGAACATCCTCTCCCCCGAATCCACAATAACTATTTCCGGAACGGGTCCCAGCCACCGGGCACTAGGTCCGCAACGCGCCCATCGCTCGCTGAGACCAGCAATTGCTTTTTTCTAGTGATTTCGCCAATCCACGTGATGGGAATTCCCGAAAAACTCCTGTTCAACAAGCGCGCACGCTTCGGCCGTACGGCAAACAGCAATTCGTAGTCATCCCCACCGTGCAATGCCAGCCGTCGTGCCTCCGCTTGTGGCACTCCCCCCGGCCCAGGCACCCGCCCTGCGAAAATCCGGGCTCCCACGCCGCTGGCCGCGCACAACCGCGCCAAGTCTGTCGAAAGCCCGTCGGAGACATCCATCATCGCGCTGGCAAGCCGATTCGCCGCGATCATTCGTCCCAGAGCAATCCTGGGTTTCGGATACAAATGCTTCCGCACTGCTTGCTTGTTCTTTGCGGCTTGGCCTTTCCTCAGCAGGCGCAAACCCAATTCCGCTTCACCCAGGCTTCCGGTCACGAATAGAAGGTCACCGGGTTTGGCCGTTGACCGCAGAACCGCCTGGCTTTTCTCCACCTCGCCGATCACGGTCACATTGATCAAAATCCGCTCATTTCGTGTGGTGTCTCCGCCGGCAAGCGCGCACTTCAAGAACCTTGCGGCGCGCCCCAGGCCCACCAGAAACTGCTCGAGCCATTCCCCGGTATGCGAAGGAGGGATTGCCAGATTCAGCAGAAAGCAGCGCGGCACGCCTCCCATAGCCGCCACGTCGCTGGCCGCCCGCGCCAGGCACTTCCAGCCCACGCTTTCCGGAGGATGAAGTTCCCGCAGCAAATGAGAACCCTCCAGAAACCAATCGCTGGTCAGAACGGTCTCAAATCCCCGCCGGGGCTCCCACAAAGCCGCATCATCGCCGCCGGCGAGCCGCACACTGGCATTATGAAAACTAGGGGCGGCTCGGGATATTCGGCGAACCAATGCATCTTCTGGGGAAAGCCTCGCCATACGCGGCTCCCATCCTATCGCAACCTGTCTATTGGTACAGTTGGGCAGCTTTTCCGTCACTGTCCCAAAAAAGAGAAATACAGGGTTGACCCAGTAGCCTACAAAATTTAATATTCAGGTAGTCGCGAACCGAGACTCACGGTTCAGATCGTTAGCGGTACTCGAAGTGGCTTGCGGCAAACAGGGAAGAAGCAAGTATTGCCGCAACCCAGAATAATAAGGCAAGGCCTGAGGGGCCTAGAGTGATCAGCAGCAAGAACTATACCTTTTATATTGCTTCCACGCCCGGCAAGATGAGGAAACTCATCGTTCCGGCGTACGTGTTGCATGGCTTGGCTGCTTTGGCCATCATCGGAAGCATCACCGTCCTTGCCGCCGTCGGTTCTTATAGCCGCATGCTCCTCAAGGTTGGCAACTACAACGCCGTCCGCCAGGAACGCGACGTCTGGAAAAAGCAGGTTCGCGAACTCCAGAGCACGGTGAAAGATACCAACCAGCGCCTCGACGCCGTGCAATCCCTTGCGACCGATGTGGCCATGACTTTCGGCGTGATGAAATATCATCCGGCTGCGTTCGAGCAGACCGATGCGCCCTCGTCTCCCGAAGAGGTCTTCGACCGCTCCGTGGAGCAGTTCACTTTCCTGAAGCGCAATGCGGCGGTGATCGCGGTTTCCGCCGAAGGCCTCCGCATGATGCCTTCGATGGCTTTCGCGGATTCGAATTACACGCCTTCCATCTGGCCGGTTCTCGGGCATATCACGGATGGCTTCGGGGAACGGCTGGATCCGTTCTCGGGCGAAGGCGCCTTTCACACCGGTGTTGACGTTGGCGCGGATTATGGCGCTCCCGTATACGCTACTGCCGATGGCATCGTTCAGGATGCAGGGCAACACACCGGCTATGGGCGGGTTGTGATCGTGGACCACGGGTTTGGCATTACTACCTGGTACGCCCATCTTTCCGCCTACGCGGTCGTACCCGGCACTCGCATCAAGCGCGGCGAAGTGATTGGCTACACCGGAATAAGCGGCCGCACTACCGGCCCGCACGTGCACTACGAGGTCCGCGTGAACAACGCTCCGGTCAACCCGTGGCGTTACATGCGCAGCAATCCCGCCGGAGACTAGCCCAATAACAGCCTGCGGGTCAGCAGATACACTCCTCCGAAGCCCCTCTTTCCCTGGTTTGGATTGTTCATCTTCGGTTCTTTAGCGCGCGTTCTGTACAGGCGGATCTGCTGCGGCTACTCCTCGGGCGGACTCCAGGAGCTGCGGTGTAACTTCCAGAATCAATCGCACGGACTGCGTTGTTCCGCGGTCCTGCTTCTGCACTTCCGCGGTTTTTAAAAGAGTCGAATAGGCTTCGCGCAATTTCGGATCGAGTTGTTTGCTCGCTTTCGGATCATCCAGGCCCGCTTGCGCCAGAATCAGGAGGCCACCCAGCAGGTCATTCAGCTGGCGGATGATCGTCTCGTTCGAGCTTTCACCTTCTGCAACCACGCGCAATTGATCTCCATCCGGCTTTACCCCAAGGCAGACCCATTGCAGTTGCCCCAGCAGAGTAGCCAGTTGCGGCGAACGCCAACCGCCCGGGGTGCGCTGCGAAAGTTCCGACAGCAGAGCGGAGTCCTGCCGCATCACGACAAACAGCGGGGTTCCCGCCAAGCGCTGGAAATGCTCGCTCCATTCATCGGCGCTGAGGTTTTTGCCCGACGGTTGAAAGAAACACGAAGCGTCGTTGCAGACCGCAACCTGGTCGCCCCGCAGGAAAGAAAAATAAATGGTTCGAGGCGGATTGCTCAAATTCACTGCATAGATCGTTTTTCCCGCCGCCGTCTTCAGCGCCCCATCATGCCCGCTGTATGCTTCGATCTTTTTCTGATCGAAGCGTCCTTCGGCGATCGCCATGCTTTTGGGATGCTGCGGCGTTCCGCTGAAGGAAATACCCACGCGATCCAGGTCGCGCTCGTAATTGAAACCCGTGACCTGGACGAATTTGGTGTATTCCTCGTCCGCCGGCGGATGCGGCGCCCAAGCCAGAATTCTTGAGAGGAATGCGGACCCGCGAAGATCGTTCAGATCGAGGTACACCACGGAAGTCGAATCGCCGGGCAGCCGGGCGAGAAGTTCCTCCCGCCCCTGCTCCGGGTCGCTTCGGTGCGGCCGTATATAGAACCAGGTGCAAAGCAACGCGAAAACTGCCAGCGCCGCGACAATGGCCTGCTTGCGACTCACTAGTGAACTTACCTCCGCCGGGAACGAACTGCTCGAATCGGATATTTTGTCATTGAATGAGGGTTCCACCGATGGAAAAGGAAGGCAAAACCTGGCGCAACCGAGGATTTCGCGCTCCCCAATGCCTATACTCACTAGAAAGGCGTCGTCTTTCCCTCGCTATGTAATTGACAATAGATATGTTATCTGGAGTTCGAGGCAGACGCTCAGACCCTTGTTTTCCACACATTCCCACAGCCCCCTGCAAGCAGGTCGCCGATTCGGCCACTTGCAAGTTCTGTGCCTAATCTGCTATTCTTGTGCGGTTTGAGCAGCGCTGGCGTAGCTCAGCTGGTAGAGCATCTGATTTGTAATCAGAGGGTCGGGGGTTCAAATCCCTCCG
>JAJPIE010000057.1 GCA_021324935.1 Acidobacteriota bacterium
CGGCTGGAATTTTATTATGCCCGGCAGATGAAGCTGGCGGAGATCGGGCGGCAAATGGGCGAGCATGAGTCCAGCGTGTCGCGGAATCTGGAGCGAGTCCGGCGGGAATTGCGCACATTCACCGAGCAGCATCTGCGCCAATTGTATTCGTTCAGCGAGGCGGAGATCGAGCAATGCTTTGCCTATGCGGCGGAGGATGTGCCGATCGATTTCCGGGAGATTTTTCCAGAGGGAAATCAGCGGGGCGCGCGGGCCCATCGAAAGGAATTGCCGTGAAACGCCGCAAGATCGGCCTGCACGAACGTTCTAAGAAAGGAGAGCGCCATGCCCGCTGAGGAGCGCGAGCCAAAATTTGACCGCGCACTTGCGCGACAGATGCGCGCAGGGTCTTCGCGTGCGGATTGCCCGGATGCGGAAACGCTGGCGGCCTATCATGAGCGATCTTTGTCACTGGAGGAAATGTCCCACTGGAAATCACACATCGCGGGATGCGAGGCATGCCAGGAAGCACTGGCGCTGGTGGAAATGACGGAGAAAGATTTGGCGGGGGATTGGGAAAACGATCGGATTCTGGTTGCGGGAGGCGAGGGACCTCGAGGGGATGGGGTGCGGAAATCGAGCCCGAAGGAAGGAACTGGAGCCGCTGAGGCAGCGAGCGCTTCGCCGATGGAGATGGCACGCAGGCCGAGGCCCGCGCTGGTGCGATGGGCAATCCCGCTGGGAGTTGCGGCCGCAGGTGTTCTGGTGTGGATCGGGTTTCACGAGCAAAGCGTCTTGCAAAAGCAAGCACCGGCGGCGATTCAGATGGCGGAAAGTCGGCCACAGGCGGTGCCGGGACCGGCGAAAAGGGAAGCGGAGCCGGGAGCGATTCCTCCAGCGGAGCGGGATTATGGTCAGGCTAACGCTGGTTTACAGGCTCCAAGCCGGGTGTCCGCGAGGGAGGAAAAAGAGTTGGGCAGTGCCAGACTTATCGCGCCGAAAGTGGCGGCGGACGCGCTGCAGAAAGACGCTGGCGCGCCCAAGGCGCAGGCTTCCTCGGGACCCGCTGTAACTGCAACGACCAACGCGCCTCCGCCCCCGTCTTCTGCCGCGCCTGCGAAAAAAACAGTGCCGGGAATGGTTAGGGAATCGGCCGAGGTGGCCCCAGCCGCCCCGGAGCCGTCAACAACGGCCGGAAATGTTGGTGCAGGCGCGGCCGGCGCCATGGTTGGCGGCGCGGTGGAAAACAAGAAACGCTCGGCGGTGAGCACGGCGAAGGCGGAACATCAGCAACAAGCCGCGGACGTGAATACGAATGCGATGATGATGAAACAAGGAGTTCGCAACGAGGCTTTGGAGGTATCCGCGGAAAGTACGGGCGTGATTCTGACGCCCGACCATAAAGTGTGGTGGAAATTGGGCCCGGGAGGAACGGTGGAGTTGACGACCGATGGCGGGAAAAACTGGAATAGGCTAACGACTGGCGTCCGTGAGCAGCTTACCTCCGGCTCAGCTCCCACCTCGAAAGTTTGCTGGGTAGCCGGGCAGGGGGGGACGCTGCTGCTGACCACGGATCGCGGCGCGCACTGGACAAAGCTGAGCGCGCCAATATCAGGCGATCTGGGCGGAGTGCACGCCGCGGACGCAAAGCATGCCACGATTTGGGATGCCGCAAATCGGTTGAGCTTTGAAACCAGCGACGGGGGCCAGACCTGGAAACAAGCAGCGGACGAATGATGGCCTGCAAGAAATTCCACCGCCCACGTTCCAACTGTGAAGGCAAATTCACGACGAGGTGAAGCGAAGATGAATACTCCGATGTACTTCCAGAGAGGCGGATTCCGATGGGTGGCAGCGACGGCTGCGATCCTGCTGGCAGGCGCGGCGGCATTCGTGCCCGTGGATCACGCGGGCCGGAAAAACGAAGGGCAGGAGAAAGAAGCCAGCCGCGGAGCGGACCAGGCCACGACTTTGAACGATCAGACGGATCTCGGGGTAACCGTCTACAACTCGAATATCGCCTTGATCCGCGATGTGCGCGATTTGCAGCTGCCCAAGGGCGATTTCCGGCTGAAATTCATGGATATTGCGGCGACCGTGAATCCGGCCACGGTTCATTTCCGTTCGCTAACGGATCCCGAGAAGCTGAGCGTGCTCGAGCAGAACTATGAGTACGATCTGCTCGAACCCAACAAGTTGCTGAATAAATATGTGGGCAAGGAAGTGACGCTGGTGCGCAGCTACATGGAGAACGGCACGACAAAACACGAGGAAATTAAAGCGATGCTGCTGGCGAACAACAACGGGCCGGTATGGAAAATCGGGAACGACATCGTGACCGGCGTGTACGGCGAAAGCTACCGTTTTCCGGAGGTGCCGGCGAATCTGTATGACCGGCCGACACTGCTGATGTCGCTGGAGAATTCGGGACCCTCGAAGCAGAAGATCGAGTCGTCTTATCTGGCAAGCAATCTTTCCTGGAACGCGGACTACGTGCTGACGGTTGGAGGAGACGACAAGGCGGCTGATCTGGACGGTTGGGTGACCATTGTCAACAACAGCGGCACCGCGTTTCACAATGCCAAGTTGCAATTGGTGGCCGGAGATTTGAACCGGCTGCCGCAGCGCGACCAGTTTCGGGCCATGGAAATGATGGCCAAAGCCGCGCCGGCGGCAGCGAGCAACCAATTCCAGCAGGAAAATTTCAGCGAATACCATTTGTATTCGCTGGGGCGGCGCACGTCCGTCGAAGACAAGGAGACCAAGCAAATCAGCTTGCTGGAGGGCAGCGGCGTTCCCGTCGAAAAACTCTTCGTCGTCAACGGGCAGAACTTCTATTACCACAACGCGCAAAATCCCGGGTCGCCGCTGAAGGATCCGGTCCAGGTGTTTTACAAATTCAAGAATGAAGAGAAGGCCGGACTGGGCATTCCATTGCCGGGGGGAAACCTGCGCGTTTATCAGAAAGATTCCAAGGGGGGAGTACTCTTCATCGGCGAGGATCACATCGATCACACGCCGAAGGACGAGTTTGTCACCGTGAAAATCGGAAATGCATTCGACGTCGTGGCCGAGCGCAAGCAGACCGACTACAAGCGAATCAGCGACCGCGTCTGGCAGATGGAATTTGAAATCACGATTCGAAACCACAAGGACACGCCGATCAACGTGCAGGTGAACGAGCCAATCGGAGGAGATTGGGAGATGCTGAACTCGAGCTTCAAATACACCAAGACGGCAGCATTTGCGGCGCAATTCGATGTGCCGGTGAAGGCCAACCGAGAATCGGTGTTGAAGTACCGTGTGCAGGCGAAGTGGTGAAAGGAGACGTAGAGAAGAACGAGGTAACGAAGTAAGGGAGATAGTGGATTCCACGGGGCGCCGTCGTTGCTGGCGCCCCACTGCATTTAAATGCTCACCGATCAAGCAGCAAGCTAGTTCTCCACGATCGCCTCCGCTTCGATTTCGACCAGCATTTCCGGTGAGATGAGTTTGCTGATTTCGATCATCGAGGTTGCTGGACGGATGTCCCTGAAAAATTCGCCGTGCGCGCGTCCCACCTTTTCCCATTCGGCGATATTGGTCACGAAAATCCGCGTGCGAATCACGTCTTTCAGGCTGGCTCCGGCGCGCGAGAGTGCGGCTTCGATGTTTCGCAAAGTCTGCACGGTCTGTGCATGGGCGTCTCCGATGCCCACGACCTTCCCGTCCGGCCCCGTAGCGGTGGTTCCCGAAACGGAGATTTGGTTCCCGATGCGAACGGCGCGCGAATAACCGACGATTGGTTCCCAGGGCGTTCCGGTCGCGAAATTTTGGCGTGGCATTTTGGTCCTCTCCGGCGGGTGTGTTCGTAAAAGACCCGCTACCCTGCATGTTAAACTAGAACCACGCAAGGCGCAGACGGTTGGCGGTGGAAACCCTGTGCCGGAAGAAGCCAATATGCGCTGTAACAATATTCTCGAAGCCGTGGGCCGCATCCCGCTGATCCGGCTGAACCGGATCAATCAGGGCTTGAAGCCGCAGGTGTGGGTGAAGGCGGAAATGCTGAACCCCGGCGGCTCGGTGAAAGACCGTATTGGCATCACGATGATTGATGACGCGGAAAAGCGCGGGCTGCTGAAGCCCGGCGGCACGATTATCGAAGGCACCTCCGGAAATACGGGTATGGGACTAGCGCTGGTGGCGGCGGTGCGCGGCTATAAATGCGTGTTCACCACCACGGATAAGCAATCGAAGGAGAAGGTGGATTTGCTGAAGGCCCTGGGAGCGGAAGTGATCGTTTGCCTGACGGCGGTCGAGCCGGAAGATCCGCGGAGCTACTACAGCGTGGCGAAAAAGCTGGCGCGGGAAATCCCGAATTCGTTCTACCCGAACCAGTACGATAATCCTTGCAATCCGGATGCACACTACCGCACCACGGGTCCCGAAATCTGGGAAGACACGGAAGGCAAGATCACGCATTTTGTGTGCGGGATGGGCACGGGCGGCACGATCAGCGGAGTGGGTAAGTACCTGAAAGAGAAAAATCCAGAGATAAAGATCGTCGGAGTCGATCCGGAGGGTTCGCTCTACTACGACTTTCATAAAGCGGGGAAAATCACGAAAGCTCGCACATACGTGGTGGAAGGCATTGGCGAGGATTTCTTCCCCACGACGATGAACATGCAGATTCTGGACGAGGTCATCCAGGTGAACGACGAAGAGTGCTTTGTGGTGGCGCGCCGGCTGGCCAAGCAGGAAGGGCTTTTTACGGGTGGGTCGGGCGGGGGCTGCCTGAGCGCGGCGCTGCGCCTGGCGAAAGATTTGGGGCCGCAGGATTTGGTGGTGGCGCTGCTGCCGGATACGGGCATGCGTTATCTGAGCAAGGTTTA
>JAJPIE010000055.1 GCA_021324935.1 Acidobacteriota bacterium
AAAATGCAGCAGCCTCAGAAACAGCCAGGATGCTAATTCAATGATTCGCTTGGGAGTATTGGTCGGGGCGCCCGGATTTGAACCGGGGGCCTCCTGCGCCCAAGGCAGGCGCGCTACCAGGCTGCGCTACGCCCCGACTGGTGACCATTTTATTCTACCGTAGTTGAGGAATTCCGGATTATCGCAATGGCTGCGGTGTGGGCGTGTTCTGCCAGCGGACCCGCTCGAGAATCAGCTAGCCTCAAAGGATAGGCCTAGGCTGAATGGGAAGTTCGTTGTGGTTGCGGGAGCGCGCTCGTTACCCGAGAGGGAACAACGCCAAGGCTGCCGACGGCCTGGGCTCGATTACTGCTTCGCCAAACGCGCTTCTTCAATTCGCGTTCCAAGCGGGCTTACGCTAGGATGAAGTTAGCCCAACCCACGATCCGGGGACACGGTTGCGAAAGGAAATGGCAATGAAACGGGGATTACTCGCCACCCTGCTTGGCATGGCGCTTTTGTTCGCGGTCGCCTGCAAATCGAAATCGGATGAGAACGAAGGAATCCGCCAAGGCGTGGTGAAGCACCTTGCCGCGCTGAACATGCTCAACATGAGCAACATGGACGTCAAGGTGACGCAAGCCACAATCACCGGCAACCAGGCGCAGGCGCAAGTGGAGATTCGCTCGAAGGGCGTCGACCCGAACGCGCAACCGATGGAAATCGGCTATCAACTGGAGAAACGCGGCGAGGAGTGGGTGGTAACGAAAACTACCGGCATGGGCGGCGGGATGCAGCATCCGGGACCGGGCCAAGCGCCGCCGGCAGGCTCGACGCCGGGCGCAATGCCGCCGGGGCACCCGAACGTGACGGGAGGTTCTGGACAGCAATCCGGCGATCACCCCGATTTCCACGCCATTTTGAACGGGACGCAGCCCGCGCAATCGGCGCCACCCCCGCCTTCCACTAGCAAGCCGTAGCGCGGGGAGCCCGGACTCATGCAAAATTACTTTTCTTCGGGCGGCAAAGAAGCTTCCCTGCGCAGCAACTTCCATTTGTGCTCGCAAATCAAAGCTTTCCAATCGATCCGCGCGATCAAGTACACAATCCCCAGGAAAGCGCACTGAGTTAAGACGAAGTAGACGCTGAAATACCCAAGAGCTCCATTGCCGTTCACCGCAAATCGATTCGACACCTGCATCGCGCTTTTGGCCCATAGGCTATAGCTCACGAATCTGCCTAACAAAAAGGGGAGGGCGATGCGAAGCAGATTCATCGTCGTGAGGCCGTAGGCGATGAACACGGTATTCGATGGAAGCGGTGTGAACGCATAAAAAAGCAGAACGCTGAACGTCAGCCGCGGGCGTTTCAGTAATTCGTCCCGCAACGTATCCACATTGTTCCGCAATGCGTCGCTCAACCAGTGATTTCGCACAATTACCCGCGACATCTTTGCTAGCATGCACCGCCCTACGGTCGCCGCCAGGGCTCCCGTCAGTGCCAGTTGCCAACCGGCGTGCTCTGGAAAGCGGAATCCAACAAACGAGAACACCATCCACGTTGGCGGAGCGAAGGCGGGCATTAAGTTCAGCGCCAGAACTATCAGGAAGACCAGCAAGAGTGGATTCATGGCGAGACCTAATAATCCTGCAATTCTTCCGCGGGCAAGGCGACGCGCACCGCATTCAAAACAGCCAGTAAGTCGATCACTTCCTGCCCGATCGCGCCCCAAATGGGCGGCAAATAACCAAGCGCCGCGGCGATCATCCCGATCATGCTGGCGGTCATGCCCCCCAGAGCGCTTTGCAAGGCGATGCGCCGCATGCGCCGGCCGATGTGGATCAGCTCGTCGATTTTGCCGATGGCCGTTTCCAGCACCACGGCGTCGGCAGCGTCCGTGGTGATATCGTTGTGCGAGCCGAAGGCAACGCCGACGGTGGCGGCCATCAACGCGGGCGCGTCGTTGATCCCGTCTCCCACAAACAGCGTGCGGCTCTGCTCAGTGGCTTCCTTCACGATGGCCACTTTTTCTTCGGGACTTTTTCCAGCGTGCACTTCCGTGATCCCGACGCTCTCGGCGAGATATTTCACTTCGGACTCCCGGTCGCCGGAGACCAGCATCACGCGCCCTAATCCGTGCTTCGGCTGTAGGTGTCCGATAAACGACGCGCTTTCCTCGCGTGGGGCGTCGTGAAATCGGATGGTGGCGGCATATTGGTCCTCGAGGAAAACCAGGCATTCGAGGCCGCTTTCGAGGGCAGGAAGCGCGATGTTCAGCGCGGCGACCTTGCTCCGGCCGGTGATGCGGACCTTATGGCCCGCGATGGCCCCAATCAGACCTTCGCCGGGCCGTTCGCTGATGTGATCGGCGGGCAGAGTGGGAATCCCACAGTGCTTTGCTTCGGCGACGATGGCGCTGGCGAGCGGATGCTTGGAATAAAGCTCCAGGCTGGCGGCGAGTTGCAAAACTTGGTCATGGGAGAAGCCATCCGCGCATAGAATCTTGGTTACGACCGGCCGGCCATAGGTGAGCGTTCCGGTTTTGTCGAAAATCAACGTCTGGCAGTTTTCGATCTGTTCGAGTACGGCGGGATTTTTGATGATGATGGCGCGGCGTGCGGCCAGGGAGATGGCGCCGATGATGGCCGTGGGAATGGCCAGCAAAAGCGGGCACGGAGTAGCGATCACCACCACGGAGAGAAAACGTTCAGAGTTGCCGCTGAGCAGTGCCGCACCCGCGGCAATCCCCAGTGCAAGTGGTGTATACCACGCGCCGAGCTGATCCCCGAGCCGCCGCAACTGTGGCCGCTGCTGCTCGGTTTCCTGCATCACTTTCATGATCCGCGCGTATCGCGAATCCTTGGCCAGTTTTTCCGCGCGGATGGTCAGCAGTGTTTCACCGTTGATTGCGCCCGAAATCACCATGGAGCCTGGCGTTTTGGAAATCTCGTAAGGTTCGCCGGTGAGATACGCTTCGTCCATCACGCCGTGGCCTTCGAGTACGGTGCCGTCCACCGGGCAGATTTCGTGAGGCAAGACGGTCAGCTCGTCGCCGATGCGGATGTCCTCAAGTTTCACTTCCTCCAGATGGCCTTGTTGCCGGCGATGCGCGATGCTGGGGACGCGCCGCGCCAGGGCGTCGAGCACGGAAGAGGCGCGCGCGGTGGCAAACTCCTCCAGCGCTTCGCCGCCGGAGAGCATCAGGACGACGATCGCGGCCACAAGAAATTCACCCAGCAAAATGGCGGTGATGATGGAAATGCCGGCCAGCAGGTCGGATCCAAACTGCCGCTTGGCGAGTTTCTTCAGGAGTTCCCACACCAGGGGAATCCCGCCGACAACCAGCGCCGTGAAAAGAGGGACGTTGCAGTGCAGGGGAGGGAAGTGCAGCGCGTAGCGCAGTACGACATGCAAAGCTATTGCAACAAGTGTGAACCCGGCGATGCAGGTCTCTTTGGAGGGCGCAAATCCCGGCTTCGCCGCAACCGTCATCGCCTCCAGCTTACGCCAGCATTGTTACGGATTGTCAAAGCCGTACGTCACAACGAGCAATCGCAGGGATTCGGCTGTCAGACGGTCTTGTCTTTGGAATAACAGATGGATTCCAGGTTGCACGCCGCGCATTTGGGTTTGCGCGCGGCGCACACGCGGCGGCCATGCCAGATCAGTTGGTGGGAAAACTTGATCCAGCGGTCCTGGGGAATCACCTTCATTAAATCCTGTTCGATTTTTTTCGGATCGGTATTGCGCGTCAGGTCCAGCCGTTGGGAAAGCCGCATCACGTGCGTATCCACCACGATGCCGCTCGGGATGCCGTACGCCGTGCCTAGCACGACGTTGCCCGTTTTTCGCGCGACGCCCGGCAGCGTAAGAATTTCCTCCATCGTTCGCGGCACAACGCCGCCGAATTTTTCCACCAGCGCCTTGCTGGCGCCCATGATGGACTTTGTTTTGTTCCGGAAAAATCCCGTGGGCCGGATCTCTTTTTCCAGTTCGGCGGGCGATGCGTAGGCAAAGTCTTCCGGCTTTTTATATTTCTTATACAGTTCGGCAGTCACCTGATTGACGCGCACATCGGTGCACTGCGCGGAAAGAATCGTCGCAATCAGCAATTGGAAGGCGTTTTCATGCTTCAGTTCGCAGTCGGCATCGGGATACGCGGCATCGAGTCCCGCCAGAATTGTGGCGACGCGCTTCGGATTTGCGCCCGCTGCGGGTCCTGCAGCCTTTTTCACCGGCCCTTTCCTGGCCTTAGCCTTGGCTGCTTTCTTTTTGCCCCCAACCGCCTTGTTCTTCGCTGCCATCTTCGCCCCTTCTCCGTGCCCTCTGACTACCAATAGCTTTTATTCCAGCACTTCCATCAGCCGCCGGAAGGCCTTGCCCCGGTGGCTATGCAGATTTTTCTGTTCCGCCTGCAGCTCCGCAAAAGTTTTCCCCAACGGCGGAAAGAAAAAAACCGGATCGTACCCAAATCCGCCGCTTCCTCGCGGCGCTCCCAGGATTTCGCCGTCGACTTTTTCCGAAACAATCGCGAGAGCTCGCGCGCCCCGCACTGCCGCAATCACGCAGACAAAGTATGCGCCGCGTTGCTCGCGGGCGAGTCCCTTCATTTCACCAAGCAGTTTGGCGATTCGCTGCTCGTTGCACGCGCCCGGCCCGGCATAGCGCGCGGATAATACTCCCGGCGCGCCGCCCAGCGCCGGCACCACCAGCCCGGAATCGTCCGCAAACACGATTCCGTCCACCAGCCGCGAGTAGTGAAACGCCTTTCCCGCGGCATTCTCCGCGAAGGTCGGCGCCGACTCTTCAAATTCCGGATGGTTCGCGTATCCCGGAAGCAATTCCAGTTCCCAGTGCCGCCCGGCGGATTCAGCCAGCGCGCGAAACTCCGCCAGTTTGCCTGCATTTCCGGAAGCCAGATAGATCTTTCGCGCTTCTCGCGTATTCATGGTGTTCTGGTTAGTCCCGATTCCCGTGCGTGCGAAGGAAGCCGGCTTCACCGCTTGCGGCTCAGGAAATTTGCCGGCAGCACTTCCCGCTGCGCGTCGTTCAAGCGGCGAATTCCCACCGCCGCCAATGCCAGCAGATCCTGCATCTCGCTTCCGGCAAAAGGACGCCCTTCGGCTGTGGCCTGAATCTCCACGAAATCGCCGCTGCTGGTCATTACCACGTTCATGTCCACTTCCGCGCGTGAATCTTCTTCGTAACAAAGGTCCAGCAGCGATGCGTCATCCACGATTCCTACGCTGGTTGCCGCGACCGAATCGATCAGCGGCGAACTCTTCAGCATGCCTGCGGCCACGATCCGCTCCATGGCTAGCGCAAAGGCCACGAACGCCCCGGTGATCGAAGCGGTGCGCGTGCCACCATCGGCTTCGATTACGTCGCAGTCGAGGTAAACCGTCCGCTCGCCCAGTGCTTCCTGATCGGTAATCGCCCGCAACGACCTGCCAATCAACCGCTGAATCTCCAGCGTGCGCCCGCTCTGTTTTCCGCGAGCCGCTTCGCGCGGCGTGCGCTCTTCGGTGGCGCGCGGCAGCATGCCGTATTCGCTGGTCACCCAACCCTTGCCACTGCCCTTCAGGAAACTTGGGACGCCGTCGTCCACCGTTGCCGTGCAGATCACGCGCGTCTTGCCCAGTTCAATCAGCACGCTGCCTTCGGCCTGCGAAATAAAATCGGGGGTGATTTTGATCGTGCGCATTTGGTCGGCGTGTCTTCCGTCACTCCGCATTCGGATCCTCGCTTCCGCTGATGGTAATACTTTGAATCGGCTAGCGCCGGGTGGCCCGCCGCACCTTCTCCACTGCCTTTTCAATCGGGGCGGGTAGTAAAGAGGCCGGGGCAGCAGGATACTCCAGCTTGACGCCCGTGGCATCCTTGGCGCTCACGCTGAACGCCTGCGTCAGGTCCACGTGGCCGGCTAGGGAATCCGCTTCCTGCCCGTGGATGAGAATCTTCAGGCGCAGGACTTGCGGCACGTTGGCCTCCAGCGTTCGCACAATCGATTCGACGGCCAACTTTTCGCTCTGAATCCCCGAAGGAAACGAGGTGCGCAGTTCATCGGAAAAATCGGCCACGCCCGTGCCATCCGGCAGGATATAGAACGCCAGGAGGGCCGCGTCGGGCGGCAGCGTGCGCGATTCCGGGTCCACAGGCCCCGCCAGCAGGGTGTTGAGCACTTGCTTGGCGCGCAGAACAGGATCGCTCGAAAGCGGCAATTCCACAGTCACGGGATTCAGCGCGCCTTCCTCCGTTCGCGAACCCCAGTACATCTTTACTTTCACCATGGGCTCTCCAATGGTCACTGGGGCCACGGGCAAAAGTTCGCGGCGCGCCTGCTCCGCGGTCTTTTCCGTCAAATTCTTGGCTTTGTTCACCTGCCGCCGCAAGGCCGGAAAGTAGAGCGCCGCCGCAATCACCGCCGCCAGCAGAGCGCCGGAAAGCCAGACGCGCCACTGCACGCTCATGGTTGGACGCTCCCGCCCGGCGCCGGGCTGCTGGGCAGCACATAGGAAGGCCGGAAATCCGCCACGCCGCGGGCAATCGCTTCGGCTACGCCCGCAACCATGCTTTCCAGATCCGCCCGGTTCTGTACCGAGACGCTCGAAATCTCCACCGCGATGGCCGGCGCCGCCGTCGTCCGAAGTTGCCGCACAGGAGCTGTCTGCACGGCATCCGGCGAACCTCTGAAGCGTTTCGCGAGTTCCTGCGCTACCAGGTCCCCCATCTTGTGGCTCAAGCTCAGGAAGGGAAGTTGTGCTTGATCCCAGGGAATCAGCCCGCTGATGACCACCGGGGCGGCCGCTTCGGGCTCAACGTACACTCGCGCGGTGCCAGCCAGGCCGGTGGAGGCAATGTGCAGGGTGATAAAGACGGCGCCGCGCTGCGCGTTCGCGCGCGCGGATCGATCATCGAAAGATGGGTTGTCGTTGCCCTCGCGAGTCAGGATCACCTGGAAGCCTTGGGCTTCGAGTGCCTTCTTTGTGGCGGCTGCAAATTGCAGGACTTCGTCACTCTCGGTGATGCCTTCGGTTCCACGGGCGCCCTGATCCGTGCCGCCATGCGCCGGGTCAAGCACCACAATGTTGAGCCCCGCGCGAACGGGAAGCGGCGGTGGGGGAGCGGAGGATTGCCCCGGCGGAGCGTTTGCCGCCGCTGGATTGGCCGGAGTTTGCGCCACCGGCTTGGGCTGCGAGGAACTTGGGAGGTTCGGCTGCTGCTGCGTGGCCGCCGAAAGCGCCACCACGGATAAGGCCCCGGCGAGAATCCCAACGGCCAAAGTCTTAGAGAAGCGGGAGGAAGAGCTCACGTCCAGCAGGATATCAAATCTCCGTGAGTTCGAAGTTGCAAGGAAATTCTCTTCGCGGCGAAAAAGAGACCCTTTGGAGTCCGGGGCGACCAGCGGCATCCCAAACAAAAAGCCCGGCTCCGAAAGGCCGGGCTGGTGAAGTTGAAATACGGACCTGATTAGTCAGCGGCCACGCTCTGTGGGACACTCTGCTGTCCAAACCGCGCGCGGATCTTGTCCGTCGCATAGTACATCGCGAAGCCCGCGAACATGATCAGAATGCCGAAGAGCAGACCGTTCATGCCCAATATCGTTTCGTGGTCGCTCTCGACCAGCGACAGCAGCAGCAGGCCCAACGGGAAGATCCCGCAGGTCACTGCGCCAGCCATGCCGCCGGGCACGCGGAATGCCCGCCGCAGCCGGGGTTCGCGGATGCGCAGCACCACTAGCGTGATGAATTCCAGCATCAGCGCCGCGCCATAAAGCATGATGTCCAGGGTCACCAGCCGCTTAAAGCCGAGCCCCAGGCAGAGCGCCCAGCAGCTTGCCAGTACCACAATGGCCACCCAGGGAGTTTCATTCTTGGGAGTCACCCTGCCGAAGATTTTCGGCATCATGCCGTCTTTGGCCATGGCCAGCGGTAGCCGCGAATAGCTCATCACCAGTGCGTTGAACATGCCAAACGCGCTCATCATGCCACCGATGGTCACCATGAAGCGCAGCCATTCGATGCCCAGCACCTTGCCGCCAAGCTGCTCGGCGATGGTGGCCCACGAACCGTCCTCGTTAAAGGCGGAGGCCGGCGTCCCGGTGAAGTACACCGCCAGGAAGGGAAGGATATAGGTCAGCGAAACCAGAATCACCGCCGCGATCATGGCGCGTGGATAAGTCCGTTGGGGGCGCTCGACCTCCTGGGCGATGGTCGATGCATTATCCCAGCCCATATAGTTCCACATCGCCACCAGCACCGCGCCCAGCAAACCAACGCTGGCACCCGATGCCGCCGCGTGCGCGTCGCCCGAAAATGCTCCCAGGCGCGCCGGCGTGAGTAGCACGATTAGCCCAAAAGGCAGCGAAAGCAGGAAGAACAGCCAAAGCGAAGTGAGGCCGACCACGCGAATGCCCGCCAGATTCAACGCCGCGCAGGTCACCACCACAAACAAGCCCGCGTACAGGCCGTGATTCCCCTCTCCAAACCATGGCGACATCTGCTTCAGGTAAAACACGAACAGCGTGGGGTAAATGGCCATATCAAAGATGCTGGCGGCCAGTGAAAGCCACGCTTCCTGGAAGCCCCAGAAATTGCCCAGCCCGCGGCGAACCCACGCGTAGTAGCCGCCTTCTTGCGGCAAAGCACTTGACAACTCGCCGATCATGAACGCCGTCGGCAAGCACCACAGCACCGGCAAAAACAACAAAACCAGTATTCCTCGCCCGTAACCCGCGCCGGAAATGATGGCCTCGGTTCCGTACGTGCCCCCGGAGACCATGAAGAATGTGGCGGCAACCAACGGCCAGAGCGTCAGTTTTGCGGCTCGCTTTTTGGAGATCGGAATTGCCTGGGAAGGAATTTGTGCAGGAAGGGTTACGGTGCTCAACTTTTTTCTCTCGTCCTCCTCGTGTGACTCTCGCTCGTAAAAAGCATGGAGCAAGTTCACCATTCGAAGAATACAGTCTCTATGACTGCATGCAAGAAAAAAATGGGGCTTAGCGAAAATTTTTTTCAGTTCGCCAACCCTACGGAAGTACTAGGTGCGCAGTGTTCTTGGCCTGGCATCCAGCGAGGCTTTCCGGTGTGATACACTCCGCGAGGATTTTTCATTCCCGCTCATTCAGGAGCCCTTCGCATGAAACTTCGGCTGGCAATCCCGCTCGGTTTTTTTCTACTGGCCTCCTCGATCATTGTTGCGCGCCAGACGCCCGCGGCCTCCCCGCTCACGGTCGACGACCTGTTTGCGGTCAAGGAAGCTCACGATCCACAAATCACGCCGGACGGCCAGTTCATCGCCTACACAGTGACCACGACCTCCTTGAAGGAGGACAAATCCGAGATACGTATCTGGATGATTCCCACCGCCGGGGGAGACCCGATCCCGCTCACTGCCGAGGGCGTTTCCTCCTCCCACCCCCGCTGGTCGCCCGACGGAAAATCCCTGGCGTTTCTCTCCGCCCGCAAGGATGCCGACGGCAACGAAGGCAAAACCCAGGTTTACTTGCTCAGCCGGATGGGCGGCGAAGCCGTGCGGGCAACGGACACCATTCAGGATGTCGACGACTTTGAGTGGTCCCCGGACAGCAAACAACTCGTGCTGGTGCTCCGTGATCCCAGCCCCGAGGAACTCGAAGCGGCATCCAGCAAGGTCAAGGATGACGATCCCCCGAAAAAGTTCAAAGCCCAGCCGCCCTGGGTGCTGGACAGGCTGCAGTTCAAGACCGATACCCTTGGCTATATCGATCGCCGCCGCAACCATCTCTACGTCTTTACCCTGGCCACGAAGACTCAGCGCCAGGTGACCTCGGGCGACTTCGACGATTCGCAGCCCGCCTGGTCGCCGGACGGCAAGTTCCTCGCCTTCGAAAGCAACCGCACGGCGCCGGATCCCGACCGAACCTACAACTCCGACATCTGGGTGGTCGCCGCCGACAATAACGACCAGGGCGCGCATCCCACCCAGGTGACCAACTTCCCGGGCGAAAAGCACAACCCTTCCTGGTCGCCCGACGGCAAATGGCTGACCTACGAGGCGACCACCGACCTGAAGCTTTTCTACTACGCCACTAGGCACGTGGGCGTTTCTCCGGCGGAGGGCGGCGAAGCCAAAATCCTGACCAAGGCTTTCGACCGCATGGCCATCTACCCGCGCTTTGCTCCCGACGGCAGATCCGTCTACTTCCTGGCGGACGACGACGGCACCCAGACGCTGGCGCAAGTGAATGTGGCGGACGGCAAGGTCAGCCGCGCGATTGGCGGCCGGTTGACGCTTGACGGCTACTCGTTTTCCAAGGACGGAACACTTGCAGCCACGATTTCGACCACCGACCGGCCCTACGAGCTTTTCACCATACCCGGCGGCCAGCTAACTCGGCTGACCCACCTGAACGATGACTGGCTGACCAAGCACAAGCTGGTCAAGGCCGAATATGTCTCGTTCAAGTCCAAGGACGGCACGGTTGTCCACGGCTACCTCTATAAGCCGCCGGATTACGTGGCGGGCAAGAAGTATCCGACCATCCTTCGCCCGCACGGCGGCCCAGTGGAGGAGTATCAGGAAGAGTTCTTCGATCTCCCGCAGCTTTTCGCGGCCAACGGCTATGTCGTCCTGCTGCCGAATCCCCGGGGTTCTTCCGGCTATGGCCAGGAGTTCTGCAAAGCGATCTACGCCGACTGGGGCAATAAGGACTTTCAGGACGATATGGCCTTTGTGGACTGGGCGCTGGCGCAAGGCCTCGCGGACCCGGACAAGCTGGGCGTTGGCGGCTGGTCGTATGGCGGCATCTCCACCGACTTCATCATCGGCCAGACGAACCGCTTCAAGGCGGCCATTTCTGGAGCCGGTGCGGCGAACTTCACCAGCCTCTGGGGCCACGACCAATATCAACGGGAATACGTCATTGAGCTTGGCTATCCGTGGGAGAACCGCGCGGTTTGGGATCGCATCGCGCCTTTCTACCGGGTGAAGGACATCCTGACGCCCACCCTTTTTGTCGGCGGCAATATTGACTGCAACGTTCCAGTTTTAGGCGGCGAGCAGATGTATCTCTCGCTCAAGGAACTTGGCCGCGAGACCATGCTGGTCGTCTACCCGGACGAGTACCACGAGTTCAAAACGCCTTCCCATATCAAAGACCTGAACGAGCGCTATCTCGCCTGGTATGCCCACTACGTGAAGGCCGACGGCACTCCCGCTCGCCCCGAGCCAAGTAAAGAGAAAAAGGCGGCCGACTAACCATCCGGGAGGGCGGGAAGGACGCCCTCCACGATACTATTTGCCGATCTTCTGGCCGATCAGCTCCCTGGGGACGATCGGTCTCCACGCAGCAGTGCGTCTGGCCATCCTCAGCCTTCCGCATGAGGAAGGTCTAATCCGAATTCCTCAGCCATGGAACTTCTCCTGCACAGGCTTTCCTTTGCGGTCATCCGCGCGTCTTGACGGATCACGCAAACGAATTTCCGGAGAGCCCATGGCATCCACTCCAATCCTCCATGACGTCGTCCAGCAAGCCGAAGAATTCTTTCGCCAGGGCCAATTTGCCGCTGCCGCGGAGATTCTTTCGGACGCAATCGGCATGCAACCGTCCGCGACCCTTTGGAACGATTGGGCGGCGGTTCAGGTTTCCCTGGGTCAATTGAGGGATGCCGAGCGCGGCTTCCGTGCCGCTTTGCAACTCGATCCCACTTCGACCCAGGCCATGGAAAACTTGGGTGCTTTGCTGTTTGCCCGCGGCTGCCACACCGAGGCTGCAACGTACCTGCGGCGTATTTTGCCTCTCGCCACGGCCGAAAAGAGAACGGTGATCGAAGCGATCCTTGCAAAATGTGCCGAAGCCGCGGATTCGCCTGGTTCGCCGGCACAGCCAACCCTGGAACCCGGCGCCAAGGGGATGCCACCCCAAAGCGGTCCGCTGCAACCGACCGCAAGCCTGCCCAGGGATCCTTCTCTTTCGTATGAGGACTGGTGCCGCTCGGTGTTTCGCGCGGAGGTTCCCGTGCCCGGTGTCCGCCTGGCCTGCAGTTGGTCGGAAGATTCGGAATGGGGCAAGCGCGTGCACGATGCGCTGGTGCGTGTAGAGTGCGAATACGCGATCAAGTTGCTCACCGGAATTCGCGACCAGAACATCGATGGCGACATCGCGGAATTCGGTATCTTCCAGGGCTGGTGGGTCAATTTCCTATACGAGGCTACGGAACATCTCGGACTTTCACGCCGCATCTACGGCTTTGACAGCTTTGAAGGGCTTTCCGATCCCCATCCGCTGCACGACCAGGCTTTCTGGAAAAAGGGACAATATGCGTGCTCGCTCGAGCAGGTCTCGCATAATGTCCAGGCTGCTTCTCGCCCGCGCATCAAACTGGTGAAAGGCTTCTTTGAAAAAAGCCTGCGCGGCGCCGACGCGCTGGTTGCGGACAAATTTGCCTACGCACGTATCGACTGCGACATCTATCTGCCGGCGCTGGATTGTTTGCGCTATCTCGGGCCTCGTCTGGCGGACGGCGCAATCCTTGTTTTCGACGATTGGCCGCACCTGCGCGGGTTTGGAGAGCAACGCGCCCTCGAGGAGTGGTTGCCCACGGTGCCGCACCTGGAACTCGAGTTTTTGTTTTACGGCTCCATCGGTCACTTCTATACGCGCGTGCATCACAAGAAATAGCTGCCCGACGCGTGTTTCGCGATTTACTCGTCCCGCAGCCCCGAGTTATCCTCCAGTGTCTCCCGGAGGATGGAAATGTTTCGCTCTTTCAAATTCGCCGCTCTGGTTTGTCTAGTGGTTTTTGCAACCGCGGTCATCCCCACCCATGCGCAGCAATATGACCCTCACCTCTACTCCGAAATGCGCTGGCGCTGCATCGGCCCGTTCCGCGCCGGCCGAACCGTGGCGATCACCGGCGTGCCGCAACAGCCCAATGTGTTTTACATGGCCGCGGTGAACGGCGGCGTCTGGAAAACCACGGATTTTGGCAACACCTGGTTCCCGATTTTCGACGATGAGACGTCGGGCTCGGTCGGCGCCCTGGCCGTGGCGCCTTCGGATCCCAATGTAATTTATGTCGGCAGCGGCGAAGGCCTGCAGCGGCCGGATCTCGCCGTCGGTGATGGTTTTTACAAATCCACCGACGCCGGAAAAACCTGGACCCATTTGGGTCTGCGGGACACGCAGCAGATTACCGCGATTGTCGTCGACCCGAAAAATTCGGACCGCGTGTTTGTCGCCGCGCAAGGGCATCCTTATGGCCCAAACCTGGAGCGCGGCGTGTTTCGTTCGCTCGATGGCGGCAAGACGTTCGAAAAGGTTCTCTACAAGGATGAGAACACCGGCGCGGCCGACCTCGTGATGGATCCCGCGAATCCCCGGATTCTCTTTGCCGCGCTCTGGGCCGCTCGTGTCGCGCCATGGGAGATTCGCAGCCGCGAATCCTTCGTGATTCAAGGGAGCGGCCTTTTCAAATCGACGGATGGCGGCTCCACCTGGAGCCAGATCACACGGGGGCTTCCGGGAGCCGACGATAAGATTGGCCGCATCGGCATCGCCATCGCGCCCAGTAATCCCAAGCGCATGTATCTTTCGCTTGAGGCCGACAAAGCGCAGGGCGTGTATCGCTCCGACGATGCCGGCGAAAGCTGGCAGCACATCAACGACGACCACCGCGTTGGTGGTCGCGGGCCGGGGGCGATGGGCATTGCGGTTTCGCCGGACGATCCCAACACTCTTTACGTTGCCAACACTTCCACATGGAAATCGACCGACGGCGGCAAAACGTTTGCCGGATTTAAAGGCGCGCCCGGCGGAGACGACTACCAGCGTATCTGGATCGACCCGAAAAACTCGAAAACAATCGCGCTTTCCAGCGACCAGGGCGCGGTAATCAGCGTCAATGGAGGGCAAACCTGGAGCAGTTGGTACAACCAGCCAACCGCGCAGTTCTATCATGTCACCACAGACAATCGCTTTCCTTACTGGGTTTATGGCGCACAGCAGGAAAGCGGCGCCGCGGCCACGCAGAGCCGCAGCGATTTTGGCGAAATCAGTTTTCGCGAGTGGAGTTTGCCCGGTATCGAAGAGTACGGCTATATCGCCGTCGATCCGCGCGATCCCAACATCCTCTACGGTGGCCGCATCACCCGCACCAACCAGGCAATCGGCGAGTACGCCAACGTCTCGCCGGAGCCCATTCGCACCGGCGAATACCGCTACAATCGCACCCTGCCCATCGTGTTTTCCCCGTTCGACCCCGGCACGCTTTTTTTCGCCGCCAACGTTCTTTTCAAAACCACGGACGGAGGGCGCTCCTGGCAGGTCATCAGTCCAGACCTGACGCGCGAATCGCCTGAAATTCCCGCGAATCTCGGCGCCTTTTCCGCGGGCGATCCGGAAAAAGGGAAGCATCGCGGCACAATTTATACGGTCGCGCCTTCCTTTAAGGAAGCGGACACCATCTGGGTGGGAACTGACGACGGCCTGATTCAATTGACTCGCGACGCTGGCAGGACCTGGAAGAACGTCACTCCGCCACAACTCACTTCCTGGAGCAAGGTCTCCCTCCTGGAAGCGTCGCACTTTGATGCAAGCATCGCGTATGCGGCCGTCAATCGCTTCCGGCTCGACGACTTGAAGCCGCATATCTATCGCACTCGCGATTTCGGGGCCACTTGGCAGGAGGTTGTCAGCGGCCTTCCGGATGATGCGCCGATCAACGTTGTCCGCGAAGACCCTGTGCGCAAGGGATTGCTCTATGCCGGATCGGAAACGTCTGTCTACGTGTCTTTCAACGAGGGCGATTCCTGGCAATCCTTGCAGCTCAACCTGCCGCATACCTCGATGCGCGACCTCGCGATTCATGGCGACGATCTGATCGTCGGCACCCACGGCCGGTCGTTCTGGATTCTCGACGACGTTACCCCGCTGCGCCAGCTTAGCGACCAGGTTGCGCGCTCGCACGTGTTTCTCTTTCAGCCGGAGGAAGCCATGCGCTGGCGCTGGGATCGCAATCCGGACACGCCTCTGCCCCCGGAAGTGCCAGCCGGGAAAAATCCCCCGGATGGCGCCATCCTCGACTATTACTTGTCGGCTGCTGCCCGGGAGCCAGTCGTCCTTGAAATAGTCGATTCCGCTGGAACGGTTGTGCGGCGCTACTCCAGCGCTGACGCGCCGATGGACATGGAGAAAATCGCCTCCGAGCATCCCATTCCGATGTACTGGGTGCGCCCATCGCAAGTCCTCTCCGCAGAGTCGGGAATGCACCGTTTCGTCTGGAATCTGCGCGGTCCCTCGCCAAAAGCCCTCAATTATGAGTTTCCCATCTCCGCGATCCTGCGCGACACCCCGCTGCTGCCGCTGGGTGCGTGGGCACTGCCGGGCAATTACACCGTGAGGCTCATCGTCGACGGCAAAGCTTATTCCCAGCCGCTAACGGTGAAAATGGATCCGCGCATCAAGTCGAGCCTGACGGATCTGCGCGCGCAGATGGAGCTGGAATCCGGAGCCGTTTCCGGCATGAACCAGACCTACGAATATCTCGGGCAAGTGCAATCGGTTCGCGCACAAATTAAGGTCATTGTGCCAAGAACGAAAGGGAAGCTGGCAGAATCGCTGAAATCTTTGGACGAGCAGTGTGCACAACTTGCCGGCGCGACCGTCAGCACGTTCTTCGGCACGCCGCCAAGCGGCAAGCAAGCGGAGAATCTTTCCTCGCTCAATCAGCATTTCGGCCAGATGTTGGCCATTGCCGATTCCGCCGATGATGCCCCGACGACACAATTGACACGTGTCTATGCACAACTTACCGAACAGTTAAAGGGACTTGCGCGACATTGGGAAGAACTGAAGCAAACCAGGCTCCCGGAACTGGATCGTGAGCTTCAGAAGACCGGTCTTCCCACCATTGACGCCGGAAAACCCTTGGACCACGACATGGGCGGCGCGGGCGAAGGCGACGATGAACCTTAGGGCCTGCTCTTCTTCGAATACTTGTAAGTTATAGAAAATAGGTCTAATTAATGATAATAAGACCATGGTCTAACCATGGTATAACTATGGATTGACTATGGTCTCATTTTATGTTAGCATTTCCTTTGAAATATGGAGTTTTTACCATGGAAGAAATCGCCATTTCGAAATTCAAGGCCACTTGCCTGGCGGTCCTGGAAAAGGTCAAGCAGACCGGAGAACCCGTTCTGGTCACCCGCTTCGGTCATCCCGTCGCCCAAATCATTCCGCCGGTTCCTCCAAAAGGCGCCCGTAAGCTGGGAACCGGTGTGGGCTCCTACGATATTGTCGGCGACATCGTTGGACCGATCAGCGACATTTCCGATTTGGAGGTCACGCGAGATCCCCAAGAGAAGAAATAGTAGGGCTCTTGTTGGACACGCACATCTGGTTGCGGGCGCTGCGAGAGCCGCACAAGCTCACCTCTCTGGTTCACCAGGCTCTATTTGATCCCGGCAACGATCTTTACCTTTCGCCGATAAGCGTCTGGGAGGTTACGGTGCTGCTTGAAAAACGCCGCATGGTCATGCAGGAGGATTTTGGGGTCTGGTTTTCTCGTACCGCAGAGGACTCGGAACTGCTCGAGGCCAGCCTGAACTGGCAAGTCGTCCACGATTTGCGCTTCATCCTGCCGAATCACCGGGACCCGGCGGACCGCTTCCTTGCGGCAACGGCGGTGGCCTACGATCTGGTGCTCGTGACCGCAGACCAGAAACTGGTCGCCGTGCCGGGACTGAAAAACCTCGCGAATCTCTGATCGGACCACCCTGCTCGGGTACGCTACTTCAAGTTCTGCTGGAAGAACGCCGAGCTTCTCTGCATGGCATCCGCGGCCGCTTCCGGGCGGTAGCCCTGCTTGTTGTTCGGATTCTCAAACGCGTGTCCCGCGCCATCGTAGATTTTGATGTCCGCGATCTTGCCACTCGCCTTCATCGCGGACTCGAACGCCTTCACATCCTTGGGTGGAATGCCCTGATCTTCTGCTCCGAAATTCCCCAGTACTGGCGCCTTGATTTTCGCAATCAGTGCCGGATCGGACGGCAACCAGCCATAATTCACCACGCAAGCCGCTAGTTTCGGCTGGTCCACGGCAAACTTGATCGACCAGCTTCCCCCCATGCACCAGCCAATCGAGCCGATCTTTGCGGCGTTCACGTCGTGCCGCGAACTCAGATAAGCAAACGCCGCTTCCAGGTCGCGCATCCCCCGGTCATCCGGCAAGCCGCGCATCAGAATGTGAGCGTCATCGGGAGTCGTGGCCACTTTGCCCCGGTAGAGGTCCACGGCCAGCGCCACGTAGCCCTGCTCGGCAAATTTCTGCGCCTGCTCTTTCACCCAATCGTTCAATCCCCACCATTCGTGAATCACAACAATGGCCGGGTGCTTTCCTCCGCCGCTCGGCAACGCCAGGTATGCGCTTACGGTATCGTCGCCGCTCTTGTAACTGACCGTTTCCGTTTTCGGCGTCGCGGCTCCCCAACTCAGCCCCAGAGCCATGGCGCCCAGGGCCAGGATCGCAAGGAGAAATTTCTGTTTCATGGGACATACCTCCAAAGAAAAAGGCTCCGAAACTGTAACGTATCTCGGAGCCCGAAACCACTCTGAGTTTTGCCTCGCCGGCTAGCCGCTCGATTTCTGCAGTTCCTCGATAACCGTCAGAATCTCTTCGCTGTGTTTCTTCACGTCCACTTCGGTCCAGATTTTTCGCACCACGCCGTTCGGATCGATCAGAAAGGTGTGCCGTGCGGAAAGCTTCATGATTCCCAGATTCATAATCGAGGCATATGCTTCGGAAACCTGCTTGTTCGTGTCCGCCAGCAGCTTGAAGGTCAGGCTCTCCTTTGCACAAAACTCCTGGTGCGATTTTTCGTTCTGCCCACTGACGCCGAGGATCACCGCGTTCTTTGCGTCATATTTTGCCAGGTCGCGCTGGAAATTGTGCGCCTCGATCGTGCAGCCGCTGGTCATGTCCTTGGGGTAGAAGTACAGCACCACCCATTTGCCCTTGTAATCATGCAGGCTGATGGCCTTGCCCTCTTGAGAGTTCAGCGTGAAATCCGGAGCCGCCGCGCCCACCGCTGGAGCCTTGTCTGCCCCGCGTAGTTTTACAGCCAGAACTCCAACGAGTACGACGACCGCCAGGACACCTCCCAAGATGATCCACATCGCACGTTTCCTCATCGCATCCCTCCCAACTATTAACAATGGTTCGGCTTTCGGGCGCAATTGGAAAGATGCGCCGCACGGCGCTCCGGATACCGCCAGGATCTGGCGAGAGTTCGCGTGAAACCGTCACTTTTTTGCGGGTGGGGTTTTCACTGAATTTACAGGGGAATGCTTGGGGGAGGCATACCGCTTTGCTTCCGGGCTTCGCGCGCTCCAGTCCGCCGGCGGAAATGATACGCGCCAGAACTGCGGGTTGGCTTCGTCAAATTCCACGCCGACTTCCGGCACGCCATTCGGCCCTTCATTGACGTCCATTACGGTGCAGTGAGCTTCCTCTCCCGTGCCCATGTTTTTCAGGCTCAATGCCTGGCCGTTGTGTACCGCCTCCCGCAGCTGTATCAACGCTCCGTGCGCGTTCACGATCAGCGTATTGGTGTGTTCGGTAAACGAAGATCCGTTCATCCGTTTTCCCGTCACTCGCAATGGCACGGACAAGAGAATTCGCTGGCTGCGGCGCTGGTTGGCGACCGTACCGGGGCGGACATTTGGTGTGCTCATCTTTGCGCCCTCACCTATGGATGTCGACATGCATGGCAAGAACCTTTAGTGATAGTGATGCCGCCATCACGAAACTTGGAGAATTCAAAGAAATCGCCTATGCCGCAGCATGCCGGCACTTTTCTTGCAGCAGTTTCCTTGCCGAATCGGCGTTATCCCCTTGCATTAAAAAGGCGCGCCCTTGCCGTTGAGTCTGCCTGCATGCCGGAGGCGGATTCCCGCTCTCGACAACCGTTCGGCAAGGTCTGCACTCCGCTTGTTCGTGGATTGAGTTTTCGTGTGAATGGGCAATGTTCGGATTGGCGACGCTCTGTTCCAGACTGGAATCCGGCTTCCCTTTCGCTCTTGTTAACTTTCCCGAATCCCAGACAATGCTTCCTCGCCTTCCCATCATGAAAATCGGGCCCAAAATGCTCCTCGTCTTTGCCGCTACCATGACTGGCGGCATGGTTGTCCTCTACTTTCTTTCCCGCGATTTGCTGCTCTCCAGTTTTCGCCAGCTCGAGATCGAGCAGATGAAGCAAAACGTGGACTATGCGCTCAGCGCCTTGCAGCAGGAACAAATTTCCCTCGCGCGCACCACGAACGATTATGCCTATTGGGACCGCACCTACAATTTCATGTTCGCGCCTCAGGCCTCGCCCGACATCGGCCAGGAGTTCCAGAACAGTACCATGGAAGGGCTGGGCCTGAATCTCGTCGTCTTGCGCGATTTGCAGGGGAAAATCGTTTACGCCAAGTTCTATGATTCGGAAAAGCACGCCGAGCTTCCCGTTCCCGCCGATTTTTTCGAGCAGCTCTTTCTTCAACCAAAATTGAGCCAGGCGAACATTGCCCACGCGCCATGCGATGGCATGCTTCGCTTTCCCGACGGCGCCTATCTGGTGTCCGTGCGTCCCATTCTCAATTCCCAGCGCGCCGGCGAACCGCTGGGACTGTTCTTTGCCGCACGGAGATTTGACGACAACACTGTGGCTCGCATCAGCGACCTGACTCACACTTCGGTGCGCTTTGAGCGCGCGGATGCGAACCTCCTCCCGCCTGACTTTCAGTTGGCCGCCGCTGCGCTGTTGCAATATCCGGATGAAATCCGGGTGCAGCCTCTCAGCGACCAATCCATCGCGGGCTACGCCCTGGTGAGCGACCTTTTCGGAAAGCCGTTGTTCCTCGCCCGTGTGGATACCGCCCGCCCGATTTATGAACGTGGCAAACTCAGCCAGTTCTATCTTTTCGCGTCTGTATTAGTCGGGGCGGTCCTCTCCTCGCTGGTGATCCTATTTTTTCTGCAAAAATTTGTCCTTTCGCGGCTCAGCGGCCTCAGCCGGGAGGTGCAAAGCATCGGCCGGCGCAAAGCGATTGCGGAGCGCGTTCGTTTCTCCGGCCGCGACGAGTTATCCAGCCTCGCGCAAAGCATCAACGGGATGCTCACCGAACTCGAGCGCTCCCAGAAGCAGTTCCTTTTCCTTAGCGAAAATATCCACCAGATTTTCTGGATCAAGGATGCGAAGGCCAATCGCTATGACTATGTCAGCAGCGCTTACGAGCGCATCACCGGCCGCCCCGCCGCCAGTTTGCTTCAGGATTCTGCCTCCTGGAAGGATCTCCTCTATCCCGACGACCGCTCTGTTGTGCAGCGCATGCTCGCCGATCAGGCTCGTGCCAGACCCACGGAAGCGTATTACCGCATTCGCTCGGAAGATGGCCAGGTCCGCTGGCTGTGGGAGCGCTCCTTTCCCCGCTTCGGCGCCGACGGCCGCTATGAGCAGACCACCGGCCTTACCGAAGACATTACCGAATTTAAGCGCCACGAAGAGGCCCTGCTCTCCGCGCAACTCGAACTCGAACAGCGTGTCGCCGCGCGAACGGCGGAGGTCGAGGAGCGTAGCGAACTGATCAAGCTCCTGGTCGACTCCATCCCAGTCGCCATGTACGGGATGGACGGCGAAGGCACGCTCACCTTCTGCAATTCCGCTGCGCTCGCCCTGCTCGGTTATGAAGCCCGCGAAGTGGCCGGCAAGCAATCCCATGCTCTCTTCCATCACTCACGTCCAGACGGCTCTCCCTATCCCGCCGAAACCTGCCCGATCCTTGCAAGCTTCCGCGACGGACAGGACGCGCATGTGATCGACGAAGTCTTCTGGCGGAAGGATGGCACGCCGTTGCCTGTCGAATACGACTCACGGCAGATCCGGCGCGAGGGCCGGGTGGTTGGCGTGGTGGTCTCGTTCGTCAACATCACCGACCGCAAGCGGCAGGAGATGGAACTCCGCCACAGCCAGAAACTCGAAGCCGTTGGCCGCCTGGCTGCCGGCATCGCCCACGAAATCAATACGCCCATCCAGTTTATTGGCGATAACACGCGCTTCCTTCAGGTTTCGTTTCAAGACGAGTTGCAACTCATCCACAAGTATCAGGAACTCCACAGTGCCGCGGCCGGCGGCACGGTCAGCCCGGAGTTGCTCCAGCAAATCTCCGACCTCCGCGCCAAGGCCGATTGGGACTATCTCGAGCAGGAGATCCCCCGCGCCACGGAGCAGATGCTCGAGGGGCTCAACCGCGTCTCCACCATCGTTCGCGGCATGAAGGAGTTCTCGCACGTTGATCGCACCAACGAGAAAGCCCCCGGCGATATAAATCGCGCTCTGGAAAGCACCCTGATTGTGGCGCGCAACGAACTCAAATACGTCGCCGATGTCGAAACCCAGTTCGGGGAGCTTCCCCTGGTCATCTGCCATCTCGGCGATCTCAACCAGGTTTTTCTGAATCTCCTGGTCAACGCTGCGCATGCGATTGAAGAGCGCGTCAAATCCACCAACGCCCGGGGTCAAATCACGGTCCGCACCCGCAGGGACGGCGATTGGGTGGAAATTTCCATTTCCGATACCGGCGCGGGCATCCCCGAGGACATTCGCGAGAAAATCTTCGACCCATTTTTCACCACCAAAGGCGTCGGAAAGGGAACCGGGCAAGGCCTGGCCCTGGCGCGCGCCATCGTCGTCGAAAAACACGGCGGGACGCTCACGTTCGAATCTAAGGTTGGAAAAGGCACAACGTTTTTCATCCGGCTTCCGCTTTCCGGAGCCGCAATTCGCGAGGAGGCGCTGGCCAAATGAAACGCATTCTTTTTGTGGACGACGAAGTGAGCATCCTGGACGGCCTCAAGCGCATGCTCCGTCCCATGCGCACGGAATGGGATATGTCCTTTGCCCCTGGTGGCGAAGCGGCGCTTTCCATGCTGGAAACCGCTCCGTTCGACGTCATCGTCACCGATATGCGCATGCCGGGCATGGATGGCGCCACACTCCTCGAAATCGTCCGCGAAAAATATCCCAGCCTGCTGCGAATCTTTCTCTCCGGTTACACGGAGCTTCAGGCCTCGATGCGCGCTGTTCCAGTTGCCCACCAGTTCTTGCTCAAGCCGTGCGATCCGCAGATGCTTCGCGCGGGGATTGCTCGCGCCACCAGCCTCGGCGAAGTCCTCGACAGCAAAATGCTTACCAGCCTGGTCGGCGCGCTCCGCGATCTTCCCTCATTGCCACGCGTCTTTTCCGAGCTAAAAGCGGCTTTGGCGCAGCCCAACGTTTCCATCCAGCGCATCAGCCAGATCGTCGAACAAGACGTCGCCCTCAGCGCCAAGCTCCTGCAACTGGTGAACTCCGCTTTTTTCGGCCTGGCCCGCGACGTCACCAGCGTGAATACCGCCGTCAGTTGCCTTGGCATTTCCGTGCTCCACGATCTCGTCCTGACCCTCGAAGTTTTCCGTTCCTTCACCGCGAATGATTTCGTCTCGGAAGAATATCTGGAAGAGTTTCACCGGCACGCGCAGCTCTCCGCGCGCATCGCCGCCGGTATTGCCGAAAAGACCAAAGTCTCTACCGCTGTGGTTCTGGCCGCTCTGCTGCACGACGTGGGAAAATTGGTGATTGCGGAGCGGACTCCCGCGCACTTTGCCCGCGCCCTCGAGCAGTCCCAGGAAGAAAACCAGCCTCTCTATGAGATCGAAGAGCGCTTGATTCACATTTCACACGCGGAAGTCGGCGCGTACCTTCTCAGCTTGTGGGGATTGCCTTACTCGGTGGTGGAGGCGATCGCGCATCACCATCATCCTCGCCGCGTGCCAATCAATGGCCTGGATATGGTTCTGCTGGTGTATATCTCCAATCTTCTAGCCCACGAACGCGAGGCCCTCGAGCAGGGCGCTCCGGCGCCTGCTTTCGACATCGAACTTCTTGAACACGCCGGCGTTTCGGATCGCTTGCAGGAATGGCGAAAGATTGCCGAGACCGCGCAGCTCTGCACGGCGCCGCTGGCCGGTTAAATTTCGCCCCTTTCGTTTACAATCCCAACGATGCCTTTACCTGCTCCATCCGGTGCTCCGGATGATTTCGGGGACAACTGATGGAATTCTTCGCCCAGGTCTGGTTCTCCGAACCACGCGTTACTCTTTTGCTCGCGGCCGCGTTTCTTCTGCTGGCCATCCTGCTGCCTCGCCGTTCGGAGCGTTTCTTTCTCCGCATCGAGGCCTTCTTTTCAGCGCTCGCTGCTCGCAAGCTCCTCGCCATTCTGCTGCTGTTTCTCTCCGTGATCGTGGTTCGCCTCGCCCTTCTAGGCTGGCTTCCCATTCCCAATCCCGGCATTCACGACGAGTTCAGCTACCTCTTGATGGCGGACACGTTTGCCCATGGACGGCTCACCAATCCCACGCATCCGCTCTGGCGCAGCTTCCAGACTTTTCACGTCATTTGGTTTCCCACCTATGCCTCCAAATATCCCCCGGCCCAGGGTATTGCCCTCTTCCTGGGCCAACTCTTGGGTCACCCGTGGATCGGCGTCTTGCTGACCGCCGCGGGCATGGCGGCTTCGTTTGTCTGGATGCTGCAGGCGTGGATCCCCGCGCGCTGGGCGTTACTAGCGGGACTTCTCGCGGCAATCAAATTGTGCGTTGCCTGTTACTGGATCAATAGCTATTGGGGTGGCGCTGTCGCCGCCATCGGCGGCGCGCTGGTTCTGGGAGCCCTCGCGCGACTCAAACGAAAACCCTCTTTGCGCGAGGCCATTCTGTTCGCAGCCGGCTTGGTCATTCTCTTCAATAGCCGCCCCTATGAAAGCGTTTTCTTTTGTTTGCCTCTTGGCGTTGCACTGCTGTTCTGGCTCCTGCTCAATTACAAAGGGCCGCAATCCGCGCACTATCGTAAATTCGTTATTCTTCCCGTGTCCGCGCTTCTTTTGATCGCCGCGCTGGCGATGAGCTTTTACAACTGGCGTATCACCGGAGACCCGCTCGACCCGCCTTTTGTATTTGCCGCCCGCTTCAACAATCGCGCGGCCATTTTTCTCTGGCAGTCTCCCAAGCCTCCCATCCACTTCGACGTGGCGGAACTCGATCAGTTCTACAATCGCGCCGAACTCGAACGCTACAACCGCACCTGGCAGGCGCTGCTCTCCGTTTTCCAGGAAAAAATGCAAAGCTGTGCCGCTGTTTTCGCCTGGCCTGCGGCTTGGCTGCTTTTGCCCGGCGCTTTTTTCCTTTTTCGCGACCGGCGCCCGCGCCTTGTCTATTTCGCGCTTTTTGCCACCCTGTTCGGCTATTCTCTGGTGGTTTGGCCCTGGCCCCATTACCTTGCACCCGCCGCTTGCGCCTGGTTTGCGCTACTGGTGCAATGTATTCGCCACCTGCGCGCCTTTCGGCCTTTCGGACGTCCCGTCGGTCCGGCGCTTTCGCGAGTGATTTTCCTCGCCCTGGTTCTCGATGTCTCGCATCTGGCCGCGCAGAGGATCAGCGATCCGCAGGGCTGGGGGGGATGGGGACTCCTCGATCGCGAGCAACTCAAAGACACGCTGGAAGCTACCCCTGGAAAGCACGTCGTTCTTGTCCGCTACGGCCCGGATCACAGCGTTCATGAGGAATGGGTTTTCAACGGTGCGGATGTTGATACTTCCAAAATCATCTGGGCGCGCGATCTCCCCGGCCCGGTCAACGACCGTCTCCTTGCCTACTATCCCGATCGCACCATCTGGCTGGTGATCCCGGAAACCGGAGATGTTTCGATTCTCCGTCCGCCTGTAGCGCAGCGTCCGCTCGGGCGAAAAGCCGCGGACTTGCATGCGCCGTAGCACCCTGCTTGTCGCACGGGAGTCCCCGTCCTATACTTGCCCTTACTTTCATTTCGGGAGAAAATCGGTGGCCAAACGCTGGCTGTACCTGGCTTCGATTCTTGCGCTTTGCTGTGTTGGCTCTCTGGCCCAGAAGCAGGCCTCCGCAGAGAACGACCGCCAGGTGCTGCAGGAAATCCTGCAGCAGACCTATCAGCCTTCTCTTGTCGGCAAACAGATGTTGGGCTTCGGCGGAGAAACCGACATCCGCCGCGCCGGCACCATCGTAGTTGTGCAGCGCCCTGGGCTATATGGCTCGCTGCTTCACAGCGAACCCGCTTCCAGCGCCATCACCGGATTGCAAGCGGAGCTCTTCCGTGGCCACAAGGATTACGAAGTCCCTGTCGGCGAACGGTATTACGTCACTTCGGTTACCGTTGCTTCCAGCACGGTGCTGGTCGGGCTCATCAGCGCCCGCAGCATTCCCACACAGGCCGGCGTAGGCCGCATGTGGACAACACTTTCCTTTAATTTCCCCGATCAAGTCCTCGCTACGGCTGACAAAGAAACCGTCTTCCGCGAATTCGATCAATGGTTTGTACCGGAGGGACGCGGCGTGGCCACTCCCGCTTCGGCGCCCGCTGTTGCCGCGGCTCCCGCGCAGAGTTCCGCGCCGGCGGCTGCCCCAGCGGCGGCGCCACAGTCCGCGCCTGCTGCGGCCGTGCGGCAGGGAAGTTCTCGCGTCAACATCCAATCGCAGCCTGTCGGAGCCGAAATTTACCTCGACGGCGAGATGGTAGGTTCCACTCCTTCCACGCTGATGATTCCTTCGGGAAGCCATGCCTTCCGGATCCACGCCGAAGGGCATCCGGATTGGACTCGCCAGATCAATATCCTGCCTGGCAGCGAAATCACGCTTTCCGCCAACCTCGACAAAAATTAGTCCAGTCTCCCGCTGCGCTGCGCGCTTTCTGTCCGGAACAACTGTTTTCTCACCGCCGGTTCACGCAGTATTCAAACCAGCTTCATTTCGCCGTATTGCTGCCGTGAGATGGTCCGCCCGACGGAGAGAATGCGAGAACACGCAAAATGAAGAAGGTCCTGGTAGTTGTAGCCGCCGGCTTGGGGGTCGTAGTCACCGCCGGCTTGAAAGTCCACGCGGACGATGACGATCACGGCAGGTTCCGCTTTGCACCCGATTCGATCGTGCTGTCCCGCAGTGTTTATGTCGGAAACGCCGATACCGTCACCATCGGCGAAGCTTTGCCTCTCGGCTGCGCCGGCGGGGCGAACGGCAGCTACAATGTCTCCGTTCCCACCACTTCCGGCGGGACACTTACGGTCAATGTGCCCTGCGGCGTCGCCAGCGACAATGGCGAATTCCCGAATCTCAACGACTCCCACAACGTCTGGAACAACGCCAACACCGACGGCAGCTTTGGAATTACTTCGCCGATCCTGCTGGATAACTTGACCACCGACGGCCAGCTCATCCGAACGCTCCCCATTCCAACGGATAAAATCGTCACAAGTTTCAGCTCGAAATCCGAACTCGCGCTGAATCGCTCCGTTGACGGGAAATCGCTTACTTTTATGGGATATCACGGCGGCCCCGGCTGCGGCGGCGGCTCGGTCTCCCCAACGGCTGCGAACCTGATTGATGTCTCGGCTTCCAATACGCCCGGTGTGTGCGACCCCACGAACCCGGTTACTTCCAGCACTCCCAACTCCCCAAATGTTCCCACGTCCTACTATCGAGCCGTCGCCGAAGTCGACGCGGACGGGCATCTCACCATCACCGATGGCAACGCCTACAGCGGAGACAACGGCCGTGCCGCCATCAAGGGCGCGAACGGCCTCTACTACATGGCAGGCAACGACAACAGCGGCAATCTTCCGAAAAAGCAGCTTCTCAATACGCAGGATGGCATCAACCTGGCCAACGCCACTGGTGCGGAGCTTCTTGTGCCTGGCCTGACGCCGCCTGTGCCTCCCAACATCGGCATGATCGGCCGGTTGCAATTCGGCAGCGACAAGCCCGGCAAGGACACCAACTTCCGCAGCGTCATGATCTACAACAACACTTTGTACGTAGCGAAGGGCAGCGGCGGCAACGGCATCAACACCATCTACCAGGCCGGCACCCCGGGCACTCTCCCCGCGGGTAGCGCCTCCGCCCTGGCCGCTGTGCCCCTCACCATTCTTCCCGGCTTCCCCAACACCACTGACAGCACGAACACTTCCTTCCCTTTCGGCTTCTTCTTTGCGAACCCCACCACGCTTTACGTTTGCGATGAAGGCGACGGTAAGCTCGTCCCCAATCAAACCATCAACGGCCAGACCAATGTCGCCGATGCCCAGACACTTGCCACCGCTGGTTTGCAAAAGTGGGTCTTGCAGAACGGCACTTGGACCATGCTCTACGTTATCCAAAACGGCCTCAACCTCGGCGTTCCTTACAGCGTTGCGAACTATCCAGCTTCGCTGAATCCCGCCACCGGCGGCTGCCGCAATATGACCGGACGTGTGCATCCCGATGGCACGGTTAACCTATGGGCCGTTACTTCCACGATCAGCGCCAACGGCGACCAGGGTGCCGATCCCAACAAACTCGTCAAGGTCACCGACGTCGTCTCGGCCACTTCTTTGGCCAGCGGCGACGGCGACCAGGATCGCGACGACCACCTCGACGTGTTCCGCATCATCCGTGCTGCTCGCGCCGGTGAAGTGTTCCGGGGAGTCGCACTTGCTCCCACCGATCGCCCGGATGGTGATCGGGGCGGCCACTAAACTTCGTCAGTTCCACAAAAAACAGGGGCCGGATCCGTTCCGGCCCCAACCTATCTTCAGAACTCTTGGAATCACGGCGCGGCCGAAGTTCACCAAGCCGTGTTCGTCAGACTCCTGTCAGTCGCGACCGCAGCATGCCAGCTTTTGATCTTGTCTAGCTCCCGATCGGGTCGCTCGGTAACTACTTCGAGCTTGCCGCGTAAACTCCGCCATCATTTCCATCAAACGACACAAACTCGGCCTCTTGCAGGGTTTGCGCTCCGATGCGGGATGCCCGCCGCCCAAGATCAATCTCCAGATTCGGGCACGCGATCCAGCATGCCTTCCCAAGTTGTCGGGCGACCACCGCTGCGTGCGAGGTCCGGTTCCGGTGCGATCGCTCCGTTGACCACGCCGATTCCCGCAACCTGCGCATGTGTCAGCGGCTTGCTGGCTGAATGGGCCAGCCGCGTGCGCGACACCGAATCAAGCTCGATCTCCGCGAGCCGCGCCATCGCTTCCGCGGGAGTGATCAGCCCTTCCTCCACCTGGTCTATGGCGATCCGCACTGCGGCCCAGGGAGTTCGCTTCGCCGCGCGCGACTGCAGCAGGTAAAGCTTCCCGCATTGCAGCGTGAATTCGAAATCCTGCGCATCTTGAAACAAGGCTTCCAGCGTCCGCCCCGTTTCTTCGAGTTGACCCCATACGGAAGGCAAGGCTTGCCGCAAACGTTGATGGCCGCTCCCCACCAATCTCCCGGCAACCACGTCTTTTCCCTGCGCGTTAAATTAAAATCCAGGTATGGCTCGCGCGCTCGGGTCGCCGGGTTCCGCGTGAAGGCCACGCCCGACCCTGATGCACCGCCTGCGTTCCCGAACACCATGCACTGGATCGTCGCCGACGTTCCTCCATCCTCAGCGATGTGATTTGCCGAGCGGTAAGCGGCAGCCTTGGGAGCGCGCCACGAGCGGAAAATTGCGGCAGTCGCTTGCCGCAACTGCTCGTACGGACTCTCCGGGCAGGGAATTCCCGCCAGTTCGCGAAAACGCTCCAGCAGGGCTTGCGTCAATCCCCATTGGCTTTCGAAGTCCAGTTTGCTAGCACGGCCCACGCTCGCCCGCGGTCCTGAGTCAGCCCGGGCGACTGGTGATCGCGCAACCCCTCCATCGCCGCCCGGAAAACGAATCGCAGGAACTCCACCGCCCCTTCGTCTCCCAGGATGTCGCACAGCCGGTCGCCAAAATGCATTGCGGAGTCGCGCCTCTGTTCGATGGCCCGGTTGATCAGATTCGCTCCCTCAAGTTCCAGGAATCCCCCCTGGCCAATCTCTTGTTCCGCTGCCCGCGCCAACAGCGCAAGGCGGTCCTTGCCCTTCAGAAATCCGCGTAACTCTTTTCTCGCCCGGTTCCAATCGATCAGAAACACCAGGCCGGATCCCAGGAATTTCAGATAGTTGAGCAGTTCGGTGGAATCCTTGGCCGCGAACTGTCCTTGCACAAGTTGGAAGGAGACACCGCTAAGCCCTGCATCCGCCTGCCGGTTTAGTTCTTTCCCCCACGAAACTTCATATCCCTTTAGCATGTCGCGAAGAAATTGAATTCGCTCCGGATGAATATCCATGTGCGTGATTTGCACTCGCATTCCTTTCACATGGATGACCATCACATGAGCGTTCGTGGTACCGATGTCGTTTTGGATGACCAATCAGTCTCCCGCCCGTGTCACCGTTGTGCCCAGGCCGGGATGGCTGAATTTGAGCCCCGCGCTCCGGTTCAGTTCCGCCATGAACGCGGAAATCAGTGGCCGGTCCGCGGCATCAATGCGATAGACCGACGCGCCGTCCAGGTGCTCTTCCGAGAGCTCCGCCTGCATGGTGTTTAGCACCTTGTGCAGGTCCATCACCAATTGGTGCAGGCTGCCCTGTCCGGTCTTGGCGGCACATGTCAGGTTGTCCACTGCGCTCCGCTCGATCACGTCCTCTTCTGGTTTTGGCAGCGCGGCAATCATGTGTTCGAGAGGCGCGCGGAACTCCCTGCTTTCCGTATTCGCCCGCGCAAGCACAGGTTCCGCCATCGCCCGGGGATCCCGCTCAATCTGTTCCACGATTTCTCGATAGCCGGGCAGCCTGTATCAGCCTTGTTCGCGGCGAGTTTGCCTGATCAAGCGGTCCACCGCCTGGCCGTCCACCCCGCCGGCCGAGTGTTCGGCTTGCGGAATCGTCGGGGGCTGTTCGGGATGCTCGGCTGCCGCCACCGCCACTTGCAAAAGGCTTAGGGAGTACTTGATTCGTTGGTTTGCCGCCAATGCGGCCTGGATCTGGGCGGAACGGTTCAGCTCCGATTCTTCAATGGCTTCCAGGATTTGCGCATTCATGGGGCACCTCCGGCTCGGTGCCAAGCTGCGGGCGGTTGATCGATCGCGCGTCCGCGCGAATTCGAAAGGTAGGCGCCCTCAAATTGGTCTTGCGGAATCGCCGCCGCCGTGACTTGGGTCGCCTTCGCCAATGGGTGTGAGAGGAAATCTCGGACGCACTCTGAGCTGTGAATAGAGTATAAACGCGTGTTCGGAATGCGGGCCACGAGGACCCTATGGCTCGGCAGCCGGGTTCACAACGGCAGTCCTCGTTTCGGGTCAACTTTGAACTTTCGTTTGGAGTCGCCACCCACTGATTCATTCCAGCATTCTTGGGCACAATGGGGCGCGGTACTCTGTCGAATAGCAAGAAGAGTGAGAAAAAGCCAACAAAAAATAAAGGTTTATAAATGGTGGAGGCGGGGGGAGTCGAACCCCCGTCCGAAAAGCGCTACGCCGCGGAGCCTACATGCTTATCTCAGTTCGTTTGGTTCGCCCTCCGCGCTTGGAACGAGCAAGAAACGCAGCGGGCTAGTCCGATGGTTCTCGCCCAGGCCTTCCGGACCGAAAGGCTTGGACCAGCTCACTGTATGACGCTCTTGACCGGGCCCATGAGCAAAGCCCGGGAGAGCGTGCGCTTAATTAATTAAGCAGCAAGTGCCAAGTTGTTGTTGGCAGTTCTAGTTTCCAGCCAGTTACGGGCGGTTGGCCCCCGGCATGCCTCCGGGACGCGACAGCTTCCGTCGAAACCGTGTCGCCCCCTGAATCGTTATTTTACCATGTCTGCGGAATGCAGGACTTCCCTCGGCAGACTCTGCCCATTTGTCTCGCGGGCCAGGCAAAACCTGCCGGCTCTTCCGTCCCCTCCGTTTGCGGGCCGGCTATCTCCTGTAAAGTCAATGGAATGCAGTCGCGCCGAAGGCGCTGTTTTGGTCGCCCACGTGCCTCTTCATTCTTGAACTCGCGCCGCGCTCATGGATATCGCGCTGCGCCCCAGAGGGAGAGCCACATGTCCGTTATCGGTATTGCCAGCAGCCTCTTTTCGCAATTCCAGGCGCTTGCGGCCCAGAGCAAGTCCGGCCAGCTCACGCAAAGTTTCCAGCAGCTCAGTCAGGATTTGCAATCGGGCAATCTGGCGCAGGCCCAGAACGATTTTTCATCTCTGCAACAACTGCTCCCCGGCAGCCAACAGAATTCCTTGCTCGCCTCGGCGGCAACCACCACGGGCTCGAATCCGCTGGCTACCGCTGTTTCGCAGCTTGCCCAGGACATCAAGTCCGGCAATGCCACCGCGGCGCAAACGGATCTCTCCAACGTTCAGCAGGACGTCCAGCAACTCCGCCAGCACGGAGCGGGTCACGCCCATCATCACCATCACCGCCATTCCGAGAGCGATTCCTCGCAGTCTCCTTCCAATCCGACGCCCTTCTCCACACTTTTCGGTCAGCTCGGCCAGTCCTTGCAAGCGGGGAATCTTGCCGCCGCGCAGCAGGCCTATGCTTCGCTCCAGCAAGACTTCCAGCAATTCGGCCTCGGCGCTTCCGCCACGCCAGCGTCAAATTCCGCTTCCAGCAATCTCACCGTCTCCGCCTGATAGGTCATGACGGCCGTCGTGAAACGTAAATTGTAGAGGCGGGGCCATAACCAGAGCGTTGCTGAAGTGGTTTCGCCTTTTTGCTTTCCGCACCCGCACTCCGCTCGGTCTTCCCTCTGAGTCCTCGCTGTTAAATCTCGCGTTCTCTGTGTGCACCACGCAGCGTGTGACGCGTGAACTATCTTTCCGCCGGCCTAGCGTGCCACACTTCGCTTATCTTTACGCACTCCCGGAATCCCTCCAAATCCCCGCCTGTTTCCCGCTCCGCAGCCCGCCTTGCCACCCCCCGCCCCGCGCCTCTGGACCGACGACTACTCCGACATCTTCCGCCTCCTCTACTAAGTGTGGCCAATTCCGCTCATCGTAGACTTATCTCATGAAATATCTCCGCTGGACGGTAGCCGTACTCGCGGTCTTACTATCGCTGGCTGTTTCTTCCCCTACGTGCGAATGGGACTATTTGATCTGGATTCCCCGTTCCCTCACCGCCGATCCGCTCTACCGTTTTGTTCGCGAAGGCAAAGTCGGGTATATCGACGACACAGGAAGGATCGTCGTGCCGCCTACGATTGAATTCTATGGCGGAAACTCGGGAGGAGAGTTCCACGACGGCCTTCTCGAAATTGGAGCATCGGACGGGGAGTACGTCGACCGAACCGGTCGTAAGCCTTTCCATCGGAAATTCGAACGAGGCTGGGACTTCTCGGAGGGTCTTGCAGTCGCGATGGAGACCGAAGATGGAAAGTGGGGATACATAGACACCAAAGGAGAGTTTGCGATCAGCCCACGTTTCAACTCTTCGCCAACGGACTATGTCTGGCCGTTTGAAGGAGGTTTCGCAAAAATTGAAGTTGCTGGAAAATTTGGATACATCGACCACTCAGGAAATTTCATTATCCCCCCCACCCTCCTGGATGGAGACTCATTCCACGAAGGCTTTGCTCGCGTCGTTGTCGATGGTCCATGCATTGAAATGCAACGGTTACCCTGTTCTGCACCAAAAATCGTCCCTCCGGGCGGACAGGTGCAACCTTCAACAGCGAGCTGTAAATATGGATTCGTCGACACCTCCGGCAAAATCCTCTCTGAATTGAGATTTGATCAAGCGCTTTTTTTCTCGCAAGGGCTAGCTCCTGTCGAAATTGGCAAGCTTTGGGGATACCTCGATACGTCTGGGAGATTTGCGATTTCCCCACGATTCGAAAAGGCTGAGCCCTTCTCGGATGGTCTCGGATTGGTGTCTGAGAACGGCTTGTCCGGGTTCATTGATCGGGACGGCTCATATGTCATCCAGCCACAATTCAAAAATGCCGAGAGCTTCGCTGGCGGTTTAGCGGTCATCGGAGACGAGGGTTCGGGATACTTCTATATCAACAAGAGCGGCCAGCGGGCGTTTTCTGGCAAATTCCTTCTTGCGAGCTCCTTCTTCAAAGGGTTGGCGCACGTCAAACTCCGTGAGACTTCCCTTGGGGAGGATTCGCTGGAGGAGACGTTTGCATACATCAATTCCGCAGGTGAGCGAGTCTTTACGTATCGCTACAAAGTTGATTAAGGGAAATCAGTTCAGTCCGCAGGAACCCACATGCCCATATCCATCAACCAAGCTACCCTCACCGATCTCGAAATCCTCTTCGCGATGATGCGCCACATGCAGCTCGACGATCCGTGGGAAGAACCCTTTGACGAAGCCACCGTTCGCGCCAATCTCGCCGAGCTCCTGCAGAATCCCCTTTACGGCGTCACTTATATCGTCCGTGAAGTCACGACACCGATCGGCTATCTGGTGATCTGCTTCGATTACAGCCTCGAATACCGTGGCAAAGGCGCCTGGATTGACGAACTTTTCGTTGAGGCCGGCCATCGCGGAAAGGGAATTGGCACTCAGCTCCTGGACCAGGCCGAGCGCGCCTCCCGTGAGCATCTAGCCAAGGTCCTCCATCTCGAAGTCAACCACGGCAACCCTGCCATCGACCTTTACCGCCGCCGTGGCTTCTCCGACCACCACCGCTACCTCATGTCCAAGCCTCTCGATGGGAAGGGCAGTGTGAACAGTTAATGGCCAATACCTAATAGCGATCTGCCATTCGCTGCGCTAGCAAGAGCGACAGCGCCAGGCCTCTCGCCGATGGCTTACGTCTTATAGCTTATGATTCTTGCCATCGCCAACCCCGCATCACCCAATTAGACACACCCGCCCCCCAACCCGTTGACGCTCCCCTCCTTACCCTCCAGAATGGCAAAACGGGAGAAAGTGGGGCGAGTCGCCTCCACAACAGGTTATGTCAGCGGAATCCAACGCCGTCGAACAAGCTGTTGCCCGCGCTCTACGCGATAATCTGGAGCGTATTCAGCGCACTAGCGACGAGCTTCAGCAGGCCATCAACGACATTGTCGCTGCCTGCTCCAGCAGCAAGCCCACCAACGCCCTGCCCCCCATGCTCCGTGCGCAAACCGCCGCTGCGTCGCTTTCCGCCGCCCTTGAAGTTCTCTCTCGCTTCACGGCCCTCGTTCTTCAACCCGGCCCCCGCAGCCCGCTCGAAGAGAAGATCACCGAAGCCATCGGCAAGGCCGCTCCCCAGCCGCCGCCAGCCCCCGCCCGTCCGGCACCGAGCATTCCCGAGCCCAAGGCGGCCGTGCCCGCCCCAGCGCCCATGCCCCGGGTTGAACCACCGTCTCCACCCGTTGAAGCGGAGTTTCCTGCCGAGTCCTCAGCCTCCGCGGACGTCGAATTCGACATCAACCAGTTGACTCCTGAGGAACAAGAACTTCATCGCCGCGCAAATCGCGTTGCGAAAGTCTCCATGCAGGATATTAAAATGTTAAGGCCGGAACAGGTGAAGCTGGGCCGCGAAAATCGAGATATCTGCATCCGGCTGAAAGACGACATTGAGAAAGCTCATCGCGAGTACGATCGTAGATTCAAACCCATCATGGACCACCCGGTGGATTACTTCTATCGCTGGATGGTCGAAATCCTTGCCGACGGCGACGCCTCCGCTCTCGGCGAATATCCCTACGCCATCGCCAGCAAGTCCCGCTGAAAACGCCGTCAGTGTAGCTCAGGCCTTCAGGCCTGAGGCTTTTCCATGCTCGCCCAGCAACGCTCCCTGGAAATCGCGATTCCTCCTTCCGGCTGTCTCCTTCGTTCTGATTTTTCTTTCATTTTTCCAGGCGACGGATCTCTCCGCCCAAACCACCCACAAAAGGAAATCCAAACCTACGTATCCCAGATCTCCCGCCTGCGCCGCTGGCTGCAAGCCGGAAACCACCGCTCCGGCTCTCGATGCGCAAACTCCCGAAGACGCCGCCGCCCAGAAAGAACTCGCCGAACTCGCGCGCGATCTCCATCGTGGCACCCCGGGCGCGTACGATAAGCTCGCAAAATTTGCCGATAAAAATCTGTCCAGCGTCTGGGGACAACGCGCCGCGCTCGCTTTGGGCTACGACGACTATTCCCACAGCAAGGCCCAGCAAGCCCTTACCTGGTTGCAAAAGGCCAAGTCGGACACGCTGCTTCTCGACTACACCCTCTTCTGGACCGCGCAATCCGAACGCGCTCTGGCCAGAAACTCTGCCGCGGCCGAACACCTTGCCCAGGTCTTGAAGGATTATCCAAACACTGCCATCAAGGAGCAGGTTCTCGAAGCCTACGTTCCCGCCGCGGTCTCCATCGGTCGCCCGCAGGATGCGCTCGACGCCCTCGCCGCCTATCCGGCCACGGGTTCCAAGCCCTCGCTTCTTCTTTCTCGTGCTCGCGCCCAGGAAGCCGTCCACAAATACGTGCTTGCCGCAAAAGACTACCAGGCGCTGTACTACAAATACCCCCTCGCGGATGAATCCAAGGAAGCCGCCATTGCTCTCCCCCGCCTCAATCATCAGTTGCACAACGAATTTCCCTACGCCAATGCCGAACTTCAGGATCAGCGCGCGCAGATTTTCTTCGACGCCCACAAATGGCGCGAAGCTCGCCTCGAGTACGACAAGCTTGCCTCCATGCTCCGCGACCTGGCGAATCCCACGCGCCAGCGCGCGCTCGTGCGTTCCGCCGAGTGCCGCCAGCATCCCAAGGCCGCGCCTTACCTCTTTGCAAAGCTGAGCACTCCCGATCCCGAAGCCGATGCCGAGCGCCTCTACTATCTCTCCCAGGCCTGGCGCTCCAATAAAAACGAAGTCCAGATGCTCACGGCGATCGAGAAGATCGCCGCCAAGTACCCGCAAAGTCGTTGGAACGAAGAAGCCCTCATGGCTGCGGGCAATTACTATTGGGTCGAACTCGACCGTTCCAAGGCCATTAACTATTACCAGCGCCTTTTGGACAGTTTTCCCGCTGGCAAGAACGCCTACAACGCCGAGTGGCGCATCGCCTGGGTCGCTTATTTGCAACAGCAGCCCTACGCCGACGAGAAGATGACCACCTTCCTCCGCAAATATCCCGTCTCCGGCGGCGCCGTTAACGCGCTGTATTGGCTCGGCCGCGACGCCGAGCGCAGCGGCAATCCTGCGCACGCTCGCGCCTACTATCAGAAAGCCCTTGACCGCTTTCCTTCCACCTATTTCGCCCACGCCGCGGAACTTCGCCTCGCAAAACTTCCCGCTGGCGAACCCGATCCGGTCGATGCACTCGCGCAGATTCCTCCGCCGCCTCCGCTTCGCGCCTTCGACGAACCGATCTCTCCTGCCGTCGCCGATCGTTGGAATCGCGCCCAGGCGCTGCGCACCATCGCCTTCGATTCCTCCGCCGAACTCGAGCTCAAAGCCGCTTATGCCGCCACCGCCTCGCCGCGCTTCCTCATCGAAGCCGCGCAAGCCGCCTTCGACCAAGGCCACTTCGCCAGTGGCATGAATTATGGCCGCATGGCCGTTCCGAGTTTTGATTCGCGCAAATTTGCCGATCTTCCCGTCAACGTCTGGAAGGTTCTCTTCCCGTTCCCCTACGAATCGGTCATTCGCCGGGAAGCCGCCCGCAACGATTTCGATCCTATGTTTGCCGCAGGCCTGATTCGCCAGGAGTCCACTTTCCAGGCGGACGCCGTCTCTCATGCCAACGCCATCGGCCTGATGCAGATTCTTCCCAAGACCGGCCGGCGTCTCGCGCGCCAGCTCAAGATCCGCTACACCCGCAAGACCCTCTACGATCCCAACTTCAACATCGAAATCGGCATGCTCTATATCGCGGATCTCACCCGCTCCACTGGCAGCCCTGAATACGCCGCGGCGGCCTATAACGCCGGCGAAGACCGTGTCGCTCTCTGGAAAGCCGAACGCACCTACGACGAAGTGCCGGAACTCGTCGAATCGATTCCGTTTACCGAGACGCGCGAGTACGTCCAAATCGTCCTGCGCAATGCGGAAATATATCGCGCTCTTTACGGTGAAAATTCCAAGCCCACCGTCTCCGCCGCCACGCCGAGCTCCGGTTCGCTGCTTTCCGCCGAATCCCGCTAAACGCCGCGTGTCTGTCGCACGCCATTCGCAGGGCCCGCCTTCTGGAGTGCGGTCTTGGTGTTCGGTATGGTTCTACGAAGCTGGCCGTTTCCGGCCTTGGGTTTGCCTTCACAACTTTAGTTAAACCTTCGCGCTTGAGGAATTTTCCGCTTAAGAATTTCTTGATACGAACTGGACCTCTTCTCCACTCCATTCCGCATAGAGTGTTCGCTGTTCAGCGCTCGCATCGCGTCGTCTTTGGCCCGGCCCCCGCAATTCCCGGCCCAGTCGCCGCGATCCCCGCTGGCCCGGCGGCTTCCCCGGGACGCCGGGTTCACCCCCAATTAATTGAGGAGGTTCTCCATGAATCCATTCCGCGCAATCCGCCGAAGAATTTTCGCGTTCGGTATTTTCGCTTCCGCCTCGGCTCTTTTGTTTTTTTCCAGCAACTCCGTCGCCGGAGACCGCGACCACGACGGCCAGTTCAATCACGAAGGCAACACGCTCATTGCCGACCAGTTCAACAACCGTGTAATCGAAGTCGCCCCCAACGGCGAAATCGTCTGGCAATTCGGCAAAGGCCCCGCCGATTTCTCGCCCTCTTCCATCATCGGCGTTAACGACGCTCAGCGCGTCGGTGAACTTACCCTGATGGCCGGCACGGGAACTCCCGGCGGGCAGCCCGAAGCGCCCAACTGCTCTAATCCCAGCGGCTGCCCGGACAATCGCGTCCTGCTCGTCAATCGCCACGGTTACATCGTCTGGCAGTACGGGCAGTTCGGCGTTGTCGGCTCCGGTCCCGATCAGCTCAACACCCCGGTGCAAAACACCTGGCTGCCAAATGGCCACATCCTCATCACTGATCAGGCCAACGAACGCATTATTGAAGTCAACCTGGCCAAGAAAATTGTCTGGCAGTATGGCACCACCGGCGTTTCCGGTCCTGGCCCGGGTTTGCTCAACAATCCCAACTGCGCCGAACTCCTCGAAAACGGCCACATTCTCATTTGCGATGAAAACGACAACGTAGCCATCGAGGTAACCCACGCCACTCCCGCTGTCGTCGTCCATACCTACACGCAAGCCGGCGGAGTCGCTTTCAACGGCGTCGCTTTCGCCAGCCGCCTTCCCAACGGTCACACCTTGATCACCGATTCCGGCAACGCTCGTATCGTCGAGACCAATGAAAACGGCGACGTCTTCTGGCAGTATTTCACCAACACCGATCCCAACAGCAACCAGCGCGGCGGCACCGGCCCGCTCCCCACGCGCGCCCTCCGTCTCCACAACGGCAACACGCTCATCAGTGACCAGTACAACCATCGCGTCATCGAAGTCAGCCCCGGCAAGCAGATCGTGCGCACCTTCGGCAAGATCAACTCCCTCGGCTACGACGCGCACAGCGTCGCCGCCGGCGGTCTCAACTCGCCCTACGACGCCAAGCGCATCGGCGATTACACCGGCATCACCCCGCCCTTCGAATTCGACGACGACCGAGACAACTGATCTCTTCCTCCACTCCCTCCGTGCCTTGGGCGGCCGCTTTCCCTGGCGGCCGCTCACCCTCCTCGGCAAACTTTTTGGAACCCGCGGATCACTCCCGTGTGGCGTGCTCTCTGCTGTTCGACAGGAGTTTTTTCTTATCTTCTCTTTTCCTCTGTGGCCCTCTCTGTCCTCTGTGATGAAATCTTTTTCCTCTCTTTTGTTACAATTTCCCAATGTCCTCCGCTGAAACCAACGTGGCCCCCATCGCTCGCCGCATGCTCTCCGCCAAGGCCGAACAATTTACCGAATCCGTCATCCGCGAAATGACGCGCCTCGCGATGAAGCACAACGCCGTCAATCTCTCGCAGGGGTTCCCCGATTTCGCTGCGCCGGAAGAATTAAAAGAAGCCGCCCGCCAGGCCATTACCGACGACATCAATCAATACGCGATTACCTGGGGTGCCAAGCCGCTTCGCGACGCCGTCGTGGAAAAATTCGCCCGCACCCAGCACGTCACTTACGATCCCGAACGCGAAATCACCATCTGTTGTGGTTCCACCGAAGCGATGATGTCCGCCATGATGGCTATCATCAATCCCGGCGACGAAATTGTCGTCTTCGAGCCGTTCTACGAAAACTACGGCCCCGACGCGATTCTCTCCGGTGCCGCGCCGCGCTTCGTGAAAATGCGCCCGTCTGCCAACGAAAATTCCAACTGGTCCTTCGACGAAAGGGAATTGGCAGCGGCCTTCGGCCCCCGCACCAAGGCCATCATTCTCAACACGCCCAATAATCCCACCGGCAAGGTTTTCACCCGCGCCGAACTTGAATTCATCCGTGATCTCTGCGTCCGTTGGAACGCCTTCTGCGTCACCGACGAAATCTACGAACACATTCTTTACGACGGCACCGAACACATTTCCATGGCGCAGATTCCCGGCATGCGCGACCGCACTATCGTCATCAACGGCATGTCAAAAACTTACAGCGTCACCGGCTGGCGCGTCGGCTGGGCCCTCGCTCCGCCGGACACCACGCAATCCATCCGCAAGGTCCACGACTTCCTGACCGTCGGCGCCGCCGCTCCCTTGCAACAAGCCGGCGCCCTCGCTCTCAAGCTCCCGCAGTCTTACTACGACAAGCTTGCCTCCACCTACGCCACGAAGCGCGAGCGCCTCCTGAACATCCTCGCGGCCTCCGGCTTCACCGTCTACAAGCCCCGTGGCGCCTACTACATCATGACCGACATCTCACGCTTCCGTTTTGACGAAGCGAAATATCCCGCGAGCTCCCGCGACGTCTCTTTCGCCAAATACCTCGTCGAAAAAATCGGCGTCGCCTGCGTCCCTGGCTCCAGCTTCTATAACAATGCCCAGGATGGCGCCGCCCAGGTCCGCTTCACCTTCTGCAAAAAAGAAGAAACCCTCGCCGCCGCCGGTTCCCGCCTCGCAAACCTGCATTTGTAGCGGCCGAAGCTTGCTCGGCCCTCTTCGCATTCATGCACGAAGGCCGGCGGACGTGAAATCTATGGAGCATTTAGACCGTTCCTGCTACAACGGTCTTCCGCGCGGGAGACGCCATCGATGAAATCCTGGAGAACGCTCCTGATCTTTGCTGCGGCGATCCTCTTCGTCCTTGCCCTTTACGGGGCGCATCTCATCCGCCGCGGCTTCAGCACTGCCGATCAGCCCTCGTACCTCGAAACGAAAATCGCCCGCCTCGCCCGTCATCTCTCGATTCCCAGTGCCGCCCGTCGCGAACGCAATCCGCTCTCTTCGGAACCAGGCCTTCTTGCCGATGCCCGAAACATCTATCTTGATCGCTGCGCTATCTGCCACGCTCCCGACGGCTCCGGCCAGACCATCGTCGGCCATAATCTCTACCCCAAACCTCCCGACCTCCGCGCGCCACAAACGCAAAATCTCTCCGACGGCGAAATCCGCTACATCATTCGCAATGGCGTGCGCCTCACCGGCATGCCCGGCTGGGCTGCGCCGCACGATGTCCCTTCCGACGACGGTTGGAAGCTCGTCCTTTTCATTCGCAGCCTGCGTCCATTGAGCGCGCAGGAACTCGCCGCCCGGAAAACCACGATGGCCCCGGCACATTACACGGGCTCCCGCGCTTGCCAGAAATGTCACGCCCAAATCTTTGCCCGTTGGCAAAAAACGCCCATGGCCAATGTTGTCCGTGATCCTCGCGAATTTCCGGATGCCATCCTCTCGGACCCCGCGAAAAATCCTGTCGCCAAATTCTCAAAAGACCAGGTCGCCTTCGTCTATGGCAGCCTGTGGAAGCAGCGTTTCTTCACCAAAATCGGCGACGACTATTTCCCAGAGCCCGCACAATGGGACGTCTTGCACAAAGTCTGGCGTCCGTACTTCGTCGCCAAGGGCGCGGATTGGTGGGAACCCTACTATCCTCCCGATAATCTCCGCCGTCCCACCGGCCCCACCTGCGACGGCTGCCATTCGGTCGGCTACGACATCCGCACGAAACACGTCGTCGAATGGAATGTCGGCTGCGAACGCTGCCACGGTCCCGGCAGCGAACACGTCGCTCATCCCACGCGCGGCAATATCCTGAATCCCGCCCGCATGGATCCCGCTGCCGCCAACGACACCTGCATTCAGTGCCATTCGCAGGGCCGCCCGCTCGCTAATCCCATCGAGGGCCGCTATTACGATTGGCCCGTCGGCTATCAGGTCGGCCTTAACTTACGCGATTTCTGGAAGCTCGAAGACCACACGCTCGGCGAGACCACCTTCACCCATTTCGCCGATGGCACCGCCCACAAAAACCGCATGCAGGGCAACGATTTCGTGCAAAGCCTCATGTACCGCCGCGGCGTTACCTGCTTCACCTGCCACGACGTTCATGGCACCGATAATTACGCGCAGCTTCGCAAGCCCGCCGACCGGCTTTGCCTGGACTGCCATGGCCCTCTCTCACTCTACGGCCCGCACACCGGCACTCTCGAAGCCCACACCCATCACAAACCCGGCACCCCAGGCAGCCACTGCATCGATTGCCACATGCCCAAAATCGAAATCGAGATCTCCGGCGTAAACGTTCGCGCCCACACCTTTGCCTTCATCCCGCCTTCCGCCACCGATAAATACAAAATCCCCAACCCCTGCAATTCTTGTCACGCGGATAAATCGACGGCGTGGGCCACGGAAGTCCTCCGCCACTGGCCGGAAGTTTCTCCATGGCGTCTCGACTGAGCCTTCCGGCTTCCTCTCTGTGCTAAACTCGACTCGCTCCGGAAAGGGAATTACTCCGTGCCCCTCGAACTCTCTCTCATCCCCGCCAACACCACGCTCGATTCCAACGCCGTCGGCGACGCTATCGAAATCTCCCAGTCCGTCTCCCGCACCTTCTTCTGCGTCCTCACCGTCACCGAACAGCTCGAACAGGAATCCCTCGACGTCTCCATCTGGGGCTCTCCCGATGGCCAGGAATTCGGCAAGCTCCCGCTCCTGAAATTTCCCCAGCAGTTCTATTGCGGCGTCACCAAAATGATCCTCGACGTTTCTCTCCGTCCTGAAGTCAAATACCTCCGCGCCCGCTGGGACCTCAATCGCTGGGGCCGCGTCGCTCCTACTCCTCGCTTTGTCGCTGGCCTGCAACTCGAAGAAATTCCCCCGATGTCGCGCGACACCACCACGAAACGCGCGGTCCTCGCCTCAAAGGCGTAGGGACGGCTTTACGCCGCCTTCTTTGGGAGAAGATAGCAGCGAGCAGACAACAGAAATCCCTCGGGCCTCTGCTATCTTGCTTCATGTTAGCTATTAGCTGCTCTCTGCTCGCTATTGTGTAATGGCCGGCCTTCAGGTCGGCATTGTATCCGTCGGCAGGGAATCGTCCTGCGCAAGCTGCCCGCGCACACCTGTGCCTCATTCTTCTTTTTCTCTTGCTTATGGCTAACGGCTGTTAACTGTAGGTTTTTTAGGGGCGAGAGACTGTTGGTCGGTTGCCCTGTGGTGGTCAATCTCCCGCCCCGCGAGTGGTCTTGCTGGTATAGACGAATCCTTTTGCGAAATGTTTCCTCAGTTCCGAAAATTTCTTGCGTATTAACCCCTTTCAATACACCAATCTGGTTGCCTCTCCATTCACAATCCTCCCGATTTTGGTAACCCTCATCCAGCTTTCCACAACTTCTCTGCACTCATGCCACTTCCAGGAAGATGTCATTCTGGCAGGAGGCGCGACGCATCCCGTCGAGCCGCAGTGGAGGAACCTTGCTTTTTCTGTCGCTCCGATCGGAGCGGCGGCGGTCTATGCCCTCGTCAAGCGGAGAAATCGTGGCCTGTTTGCGCCCGTTTGATGGCCAAATTGATACGCAGAAACGGGCTTAAATCTCCACCGTATCCAAATACCGCGCCACACACGCTTTCCACCGAAACTTCTCCGAAATCGCCTGTTGTAAGGATTGCGCCGCCGCCGGTTCTCCGTGGGTCAGATAAACCTGCTTCGGTGGGGTCTGCAATCCTGTCAGCCATCGCAGCAGTTCGCTTTTCCCTGCGTGCGCCGAAAACTGTCCCATTTCCACAATCTCCGCCCGCACCGGCACCACCTGGCCAAACAAGTTCAGCGTCTTCGCGCCTTCTTGCAGCGCTCGCCCCCGTGTCCCTTCCGCTTGGAATCCTCCCAGGATCACGCAATTCCGCGCGTCGCCCAGCCGCTGCGCCAGGTGGTGCAGCACGCGCCCGCCCGTCACCATCCCGCTCGCCGAAATGATGACGCAGGGTGATTTCACGTCATTGATCGCCTTCGATTCTTCCACGCTCCGCGTCAAATGAAATTCGTGCACGTTCAGCGGGTCGCCGTTGTTCTTCTCGTCGCGCGAAAACTGCACGTCGTGGTCTTCCTTGTACTTCAAATACAATTCCGTCGCCGTTTGCGCCATCGGGCTGTCCACATACACCGGCAGTCTCGGTATCCGCTGCAAATTTTCCAGTTGCCGCAGGTAGTACATGAACGTCTGCGTCCGCCCAATCGCAAAGGCCGGAATCACGATCGAGCCGCCGCGCTTTGCCACCCGGTTCACGATGTCGCCCAGCAGTTGCAGCGGATCACCTGCTTCATGTTCCCGGTCGCCATACGTGGACTCGCACAGCAGCGCATCGATCTGCTTTGCCGCCGGCGTCGTCGGATCCTTCAAAATCGGCTGGTCGTATCTCCCTATGTCTCCGGAGAACACCACCACCGTTTTCTTTCCGTTTTCTGTAACCGTCAATTCCAGGCTCGACGACCCCAGAATGTGCCCCGCGTCGTACGATTCGAAATGAAACTCCGGCGATACATCGAATCCGCCCGACCGCGGCATTGGTCTTAGCAGCTTCAGCACTGGCTCCACGTCCTCCGAAGTGTAGAGCGCTCGCGGCTCCGCGTGCCTGCTCCACTTGTGCTTCACCGCGTGCTGCGTTTCTTCTTCCTGCAGGTGCCCGGAATCCTTCAGCAAAATCTCTGTCAACTCGATTGTCGCCGGATTCGCATAAATCGGCTTGCGGTAACCGTCCCGCACCAACACCGGCAGCCACCCCGTGTGGTCCAGGTGCGCGTGGGTCAGCACCAGGTAATCGATCGTTTTCGGATCGATCGGCAGCGCGCTCCAGTTCCGCTGCTTCAGCTCGTCCGTCCCCTGAAATAGCCCGCAATCCAGCAGTAGCCGCTTGCTTGCCCCGCCGGGGCCCGCCGTTTCCACCAGATATTTCGATCCCGTCACACATCCAGCCGCACCTAAAAATGTCAGTTTCGCCATGGCCCTTGCATTTTATCCGAACTTTTCAATTTGTAGGGGCTGAGCTCGTTTAGCCCTTGTTCCACCACACACGAAATTTTCGTTTCGTTCCCGTGACGCCACACACTCACTCCGCATCGAACCAGCCAGCTTGCTCTTCTGCGGCAGGCCATTCTATCAATGAGGTGTCCCCATGCCATACGGCGGCCGTGAACTCGCAACCGCTTTTCGAACTGTTCGCAAAAATACCATCCAGGTAGCGGAAGATATTCCGGAATCCAGCTATGACCATTCTCCCGCTCCCGAGACCCGCACCGTGGCCCGCATGCTTACGCATATCGCCATCTCTCCCCGCTTCTGGCTGGAAATCAACAAGACACTTCGCCTCAACACTCTCGTTGGATTCGATTTTCTTGCAGTTAGGGATCGCCTCCATGCCGAAGAGATAAAACTTCGTAGTAAGGCGGAAATTCTGGATTTGTTGCGCGCGGAAGGCGAAACCTTTGCCGCCTGGCTCGATACTCTCGCGCCGGAGTTTCTCGAAGAAGGCATAACCGATCCCGATGGCGCCACCGTCAAGTCGCGCTTCGAGCGCATTCTCAGCGCTAAAGAGCACGAAATGCATCATCGAGCCCAACTCATGCTCATCGAGCGCCAGCTCGGCATCGTTCCTCACATCACCCGCCAATTCAACGAACGTGTCGCCCAAATGCAGTCCGCCAAAGCCTGAGCCAGCCTTTTCTTGTGGAAACAGGGCGAGCCACTCCGCCCGCCCTGCCTCGGTCATCCTGAATTTCATTTGCTCTCGACCACAAGCTGGCTGGCAGCCACAACCCCCTTCCGAATCTCCTGTGTAGGGGCGGCTTTACGCCGTCTTCTTTCTGAACGTGTGGTAGAATCAAAATGTCCTTCGGTGGGGCCGTGGCGCAGTTGGGAGCGCGCCTCGATGGCATCGAGGAGGTCGTGGGTTCGAATCCCATCGGCTCCACCAAATCTCTACCGTGTATTTCCTTTACGTCCTGCAAAGCGAATCCACGGGCCGCTACTATATCGGCCAGACGCAGG
>JAJPIE010000048.1 GCA_021324935.1 Acidobacteriota bacterium
AGCTAACAGCTAACAGCTAACAGCTAACAGCTAACAGCTAACAGCTAACAGAAAGACAACCATAGGAAATCGCCCCTCGTTTAGTTGAAATCTGAAAAAGGAAGCAGGGGCTCTCGACCCGAACTCGGATAGAGTTCGGGTTGGAAACTCTATTTTGAGAGGAGAGCCGCTGTGAGGAGAACCTATCAGGGAACGTCCAGCAAGTCCAAGCAGAAGTTCGGGCTTGAGGGAAACCGGCAGTTGGCGGTAGTGTCCAGAGTTTTTCGCAGATTTGTTGAGGCATTGGTCTGGTGGTGATGCTCGGCTCCCCGGAAGGGGAGCCGAAAATTTTTGCGGGCACGTTCATGCCGCCTCGCTCGTTTCCGCCAAGCGGTTCATATCCAGGTAGCGGCGCGTGCCCCACTTGGTGCCGGCCAGATGACGGAGTCTGGCCGCTGCAAGCATCAACGCCGACTTGCCATCCGGGAACGCGCCCACGGCTCGCGTACTTCGTCGCACCTCGCGCAGCAGCCGTTCCAGCGGGTTGTAGGTGCGCAGGCAGCGCCAGTGTTCCCGTGGAAACAAGTAGTAGTACAGCGTCTCTTCAATCCCCGCCAGAACCAGCGCCGCGGCGTCCGCCAGCTTCATCTCTTTCAACTTCGCTGCCACTTGCTCGGCCTTCTGCCGCGCCGCGGCACGATCTTCCTGCGCGTGAATGGCCTTCCGCATCGCGGCCACTTCTTTCACTTTGCTGGTCGGCACCGCCGTCCACACATTCCTGTAAAAATGCACCGCGCAGCGCTGCCATAGCGCTTCGGGATAAAACTCCGCCAGGCTCTCCACCAGTCCCAGGCACTTGTCGGAAACAAACAGCCGCACACCTTTCAGCCCGCGCTCTTTCAGGCGCCGCAGAGAGGCCGTCCAGCTCGCCTTGTCTTCCTTCGGGTGGTTCCCTTCGATCGCCCGGTTGCGCCAGCCGCCGCCCGGCACTGGCCTTCGAAAGTGATTCCCAAGTTTACGATGGACAGGGAACAACTCTTCCATCTGTTGATTCACGAATATTTGTTCGTGTCTGTGTTCCGCGCATTTGCCGATTTGCTGGCCAGCGAAAACGCCAGCCGGCAGGCTTCGATGCAGGTAGCCGAGAAGAACCTCGAAGACCGGCTGCAAGCCTTGACGATGGAGGCGCGCCGGCTGCGGCAGGACTCCATCACCGCGGAATTGAAGGGAATTATCTCTTCGTTCGAGGCGCTGCACGGAAGGGAAGCGCAGAAGAGCGGCGGGAGGTAGGAGTCAGCGGACGCGCAGCAACAAGGCGTCGGAGGAGTGCAGATTCAAGTCGCGGCCATTCAGGGAAAGAACGATGGAGCCCTGGGGAGCGGTTCTTCCCGCGTGGGCGATTCGTATGTCATCCATGCCGTAGACGCCGCAGGCATCGGAAGAAAAGACCCAAAGGGCCTGCAGGCGGTCGTCTTCGCCGAAGGGGCCGCGGCACCGGGAGTCCGGGCTTGCGCGAACGTGCACAAGGACCCCATCGAAAACGCCGGTGCCGACGCGTTCGGAGTTGCGATTGGTGACCGGGTCGCCGACGCCATATTTTTCGTCGCCCCCGATCTGGCGGGTGGGCACCCAATAGTAAGGAGTGCCAAAACCAGGAGTGTATTCGGGAACCTGAGCGGCCTGGACCTCCATGAAGCCGGCGATGGCGCGCAGGCTGGTGACGACGGGGATGGATTGGTGACGGATGAGCAAGGCGTCAAAGCGCAACTCAATTTTCGACTGCGCGCCTTTGGCGCAAGGTTGAACGGAGATAATTTTTCCGGCGATTTTGGAGCCAGCGGGAATTTTCCGGCCGTTGGGCAGGGGAACGTCCTGCATGATTCGCGCGGTGAGGATTTGGCCAGGCTTTGCGTTTTTGGAGGAAATGGATTGATTCAGGCGCGCGGGCAGGATGGTTCCTTCCGGGATCGGTAAAGGGCTAATTACTTGGCCGTTGGAAAGGCCGGAGTTGTGGGATTGGGCCGCGAGGACAGGAACGGCGGGGAGGAAGGCGAGAGCGAGGATCGGGCAAAGGCGCAGGCAAAGCAATTCTCGAAAGCGAGTGCAGCACATAAAGCGCTCCTGCGCGCGGAACCCCAGCGTTCGCCCGGCGGCGCGCCTGGGCCTGCCTAGAGTTTGCCCCGCGGGAATGGCTAAGACAAGCGGGTTTGTTTCGGGTGGCGAATCTTCCCGGGGCGCAGTATGATGCGGCCAGATTTCGACCGCCCTCCAATCCACCATTTCCATGTGACGCGCAGGCAGCGGCGCGCAGAAAGCAACCGAGGGAATAACGATGAAAAAAAAGATGCTTGGACTTGGCTTGACGTTTGCAATGGTTCTGCCTGTGTTCGCGCAGGAAAAAGAAGCGGACCGGGTCGAGAATGCCGGGACGGTGATGAAGGAGATTTTGAACGCGCCGGACAGCATTCCGCAAAGCGTGCTGGATAAGGCCGATTGCGTAGTGATTCTTCCGTCCGTGCTGAAATTTGCGATCGGGATTGGCGGTAGCTACGGGCGCGGAGTAATGACCTGCCGAGGCGGCAGCACGTTTCACGGCCCGTGGGGTGCGCCGACAATGATGGCGCTGGAAGGCGGAAGCGCCGGATTGCAGCTGGGGGGCAACGCGACGGACTTCGTGCTGCTGCTGATGAGCCCGCGCTCGGCGAAGAGCATTCTGAGCAGCAAAGTGAAGCTGGGCGGAGACGCCTCGGCGGCCGCGGGTCCGGTGGGGAGAAATGCCTCGGCGGAAACCGACGTGACGATGCGCGCGGAAATTCTTTCGTATTCGCGTTCGCGCGGATTGTTCGCGGGAATTTCGCTGGAGGGTTCCACGCTGCGGCCCGATAACGACGCCAACAAGAAGCTGTACGGCAAGGAAGTCAGCGCTTCGGACATCGTGTTCAAGAATGCCGTGCCTGTGCCGGCAAGCGCGAAGGCGCTGCTGGCGACGTTGCAGAAAGCGTCGCCGAGGAACAAGAGCAAGGGCAATTAAGGTAATCGAACTGCTGGACAGATTGCGAATGGCCGGCCCGCGAGGCCGGCCATTCTGCTCATTGAGAAGGTTTCTTACAATTCATGCGGCGGATGGAGGAGCGGAGAGTTTTGTCAGCGAACCGGGGTTGAGGCGATGAAGCTGAAAGCGGCGGTGATTGGATTGGGATTTGTGGGACGCGCGCACGTGGAGGCCTTGCGACGATTGGGGATTGCGGTGTGCGGCGCGATGGGGAGTTCACGAGAGACGTCCGCGGCCGCTTGTGCGTCGCTGGGTCTGGAACGCGTCTATGGTTCGCCGGAGGAGTTGGCGGGGGATGCCAATGTGGACGTGGTGCATCTGTGCACGCCGAACTACCTGCATTTTGAAGAGGCAAGCCGGATGCTGCGCGCGGGGAAGCACGTTCTATGCGAGAAGCCGCTGACGATGGATTCCCGCGAATCAGAGCTGCTGATTTCCATCGCCAAAGAAACCGGAAAAGTCGCCGGCGTTGCCTATAACTTGCGCTACTACCCGCTGTGCCAGGAGGCGCGGGTGCTGGTGGCCAAGGGAGCGATCGGGCAACCGAAGTTGGTGCACGGGAGCTTTTTGCAGGATTGGCTGTTGTTTCCCTCGGACTGGAACTGGCGGCTCGATCCCAAGCTAGGCGGGGAGTTGCGCGCGGTATCCGATATCGGCACGCACTGGCTGGACCTGGTGACATGGATGGTGGGCCGCGAGGTGACAGAACTTTGCGCGGATCTTGCCACAGTGGTTCCCGTTCGGCAGCGACCCCGGGGACGCGTGGAGACGTTTCAGAAAGGGGATTCAAAGAATGCAGAATCCGTGCCGATCACAACGGACGACTACGCCTCGGTATTGTTTCACCTGGAAGGAGAATTGCGCGGCGTGATGACGGTTTCGCAAGTGAGCGCAGGGAGGAAAACGCGGCTGTGGTTTGAAATTGACGGGACGGAAGGATCGCTGAGCTGGAATTCGGAGGAACCCAACAGCCTTTGGATTGGGCGGCGCAATCAGGCGAGCGAAGCGCTGCCGAAAGATCCCGCGCTGATGAGCGAGGTGGCGCGGCGGTATGCGGGGTATCCCGGAGGGCACGCGGAGGGATATCCGGATTCGTTCGTGCAATTGTTCCGCGATTTTTACGAGTACCTTGCGGCGGGGGACTGGGAAGCTCCTCGGACATTTCCGACGTTTGAAACCGGACACGAGGAAATGCTACTCTGCGAAGCGATCGCGAAAAGTGCGGAGAGGCGCGCCTGGGTCTCCGTGGGAGCGGAGTGAATTCGCGCCCGGCGCAGGAATTCAGTAGTTCACTTTCCGGAGAGAGTTGCCGCTCAGGCGATAGAGGACCGCCAAGCTGTGCTCCTGAACAAGCTTCGCTGCAAGCAGGTCCGCGATGTATTCCGCTTCGCGGTAAATCTCGTGACCATTCTCGGAAACCGCAGGGAACAGCACCAGGGAACTATTTGTGGCGCTCGGCGGGCGACCATCCGCGTACCAGAAGCAGAGCGAGAGTTGTTGCGACCGGGCGCCGTGGCGTTCGACGGGGTAGGGAAGGGGGCGATCTGCCAGGACCAGATGGAAATTCTTCCCGTCCGAGCGGGAAATCATGGGCATGCTTTCGGACATGCGGAGAAGCAGAGGATCCTGACCAATCGATTCACAATGAGGGCAAAGATTGAAATTGCGGTACTCGACACGAAGCGCGAGAGGCATCTCATGCAACATAGAACACCTGCAGCGGGGCACAGAGGAGCTCGCGGGTGATCGCTTCCGGGCACCGCTTGGCCGGGGGAGAGAACTATAGTTCTAAAATAGTTACTACGTCAATGGGTAAGAGAGAATCTTTCAGGGGTGAACCGGCTTCGCAAGGCACGCATCGCGCATCGCGGTTTCCGATGTTTCGTCGGAGTATCCAAGCTGCTGGAGGAGTTCGCGGGTATGTTCGCCGAGAAGTGGCGGGGGCAGGCGGTAGGTGATTGGCCGCTCGGCAAAGCGGATGGGGTTCGCAATGCTCCTGGCTAATTTCAAGGTTGGATGCTCGATTTCCACCACCAGCCCCCTGGCTTTGGTCTGCTCATCGGAGAGCGCTTCTCCCACGGTTTGAATGGCAGCGGCGGGAATGTCAGCCTGCTTCAGGAGCGCCAGCCAGCGGCTGCTGGGTTCAGCGTCGAAGCGATGCTGAAGAACAGGAATCAGGTGATCGCGGTTCTTAATTCGCGCGGGATTGTTTTCGAAGCGCGGGTCCGTTCCGAGTTCCGCGACTTCCAGCAAGCTCACCAGCCGGAGCCACTGCTCCTGTGTGCCTACGCCAACCACAAAATGGCGGCCATCGTTGCCACGAAAGAGCTGATACGGAACGATGCTGGGGTGGGCATTGCCCCAACGGGCGGGCGATACACCGGCGTTGAGATAGTTGCTGCCGATATTGGCCAGCCAGGTGAGCTGGGAGTCGAAGAGGGCCATGTCGAGGAAGTCGCCGTGGCCGTTGCGTTCCCTGGCGAAGAGAGCGCCGAGTATTCCCATTGCGGAGTACATCCCCGTGGTCATGTCGGCGATGGCAATGGGGAAGCGGATAGGCCCGCTGTCGGGTTCGCCGGTGAAGCTCATGACGCCGGCTTCGGCCTGCGCCAGGATGTCGTAGCCCGGGCGCTCGGCATTGGGTCCGGTGAGGCCGTAACCCGAGATACCACAATAGATTAGGCGTGGATGCAGAGCCCGGAGGGTTTGTGGGTCGATGCCGCGTTTCTGGAGGGAACGAAGGGAAGGCTGATTGCAGATAAAAACGTCGGCCGTGGCCAGTAAACGCTGTAAAATTTCTTTGCCCAAGGGGTGATCGTAATTCAGAGTAAGCGACCGCTTATTGCGATTGGTTGCGAGATAATAAGCAGACTCCGTGCCCACAAATGGGGGACCCCAACTGCGGGACTGATCGCCACCCACATTGCGCTCGACCTTGATCACGTCAGCCCCTAAATCCCCGAGAAGCATTGCGCAGTAGGGGCCAGCGAGCGCTTCGGAGAGTTCGACGACCCGGATGCCGTCCAGGACCATGCTCATGGAACAGGATTATAGCGGACAACGCGAGGAAACAGCGGCAAGGGAGTTTGAGAAACACAGAAAGGAAGGGCGGCTTGCCTGAGAGGCGCACTTCCCGGAAAATATGAATCATACCGACAAACAAAGTGAAAATGTGGCGGCGCAAGCCGCGGCGCCGAATGGAGACCCCGGAACGATGGAGAGCGTGAACCGCCCACCCAAGCGATTTGTGGCATATTTCTCGATGGAAATTGCGCTGGAAAACCAGATCCCGACCTACAGCGGCGGCTTGGGGGTGCTGGCGGGAGACACGATCCGGGCGGCGGCGGATATCCGGCTGCCGATGGTGGCGGTCACGCTGCTCTACCGGAAAGGCTACTTCCGGCAGCGGCTAGCGGAAGATGGGGCGCAGACGGAAGAGGAAGTGGAGTGGGAAGTCGAGAAACACTTGAAGGAGGAGGAGCCGCGGGTCTGGGTGACCTTGGAAAGCCGGAAGGTGGAATTGCGGGCCTGGCGCTACACGGTGAAGGGCGTGAGGGGTTATGAGGTGCCGGTCTATTTTCTGGACGCGGATCTGGAAGCGAACGATGCGCGAGATCGCGCGCTCACCGGGCAATTGTACGGTGGAGATCCGTATTACCGGCTGTCGCAGGAAGTGCTGCTGGGAATCGGGGGTGTGCGCATGCTGCGGGCGCTGGGACACACGGAATTGATGCGCTATCACATGAACGAAGGACACGCGGCGCTGCTGACGCTGGAGTTGCTGGAGGAGGAGGCGCGGCGGGCGAACCGCCCGTCGGTGAAGGGCGAGGATATCGAGAAGGTGCGCAGCAAGTGCGTCTTTACCACCCACACTCCCGTGCCGGCCGGGCACGACAAATTTCCCGTGGAATATATGACGCGGCTCTTCCCGGACCAAATTCGTTTTTTTGACGTGAAGGATGCGTCGTCGGCGGACCTGGTGCGCAGCGTGTTGCAGGTGGAGCAGAACTATCCGGACATGCAGGAAGCGGCGCGACGGGGCGCTTCGGTGAACATGACGTATCTGGCGCTGAGCCTGAGCAATTATGTGAACGGAGTGGCCAAGCTGCATGGAGAAGTCTCGCGCAAGATGTTTCCGAATGTTCCGATCGAGGCGATCACGAATGGAGTGCATGCAGCGACGTGGACGTGCCCGGCGTTTCGCGAGTTATTCGACCGCATGATTCCGTCGTGGCGCGAGGACAACTACAGCCTGCGCGGCGCGTTGGGTTTGCCGCCAGAGGAAGTCTGGGCGGCGCATTTGCTGGCGAAGCACGATCTGCTGGAGAGCGTGCGGAAAAAGACGGGGCTGAAGCTCGACCCGCAAGTTTTCACCATCGGATTTGCGCGGCGCGCGACGGGATACAAGCGGGCGGATCTGATCTTGAGCGACCTGGACCGCTTGCGGCAGATCGCCAAAACCGCGGGCCCTTTCCAGATTGTCTATGCCGGGAAAGCGCATCCGCGCGATGGCGGGGGCAAAGAGATCATCAAGAAGATTTTCAAGGCGAAGAAGGCGTTGAAAAAGACGGTCTCGATCGTCTTTCTGGACGATTACAACCTGGATTTGGGCGGAAAGCTGACGTCCGGCGGCGATTTGTGGCTGAACACGCCGCAGTACCCGCTGGAGGCTTCCGGCACCAGTGGCATGAAGGCGGCGCTAAACGGGGTGCCGAGCCTGAGCATTCTGGATGGCTGGTGGGTGGAAGGGCACATCGAAGGCGTAACCGGATGGTCGATTGGCGAGGCGCACCGCGGCGATCCGGGACCTGAGACGCCCGTGGACAACGCACTGGATGCGGAAAGCTTGTATGCAAAACTCGAGGGCGTGATTCTGCCGCTGTATTATGGGAGCCGCGAGCGTTACCTGGACGTGATGCGGCACGCCATCGCGATCAACGGTTCTTTTTTCAATACGCAACGCATGGTCCAGCAGTATATTACCGACGCTTACTTGCGCTAGCGCGCTTTGCATGGACGACTGCTTCCGGCCGTACTTCAAGCGCCATCACTCGGAGTGGAAGCTCGCGAAATCCCGCCTTGCGATAAAAAATCTCCGCCGATCGGTTGCGCCGTGGAACTTGCAACTGGAAGGCGCGCATACCGCGCTCGCGGCAGTAGTCTTCGATTTCATAGAGGGCCAGCGAGCCGATTCCCTGATTGCGATAGGGTTTTTCGACGAAGAGGTCCCGCAGCACGCCCTCCGCGCCGCCGTATTCCAGTTCGAAGTTGTAGGTGAGCAGCGCATAGCCAACGGGTTTTTTGTGGCATTCCATCAGCCACATTTTACCCTGGGAAGGATTGCGCAAGAGGACATCGAGGCCCTGGCTGAGCGATTTGCGATTGACGCGAATTTTTTCGAAGCGTTTATAGGCAAGTACCAGCTTCAATAATGCCCGGTGATCCTTGGGGCCGCACGAACGGAAGGAAACCAGCATAAAGCCTCACTTTTTCTCAGGAGAAGGAACGCGTTTTGTGCCGCTGAGTTCCGCGCCCATGTCGAGAATGTTGGGGCGCGAAAAATCGTCGAAAAATGCCCAGGCCCCGAATTTTTGCTTGAGGCCGGGCATTACCGTGGCAACCAGGGCATCGCCCTGCTTGCCCGCGGCTTGTGCTTTCTGCACCGCGCCGCGCAGCCACGTCAGATAATCCTGAAAATCCTGCACATCATTCATGTTGCCGACATCGCCGTGGCCCGGCACGAAGATTTGGGCGCGGGGCAGGCCAGAATTGGTGGTGTAGTCCCTGGGTTGATCGGTGAATTGAGCGAGCGTCGTCAGCCAATCGGAAGTGGTGGCGTCGATCAGATTCGGCAACGTTTTGTGCCAGAAGAGGTCGCCGCAGAAAATGACGCCAGCATCGGGAATGGAGACGACGGAATCGCCTCCGGTGTGGCCCTGCATGTAAGTGACTTCGATGCGGCGCGAGCCGAGAAACAGGGTCACGCCCGTGTCGTACGTGACCTCGGGCGCAAGGAGGTTTGCGACCATGGCTTTTTGCCCGGGAGTGATATTATCGCCGAAAAATTTGAGGTTTTCAGTGTGAATCCAGGCGCGGACGCTATGATGCCCGACGATCACAGCGCCTTTTTGCGCGAAAACGCGGTTGCCGGCGACGTGATCGACGTGATAGTGCGTGTTGACGACGAACTTGACCGGCAGGTGAGTAAAGCTTTGAATTTGCGCGAGCAGAGCGTTGGCTGCGGCTTCGTTTTCGAAGGTGTCGATGACGGCGACGCCGTCGTCGCCCACCACGAAGCCGGCGTTGGCGCCGGCATCGCCCTTGGCGTCGTCGATCGCGGCCCAGATGTTCGGGCCGATGAGTTTCAGCTCGAACGGAAGCTGGCCGCCGGGCGCTTGCGCCAGAGCTGCCGCAGTTGAAAAAACGAAGAGCAGGCAAAAACGGAGGAGGAATCGCATCGCAGCTATCGTACTGCATGCGGCGCGCGGCGAAAAGGGGCGCTAGAACCTGAGCAGGATAGATGAAAAAAGAGGAATCGCGTGCGGAACCGCGGCGATGCGAAGTTTGATGGCCTTAGACCGGCACACAGGCAAGCGTGCCAGCGCCCCTTCAGCGCACGCGATTTTTGTAGAGCGCCATGCCCACCGCCGCGTCCATGCCGAGCTTTTCGAGCACCCGGATTTCGCGATGTGAGGAGATGCCGCCGGCGGCGACGATGGGGAGCTTCGTGGCCGCGCGAAGTTCGCGGAACCATTCGAGATTGACGCCGCGCATCGTTCCTTCTCTGTCCACATCCGTGCACAAAAAGCCGCCGCAATAGGGTTCGAACTGACGCATCACTTCCCGCGGAGAGACGCGCAGAGAAGTGCGCCAGCCGTGCACGACGATTTTCCCATTTGCGGCATCCAGCGCGATGAGGATCTTTTTTCGGCGCAGACGCTTTCGCATACGGCGCAGGAATGCCAAATTGGGCTTGCCGTTTTTGAATGCGGCGCTGCCGATGATGATTTGCGCGACGCCCAGTCCGGCGAGTTGCGCGGCGCGGCGCACGGTGCGGATGCCGCCGCCCACGCGCACTTTCATGCCGTGTTCGCGCTTGGCCCTGACGCAAAGTTCGCGCACGAGTGCGCGGTTCACGCCTTTTCCCGTGGCCGCGTCCAGATCGATCACGTGGAGCCATTCGTGGCGGCCAAAGCGATTCAGCAAGCCCATCACGTCGGCAACGGCGAGTTCGCGGCGGCGGCCGTGGACGAGTTGCACGGCTTGCCCGCCTTGCAAGTCAATGCATGGGATCAGCACGGCAAGCGCACCGCGACGCCTTTGGCGCGCAGAAATTCCTTCAGAGCGCGGATGGATTGCACTTGATCGTGAAAAATGGAGGCGGCGAGGGCGGCATCGGCGGCGCCCTGCGTGAAGACTTCGAGGAAATGTGCCGGCAACTTGGCACCGCCGGAGGCGATAACGGGGACTGAGACGGCTTTGCTGATTGTTGCGGTCAATTCAAGATCGAAGCCGGATTGCGTGCCGTCGCGGTCAACCGATGTGAGCAGAATTTCTCCCGCGCCCAGCTCTACGCCGCGGAGCGCCCACTGTTCCGCATTGAGCGGCGTGGCTTCGCGGCCGCCGCGCACGCGGACTTCCCAGCGCGAGCCGGCGCGTTTCGCGTCGATGGCAAGGACAACCGCTTGCGCGCCAAATTCGGCGGAAAGTTCGCTGAGGAGCGAGGGACGTTCGACGGCGGCCGTGTTGACAGTGACTTTATCGGCTCCGGCGCGAACCACGGCACGCGCGGCGTCGAGCGAGCGGATTCCGCCGCCCGCGGTTAAAGGGATGGCAAGCTGTTCGGCCACGCGACGAATGGTTTCGAGAAATGTAGGCCGGTTGTCGCGCGCGGCGGCGATGTCGAGGACCACGAGTTCATCGGCGCCTTGGGCGTCGTAGCGGGCCGCAAGCTCGACAGGATCGCCCGCGTCGCGCAGACCTTCGAAGTGAACGCCTTTGACGACGCGCGCGCCGTCCGTATCCAGGCAGGGGATGATGCGATGGGCGAGGCTCATGCCGCCAGCCTCAAGAAGTTTTGCAGGACCTGCGCGCCGGCCGGGCCGCTTTTTTCGGGATGAAACTGCACCGCGCAGATATTGTTTTCCTCGACGACCGCGGCAAATTCGCGGCCATGCCGGCAGATAGACGCGATTTCCACCCCGCGTTCGGGCGCCGCGAAGGAATGCGCAAAATAAAAATAAGAGCCAGGAGGAATGGATTGAAGCAGGCGGGAGGGGCGCAGGACTTCGAGCGTGTTCCAGCCCATGTGCGGCAGCTTGACGGTGTCAGGCATACGTGTGACTTTGCCGGAAAGGATTCCAAGGCCGGGCATCTCCGGCGCTTCTTCGCTCGATGCGTAGAGCGCCTGCAAGCCGAGGCAAATTCCGAGAAACGCCGCGCCCGTCTCGATGGCGTGGCGAATCGGCTGGCGGAGGGCATGCGCATCCACCGCATGAATGAGAGCCGCGAAGTGGCCCACGCCGGGAAGAACCAGGCAGCGAGCGGCGGCGATTTTTTCGGGAGCATTGGTCGTCTCGACATCCGCGCCGAGCCGGCGCAACGCGCGTTCGACCGATGGCACGTTGCCGGCGCCGTAATCGATCAGGGTGGCGTTCACAGGAGTTCCTTGGTGCTCGGCAGGACGCGGCGCAAGCGGGAGTCGCGGGAAACGGCGAAGCGCAGCGCACGCGCGAAAGCTTTGAAAAGCGCTTCCACCTGATGATGCGTCGAGCGGCCGTACAAAACGCGGAGATGAACGTTGGCCCGCGCGGACTGCGCGAAACCCTGGAAGAAATCCTCGGCGAGTTCGGTATGGAAATCGCCGACGCGTGGTGCGGAGAATTTTGCCTTGAGCACGCAAAAGGGCCGTCCGCCCAGATCGATTGCAGCGGCGGCAAGGGTTTCGTCCATGGGCATCAAGAAATATCCGGCACGATTGATGCCGCGCTTGTCGCCGAGGGCGGAGGTCACGGCTTCGCCGAGGGCGATGCCGACGTCTTCGACGGTGTGATGCTGATCCACTTCGAGGTCGCCGTTGGCTTTTAGTTTCAAGTCGAAACCCCCGTGGCGGGTGACCAGGTCGAGCATGTGATCGAAAAACGGGATGCCGGTGGAGACTTCGGATTTGCCGCGGCCATCCAGATTGAGGCGCAGAGCGATCCGGGTTTCCTTGCTGTTGCGCTGAATTTTTCCGATGCGAGCCATATTGCCTATCCGATCCCGTCGAGGATGCGCAGCAGGGACTTCAATTCGGATTGCGTGCCAATGGTGATGCGCGCGAATCCAGGGCCCAGATCCTTGCCGCGTTCACGAACGAGAATTCCTTTTCGCGCCAGGAGGCGAAAGAGCGCCCGGCCGCGGCTGCCAAAATCGGCCAAGAGAAAATTACAGGCCGTGGGAAAGACGCGGACGCCGCGGCGCTCGAGCTGTTGGGCGAACCAACGGCGCAGACGGATGGTTTCGCGGATATAGAGCTCGATGGCGCGGCGCTCCTGAATGGCGGCGACGCTGGCGGCGAGTGCCGCGGCATTCACGGGGAAGGGAGGCATGGCGCGGCGAATCAGCGCGAGAGAGTCTTTCCGGGCGAGCACTGCGCCGAGCCGGAGACCCGCAAGCCCGGCCGCCTTCGAAAATGTGCGGGCGACAAAAAGATTCGGGTAGCGGCGGATCCAGGGGACGCCGGTGAGTCCGGAAAAATCCGCGTACGCCTCATCGAGCACCACGGCGGTATGCGTGGCGGCGCGGAGGATTTTTTCGATGTCCGATTTGGGCACTAGCGTGCCGGTTGGGTTATTGGGGTTGGCCAGGAAAAAGACGCGGGGCCGCCTCCGAAGGGCTTTCAACACAGCCGGCAGGGGGAATTCCATTTCCTTCGAATAGCGCAGAACATCGATGCGCGCGCCGACAATTTCGGCATAGTAGCGGTACATGGGAAAGGTCGGCTCGCAGATCAGGATGTGGCTGTTGGGTTCGACGAACGTGTCGAAAAAGACGCGCAGGGCGTCGTCGCCACCATTGGTGAGCAGAAGTTCGTCAGGCTGCACGCGAAAGTAGAGGGCAAGAGCTTTCGTTGGCGCTTCATACTCGGGGTACATGGCGATTTTTTTCGCGCCGAGGCGGCGCAGCGCCGCAACCGCCGCTGGGCTGCACCCGGTGGTGTTTTCGTTGAAGTCGAGGCGGACTTTTCCCCAACGGCCTTCGGCGGGAGCTTCGTAGGTCTGGCGCGCGAGGATCGACTTGCGTACCGGTAATTTCACCTTCATGGGCGCACCGCCACGGCGCGCGCATGGGCCAGCAAGCCCTCGGCATGCGCCAGCGCTTCGACGTCGGTGGCCAGCGAACGAAAACCGGCCGAGGCGATTTCCTGCACGGCGATGCATTTGACGAAGTCGGCGGCGGAAAGCCCGCCGCGGCGACGCGCCCAGCCTCCGGTGGGCAGCACGTGATTGCTGCCGCTGGAGTAGTCTCCGAAGGGTTGACCGCTCAACGGGCCCAGAAAGACGGTGCCGGAGGAACGAATGCGGCGCAGGAAGTTTTCGCCGTTTACCGGCAGGCTCAGATGTTCGGGTGCGAAACGATTCACAAACTCGCAGGCCTGCGCCGTCGAAGCCGCCAGCAGGATTGCACCGGTATTGCGCATGGATTGGTGCGCGGGATTGGTTTTGGGCAATCGCTTGAGTTGCAAGAAGACCTCCTGCCGCACACGTAGTGCGAAGGCGGGCGATGTGGTGACGAGAAAGCTTCCGGCGTCGGGAGCGTGCTCGGCCTGGGCCAGCAGATCGGCGGCGATCCAGGCTGGATTTCCGCTGTTGGCGAGGACGACCGCCTCGGTGGGACCCGCGGGCATATCGATGGCGCAGTCGGCGCTGGCAATCTGCTTGGCGGCGGTGACGAAGCGATTGCCGGGACCGCAGATTTTTTCGACGGGGGCAATTTGTTTCGTGCCATAAGCCAGCGCGGCGATGGCTTGCGCGCCGCCGACGCGAGCGAATTCGCAGACGCCCAGGAGATCGGCGGTGGCGAGCAACGCGTCATTCGGTCTGGGACAGACAGCAACGATCCGCGGCACGCCAGCGACTTGCGCGGGCACCACGGTCATCACCAGCGTGGAAAGCAGGGCGAAGCGCCCGCCGGGAATATAACACCCAATCGAATCGAGCGGCCGGACAAGCTGGCGGATGGTGACGCCATTTTCGACATTCAGGGACCAATCTCTGGGGAGCTGTTTTTCGGCGACGCGCCGCACGTTGGAAGCGGAGTGTTCCACGGCGCGCAGGAATTCGCGAGCCACACGGCGTTTCGCCTGCGCCATTTCTTTGCGGGTGATCCACAATGCTTTCTTGCGAGTGTCGTTGCCGTCGAGTTTCGCGGACCATGCGAGCAGGGCATGGTCACCACGCTTGCGCACGTCGGCAATGATGCGCGTGGCGATGCGATAGGCGCGGGCATCGTGGGTCTGGCGGAGTTTCAGCAACTCCGCTTCGGTCTTGGGAGTGAGTTTCAAGATGCGCATCAGAGCACGATCTTGTTCAAGGGATATTCCACGATGCCCTGCGCTTTGGCGGCCTTCAAGCGAGGAAGAATCTGGCGCACCACAGATTCTTCGATGATGGTGTTGACGGCGACCCAATTCCGATCGCTCAGGGAAGAGATGGTGGGATTTTTCAAGGCGGGGAGGGCGGCAAGGACAGCCTCGAGATTTTCGCGCCGCACGTTGAGCATGAGTCCCACGCGGGTGGCGGCGGCAATCGCGCCTTGCAGCATCAGCACGAGATTTTCGGCTTTTTCGCGCTTGGCGGGATCGGCGGAGGCCTTGCGATTCATGATGAAAACGGTGGCGGATTCCAGCACCGTATCCAGAATGCGCAGGCGATTGGCCCGCAGAGAGGAACCGGTTTCGGTGACCTCCACGATGGCGTCGGCCAGCTGAGGGACCTTCACTTCCGTTGCGCCCCAGGAAAATTCCACGCGGGCTTTGACGGCGTGTTTCGTGAGATAGTTTTCGGTGATGCCCACGACTTCGGTGGCAATCACCTTGCCTTCGAGATCTTTCGGTTCGCGGATGGGGGAGTCTTCAGGAACGGCGAGCACCCATTTCACGCGGGCGAGGCGCTGCTTGGCATAGACCAACTCGGCAAGCTCGACGACATCCGCGCGCGTTTCGACCACCCAGTCGTGACCGGTGATGCCGGCTTCGAGCGCGCCGGATTCGACGTAGCGCGCCATTTCCTGCGCGCGGACGAGCAAGCAGGCGAGTTCGGGGTCGTCAATCGTGGGCACATAGCTGCGGGAACTTAGCGTTACTTTCCAGCCGGCGCGAGCCAGCAAATCCAGCGTGGCCTCCTGCAAGCTGCCTTTGGGGATTCCGAGTTTCAGCAAGGTCATTGGCCCTCCGGGCGTCCATAGACTTTTTCCGTGGAGAACACGCGGGCTTCGGCAACGCGCGCGGCGCCGTCTGCGGCCAATTCGCGGAAGAAGCAACTGCGGTAGCCTTCATGGCAAACACCCGGCCCAACGGGTTCGACAAGAAGCAAGAGCGCATCGGCATCGCAATCGACACGCATCTGCTTGAGCCGCAGAACGTGGCCGCTGGATTCGCCCTTCTTCCAAAGGCGATTGCGCGAGCGGCTGAAGAAATGCACTTCGCCGCTTTTCCAAGTTTCAGCAAGCGCGTGTTCGTTCACATAGCCGAGCATCAAAACTTCCTTGCTGCCCGCATCCTGCAAGATCGCGGGGATCAATCCGCCTTGTTTTTCGAACGCCAATTCCACGACAGCCTCCCAAAAACAGAAATCCCGCCAGGGCTTGGAGCGCCGGCGGGTCGATTCCTGCTGAGATTTGCGAAAAGTCTAGGCAGGGCTCCCGGGGCGCGGCGTGTGGCCGTGATGGTGGAGGTGCCGATGCGCCGGGAAATTCATTTCCCTTGAAATTACAGGATGCGTGCGCGGGTGTCAATCGGAAGATGAAAACACAAGGAGGAGAGAATCGGGGTCAGGCGCGGGTTAAGGAGCCCGGCTTCGCGCCGGAAGAATAATTCATGGTCATCAGCAGGTGCAGCGCGACGCCGAAGCGGTTGTTGGGGAGATTTTCCACACGGACAACTTCCGCCACATATTCGCAGTTCATCGGATCGTGGGGAGAAGAGAAGGGAAAGGTTACGAAAACGCGCATGCCCTTGTAGTAGGTACCGCGGCGGGTCTGAAAAAAAATGCCTTCCTTTGAGGCATTGATGCTGATGGGCAGATCTTCGAAATGTTCGTCGCGCGGATCCGATGGGCGGACGCGCAGTGGCTTGGCGATTTTGGCGCGGCGGCTCCGGCGCTTTTGCGGGTACTGCGATTCAGGTTGGTCAGGCATGCGAGCGACCCCAGGGCGAGTGGGGTTGATTCATGATTGAATCAGAGCGCCGAAACGTCAAGGCGGTGCGCCGAATCTGATACTAATCGACAGTGCGAAGCGCGCTGGGCGAAGGAGGGGAGATGGGGGAGAAAATTCAAAAGACCGAGGCCGAGTGGCAAAAACAACTCACACCGAATCAGTATTATGTGACTAGGAAGAAGGGGACCGAGCCGCCGTTTACCGGTGAGTACGAAGCGACGGAGACGCCGGGTACGTATCAGTGCGTTTGCTGCGGGCAGCCGCTTTTTCGGTCGGAGACCAAGTTCCATTCCGGTTGCGGCTGGCCGAGTTTTACGGCGCCGCTGGGCGGGCAGGCGGTCGAAGAAGAGACCGATTTGTCACACGGAATGGTGCGTACAGAGGTGAAATGCAGCCGTTGCGACGCGCATCTCGGACACGTGTTCGAAGACGGGCCGGCTCCCACCGGGCTGCGCTATTGCATCAATTCCGTGTCATTGAAATTGGACGAAGACAAGAAATGATAGGCTGAATCTCAAGGCGGGCTTATAAATTTTCGCCCACCCTGGACTTTCGGGTGGGCGAAATCGTAAGCGTGAAATTTTCAAAGTCGAGGGATCAGGCGGCGGGGCAGGAATACGCAACCATTTCCGCGACAGGATCGACTTCGCGCTGCCAGGCGGCCAGCAGCAGCACTTTGTGGCCCGTGGGATAGCGGAAAACGTAGTACACGTTTGCCACGCCATCAATCTCGAAGAAGCCGGGACGCCGCTTATCCGGACGACCGGCGATTCCCGCGCCCAGCAACACGCGAAGCTCCGCCAACTGTTCGGCGGAATGCGCCCGCAAATCTTCAATGAGGGGCGGCTGTTTGCTAATGTTGGACATCGTTCTCTCTTTAAATCCCGAAATCATCATACGCATTCCTCACTGATAAAGACGTAAAACTTCTGAAAATGTTTCATGAAGAGCAAGGTGGAATTTGCGTTGCGTGCATCGAAAATTCAGTGCAGCTGCAGAAGGCGCTAAGGCTTTCGGCCAGGTCAGCCGTGCGCAGTGGGAAGCTGTAGACAGGGACAAAACTTTCGGATATGTTGCGCCTTAGCGGCCGCCCCGCGGCAGCGAGGGTTCGTCAGTGTCGAACGGTTCGATGACTGCTAAGTTGTTGCTCAGGTTAGTGTTAGTGTCAGGCCTGCTGGCGATTCCAGGGCTTTGGGCACAGGATTCGCAGACTGCCGCAAACCCCGCATTACTGGCCGCCGATAACCGCGATGCTTTGGTGCAAAGCGACCTGGCACCCGCTCCAGACGCATACCGATTTCACATTTTTTTGATGCCTCAGGTCTCGCAAAGTTACAGCGTGCCTCGTCCGGTGAATCCTTCCTTTGGCATCGACAGAACGAATTGGACCGCGACGCCAGGCACGATCGAAAGAATGGAATCGGCGTTTTACTGCAATGACACGCCGTTTGTGGACCAAGTGCGCCTGCCGCTGGCGACGTTCTGGAATGGCCGAGTGAAACTGACCGGCTTTGAGAGCGATGTCACCACGGCGAATTTTGTTCTGGGCCTTCCAGGCCAGGGCTCGTTGCATAATTTAAGTGCATTTGGAAACGCGTTTCTTGCCACGCACACGCCGCCTTCGGATCAGTTGGGAGGAATCAACGTGGTATTTTCGCTGCGCCCACAAGGGTTCGATGCCAGCGAAAACAGCGGGCGGCACGGGATCGAATATTTGATGCGGGCCAGCCGCGGTATACTTCCGTTCTTTAGCGCGCGCTCCGATTCCATCTCCATGCCCGCGCGCTGAGCGAGCAGGATTCCCTCGCCAGGCCGAGGCCGCTCCAAGTTTTAGTTGCACGGGGAAATCATTCCTGCGATAGTGGCATTTACGAACCCTGCAAAACCGAGGTCACCGTGGCCAAATCGTCAACAACTTCGAAAGGTCCCCGGAAATCCGTACGCGAGGGCAAGTCGGAATTCGGGAAAGACCGGCGCCGGAAACACCATCATTTTCTGGTCAGCGTGAATTACGCCGATGGAGAGACGTTTGGGCGCGTGTATACGGACAAGGACAAAGCCACGCGTTTTGCGGAGCGGCAGCGCCGTTCACCGATCGTGAAATCGGCGCGGGTGACGCAGGTTTCCTGAGACGAATTTTTGTTTGGGAAATTCCCGGCGGCGCCTTGTCGCTGCGGGGAGAAGCGTGTTATAAAAGTAGTAGTTTAAGCGGCCTTAGTATAATGGTAGTACGGAACCTTGCCAAGGTTCAGG
>JAJPIE010000011.1 GCA_021324935.1 Acidobacteriota bacterium
CCCCGGCTCCACGACCAAGCTGCTCACCACCGGAACTGCGATGGAACTCCTCGGCGACGACTATCGATTCCACACCAAAATCTACCGCACTGGCCCCATCAAGAAAGACACGCTTGAAGGCGATCTGGTCCTCGTCGCCAGCGGCGATTTGGACCTTTCCAATCGCATCCAGCCCGATGGCACGCTGGCTTTTGAAGACGAAGACCACTCCTACGGTGGACCGGAAAGCAAGGGCCTTCCCGGCGATCCGCTCGCCGTCATCCAAGAACTTGCCAAGCAGGTCGCTGCAAAGGGCATCAAAAAAATCAAGGGGCACGTGCTGGTGGACGCTACGCTGTTCGCCGAGGGTGAGCGCGAGCTCGGCACCGGTGTAGTAATTTCCCCGATTGTCGTCAACGACAATGTGATTGACGTAATCGCGAGTCCCGGAGCTTCGGAAGGCGCTCCCGTGCAACTCAAAATCGCCCCGGAGACGGCTTACGTCCATATAAACAATCAAGCCACCACGGGCAAAGCCGGCTCTCGAACGTCGTTGGAATACGCCGATGAGAAACAGAATCCCGATGGCACACGCAGCGTCAGCCTAAAGGGCAGCATGGCCCTGGATGCCCGCGCGCGAATGGCGTCTTATCCGGTTCCCGAGCCCAGCCGCTTCGCCGCCACCGTTCTGATGGAATCGTTGAAAGCGCAAGGCGTGTCCGCCAGCCTCGCTCCGTTCGCGGATAGCGTCGACTTCAAGAAACTCGGCGCCAGATATACAGCGGAGAACGTCGTTGCCGAGCACGTCTCGCCTCCCTTCCGCGAAGAGGTCAAGATAACCTTGAAGGTGAGCCAGAATCTTCACGCCAGCACCATGCCGTATCTTCTCGGCGCCCTGCTGGCGCACAAAACTTCTGGAGCTTTGCAGGCTGGCTTCGATCTCGAACATGACTTCCTGAGCAAGGCGGGTCTCGATCTTACCGGCGCATCGCAAGGCGACGGCGCCGGCGGCAACGCCTACTTCACACCGGATTTCATGACGCAATACCTGTTGTATATGTCCAAGCAGAAAGATTATGAAGCCTTCTATCGCGGGCTTCCCATTCTGGGCAAGGACGGCACGCTGGTGAAGATTGCGGCGAATTCGCCTGCCGCGGGCCACGTTCACGCCAAAACCGGCACTTACGGAACCTATGACGCCCTGAACAAAAACCTGATGATCACCGGCAAGGGGCTTTCGGGATACATGGACACGGCGAGTGGCCAGCATTTGATCCTCGCGCTCTACGTCAACATGGTCGCCGTTTCGCTGGAGGACGAAGATGCCGCGCAGAAAATTGCCGGCGAAGCTCTCGGGCAAATCGCCGCCGCGGCCTATGACGCTCCTTTGACTGCGCCGCCCGTGGCGGCCGTGGCCGCTCCCGCGGGCAACGAATACGACGTCATCATACGCAACGGCAGAATCATCGACGGCTCCGGGAATCCCTGGGTCTCCGGCGATCTCGGAATCCGCGGCGATAAAATAGTCGCCATCGGTAAGCTCGACAACGCCATCGCCAAGCGGGTGATTGATGCCACTGGCCTTGTGGTTTCTCCTGGTTTCATCGACATGCTGGGCCAATCCGAACTTTCCCTGCTCATTGACAATCGTTCCTTAAGCAAGCTCTCCCAAGGCATCACCACCGAAATTACCGGCGAAGGCGGCTCCATCGCGCCGCAAAACGAGCGCACGCTCGCACCAATGCAAGCGGCGCTCGACCAATACCATCTGAAAGTGGACTGGACCACGCTCGATGGCTACTTCAAGCGGCTGGAAAAGTCCGGGACACCGCTGAACATCGGCACCTACGTGGGCGCCGCACAGGTTCGCGAAGCCGTGATTGGCGACGAAGATCGCGCGCCCACACCCAAGGAACTCGAACAGATGAAGCAACTTGTCGGGCAAGCCATGCAGGAGGGCGCCTTCGGCATTTCCACCGCGCTCATCTACCCTCCCGGCCACTATGCCAAGACTGAAGAACTCATCGAACTCGCGAAGGTTGCGGCACAATATGGCGGAATTTACGGTTCGCACATGCGCAGCGAAGGCCAGTCTGAACCCCAGGCGATCGACGAAGCCCTGCGCATTGGGCGGGAAGCGAACCTTCCGGTAGAGATTTTTCACTTGAAGGTTTCCGGCAAGACGCGCTGGGGAAACATGACCAAAGTCGTCGCGCAAATCGATGCGGCGCGAGCTGCCGGGCAGGATGTCACCGCGGACATGTATCCCTATGTCGCCGGCGGCACGGCGCTGGCATCCAGCCTTCCACCCTGGGTTGCCGATGGCGGCATGGAAAAATTGTTGCAGCGCCTTCACGATCCCGCTATCCGCGCCAAGATCAAGGCAGAGATGGCCGCGGATCATCCCAACTGGGAGAATCTGTTCTTCGATTGCGGCGGCGGAAAAGGAGTGATGGTTTCCGGCGTGGAAAACCCCGAATTGAAGAAATTCGACGGGAAAACAGTCGCTGAAATCGCCGCGACCCAGAAAAAGACGGAACTCGACGCACTCTTCGATTTCATCATCGCCGACAAAGGACAAACTGGGGCGCTCTATTTCATGGCCAGCGAAAAGGACAATATGTACGGCCTGAAGCAACCTTGGACCAGCCTGTGCCTCGATGCCGGCGAGCTCTCGCTCGACGGCCCGCTTTACGAACCACACACGCACCCGCGGGCCTTCGGCGCCATGCCACACTTCCTTGGCCGCTACGTTCGCGATGAGCATCTCCTGCCACTCGAGCAGGCTATCCGCAAAATGACGTCGCTGCCCGCGCAACGCGAACGCCTGGTCGGCCGCGGCTTGCTGAAGACTGGCTACTTCGCCGACATTACGATATTCGATCCGGCAACGATCATCGACAACGCCACCTACGCCCAGCCCGCGCAACTTTCCAGCGGCGTGAAGTATGTATTCGTAAACGGCCGCCTGGAATATGAAGGCGGCAAGCTCACCGGAGTTACCGCGGGACGCCCCTTGCGCGGTCCCGGCTGGAAACCTGCGGAACCGGCAGGCAATTGAGAGAACGGGCGTAGGTTTGCCCCGCTCAATTATTGAATCTGTAGCCATACCTTCGATATGTTGGCGTATGAAAGCAAAAGGCCGCGTTGCCTCGCGCGGCCCTATTTACTCCACTGTTTTTAGTGGATGTGCCGCGGCAATGAATTCAGATACGCGATGATCGCTTTTGCGTCGTCGTGATTCATGTGATAGATGTGCATGGGCGGCCGCAACATTTCCCCCTCTGGCCCGATTCCCTGTTCAAGGACGCGCTCTACTTCTTGTTCAGTCAGCCCGGGCAGGCCGGCGATCGGCGGCGCGTTCTGCGCCCAGTTGGCAATCGGCTTCACCGGCATGATCCAGATCGGCGCGCCTTGCAGCCACGCTCCGTGGTCGAGTTGCCCTCCGGCCGTTCTTGGGGTGTGGCACTCGGTGCACATGGCCACGTCTTCCACCAGATAACGACCTCGTTCGATTTCCGCGGCTTGTGTCTTTTTCGTGCTTGCGGCTTGGGGATCCACCTGTGCAACAGCAAATAGTCCGGGAAAAACCAGAACGGCAATCAGCGCCGTAAGCAGGGTCGCTCCCATGAGTAAGTCTCCTTTCCTTGGATGAAGTTGTGCGACGTTCGCCGAGTGGTCGCAGAAGGCCCTTCGCCGGTGCCCGTAGAAGTGAGCCGGATGCGCAGGAGGATGAGTAAAAGGCAGGACGCGGGGAAGCGGCGCTCGAAAATTACTTCACATCCGGAAACAATTCCAGCATATCACCCGGAGAACGCAGATTGCGACGAAGTTCCAGATTCTAGACGATGTTTGAAATTGGCACTCTCGGTGCGCCTCGCTAGTTCAGCCGTGCACTGCAAGATACTGAGCCGCTGAGCTTTGCTCATTCCGCATTTTTTGAACTATGGCAGGCCCTTTGCCTGACTGAAGAATGGGGATATCCGCGGGAAGGATGGCAAGACGCAATTCTCCCCTTGGACCCTGCGAGCATGCTTGCGAACGAAGGCGTTTGGATGCGGAGACGTCAGGACTTGCGCGCCCAACGCGCGGCTCTCCTTCGCCAGTTAAATCTTGCGCCCGAAGATCCCGGCATCACCTCCCAACTCAAGGTGATCGATGCCACGATCGCGGAGTGCGCCAAAAATATCGAGCGCAGTCATCCTCCGGCTGGAGAGCCATCCGCGGCGAAGAGTTAAGACGCAAGGGGTAAATCCTCGAAATGACTGGGCTCCGCTTCCCGGAGCAAGATTTTGATTCTGTAGAGAGCACAAACCATGTTGGAAATCGACAAAATTCGCGAGGCGGCCCTGAATCATGGGTTCCATCACACCAGCATTTCCAAGGACGGCAGCACCGTGTGGTTCAGCAAACCTGCCGCAAATCCCGGCCAGGCCAACCAACTCATGTGCATCGACCTCATCACGCGCAGCGGAACGCTGTTCTGGAAAAAACAGGATTCCACCGTCGATACCCGCACGTTCCGCAACGCCGATAGCCTCGTCTCCTTGCTCCGGCAGACCTGATTTTCATGGGACGCACAAATCAAGGCCTGAGGGCCCACACTGCGCACCCCCACGATCTTGCGGGGATTTTCCAGCGACTCAGTTCGGATGAACGGCGCACAGCTTCAGCGTCCGGCTGCAATATATCGCTGAGTTTCCTTTTCTCTTAATCTCCACTGACGTCCAAACGAAGCAACCTGATGGCATTCTCTTTCAGAATCAGCGGCCGCACTTCGTCGCGAATGGCGATTTTTTCAAAGTCCGCGATCCAGCGGTCGGGAGTAATGAACGGGTAGTCAGACCCGAACAAAACCTTCCTCTGCAGCCGCGAATTTGCATACTGAATGAGCGTCGGCGAGAAGTACTTCGGCGACCAGCCCGACAGGTCTATATATACGTTCGGTTTGTGGAGACAGATCGAGATGGCCTCGTCCTGCCAAGGAAAGGAGGGATGCGCCATGATGATGGGCATCGTGGGAAAGTCCACAGCCACGTCATCGATCGGCATGGGATTGCCGTACTTCAGCCGCACCCCACCGCCTCCCGGCATTCCAGTGCCTATACCGCTGTGACCCGTATGAAACACCACGGGCAGCTTTGCGTCCGCAAACACCTCGTAGAGGGGATACGCCATCTTGTCGTCCGGTGAAAATTGTTGGATTGGCGGGTGCAGTTTCAATCCATGGACAAGCTTTTGGGAAACAAGCCGCTTCGCCTCGCGGACACCTTCCAGGCCGCGATGCGGATCGATGCTGCAAAACGGAATCGCGACATCCGGATTCTCGGCCGAGAAGCGGATCACCGCTTCATTCGTCACTCGCGGCCGGCCGGTCAGCTTCTCATCCACCGCGAAAATGACAAAGGCGATTTTTCGCGAACGGTAATACTCCGCCAGCGCCTTAGGATCGCGCGAAGCTCCACTGTCCCCAAAGTATTGCTTCGCGGCGCTGTCTGTGGGCGTCGCATCGTCCGTGGCTTCCAAATGCACGTGCACGTCGATCGCCGCCAGATTTTGCAGATTCGGCTTCGTCCATTCGCTCATGCAAGAATCTCCCGGCAGTTCAAAATGTTTTCCGGCACCGGCTCGCGGTAAAGCGCTTCCACCTCATCCGCACGATTTTTCAGGACCGCCATTTGATTGATTGAACCTTTGTCCGTCAGCTCCTGGCATTCGAGTGACGGCGGAACATCCAACAGCGCGGCGCGCTCGATGCGGGTTGAACTTCCCGTGCTCTCTGCTGCGAAGGACTGCAGCAGTTCGCGGAACACCGCGCGGACTTCCTCGCTTGAGAGCACTTCGCGAGCGGAGGCGTGCTCTGGCAGTTTGGGGCACAGTTTACGGCAGACTTCCAGGGCCGGAAAAAATAACGCGGTCGCAAATTCACGATTGGGTCCGGCAATCACCACGTCCTGCAGCAAAATTCCGAAGTGTGCCAGCAATTTCATCCGCAGCGGACCGACACGCACCCAGGTTCCGCTGGAAAGCTTGAAATCCTCGTTCAGCCTGCCGTCAAAAATGAAGCCCTTCAGCGGGTCGCGTTCATCCAGGAACTTCACGGCGTCGCCCAGACAGTAGAAGTTTTCCTCGTCAAATGCGGCAGCATTCAGGTCTGGCCGCCGCCAGAATCCAGGCGTGATTGAAGGACCGCGCAACCTGGCCTCGATCTTGTCTTCGACGGGCACCAGCTTCAGCTCGACGCCGGGAACCGGGAGTCCCAGATGCCCGGCGGCCGCTCCCCCGATTCCTGTGGACAGCGCATACGGCGAGCTTTCCGTTGCACCAAGGCCGGTAACCACCAGGATCTCTTCGCCACACGTTTCGTATGCCAGATCCTGCAAAGCGTCCCAAACATGCTGGCTCAAACCGGCCGCCGCAAAAAACAAGCACTGCAAGCGCTGGAAGAACGTCTTCCTCAATACCTCGTCCGTCCGCATGTGCCCGACAAGCATTTGATACGCCTTTGGCACATTGAAATAGGCTGTGGTGGGTATCTCGCGCAGATTCCGCAGCGTCTCGCCAAACAATTCCTTCGTTGGCTTACCGGCGTCGATATACAACGTCCCACCGTTGTAGAGGACGATGCCAAAATTGTGGCTGCCGCCAAACGTGTGGTTCCAAGGAAGCCAATCGCAAATCACGGGCGGTTCCTCGGCGAGAAATTGGAGCACCTCGCAGAGCATTTGTTGATTCGAGCAAAGCATCCGGTGAGTGGTAATCACCCCTTTGGGCAGCCCCGTCGAGCCCGAGGTGTAGAGAATCTTGGCGATCGAATCGGGTGAAACGCGCCGATTGGCTTCATCCACCGCGGACGTTGGCTCCTCGCTTTCCAGTTCCGCCAGCGTTACGCAAGCGAGTCCTTCCGGCCACGACCCGTGTATAACCACTTTGGTGGATTCCGCCTGCAGCAATTTTTTCAACGGCCGTTCAAATTTTGCTCCATCCTGCGCGAACACCATGGCCGGCGTGAAATTCTTCCAGAGATGCGATAAGGCGTGAAACTCGTTCACCGCCAGAGAGTATGCCGGGGCAATCGGCGCATAGGGTATTCCCACATACATCGCAGCCAACGCGAGCAATCCATGCTCCACGCTGTTTCCGGACAGAATCATCAGCGGTCTTTCCTGCGAAAGGCCGTGGCCCAACAAGCCCTGTGCCAGCCGGCGAACTCTGTGAAGGGCGTTGCCATAAGTGGTCGTTTCCCACAGCCCATTGGGTCCCCGTTGAGCGAGAAACACACGCTCGGGCGCATGCGTGGCCCAATGCTGTAATCGATCCGTCACGCGTGCCGGATATTCTCCCAACGGCTTTGGCGATCGCACATAGATCACGCCATTGGGGTACCTGTCTACATTCGCTCCCAGTGAAGCGACATGCACGGAGCGTACGGGCCTTTTCGTAGCAGCTCCCATCCTAAAGCAGCCCCCTCAAACTCAAGGTCTCCCTCACTTCCCTCTCCGGGCTGTGCCATTGCGGTCCACCCAGACTTTCAGCCTATCAGGTGTCCTCCGAATCTGGTCAACCGGCGGGCGATAATCGCGCGGGCATTCACTCACTTGGGTTAAATGTCACAGATATTTATTCGAGCCGGACCAATGCTGCTCTCGGACGCCCAAGCCGCTTAATGTGAACCAAGCGAGCCAGGGCCAGGGGTAATTCTGTTCGGTGGAGGCCGATTATGCCAACCAAGTTTTTCCGCTCTGTAATCCTTTCGACGTCGCTGCTTCTCGGGGTTGTCGCTTGTGAAGCGCAAACCTCTCAGGTCAAAAAAGAGCCGATCCAGATGACTTCCCCCGCGTCGGGAAGCGAGATGTTCAATTCGTATTGCGCCCCATGCCATGGGAAGGAGGGCAAAGGCAACGGTCCCGCGGCCGCTTCGCTGAAAATTCCGCCTGCAAATCTTGCCGAACTTGCCAAGAAAAACGAAGGCAAATTCCCCGCCGACCATGTGGCAAACATCCTCCGGAGCGGGGTAGGCGGCGCCCACGGCTCCCCCGATATGCCCGTTTGGGGGCCGCTGTTTTCGCAGGTCAGCGGCCGCAATGATTCCATTGTTCAGATCCGCATCTCAAACCTGATACATTACATCGAATCGCTTCAAGTGAAGTGATCGCCTCAGCGCGAGATATTTTCCCGCGCGGCGCGATAATCCTCCCGATACGGCCGGTAAGTGAGCAAAAAGATCGCCCACATCAAAAGCCCCGCTAGCACCAGCGTAAGGGACAACGAGACGCCAAGCATCTGTTCATTGCCGAACACGTAATCGTTCAGCAGTCCGGGCAACAGCGGGCCCAGGGAGAGTCCCCCCAGACTCAGGATGAATAGAAACAGGGCGGACACCTGCCCGCGAAACTGGTTCGGGAAAATCAACTGCAACGCCGCATAAGAACAGCCGATCGGCATCGCGAGAAAGAGGATCGCTCCAGACAGCAGCACGTTCGTCCAGATGGCATTTCCAACACTCAGCGCCAGTGGGAAAAAGAGAACCGTTCCCGCCGCGCTGAAAACCGCTACGCGCAAAGGCGCCTCTGGAATCCCTCGGCGCTGCCAGCGATCGCACAAGCTACCGCCCGCGTACATCCCCGAGCAACCGAAGACTAGAGTCAAGATCCCCAATGTCTGGCCCGCATGCCCGGGACTCCATCCGTAAGTGCGTTGCAAGAACGCCGGCCCCCAGGCCAAAAATGCATAGCCACAGATTGCCTGAAACACCATGCCAATGGAAACACCGGCAACGGACCAGATTCTTGTGCGCAATTGTTTCAGCAATTCCCGCGAACCGGGATTCTTAGTTTGGCCTTCCAACGTAACCAGCAACGAGCGCCGTTGCGGCTCTCGGATCGTAAGGGTGATGACGGCAAGCAGGAGACCGGGAAGCCCAACGATCAAAAACGTCGCCCGCCACGACGCGATGGCTCCCAGGAAAGGTAAAATCAATTCCGGCGTATGCGAAAGGCGTTGTACCAGCGTTCCACCTACAATCATCGCCAATCCTGACCCGAAGTAGATCCCCATCGAATACACGCTCATGGCCAGGCCCAGTTTTCCCGGCGGAAATGCATCGGTGATCAATGAAAAAGCGGAAGGGGAAAGCGCCGCTTCCCCGATGCCCACACCCATTCGCGCCAGGAAGAGCGAACCGTAACTCTTCGCCATGCTGCATGCAGCCGTCATCAGGCTCCAGGCTATAATTCCGGCAGTGATGATTCTTCTTCGCGGGTAACTATCAGCCAGCTTGCCGAGCGGCAAGCCAGCAAACGTATAAAACACCGCAAACGAAAACCCTTGCAGAAGCCCGATCTGCGTATCGTTCACGTGCAGATCGTGCTTTATCGGAGCCACCAGAAGGCTCAGGATCTGGCGGTCAATCAGCGAAAGGGCGTAGCACAACGTCAGGACCAGAACGACGTACCAGGCATAGCGCGCCGAAAATGACGGTGAGGATGTCAACGCAGATTCTCTCTGTTTTTCAGAATGTTTGCCGGGACGGAATCGCGAGCATGTCAACCTGCTTCAGGGCCCACGGTTCTCTTTCTCCCAGTTGCGCAAATATAGATGCTTTAGATGGATTCAGGGACGCTCAACCGGCGCGACCATTCCAATTCTGGCGCGCGCCGGTTTGCATGGCGGGAGCGGAGTTAAAAGGACACTTTCAGTGAAAACTGAAACTCCCGCGGGTTAAACATCGTTCGGGGCTGGCCAAATACAGGATTAGGTGCATTGGGAATGGACACTGGCAAAAGTCCCAAGGCAAGCCATGCCCCAGGATTTCCGGTCGCCTGTTGTGATGCACAGGAGACGGCTCCCTGCTGAATGGCCAGAGTCGCCGCGTCCTTATAATGCTTCGGGATCACCGGCGAGCCGCCGCAGAAGACTGGCGAGCCGTAGACGGAACTCACTTCGTCCACATTCGCGCGATTCAAAAAGTTAAACGCGTCCACGGCAGCGTCCAGGCGGTACTTTTCCTTAAACATGAAATAGCGGGAGAGGCGGAGGTCCCATGTTCGCAACGGATCGCCGAGATAGGTGTTACGGGACACCGTGGTCGAACAGTTGTACACGGTGGTGCACGTTGGGGTGCCCAGCGGTGAACCTCCCACACGGTCGGTGGACTGGCCAGCGATGTCTCCGAAAGTGTTATTGCCGACGAAGAGCGTAAACGGACGCCCGGATTCAATGGTGATAATGCTGCTGAGCTCAAACTGCCGCAGCCAGGTATCCTTGGGAGCAGTTGCCGTGAAGTTAGCCACAAAGCGGTGCCGCACGTCCTGGTTGGAGTTCGCGCGCTCCGCTGCATAGTCGAACTGGTTTTGCGGGAGATTGATGAAGGTGGTGAAATTCCCGTTGTCGATGGTGTGGGAAAACGTGTAATTGGCGTTCAGGTTGAAGATATTGCCGATTTTTTCCAGCGCCGTCACCGTCAACCCGTGATAAGCCGCGTTCGCAATGTTGTTGTTGTAGTCCAGCAATCCGGCGCTCAATGTCGGGTCTCCGCTGATGGCCGGAATTCCCGGTCCGGCGCTAGGAACGCCAAATTCCAATCCGCTGGGATTGTACGGAAGCAGCGGATTGGCGGCATTATTCAGGTACGAGAAGAAGGGTCCAAGGCCAAACGGCCCGAGCACCGGAGAGCCCTGGCACGGCGTGAGCGACCCATCCGGATTCACCAGGCCCTGAGCCGTGTAAGGGTTCCCAGACTTCGCGGTGCCAGCGGGGCACGGCACATTGATGTTGTTTCCACGGACCAGCCGGTGCGCCTCGACGAAAAGATAGGCCACATCCAGCGTGAGTCCATGACCGATCTGCCGGTCGATCTCCAGGCTGGCTTGTTCCGCGTAAGGGAGCTTGCCGTTCCGTTGAATGCCGCCGGATCCCACGCCGCACGCGCCTGCAGGTCCAGCGGGCGTCAACGAGCACGGGCCGGTTAAGGTCACGGGATTGTACGAATTCGGTCCGCCCGCCATGATTCCAAACGCGGTGATGGCAGCGATACTCGCGGTTGGTCCAGTGGTGCAGAAGATGGGCGGCAAAGGGCCCGGGCCAATTGGCGCCGGCGTGTTCGTGCAGGGCAGCGACGGCGTACCCGGGAATCCTGGCTGGGCCGACAATTGCCAGCCACCCTGGGCGGCTTTGTTCTGAATCATGGGTATGGTTACGGGAGATAGATTTGCCGTCGCACATCCGGGATCCGCGGTCGCCGGTTTGCAGAAATATCCGGGGATTACCTTCTGATTGCCCGTCGTGAAGAAGAACGTCATGTTGTTGCGGTCGAAGAATGTTCCGAAGCCGGCGCGGATCACCGTCTTGTGGTCGGGCGACCAGGCCAATCCCACGCGGGGCTGCACAGCGCCGTAATAACTGTCGATCACGTTTCCAAGCCCGGATTCGAAATCCCACCGTAAGCCATAATTCAGCGTCAAGGTAGGCTTGATTCTCCACTGGTCTTGCGCAAAGAAACCCCAATATCCATGGTTCAGCTTGTAGTCATAGTTGTGATACATGTCGGTGGGAAATGCACTGGGCCAGCCGCTATTATAGCCGCCGCCGGTCGCAGGCGCTGGCACGTACCCGTTCGCGAACCCCGTGCGCGGCAAAGCCACGCCCCAATACAGAAAGCCAACTCCGTCTGCCGCCGGGGAAAGCGGGCAAGGAGAGCTGGCGATGGGCGCCAACGTCCCAGGTGTGCCGGTAATCGCGCCTTCTACGAAGTTGGCATATTCATACATACAGCTCAGGTTCGGGAACAGAATCCGCTCCGGATCAAATCCCGGATAATTGTTGTAGCTCCATACATAGTTCCCGTCGAAGCCAAATTTCATGGAATGGCTGCCCTTGATCCACGAGAGCGAATCGGCGAATTCCGCGCGACTTTCGTAAATCGCATCGTAGGTTCCAAAGTTGTGGCCAAACTCCAGGTCGTTCACCACGCTCAGATCGGGCTCGCCGGTTGAGCCGGGAAAGTTGTAGTGCCGCCGCGCGTATTGCGCCAAGAAGGTATTGGCCAGATTCGGCCGCAAAACGCTGTTGTAGGTCCCCACGAGCGACTGGTCGCGGATGAAGTTGTTGCGCCCTCCGCTGGGTGTGCCGATTCCTCCGCCGTCCAGCGTGTTCCCGATTAATTCTCCTAGCAATCTCGCGTCCTCGATGACGTAGCGCACGGCCAGGTTGTTGTTCGTGTTGAACTGGTGATCCACTCGCACAAAACCGTAATCGGTATTCGAATCCTTCAAAGTGGACCGCAGATACGAAAACGGCGATCCGGTGCACCGTGCGGGAGGCAGATAACAACCTTCCGGGGAAAGTCCCATGTAGGCCTTCGCCAGATCGATTTGCGCGAGGTTGTTAATGAGATCCGGAGCGTAGGTGGGCGATTCGCCCCTGCGTTTCCCTTCATAATTTGCAAAGAAGAATGTCTTGTCTTTCTTGATGGGCCCGCCCAGGGTGGCTCCAAACTGGTTTTGCCGCAGCGTGTTGGGGATCGGTGAAGGCTGCAGCAAAGAACGTGCGTCGGTCGCGTTGTTTTGCAAATAATCGTAAATCGATCCGTGCAGGTCGTTGGAGCCGGACTTGGTCACGATATTGACGATTCCGCCGAGCGCGCGGCCATACTCCGAGCCAAAACTGTTGTTCACCACGCGGAACTCCTGCACGGCTTCTTGCGGAGGAGTCGCCCGCTGCACGCCGCTAACCGAGTTCACGAAATCGGCGCCGTCCACGGTGACTTCGTTACTGAACGAGCGCATACCCGCGAACGAAATCTGCGTGACTTCAAACTCGGTAAAAGTCGACCCCAGGCTGGTGCGGCTGGTGGCCACGCCCGGAGTCAACAAAGCAAAATCGGTGAACAAACGCCCGCTGATCGGCAGCGCCTGGATCTGCTGCGTCTCGATCACCTGGCTCACTTCTGTGCGTGTTGGCTCGATCTGCTGGGCCTCGGTGGTTACGACAACTTTCTCGCCTTCCGCCTGTACTTTTAGAGTGACATCAATCGTCGCCACCTGACCGACTCGTAGCACGATCCCGGTCTCCGTAAACGGAGCGAATCCCGTAAAAGTGACCTTCAATTCGTATTGCCCCGGAGGAAGATTGGGAATTGCGTAGAAGCCGTTATCGGAGGATACGGCGCTGTAGGATCGATTGGTTGCCAACTCCCGCAGAGTCACGTTTGCTTTCGCAACCGTGCCACCGGAAGAATCTACAATCGTGCCGTTCAATTGCGCCAGGCTTGTCGCCGCCTGGCCGGCTGCCGTCTCGACCCTACCAAAAGCCACCAACAACACCATGCACACAACGGCCAACCATCCACGTCGCCCCATAAGAGCTCCTTCCAAAACGCTTATGTCCCCAACTACCTCGTGACACGAGGGTTGCTCGACGCGAGAAATAGCGAATATTGGGAGAAGGGATAATCTCGGGCTGTTTCAAAGTCAAGGCTGCTATCGAACAGATTGTTCGAATATCGCGCAAAATTCGTGTCTTCGTTTTGTTTTATAGGAAAAACCGGCCTTTCTGCTTCCTTTTCGGGGGTGTTCTTTATCTCTACCTTGCCCATATTCCGCGCGGCTCCCTTTCCAAAATCCACCCAGTCCAAGGCGCCACGTCGACTTGACACGAACAAAATTGCAGGATAGGAATTTTCTGCGTCGCTTTTTGCGAGTACGTGCTTCCGGACTGACCTCTGTGTGAGGTGACCAGCGTGGCCTTATTCCATTCGCGATTCCAACCAATCCACTCTGCGAACTGGCGTGGAATTCGCCCATGCCTCCCACCCGTATTTCTAGCCGCGACCTTCTTGCTCTTCGGATGCGGGAAGTCCTTCGAAACACTATCGTCGCGTCCCACAGGGGGCATCGGATCGGTCGACGCGCAGCGTTTGGGGCAAGCCGACAAAGATTCCGCGGATTGGCTGATGTATGGCAGGACCTACAGTGAGCAGCGCTTCAGCCCGCTGCAACAGATCGACGTCAACAATGTGGGCGAGTTAAGTCTAGCGTGGTACTACGATCTCGACACGCATCGCGGGCAGGAATCCACCCCGTTGGTCATCGATGGCGTCATGTACTTCACCACGGCCTGGAGCAAAGCAGTCGCCTTGGATGCAGCCACTGGAAAGCTCCTGTGGTCCTACGATCCGAAAGTACCGCCCGCGTGGGGCGTTAACGCCTGCTGCGATGTGGTCAACCGGGGTCTTGCGGCGTGGAAAGGCAGACTTTTTCTGGGCACTCTGGATGGAAGGTTAATCGCTCTCGACGCTTCCACGGGCAAGCCGGTCTGGGAAACCCTCACGATTGATCCAGAAATGCGATACACAATTACGGGCGCTCCTCGCGTGGTGAAGGGCAACGTACTTATTGGCAATGGCGGAGCGGAGATGGGCGTGCGCGGATATTTATCCGCCTACGACGCGGACACTGGCAAACTAGTCTGGCGCTTTTACACGGTGCCCGGCGACCCAGCAAAGCCTTTCGAAAATCCCGCGCTGAAAAAAGCCGCAAAGACCTGGAGCGGCGAGTGGTGGAAAAACGGGGGTGGGGGAACGGTTTGGGATGCCATGGCGTACGATCCCGAGCTGGACCTGCTCTATTTCGGGACTGGCAACGCGGACCCGTGGTCCCGCAAATTCCGCGATCTTCCGGCAGAAGATAATCTCTTCACTTCGTGCATTGTCGCCGTGAAGCCAGAGACTGGCGAATACGTCTGGCACTACCAAGAAAATCCGGCTGACGAATGGGATTACGATTCCGCAGAACAAATCATCCTTGCCGATCTGACCATCGACAGCCAGCATCGCCATGTATTATTGCACGCGCCTAAAAACGGTTTCTTCTATGTCCTCGATCGCCAGTCCGGCAAGCTGATCAGCGCCAAACCTTTTACGAATGTTAATTGGGCCACGGGTGTCGATCCGCAAAGCGGGCGTCCTATCGAAACCGCGCGCGCGGCGTACGAACAGAGTGACGCTCCCGCCGTAATCACGCCCGGGCCCAGTGGCGCGCACAGTTGGCAGCCGGTATCCTTCAGCCCGCAGACACGCCTCGTCTATTTTCCCGTGCTCGAATCCGGCTTCCCTTACAAGTCCGCGGAGCGCTTTAGCCACAATCGCCTAGCCTGGAACACCGGCACGGATCCCGTCGCTGCCGAGCTTCCCCAGGATCCCGCCATCAAAAAGGCCGTCCTCGACAGCACCAAGGGACATCTGGTTGCCTGGGATCCGGTCCGCCAGAAAGAAGTGTGGCGCGGGGAACGAGCGGGCCCCTGGAATGGCGGCGCGCTTTCGACCGCGGGGAATCTCGTTTTCGAAGGCACTGGCAACGGCAAGTTCGAAGCCTTCCGCGCGACGACGGGCGAAAAACTCTGGTCCGTCTCCGTCGAAAGCGGCATCACTGCTGGCCCGATCAGCTATTCCGTGAACGGGCAGCAATTCATCGCGGTCATTGTCGGCTGGGGCGGCGCGCTTCCCCTCGCTGCCGGCGAAATCGGCTTACAGAAACCGCGCATGGTCAATGTTCCGCGCATGCTGGCGTTCAAGCTGGGCGGGAATGCCAAGTTGCCTCCTGCGTCGGAAGTGAAGCCGCCGCTCCTGGCTCCGCCGAAAGCCACGGCCAGCGCAGCGGCGGTGAAACACGGTGAGCAACTCTATCAGCGCTATTGCAGCGTGTGCCACGGAGATGCCGCCGTGAGTGGCGGCGTGTTGCCCGACTTGCGCTACTCGGGCACGTTGAACGACGAGCAGTGGTTCCAGATTGTGCTCGGCGGGATGCTGCAGCCCTACGGCATGGTCTCCTTCGAGAAAGAACTGTCCCGGGAAGACGCTTCGGCACTTCGCGATTTCATCATCTTCCGCGCCAATCAATCCCTTGGCGGATCATCAGCCCCGCACAATTGACTTGGGGTCGCGATCCGCGCTGCGAGCGGAAGCAATTTCTTCGATTCGGTGCAACGCCACCTTTTTCCCCGGACGGTTATCCCGGTCCAGAAAATAATTCACCCACGAGCTTGTGCCCTGCAGCGCCGGATTTCGAGGAGGAATGTATTCGCGCAAACTCTCCACGCGTTGCATGGCTTTCGCCCGTTCGTAAACTTCCACCCAGATACACTCCTGGTCCACGACTTCGCAGCGCCCCAGCAACGTTCCGCCGCAGGGCCCATTGCGCAGATTCTTCGGGCAAGTCTGCGGGCAGACGTACTCCATCGCACCCAGCACACAATTTCCACACGCCTGACAGCCGAACAGCGGCGCCTTCAATAAAAATTCGCCACGCTCCACCAACCGCTCCACGCGCGGCCGCTTGTCCACCCATTGAAAAACGCCGATGAGCAATCTCCGCAACGCGGCATCCCGGGCAACCGGGAATATACGTCCGAGGGTATCCAGCAAGCGCGGAATACGTCCGCGCTTTCTGGGTTTCGCGGGCGTCGATTCGTAAAGGAAAAAGCCGCCTCTCGGGCGGTAATTGAATTCATCCGCTAGCTCTCTCCATCTGTCCGCCAGGCTTTCCGCCCGCCGGATGATCCAGCGCACGTGTTCCGCGCGATGCTCTCCGCCCAGGTAGGCCCCCGCATAGCCCAACCCGCGCACCACCGCCACCATCCGCGCTGCGCGTTCCAGCCGTGCTGGCAATCCTTTGTCCGCCGCCTTCACTTCTTGCTGAATCCTCTCCAGTAATTCCGGGGCAACCCAGCAGCCTGGCGGCTCGCCTCTGGACATCTTCTCCGCGGCCTTGCCCGAAAGTACGTAAACGTTCCCAAGCACTGGCGTTTTCAATCCTTTTTCCAGAAGGTAAACTTTCAACTCGCGAAATTTCCGCGCGTCAAATCCAAGCTGAGTAATCGCGTAGTCCGCTCCCGCCGCAATTTTCTTCTCCAACTTTAAATATTGATAATTGCAATCCGCTTCGGCGTATTTAAAGGGCGATACCGCCGCGGCAATCCAGAACGACATGCCCTTTTCGCGCATCTCCTGAATCAAGCGGATCAATTGCACGGAATCCAGCTCGAACTTCGCTTGCGCCTTGGTCTCCACCGTCTCCTTGGGGAAATCGCCGGTCAGCGCCAGAATGTTTTCAATGCCGAGGCCATGCAGATCTTCCAGCGTTCGCTGAGCGCCAGCTCTATCTCGATTCACACAGGTGACATGAATGTTGGGGATTAGCCCCCTGGCTCGCGCCGCGGTTCCCACGCGGATCGGGTCGTGCCCCATGGCCCCGCCCGCATAGCTCGTGATACTTCCCGCCACGACGCCGGGCACCGTCGCCAGTTGCGATGCCACTTCCAACAGCTTGGCTTCGCGAGTCAACCGGCTCGCCACCAATTCCACGACGTAACAAAACTTCCCGCTCGTCAACGCTTCGCGCAATGGATTGGCTGTCGCCATATCAATTCCCCAGTTCTTTGCGAACGAGCCTAGTCCCCTCCACCATGGCGCAAAGCTTGGCGAACGCCACATTCCGCGGCAAGTGCAAGCATCCGCAATCCGGCAAGACCACCACGCGCTCCTTGGGAATGAACTCCAGCGCCTTGCGGATGCGCTCCGCCACCATTTCCGGCGTCTCGACCGCCTGCGTCTTCACGTCGATTACGCCCACGCCCACTTCGAATGGGGCGGAGAATTCGTGAAACAAATCCAGATCTTCTCCGCCGCGCCGCGCAAATTCCAGCGTCACTTGCTGTACTTTCGCTTCCAGAATCTTTGGAAACAAATACCGGTAGCTTCCCTCCCAGGAGGGTTTCCCGTAGCGATTGCCGTAACAGATATGTACCCCGATGCTCGCCTCGACGCCTGCCACCAATTCATTCAGCGCCGCGATCCCCCATCCCAAATCTTCCGGGAATCCCGAAAAGCAGGGCTCATCAATCTGAATCCTCCGCGCGCCCGCCTTCACCAGTTCCTTTAATTCCGTATTCATCACGCGCGCCAGGTCCATCGCAAAGGCTTCCTCGCTTGGATAATGCTTGTTGCGGATGCGCTTGGAAAGTGAGTGCGGGCCGGTGATGCAGATTTTAGTCTCGCACTGTGTATTCGAGTGCAGAAAGCGGAAATCTTCCGTCAACCCCAGCGGCCCGCTCGGCAGCTTTTTCAAAACTTCACTGTCGTAGAAATCGTAATAGAATTTTTTGGACGAGCGGTCGAACTGCACACCTGGCAAGCGCTCCACGAAATAATCGATCATGTTGTCCCGGCGGAGTTCCCCATCCGTAATGATGTCGATTCCCGCCACTTCCTGGTCCTTGATCGCCGCTTTCACCGCGGTGTCGTGGATCTCGTCCAGGTCCTGCTTGCTAATCCGCCGCGCGTGATATTCCGTCTTCAGGCGTTCCAGCCATCCCGGCATGGAATAGCTGCCGACTACCGATGTAGGAAGAATGGGCAAAGTCATAAGCGCTACTCCCGTTGCGTCGTGTACAAAACCGAAGTGTGTGAGCCGGGCCGGTAACGAAATGGCGCAAAGTGCAGGTCGTATCCGGCGCGCTCGGCAGCTTCGCGGAGCAGCGCGCCGTTGACCCAGTTCACGATGGATCCATCCACTTTCCCCGGCCCGTAAAATCCTGTCCGGTAGTCGTTCAAGTCGGTCACAAAAATGTCCTGCACTTGCAGGTAGCCTCGCGGGCGCAGCAGCGGGAGCGTATTCCGCAAACTCTCGATGGCTCCCGTGCTCAAATGAAACCTCACATCGCTCGGCGCGTCCCGCAAGATTTCGTCCAATCGCGTAAGGCCCAATCCCTCCGGCAGGGTTTCCGCCGGGAGCTCTTCCACGCTCACCAACCGTTCTTCCAGCCGCAGGGCCTTCCAGACTTCCTGCCAGAAAGTGATGCCCTGCTCGCGGCTGGCAAAAAAATCGGGTCCGATCTCCAGCAGCCGGTTCACGCTCCGCGATAGATCCCCAAGAGAAATCTGTGCGCCCCTGCAAATTTGTTCCGCTTCCGCGTTGGGCAGATACGCGCGCACCTGAACCAGATACAGCTTCCCGTCCCGGCGCGCCAACTCTTCATCCGGCAGGTTGTCGTACACATTTGTCAGGTGGATGTGCAGCAGCTTGTGCCGCAAGAAGGAAAGTGAACGGATCGGATTCAGCGCATCGAGAACCACAAAGCTACAAAGATCCAGATGATTCGCAAGCGCCGGCCGCGAACGCTCCAGGGTCGCGAGCGAATAGTCCCCAAGCAAAAATTTCAACCGCGAATAATAATTCGTGTTACGTTGTTGATCTAACGCCTGAAAGCGGTCCAGCCAAAGCGCGGCGCGTTTCCCAAGTCCGACGCCAATCTCCATGACGAAAATCTCGCCGGGAAGCTGGCCGCGCTTTTCCATGTCCTGCAAGAGGGTCCAAAAATCCGCTACCCCGTCCGCGATTGCCTCGGGATGATGCGCATCGGACTTCCCGCCCGGCAACGCCTGCTCATAGCCTCGCCCGGTCGCGTGTTCCCAATCCGCCAGCCGGTGCCAGTAAAGCCGGTTGAACTCCCACGCGATGCTGGAGCGAAAGGAACAAAAATCTTCCAGGGGGATCCGGTCAACTCCTTCCGGCCGGTTCCCGCGGCAACCCGAAATCGCCTTCACAATCTCCGTCGCCAGCGATTCCCGACTCATTTGCCGCGTATTGATGTGCAAATCCAGCGGCGCGGAGGGTTCGCCACCGCACTTGCCGAATGGCACGGCGATTACCGCTTCCCGGAAATTGCTTCGGTATTGAATCCAGTCGAGTTGCACTCGAAACCGGGCGAGTTGTCCGGCTTCCAGTTGGCCAGACTCCAGCAAGGTCAACAAGGCATCGATCACGTCGTGGGCGGTATCGGCGGCCGGGCTCTTCTGAAGATGGTTGATCTGCAGGATCATGCGCAGCGCCCCGCTCCGCCGGTTCCGGGCAGGCGATGGCGCGAGTCATCGACCGCGGTGAGGAAGGAGCATAGGCGAGGTGGAGTATGAACGGGGAAAAGCGGAGCGCAATCTCAATTTTCGCACACTTAGACGATATTCGAACATTTGCTTCACCGCAGGGGACTTAATGCACCGCCCGGTCGGTTCCTTTCCAGTATGGCGCGCGCAGCGCCTTACGATCGATTTTTCCAGCAGGCGTCTTGGGAATTTCTGCACGAAATTCCACCGACTTCGGGGTCTTCACTCCGCCAAGTCTTTCTCTGCAGTAACCGATAATTTCTTCTTCGCGCAGCGCCGCGCCTTCCCGCGGCACCACGAAAGCCTTCACCGCCTCTCCCCACTTCTCATCCGGCACGCCGACCACCGCGCATTCATAAATCCCGGGCAGCCCCATCAGGCATGATTCCACTTCCCCTGAGTAGACATTGAATCCGCCGGTGATGATCATGTCCTTCTTGCGGTCCACGATGTAGAAGTATCCATCGTCGTCGTAATAGCCGACGTCACCGGTGTGGTGCCAGCCATGCGTGCGAATCTCGGCTGTCGCGTCCGGCAGATTGTGATATCCCGGCGTCACCAGCGCCCCGCGTGCCACGATCTCGCCAGTTTCGTTGGCCGCGAGCAAATTCCCCTGGTCATCCATGATTCCCAGCCGCACCGCGTACGTGGCTTTCCCGCAACTCCGCAATCTCTCCGGGTGAACACCCGCGGCTGCCGCCGCCACAGTCTTTCGATCGAGCCACGTCATCAACATCGGGGCTTCGGTTTGCCCGTAACATTGACAAACGCACGGCCCGAAAATTTCCACGCCCTGCCGCACGCGATCCGGTGAAACGGGTGAAGCCGCCAGAAGCATGAGCCGCAGGCTTGAGCAATCCCGCTTGCGAACATCCGGATGCGCCAGCAACGCATAAAATGCCGTCGGCGGCAGAAACATGTGCGTCACGCGATGCCGCTCGATATTCTCCAGGACAGCTTCCGCTTCAAATCGCGGCAAAATCACGTTCGTCGCTCCAATTGTGAACAGCGCGAACGCCACAACCCCCGCTGCATGCGATAACGGCGCCGTGCTCAGGCATACCGGCAACGCGTCCTCGCAGTGCCAGTAATTCCCTGCCATTTCGACAAATGCGCCCCAGGAATCGCTGGTGACACGAACCCCTTTCGCCGGACCTGTCGTGCCTCCGGTCGGCACCAGGCCCACCATGCGCTCCGGGTTACCGCGCGCATCCGCCCAAGCCCGCTCCACAGCGTTTTTGCCTTGTTCCATGAACCGGGCCAGGGATGGGTTTTCTCCGTCTTCGGCATCCAGGCACACCAAGTGCCGCAGCGCCGGCACGCGCGCGTGCATCTCCCTGGCAAGTTCCCGGAAAGCGCTATGGTAAAAGAGCCAGCGGGTCTCGGCGTAACGCATGAACTCCACGTTGGCATCCATGCCGTTGCGGTAATTGATGGGTACCCAGGCTCCGCCGGCCTGCATCAATCCCAGCATGCACATCAGCACGCGTGCGTCATTCGGAGCGTAAATGGCCACTCGATCTTCGTCCCGCAAGCCGCCGGCCCACAGCGCGCGCGCCACTCGTTCACACGCGGCGCGCAACTCTCCGTATGTGCAACGGAACTCACCGTCCACCAGGGCAATCCGCTCCGCATATCTCTCCGCCGCTTTGAGGAAATAATCGATCGCGCGCACGTTGATCTGCCGGCCTCAGAACATCTTCATCTTGGACAAGCCATGATCATCCAGAACACTGAGGAGTTCCCGCGCACCAAACGCCTCGGCCGCCGAAGCAAATCCGCTCTTGAGCGAGGCTCCTCGCACCAGGTTCCGGGCCGCGAAAGCCTGAATCAATCCCGTTTGTTTGTAGCAGCAGGTCCCCAGCAGCACGCACTGCACCACATCCGTCGAGCCGCGGCCGGCAATCACGTCGATCGTCCTGTTTTCCCGGGCGTTTTCCCGCGGCGGCGTACCTCCCTGCACGGAATTCGCCATCTCTGAAAGGCGGCGCTCGCGTTCTTCCTTCGAAAGCGGCGCAATTTCCTGCAAGTACAGCTTCTCCGTTGCGATTACGCTCTCCATGATCTGCCGGTCCAGCAATCCGCCAAATGATTTCACGTTGGCTATCTGCGGGTGGCTCTTGAACCAGACCGGATGAGGGAATCCCCCCCAGGCCAGTGCGAGTTGCGTTTGCACCTGACCGGGTGTCACGACATCTAAAGCCGTGGCCGGCGGCCACCGCTTGTATTGGTTTTGCTCCAGATAATGCGCCTCGGTCTGCAGGACCGCGAAAATTGTCTGCGTTGACCCGAACGTGGGGGTGCCGCGAAACATCGTGAGCACTTCAAATGTGTCGATGCACTTGTTGGATTCCACGCATAGCCTTATTGCGGCGTCGCTCGGCGCGGACATGAAGGCCGTCGCCGGGGCCGCCAGCAAATTCCGTTTCGCGAACTCCGGCCCCCATTTCTCCGCCACTTGCCGGATCCACGCCTGCTCGCCGCTAATGTCCAGATAGTGGCATCCGGATTTCAAGCACGCCTCGATCACCAGCGGGCCGCTGTATATGAATGGCCCCACCGTGTTGCACACCACCCGCGCACCAGAGAACAGCCTGGCAAGCTCTTCCACGGAGTTTCCCACTTCTGCAACCTCATAGTTCGCGGTTTCGATGCCCGGAACATTCTTCATCACCTCGGAGACTTTTCCGTGATTTCGCCCCGCGGCAATAAACGGAATGTTGTACTCCCGCAAATATTCCGCCACCAGCCGGCCCGAAAAACCGCTGGCTCCATAGATAACCACGGGATTCTTGGCTGACATGCCCGCTCCTCCGCTTTGATGGGCTTGCGGCCCTCCGGGTGACACGCAACCTCACGTGGCCTGTGGCGCCCACGGCTGGCACTGCGGCCGATACTAAGTGACGATTCAAAGAGGTGGAAAGAACCAGATGGATGCCACATGGCGATAATCGCCCAAGAGATGCTACCAGTCTCCAGGTTCTCCCTGGTTGCCGGACCGCTTTCGTTACTTATTGCAGAAGCAGAGAAACTTCCTGGGCCGCGGCTCGCAGATACGGCAGGAACCTCGTCTGCATATCCTGCGCCGACACGCGCTGCCCGTGCGCCCCAACATTGAGCGCCGCCACCACTCGCCCGCTCGAATTCCGCACCGGCACCGCCATCGAGCGCAGCCCCAATTCCAACTCCTGGTCAACCAGGGCGTACCCTTCCCTCCGCACCGTGGCCATCAACTGCTTCAGCTTCTCGATCGAAGTGACCGTGCGCTCCGTGTACCGTGTGAACTCGATTTTCGGCAAGACGGTCTCCAAGACTTCCGGTGTGAGATGCGCCAGCAGAACGCGCCCCATAGAAGTGCAAAACGCCGGCAAACGCGTTCCCACTCCCAGGTCAATGGCCATGATCCGCGAGACGTTGGCCCGCGCCAGATAAACGATCTCCGTTCCATCCAGGAGCGCGATCGAGCAGGATTCATGCAGAATCTGGCTCAAGTGTTCGAGAATCGGCTGAGCGGCCGTTGCCAGCGGCATCGAAGCCAGATAGGAATGCCCCAGTGTCAGAATTCGGGGACGCAGATAAAAATTCTTTCCCTCGTCGGTGCCCGCAAATCCCAACTTCGAAAGCGTGTGCAGACATCTGCGCACCGAGGCCCGGGAAAGCCCCGTTCGCTTGCTCAATTGAGATATTGAAAGCTGTTGCCGCTGTTGTGAAAACGCCTGGATCACCAGCAACCCCCGCGCCAGCGAGGTCATGAAATTCGGATCGCCGCTGAATTCATCCAAGTGCGCGGCCGTTGCCAAAACATCAACGAAACCTGAATTCCGCAGAGGCATTTCCGCACGCGCCTCGCGTTTCGGGTAGATAGCTTTGCCTACCGCTGCACTGAAAATTGCGCCGGCCATGGCTTCCTCCGCACGTGCCACCGATAGGGAACGCAGCATACATCGATTGTTCGATATACGCACGTACTTTCGTTTATCGGTCTTGACCTCCCTCCCCTCCCCATTTACAGTATCTCCCGCCCGTCCGGCGCGCTCCTGCCTTGGCGGCCTTTATTGTTGCTTTCTTTCAGGAGGTCCTTGCATGCAGTATCCGCGGGGCTACCGTCGCTTTTACCCGGACACTCAACCGAATCACCTGCATCCTCCTTACGTCTCCTCCATCAAACGCGCTCCTACCAAGCCACTGATTCAGCTCCCGCACACGCTTTCTGAAATCACGGGCCCAACCATCAACCCCTCGCGCGTGGACGTGAAAGCCTTCGACCTAACCAAGCAGCACCCGGGCGAACCGCTGGGAGAACGCATCGTCGTCAGTGGACGGGTGCTGGACGAAAATAGCCGCCCCATTTCCGGCACGCTGGTGGAAATCTGGCAAGCCAATGCCGCCGGCCGCTATCTTCACAAAGTGGACCAGCACAACGCGCCGATCGATCCCAATTTTTCCGGGGTTGGCCGCACGCTCACGGATGCCCATGGCCACTATCGTTTCGTCACCATTCGCCCTGGAGAATATCCCTGGCGCAATCACTACAACGCCTGGAGGCCGGCGCACATTCGCTTCTCGGTGTTCGGGCCCGCGTTTGCCACGCGCCTCATCACTCAGATGTATTTTCCCGGTGACCCGCTGATCCCGTTTGATCCGATTTTCAATTGCACGGCCGATGAAAAAGCCCGCAATCGCCTGATCTCGCAGTTCGATTGGGAAACCACGGAACCCGAACAATGTCTCGGCTATAAATTCGACATTATTCTCAGCGGCCGCCTGGCCACTCCATGGGAGAAATGAGATGAGCCTCCAGGCAACCACGTGGCAAACCGTAGGCCCCTACTTTCGCATCGGCTTGGAATGGCTATTTGGCAACGACATCGCCGCCGGAGTGGACGGACAGAAAATCCAAATTTCCGGGCGCGTCCTGGACGCCGACGGCAAGCCGATTCCAGACGCCATGCTAGAATTCTGGCAGGCGAATTCGCAGGGCAAGTACGCACATCCCGAGGACACGCAGGACAAACCCATCGAACCGAATTTTCAGGGTTTCTGTAGACTTCCCACCGACGAGGGAGGAAGGTTCCGCTTCCTCACCATCAAGCCAGGACGCGTTCCCGGGCCCGACGGAAAATTGCAGGCACCTCACATTGTGGTTTCCGTCTTCATGCGCGGATTGCTCCGCCGCTTGGTCACTCGAATCTATTTCCCCGACGATCCCGCTAACCAGGATGATTTTGCGTTGAATCTCGTCGACCCGGCGCGCCGGGTAACGCTTATCGCCCGGAAGGGGCAAGCCAGTGAGTCACATTTCGAATGGAATGTGATGATGCAGGGCCCCGAAGAAACCGTTTTCTTTGACTGTTAAAAGCCAACCTGCGGAGCGGCTGGCTTCAGCAAGCCCATCTCTATGAAGCAACCAGCTCAATTCCAGACTCGCCTCGCCGTGTCTACCACCAGCTTCAGCTTGGCCCACTGCCGGTCTTCTGTAAGCAAGTTCCCTTCCGCCGTTGAGGCAAATCCACATTGTGGGCTCAGCGCCAGGTTTTCCATCGGCACAAACCGCGAAGCCTCTTCGATCCGCTTGGCTAGAACTCCCGGATCCTCCATGCGCGGAACTTTCGAACTCACCAATCCCAGCACCACGGTTTTACCCTTAGGCACAAATCGCAGCGGTTCAAACGTCCCCGAGCGCTCGTCGTCGTACTCCAGCAGAAAACGGTCCGCCTCTAGCGTGCCGAATAATTTCTCGGCAATGGCGTCGTAGCCGCCTTCCGCATACCAATGGCTCCGGTTGTTCCCCCGGCACATATGAATTCCCAGCGTTACTCCTTCGCGTTTTGCCGCACGAAAACACGCGTTGTCCGCGCGCACCGCTTCGTCCAGTGCTGCGTCGGGTTCCACCTGCAATTCACTCTTGATCCAAGCGCGCCATTTGGGATCCATGTAGTAGCTGTAGCGCGGCGCGTCAATCTGAATGTAGCTCACGCCCTGCTCCGAGAGCTTCCGCAAGTCACTCTTCATGATCTCGACAATGTCCCAAAGCAGCGCAGAGTGGTCCCTGTACACGTTGTCCGTTACCCCGCGTTTGAATGAAATCGCCGGGAACTGCGTCGCGCTCGGCAAGGTCAATTTGATCTTCAACGTGGTGTTGGCCTTCAGAAAGGGCAGCTCGTGCCCCGTCAGCGGCCGCACTTGCTTCAGCTTGCGAATCACAATCCCGGTGACACTGCTCACGGGCGCCGCGGAGCTTTGTCCCGCTTGCCAGATCCTGCCAACTGCGTCGGCCAGATCAAACCCGTCCACGGCATCGATGAAATCGCTCATGAAATTCCGACGGCGGAATTCCCCGTCGGTCACCGCCTCAAATCCCAGCTCCTTCTGCTTTTCCAGGACGCGCAAAATGTGCCGGTCTTCAAGATTTCGCAGCTCTTCCGGGCTTGCCGTCTTCCTCGCCTCCAGCAAGTCCGGTGGTCTCAGAAAACTTCCGACGTGATCCGCCCGATACGCTTTGCCCATGTCTCACTCCTCGCGCGCAGCATTCCGCATCCCCGCCGCATCTTTTGGCCTAGCTCCACTCATGGGATTGCTTTCCAACCGTCCCAGGCTCATCGCCAGCCGCGCTCCGATTTCCGTCACCAGCGCGACTTTTTCGGCCAGCTCTTTTCCCCGGAACCGCAGCGTCGGCCCGGCGATTCCCACGGCGGCTATGACGCGTTCATGAGCGCTCAGAACCGGCGCTGCAACTCCGCTCAATCCGCGCTCCAGCTCCTGGTGATCCACGGCATATCCCCGCCGCCGGATCAGTTGAAGATTCTCCAGGAGGGCGGCTGGTTGGGTGATCGTGAAGGGCGTGAACTGGCGCAGCCCGTGCCGCCGCACAAGCTCCTCAATCTCGTCCTGTGCCATGTACGCCAGAATCGCTTTTCCCGCGGCCGTGCAGTGCGCGGGGAACATCGTCCCAATCGGCGTGCACACCGTGATGATCGTATGCGGCGAATCCAGCCGGTCCAGGCAAATCACCCCTCCCGGCGCGGGTGTCGCCAGACTTACCGTTTCCCGGGACCGGCGCGACATTTCCACCAGCAACCTATGCGCTTCGGTTCGCAGCGTCCGGGATTCCACGGCTCGGCTGCCCAGTTGGTGCAACTTGAGTCCCAGCCGGTATCGTTCGGTTTCCGCATTTCGCTCGATCAGGTCAAATCGCTCCATCGTCGTCAACAACCGGTGTACTGTTGCTTTGGTCAATCCCAGGTCTGAAGCGAGTTCCGTCACTCCAGCCTCAGGCGCCTGCTCCCCCATGTACACCAGGATGCGCAGCGCTTTTTGTAAAGATTTGCTCGAACCTTCTTCCCGTTGAAATCGCCTCACCGCCCGCTGCCGAAGCATGGTCGCCGTTGCTGGCATTCGTCCCTCCCGCGCCGCGCCCAATCCGTTCGGTTTCCGGCTTGGATGCCGCGGCGTTCCCCTTGTTTCCACGCGCATTCTAGTGAAAATCCAGACCCTGTCAATATGAAATTGTGTTCCACATATTGGAACGCTCAGAAAGAGACCGCCCGGGCTTTTACTGCAGGGCAAGGATCTCGACCACTCTTACCCCGACCTGCATTAGTTCCAATCGACACACCTCGAACGTTTCTACCCTTACTTTTCAGTGCGTTACATGGCCGCGTTGCCGCTGGGACCGTAGGACATCACACCAAGTCGTGGCCTCACTGCATTTGCTGGAACTTGCCCCTATGATTTGGGAATGAACGGCGTTGCTGAAGAAGTTGTCCCGGGTCTAGTTGATTTGGGCGGCTCGCGACTTGGTGCACGTTACGCGGCCTGGGACTGTTGCGTCAACCCTGCCTGCGCAGGCAGGGACGGATTCCATTTGCGTTGCAGCGTTGC
>JAJPIE010000041.1 GCA_021324935.1 Acidobacteriota bacterium
GGCGTCCCGGAACGTGTCGGCCAGTTCCACGGTGAGGTCCGCCAAGGTCGAGAGCTTGTGAAGAAACTGGGATCTTTGGCTCAGCACGATGCGGCTGCACAGCTCGTTAAAGGCGGCCGCGCGGCGGCTTTTTGCGCTCTGAAAATTCTCCAAGTCCAGCGGCGAGATGCTCGGTGTGGTGCGGAAATGCTTCGTATACGAGTGCATGGCGCGCAGCACCACTTCCAGGTGCCAGGAAAGCCTCTTGCACAAGGTCGGCGCGAGCGAGAGTGCCTGATAGGCTTTGCCCAGTTGGCCGCCGCGCCGGAAGCCAATGGCCTCGTCAAGAATGATGCTAAAAATGGTGTACGAAGTTTCCAGCATGCGCAGCGTATGTAAGTAGAGAATGGATTTTTCTTAAGGCAAGGGGGAACGCCAGCTCTGAGATACGGAATCTGTGCGAGAAGAGGAAAGACGGAAAGAGATCCGCACGAATAACCTCCCGTAAGCAATTGGAGAAGTTCGAGGAGTATACCAAAGATTTTACGGATAAATAATATCTAATTTTATGTACCGATACGGAACCGCCCCGCCACATCCCCTTTGGGAGGATTCCTTGCCGTAGTCCCTAACGGCCCTTATACTCCTGTAGCAGAGATCAGGGAAGGGAAGTTTACATTGAAATTCGAGCCACATGATCAATTCGAACAGCGGCAAAAGAAACTGGAGGCCATCCAAGCCCTTGGATTTGAAGCATTTCCCAGGGAGTTCCGATGGACGCACACGGCCGCGGATATAGTACGGGAATACGGGAATATGGCTGCGCCAGAGCTTGACGCTGCAAAACCCGGGGTCAGCCTGGCGGGGCGCATTGTCTCCTACCGCCTGATGGGAAAAGCAGGCTTTGCTCACCTTCAAGGTGCAGGCAAGCGCGTGCAGGTTTACGTAAAAAAGGATGTCGTTGGCGACCGGGGGTTTCAATTGTTTCAGCTTCTCGACCTCGGCGACCATATCGGCATACGCGGCCATCTCTTCCGCACCAAAACCGGTGAACTTTCCGTGTGGGTCGAAGAACTTTTTTTCCTCTCCAAGGCGCTGCTGCCGTTGCCGGAAAAGTGGCACGGCCTGGCGGATGTCGAGCTGCGCTATCGCATGAGGTATCTCGACCTTATTTCCACGGAAAAGTCGCGCCAGGTCTTTGAAACCCGCGCCCGCATCGTGCGCGAACTCCGGAAATTTTTCGAGGCGCGAGGCTACATCGAAGTGGAAACGCCGATGATGCACCCGATTGCGGGAGGCGCCACCGCGCGGCCCTTCGTCACCCATCACAACACTCTGGACATCAACCTTTTCTTGCGCATTGCGCCGGAGCTCTATCTGAAGCGCCTGACCGTTGGCGGCTTCGATCGCGTCTTTGAAATCAACCGCAACTTCCGGAACGAGGGCATCTCCACGCAACACAATCCCGAATTCACGATGCTCGAGTTCTACGAAGCCTACAGCAACTACCGCGATCTGATGGATCTGAATGAACAACTGTTCGCGCAGGTCGCGCAAGCGATCGCCGGTTCCACCAAGGTGAAGTATGGCGACGTGGAGCTGGATTTCGGGAAGATGGAACGCCTCTCCATGCGCGAAGCCATTGTGAAATATTGGCCAGAGGGCGCTGGGACGCCGCCGACCGTACAGGAACTTGCCGCGCCTGGCGGTGCGCAGCGTGCCACCGAGCGTTACAACCAGTGGGCGAAAGCCAATCACGCGGAATACGCCGCGGCGAAAGGAAACCTGGCCGATGGCGAATGGACCGGACTGCTGTTCGAAACGATCGCGGAAGACAAGCTGGTTCAGCCCACAATCCTCTACGATTTCCCCACGGAGATCTCTCCGCTCTCCAAGCAGAAGCCGGAGGATCCGGCTTTGACCGAACGCTTCGAGATTTACGTGGCGGGGATGGAGATTGCCAACGGATTTTCGGAATTGAACGATCCTGCGGAACAGGAACGCCGCTTTCTCGCGCAGATCGCCCGGGGCGGCGATGAGGTGCCGAAACAACTCGACGTGGACTATATTCGCGCCCTGGCCCACGGGATGCCCCCGACCGCCGGCGAGGGGATTGGCATCGACCGGCTTACCATGCTCCTCACGGATTCCCATTCCATCCGCGACGTCATTTTGTTCCCGCAATTGCGGCCGGAGGGGAAGCCGGAAGAGGGGCAAGCGGGCCAAGCGGCAGGGAAGGCGTAAGAGGCCGGAGCAAAGCCGCACCTGCCTATTTGGAGGAAAATGAGGCGCCATGAGCTTTGAATGGTTTGTGGCGCTGCGGTATTTAAGGTCGCCGCATCGTCCGGCGATCCTGCGTTTGGTCACCGCATTTTCCGTGATCGGCGTTGCTGCGGGTGTCGCCACGCTGGTAATTGCGCTTTCAATGAACAGCGGCTTCCGTGAAACCTTGCAGGACCGGCTGCTCGGCGTCACCGCTCACATCTCCCTCACGAGGCCGGGCTCCGGCGGCATTTCCAACTATCAAGCGCTGGCGAAAAAACTCGCGGAACTTCCGGGCGTTCGCTCCGTGACTCCTGCCATCTATGACACCGTGCTGCTCTCCTTCAATGGCGAGGCGCGCGGTGTGGTCACCAAGGGAATTGATGTCGACCTCGAAAAGAAGAGCGACGAAGCGCTCCAGAAACTCACCGCCGGGCATCTTGACTTTTCTCCGGATCCCGATGGAATCGAGGGCATGCTCGTGGGAAAGCTCCTCGCGGACGAATGGAAGGTCAAGCCGGGCGATTATGTAACACTCACCAGCCCGCAAGGCCGGCTGACTCCCTTCGGCATGCTGCCGCGCACGCGCAGGTTCCGCGTGTCGGGCATCTTTGAGTCCGGTTTTTACGATTACGACGAAAACTGGTGCTTCATCTCCTTGCCGGCGGCGCAAGCCCTGGCCGGCGCAGGCGACATCGTGAATGTTCTGGAATTCCGGCTGAAGAAACCCGAAGCCGCGCCGCAAATCGCTCCTCAAGCCGAGCAGGCAGCCGGCATGGGCTTCGCTGCTAGCACCTGGATGGAAGCCAACCGCGCGCTGTTCCGCGCCTTGAAGCTCGAAAAATTGGTCACCGCCATATTCATCGGTCTGATCACGTTTGTTGCCGGGCTCAACATTCTCGTAGTGCTGTCGATGACGGTCACCGACAAAGCCCGTGATATCGCGGTTTTGCTCTCCCTGGGCACGCGCCGTGAACAAATTCGCAGAATATTTTTGCTGCAAGGTATTGCCATCGGAGCCGCGGGAACGTTCATCGGGCTCGCGGTCGGCTACGGCTTCGCCTGGATCGCCGGTACTTACCAGCTCATTCCCCTCGATCCGCAGGTTTATGCGGTGCCGTACGTGCCCTTCCATCCAAGCTTTTTCGACGGGCTGTGGATCTCCATCGCGGCGATCAGCATCGCGATTCTGGCCACCATCGTTCCAGCTCGTGAAGCCGCGCGATTACTGCCTGTGGAGATTTTGCGTTTCGAATGAGGCAAAAAAAAACCGATCTCGGATCGCTGTTGTCCGTACTCCAGTTTTCGCTTGGCCAATCAAAGGTTCTGGTACACGCAACGCCGCGGATTTGGAGGGCCATTTGCTTCATTAAGGCTTAATACTTGGGAGGCTGCTGATCCGGCAGTCCGTACATTTCGATTCGACCATCTGGCCTTCCCTAAAGTATTGAAAAACAGAGTATTAGAATTGTTTCAATTTTGAACAATTTCCCCTCCTGCCCTATCGGGTAGATTGGGGAAGGAAATGGGAAAACTGTTGGGCAAGGTCGCACCGAATCCCGTCTGTCCGGTCAGATGCTCTACCCCCGGAACTTTGCATCTTATTTGTATGGAATGCTCCGCGCGGTGTGATGTGCAGCCTTGCCCGGCGGTGCGCGGGAAGCGAGGATGCCTGCCATGAGTTTCCCCGGCGCTCCAGTGACCCTTGTCCAGGGGGAAGTGTTGCTGGAAGCGCGCAGTCTGCGAAAGAATTTTGGCGAAGGCCAAAAAAAGCTGGAAGTTCTCGTCGAAGCCAGCCTCGAATTGCGCGAAGGAGAGATGGTTGCGATCGTCGCGCCATCCGGAGCGGGAAAGAGCACGCTTCTCCACCTCCTCGGTGCGCTAGACACTCCAACAAGCGGTACAGTATACTTTGCGCATAAAGCCATCGAAACGAATCAAGACGCGGCCGTCGCGAATTTTCGCAATCGAGCCGTGGGGTTTCTCTGGCAAAGGCATCAACTGCTGCCGGATTTCACGGCGGAAGAGAATGTGGCGATGCCCTTGCTAGTGCGCGGAGAGCCACAGGAAGTCGCGCTCGGCAAAGCGCGGCAATGGCTCGAAGAAGTTGGGCTCAAGGACCGGGCCCAGCACCGCGCGGGAGAACTTTCGGGCGGGGAGCAGCAGCGTGTGGCGATTGCCCGGGCGCTCGTCACCGGGCCGCGCGTGTTACTGGCGGACGAACCGACCGGAGATCTGGACGAGGAGAATGCTTGGGCCGTGTTCGGGTTGCTGGAACGGTTGCACCGCACGCATAAGTTGGCGTCCTTGATCGCGACGCACAACCTCGAGCTTGCGGCACGTTGCGACCGGATCGTGGGGCTGGAACATGGCGTTCTGCGGACTCGCTCGGTGAAAGCCGTGGCGCAGGGGACCCCAGGGGGAGAAGCGAGCTAACGTGTTCGAACGATATACTGAGAAAGCGCGTCGCGTCATCTTTTTTGCCAGGTACGAAGCCAGCCAGTACGGGAGCCCGTACATCGAAACCGAGCACCTCTTGCTCGGATTGATGCGTGAGGACAAGGCGCTGGCCAATCGTTTCCTGCGCCAGCAAGGCTCCATCGAATCCATTCGGAAAGAAATCGAAGCGCGCATCACCATCCGCGAGCGCATCTCGACTTCGGTGGAAGTGCCTCTGAGCGCGGAGTGCAAGCGCATCCTCAACATGGCCGCCGAAGAAGCCGAGCGCCTCGGCCACAAGCACGTTGGCACCGAGCACCTCTTGCTCGGCATCCTCCGCGAAGAGAAATGTTTCGGCGCGGAAATCCTGATGGAGCGCGGCCTGCGCCTCTCTGCCTTGCGCGAAGAGCTGTCGCGCACCACCGGAGAAAAGACCACCGCTTCGCGGCCGAAGGAAACCTCGCTGCTCGCGGAGTTCAGCCGCGATCTCACCCAGGCGGCCACCGAAGGATCACTCGACCCGCTGGTTGGGCGCGAAGGCGAAGTCGAACGCGTCATTCAGATCCTCTGCCGCCGCACGAAGAACAATCCCGTTCTGATCGGCGAGCCGGGTGTCGGCAAGACCGCCATCGTCGAGGGCCTCGCGCAGCGGATTTCCGACGGCGATGTCCCCCCGTTCCTCGCGGACAAGCGGATTCTCTCGCTGGATCTTTCCCTCATCGTTGCCGGCACGAAATATCGCGGCCAGTTCGAAGAGCGCCTGAAGACCATCATGAAGGAATTGATGGAGAGCCAGAATTCCATCGTCTTCATCGACGAATTGCACACGCTCGTGGGCGCGGGCTCCGCCGAAGGCTCGCTGGACGCGGCAAATATCCTGAAGCCGGCGTTGTCGCGCGGCGAAATCCAGTGCATTGGCGCCACCACTCCCGGCGAATACCGAAAGTCCGTGGAAAAGGACCGTTCGCTCGAGCGCCGCTTCCAGGCCGTGAAAGTTCCGGCCCCCAATGAGGAAGAAGCCATTCAGGTGATCAACGGCGTGCGCGAGCGCTACGAAAAGTTCCACGCCATCAGCTATACCGACGAAGCCCTCCGCTATTCCGTCTTCCTTTCCAATCGCTATATTCCCGATCGCTTCTTGCCGGACAAGGCCATCGATTTGATCGATGAAGCGGGCGCCCGCGTCAAGCTTCGCCAGGCTTCGGTGCCGGAAGAAGTCGCAGAAGTTCAAAAACGCGTGAAATTCATCACCCACCGCATGGAATCGGCGATTGCCGCGCACGAATTCGAAAAAGCGCGCTTCTATTCCGAGGAAGAGCGCAAGGAAAAGGAAAACCTGCGCGTTCTGCGCGAGCGCTACAAGCTGGATGACGCCTCTACCGGCATCGTTACCCGCGAAGACATCGAAGAAGTGGTTTCGCGCTGGACCGGCATCGCCGTCACCTCCATCAAGGAGGACGAACAGCAGAAGCTCCTTCGCATCGAGCCGGAACTCCACAAGCGCGTCATCAGCCAGGACAAAGCCATCACCGCCCTGGCGCGCGCCATTCGCCGCAGCCGCGCCGGCCTGAAATCCCCCTCGCGCCCCGTGGGCTGCTTCTTCTTCCTCGGGCCCACCGGCGTCGGCAAGACCGAAGTCGCGCGCCGCTTGGCCGAATTCCTGTTCGGCTCGGAAAAGTCTCTCGTACGTTTCGACATGTCTGAGTTCATGGAAAAGCACTCCGTCTCCAAGCTCATTGGCGCGCCCCCAGGATACGTCGGCTATGAAGAGGGGGGGCAGCTCACGGAACGCGTGCGCCGGACCCCGTATTCGGTTATCCTGTTGGACGAGATTGAGAAGGCGCATCCCGACCTCTTTAACATCCTGCTGCAAGTTTTCGAGGACGGGCAGTTGACGGATGGTCTCGGAAACACGGTCGATTTCCGGAATACCATCATCATCATGACTTCCAACATTGGTGCGCGGCACCTGCAGAAGCGCACCTCCATTGGTTTTCAGGCTGGAATTGACGAAGCCAGTTTGAAGAGCATGGAAGATCTTGTGTTGGGAGAAGTGAAGCGTGCGTTCAATCCGGAGTTCCTGAACCGGTTGGACGAAATCATCCTCTTCAATCCGTTGGGTGGCGAAGATCTGCTCCGCATCATTGATCTTCTGGTGGGCCAGTTGAACGATACGCTGATTCACCGGCAGGTCCAGGTGGTGCTGTCACCCGAAGCAAGGCAGTGGATCCTCGAGAAAACGTGCGCGGACCGGAATTACGGTGCGCGGCCGTTGCGGCGGGCGCTGCAGAAATATGTGGAAGACCCGCTCTCCGAGGCTTTGATCCAGGGGGGAATTCAGAGGCCTGCAACATTGCAAATTTATGTTGCGGGGGAAGGTCTCGCATTCCGTCCGGTTGGCGAGGCAACCCCGGTCGTCCACTAGCGAATCTGACGCAGCACGTGTGAACGCGAAGCGGTTTGGCCTACAGGAAGACCGTCCCGCGTAGTACGCGCGGCCAGCCCATACCGGGTCTGGCGGGAGAAAAGCATCTTGAGTTTGGGGGCGCGGCCTTGAACCGCTCAACGGCCGCTCAACGGACAGTCTGTGTGTTGGCGATGTGGAGCGCGGCGCGTTCTGCGCGCATGGGTGTATCCTCGGCACACCGCCTGCTGTTGGCTCTCCTGGTTCTCTTTACCTGCTCTTTGACGCACGCTGCCCCCGCAAGTTCCGCGGAAGCCCCCTCCGCCGCCAAGGTTCGCACCCTCCTCCACGCCTCTCTCAGCGATAATTTCTACGACGAGAAAATCGACGATTTCAGCGGATCGCCACAGGAGGGCGCGGGGCAAACCGGCGGCATCATCGAACGCATCGAATTTGAAGGCAACCGCCGTATCCGCACCGATACCCTGAAGGCCCGCATCTTCACCCGCGACGGCGATCCCTACAATGAAGACACCCTGCGGCGCGATTTCCAGGCGCTCTGGAATACGCAATATTTTGAAGACGTGAAGCTTCGCGTGGAAGATTCCCCGGACAAGCCCAACGCGAAAATCGTCATATTCGAAGTCAAGGAACGTCCGGTCATCCGCCGCATCCGTTACGACGGCATCCACTCCATCTCCGAATCGGACATTCTCGACCGCTTCAAGGAAAAGAAAGTCGGCCTCACCGTAGAAAGCCAATTCGACCCGACTCGCATCAAGAAGGCAGAGGTGGTCCTGAAGGATCTCCTTGGCGAGCATGGCCGGCAGTTCGCCACCGTCACGCCGGAGTACGAGCGCATCGCTTCGAGCAATGCCGTGATCCTGGTTTTCAAGATCGTGGAAGGGCCCAAGGTAAAGGTCGGGCAGATTCACTTCACGGGGAATCACGCGTTCAGCGACCGCAAGCTGATCCGCGCCATGCATAACGACCGTCCTTACTCGATTCCTCTTTACATCACCGAAATCAACGTGCTTTCCAAGACCTACGATCACGACAAGCTGATCGAAGACATTGAAGTCGGCATCCGCGGCCTCTATCAGGACAACGGTTATTTCAAGGTGGTGGTGAAGGATCCGATTCTGGAAAACGTCGACACGCAAAACTGGCGCTGGGGCATCCCCGTGGTAGCCGGGCGCACTCCCGGCAAAGCGGTGAACATCACGATTCCCATCGACGAGGGCGAAAAGTACTTCATGGGAACCCTCAAGATCGCCAGCACCGATCCGGACAAGGCGCTGTCTCTGAAGGCCGACGCCCTCAAAGGCGTCTTCCCTCTCAAGCAGGGCGACGTCTTCTCCACCGCGAAGATCCGCAAGGCGCTCGACGAATACACCAAAATCTACGGCCAGTACGGCTTCATCGATTTCGTCCCCACGCCGGATCAGGACATCGACGAAACCAAAAAGCAGATCAACCTCGTCCTGAAATTCGACGAAGGCAAACAGTATTACGTTCACCGCATCGACTTCAGCGGCAACACCACCACCCGCGACAAAGTCATCCGCCGGCAGCTTCTCATCGACGAAGGCCAGCTCTTCAACAAGCGCGCTTGGGAGCTGAGCATTCTGCGCATCAATCAGCTCGACTACTTCGACAAGATCGACGCCGACAAAAACGTCGAAATCAAGCGCAACACCAAACAAGGCACGGTCGACCTCCTTCTCAAGCTCCACGAAAAAGGGAAGCAATCCATCGGCTTGCAGGGAGGTGTCAGCGGCCTGGCGGGCGGCTTCATCGGGCTCACCTACCAGACCAACAATTTCCTGGGCCTGGGTGAAACCCTCACGCTTTCGGCTTCCGTGGGGCAATATGAGCGCAACCTGATGTTTGGTTTCACCGAGCCCTATCTGTTTGACCGGCCGATCAGCACTGGCTTCACCGTTTTCTCCACCCTATACAAATTCGACCAGGCGCAGCAGGCCGCGCTCCTCACCGGCCAGCAGGTCAGCATCAACCCGCAATTTATTCAGGATTACAACCAGAACAGCACCGGCTTCACCACCTTTGCCAACTACGGCCTGAAAAAGCACGTCTTCACGCACATCGGCGTCACCTACGGCCTCACCAAAACCAGCATCTCTACTTACAACGCCGCCTCTCAGCTCCTCTTTACGCAGTTGCAGTACGGCAGCGTCGCCGGTCCCAGCGCCTTGAACGGCATCATCGCCAGCACGCTTACCGGAACGATCACCTACAACACCATCGACAATCCCATCAACTCGACCAAGGGCAAGAGCTACTTCTATTCGTTGGCCTTCACCGGCGGGCCGCTGGGCGGCAACGTCAACACCATCACCAACATCGGCGAGTACAAATATTTCAAACCCATCAATCACAATCGCAACGCCATAGGCGTGCGCTTCATGGCCGGATTCACCACCGGATATGGCGGCAAAGAAGTTCCGCCCTACAGCCGCTTCTACCTGGGCGGCGAAACGGATCTGCGCGGCTTCGATATTCGCGCCGTCTCGCCGGTCGCCTACATCCCCAACGTGGTCAATCAAACGGTCTCCATCTCCGGGAATTCCTTCTCGATTCCCGTGCTGGTGAAAACCATCACCTTCCCCGGTGGGGACACGCAAGGCGTGGCCAATTTCGAATACCGCATTCCCATCGCCGGCCCGGTCGCCATGTCCTTTTTCAACGATATTGGTACCGTCGGCATTCTGGAAAAAGGCGCGCTCCGCCTCGATCCCACCGGCGTTCAGACCATCAATCAGCAGTTCCCGCTGGTCAATCAGCAGTCGCAATTGCAGTTGGCGCCGGGCACCAACTTCAAGATGCGCGATTCGGTCGGCATTGAGTTCATCGTCAACCTGCCGATCGTGCAGGCGCCTTTCCGGATTTATTACGCGTACAACCCGCTGCGCATTCACCAGGTGCTCTATTCGCCGAATGCGGCGGTCAACGGGCGCAATCTTTCCATGCAATGCATTCGGAGCGGCCAGACGAATCCGCTCACGCCCATTGATTCCGCGAATTTGAACAACTGGCAGGCCATCTGCAGTTCGGCCGTGGTTTTGGGTATGCAACCCGTATTCGCGCCCTCGGGCCTGGATTATTTCGAGCCGCAGACGACATTCCGTTTCACCGTGAGCCGCACGTTCTAGGCGGTTGGCTCGGCGCAAGAGTTTAGAGAATACGAATCACAACAGGAAGGACCATGGGGATTTCCTGTGAGGAAGCGCAAGGGAGAATTCATCCATGAAGTGGCGTGACGTGAAAAAAACATGGTTGGCGGCGAGCGCAGGCGCGGCCCTGCTCATTTCCGGGTGCGGCAGCTCGAATGTGAACGTCGTCACCATCGCGGTGACGCCGGCAAGCGCACGCGTGTTATCCGGGCAGGTACAGACGTTCACCGCAACGGTGAGCGGCGCCACGGTTACCACGGTGACCAATTGGCCGTGCACGTACTCCTACGTCATTCCGCCCACCGGCTCCAACACCAATTCGCAGACGATTACCGGCAATTGCAGTTCCGGCGGCACCTTCAACGGCGCCAGCGGGGGCGAGACCGGTTCCTTCGGCACCTGGACCATCAGCACCGCCAACGGCTCCAACGTTTTGACCTACACCGCGCCGCCCCTCTCCAGTTTCCCCAAACCCTACGCTCCTACGATCTCCTTCAAGGCCACTGCCGATGCCGACAAAAGCAAAACGTCCACGGCCAGCATCACTCTCGATAGCGGCATTCGCGTTTCCCTCACTCCGTCAACCGCAACCGTGCCCGTCGGCCTCAATCCCGCCGGCACTGCCACCTTTAACGTCTCATTGACCAACACGCCGCCGGTCGGCATCCAGTATCTCCTGATGCAGATCTTTTCCAGTACCAAGTATCCCAACAACGCCACGGCCAATCCGCAAGCGGTCACCTGCTCTCCCGCATGCGGAACGATGGACGCCAGTGGCAATGGAATTTATACTGCCCCATCCACGATGCCCACCGATACAACGCCTTCTTCCGGCGGCACCGTGAGCGGTTCGACCGTGTATTTGGTAGCTTGGTCTGCCTCCGACCCCTCCGAGTACAGCACGTCAACCATCACTCTCGTAAATGCGACCACCAATGCCGTCGACTACACCGGCTTATACCCCACCAGCATCCCTGCTGGAGGCTTGCTGCAGGATGTCTACCTGAATGCGCGCAATCTTTTGAACACGACTCAGATCTTCTTTATCCGGCCGGTTTCCGCTGCCAACCTGGCCACTGGCCAACAGGTGCTTTTGAACAGCGCGACGCAAGTCTTCACCACCCCGATTTCGGGCGCCTATTGCACGCCGGCCACCGCCGGGACCAATGGAGCCACAAAAACAGTCACCTGCGACGCTTCCATTGTCACCCGCGTGCGCTTGCTCGCCGACCAGTTGAAACAAGCGGAACCTGACCCAACCCAGCCCGTTTGGATTCTTGTGTCCAACATCCCCGGCACGTCGCCGCCGGCCCCAACGCCTCCGTGCGTCCTTTTCCCGGGAACAACCAATTCGATCGCCTGCCCCATTCACCTCGTGAAAGCGGATCCCGGACTTGTCACCGCGGTGCCCGATACGATTCCACAGCCCGCAAGTGGCCAGGCCTCCATCCAGTTTGGAGCGGACGGCGGTTATTACGGTGTTGGCGGTTCGTTGGCAACCCTGAATTTTGACGGCAACTCCGTGCTTTTGAGTCCGGGCTCCGGGCCTCGCCAGCTCCTGGGGCAATTGCAAGGGTTCCAGCTTCCAAACCCAGGCTTGTACGAGGTCACCGTGCAAAGCAACGGCCTGCAGCAGGGCACGGCGCCTCAATTCACTACGCTTACTTCCAACACCGCCGTGCAGCCGAACTTTGCGACGTTCAACCCGAATCCGACCAACTCTCCTTCGGCGAATTGCCTGGATCCTTCCACTTCGCCGCCGGTCCCGCTTTCCGGCGCCTATCCGGGGTGCGTGCTGCTCCTTGGCGGTGGAAATCCCGCGCCCAGCGCCATAGCGCTCAATTCGGTGAAGGGTTACGCGGTCCTCGCGGAGGAAGGCACAGGCGCGTTGCAGTTGTTGAATCTGACCACCAGCGGGCCGGTGCAGAGCGGATCGCCCGTACTTATCACTGGCGTAGGAAGCACGACTCCTGCTCCCACGGACATCGCTCTGGACACGCAGCTAAACGTCAATGGCGGGGACTTGGCCGCGATCGTCAGCACTTCCGACAGCACGCTCTACCTGTATTCGGTGAATCCCGGATCTACCCCGGCCTTCAGCCCGGTCAAGACCGTCTCGCTCGACATGCGCACGCTGCTCAACCAGCCGACGGCGACGGGCTTGCCGACTCCCTATTCGATCGGCGTCGATCCCGTCACGCACCTGGGAGTAGTGGCATTTTCGAACACCAACATCGCCTTCATCGTCGATGTCAACCCGAATCTGGATGGCAGCGACACGCGCACCTGCTTTCTCTCCGGGCAGACTCCTCCCTGCGTCGTTGCACCCGTCTCCGTTGTAACCGGCGACACACCCAAGGTGGTGATGCAGCCCAATGTTCCTCTGGCTTACGTCACACCTGGCGGGCCGCAAGGCACCGCGCAAACTTCCGTGGTGGACCTGCTCCAGCAGGGCACAACAGCGAAAATCGAGCCGTTCGTTTCCGGCGGCACCAGCGGCGCCGTACGCACCGCCGGAGTCACGAAAATCATTACTTCCAGCCCGCATGGCATCAATCCCGTTCTCGGCGGAACCGTGATTATCTCCGGCGTTTTGCCGACCGCGAAGAATTCGAACTTCAATGGCACATTTCAGATTCTTCCAGGAAGCGTCCTTGACCCCTATACTTTCTCGTATTCGCAGATTGGGCAGCCGGACGACATCGAGAGCAATGCCGCCAATGCGCCGGGCACTGTGCAGTACGGCACGGCCAACTATTCGTTGGGAACTTCGCCCTTTGTTTCCGGCGGCGCCATCAATCCCATCACCCGCACGTTCGGTTTCGCTGACTTCAACCTGACTTCCGGCCAGATCGGATTCATCAGCACCTTGGACCAGACGCTTTCCTCCGTGACCTTGACCCAGGGAAGTTGTGGCTTGCAGAACGTGGCTCCGGTCTGCAACCCGATTCCCGCCGGGGCGCTCGAGAATGGATTCCGCTCCGTGGCCTTCGATCCCTTCACGAATGTATTTATCGCCTACGCTCCCACGGCGAATCCCGATCCCAACGAAAACGGCAACAAGATTTCGCTGATCAATCCTGGCGGCGCGAATCTCAATGGCTCCACGAATTCTCCTTACCGCATTATTGCCGCCACACCGGTCGGCCAAATCGGTCAAGGCTCCTACACGCCGGCGGGGCAGTCCGCGCCGGTCCCCGTCTACGGGCCTATGGCTTACGATCCCAGAACGAAATTCGTCATCGTGGCAAATGCCGGCAGCAATTCGCTCAGCTATATGAGCCTCGATCCCGGAAACAATTTCCAGCAGGCTCACATCCAGGATCTGAAATTGCCCGATCCGCCTTGTGCGAATGTGGGCGTTCCGGCAACCTGCTATGGAGTTCCGGTGATTCAGCCGCCGCTCCTCAGCAGCAATCCCGCGCACGCGCCGGGTCCGTGCAGTCCCTCGAATCCCAGCAATCCGTGCATGCCCCAGGCCGTGCAGGTCGGCGTCACCGCTACCGTGCGCATTCTCGGCCAGGGATTCGGTGGCAGCAAGGGAGCGCTGGCACGTCTGGACGGTCAGGTCTCCAATGATTGCGGCAGCAGTCCGGGCACTTTCTGCACCTCGTATGTCGGCGACAACGAACTGGACGTGACCATTCCAGGTTCGATGCTGACCGGCCCTCACGTTTATGGCGTCGATGTGCTTTCGCCTGGCGGTGCGGTCACCAACGAAATCGACCTCAACGTGGTTGGCTTGCTCGATATGGCCAGCAGTACCGCCAACGGTTGCACTCCGAACAGCACGAACCCGCAAGGTCCGGAAGGCGTGGCCATCGATTCCACGCGATCCGTGGCTTTAGTGACCAACTATTCCTGCAACAATGTTTCCGTGATCGCTATCAATCCGGCCGGCTACCTCAAACAGAATGGCAGCACCGCGCCGTTTGGCACGATTCTTGGCAGCGTCGCCGTAGTCAGCAAGCCGCTGGGCATCGGCGTGCTCCCGCGTTTCGGCTATGCGGTGGTGGCCAACAGCGGCGATACCCCAACGGGCAGCGTTTCGATCATCGACTACAGCAATCCGGAAAGTCCGCAGATTGTCACCTGGACGCCTCCTTCGGGTTCCACCGCGCCAAATAATAAGGTGCTGGTTGGATTGTCCCCGCTGGGTGTTGGGGTGGATCAGGATCATGGCTGGGCGCTGGTCGCCAACAATGGTTCCAACACCCTTTCGGTTGTGGATCTCACGCCCTTGCTGCCAACCTTTCCATCCGATGGCTCGGGCCACGTCCAGGCGCCGCCGGCAGTGACTACGGTTGCCTTGAGCGGTCCGCCAACCGCCGTCGCCGTCGATCCGAATCGCGCCGTTGCCGTGGTCACCAACCTCCAAAACTCCGGCACCACTTCGGTCACCGGCGGCCTGGATGTCATCAGCCTTTCGAGCAATCCGCCCGCGAAACGCACCACGGCTTCGGTCTCCACGCTGACGGCCAGCCTTACCGGTATCGTTTACGATCCGGGCGATCCGAACACCACGAATACCACCACCACGGGCGTCTTCTATGCAACCTCGTCGCTCGCGAACGCGGTGTACTCGTTCAATCCAGACACGGGCAGCACCCAAACCATTCGCGTGGGGATCAATCCCTTTTCCGTCGGCTATAACTACCAGACCGGCGGTTTGCTGACGATCAACTCCACTTCCAACACCAGTTCGCTGGTGGACGTGCAGAACTTCACCACGCGCCAGACCCTCGGCATCAGCAGCCAGTCGCAATTCCCGATCGCCGTGGACAACCTGACGAACATCGCCGTCATACCCGACCAGAACAACAATCGCGTGGTATTTCTGGCGATGCCCAAGTGAGCGTTGTGCAGCGGCCGGTCTTCCGAGCCGCGGTTTTCAGGCAATCGGCAAGGGGAACTGCAGGAATCGCCGTTTGCAGGGCTGTTGAGGAGTCGGATATACTGTTCGCTTTGTGTGGCGGCAGGGAAAGCGCCTGCATTCATCGCGCCGGTCGTTGCTGAATTTCAGCCAGGCGATCCGCCGGCGCGGTATTGACCACGGGATTGTTGAATAGCTTTTGACCGGATACCGGTTAAGTTCGGATGGCTTGCCAAATCCGAGGCGGCGGCCGCCCGGGACCAGGCAGTGCCAAAAAGAAATAAGGAGAAAACAGTGGACTCGAGAAACGTTGTTCGTGTGGCCTTGGCGGCCACCTTGTGTTTGGCGGGGACCTCGGCGGTTCGTGCGCAGAATGCGGCGGCCCCGGCGGGTGGCAACAAGATCGCGATCCTCAACGTGCGGCAGGCCATCGTCGCCACCGCGGAGGGCAAGCAGGCTTCGGCGGAACTGCAGTCGCAATTCGCTCCGCGGCAGAACGAGCTGGAATCCCTCAACAAGCAGATCAACGATCTGCGTCAGCAGATTGCCGCGAATGCGAACACCTGGAGCGATGAGCAGAAGGCTCGCGCGCAGGCTCAGGGCCAGCGCCTGGCGCAGCAACTCGATCGCAAGCAGAACGAAATGCAGGAAGACGTAAACGCCGCCCAGAGCGACGTTGTCGATCGCATTGGACGCAAGATGATGGACGTGCTCGACCGCTACGCCCGCGAGAACGGCTATGTCGCCGTGTTCGATTCTTCGGCGCAGAATTCGCCCATCGTTTATGCCGCCAACACCATTGACGTCACCCAGGAGATTATCCGCCTCTATGACCAGGCCTATCCGGTGAAGTCCGCCGCGGCTCCGGCGGCAAAGCCCGCGGCCGCCCCGAAGGCAGCGGCCCCCGCAAAGCCGTAACGCGCACAAACTAACTGCAAGCTTCAAGCGGGGCCGCCAGTCAGGCGGCCCTTGTTATTTTTCCGGCAGTCCGGGCCCGGAAGGCGCCGAGTCCGGTCCGGCCGCATCATTGGGCGGTTCTTTGGGTTTGCCAAATCTGTGGTTCGTGTCGGCTTCAAAGAAAGCGTAGCCGGAGAGTGAATACCAGTGGTCGTCCCCCAGATAGCCGGGCATCACCACAAGACCAATGCCTCAGCAAAAATGCGGAAAGCTCTGGACACTCTCCCTCACCAACTGGCTCCTGCTGCCCTCTAGAAAGCAGAAGGGGTGCCGAAGCCGGTAGCTTCGCCTCGGGATGGCGGGGCACACTGGATACAACGACTTTTGCATCAAGAACATGCAGGACGTTTTCCCGGCGCTTATCTGGTGCTCCGAACCTGGAACCTCTCGCCTTCCAACCAGGGCGCTTTCGCGTCAGCTAGGCCTTAAGCTCCCCGGTACCTTGCATTTACCTTGTTCCGGGAATATACTCTTACTTCGCTCTGAATCGGGTCGCACCTTGGAGTGGGCGCAAGCCCACTTTTTTGTTGCTGCCGGCGGTGCTGAGCTTGCGACCGGCCTAGGCCGGGGAGTCTCTGCGTGAATTTAGAAAAAGTCCGCGAGGCCGCCGAACGCGTGGCGCGTTCGGAAGGCCTGGAAGTCGTGGATGTCGAATGGAAGATCGGCAAGCAGCGATTTCTGCGGGTGTATATCGACCGGGTACCTCCGGCGAAGCCCGCGGATGGGGCTGAGGGGCACGTCGCAGCGGATCCCTTCCCGAAGATCAGCCACGCCGATTGTGAGCGCGTGAGTCAGCAGCTCAGCGTCATCCTGGATGTGGAAGAACTTATTCCAGGCCCCGGCTACATCCTGGAAGTCAGTTCGCCGGGAATGGACCGCGCGCTGAAAAAGGCCGCCGACTTCCAACGATTCGCGGGGCGCCTGGCAAAAATTTCGACCGACCTGCCGATCGGCGAAGCAAAGTTTTTTGAAGGGCGTCTGAAAGGGTTCGCGGACGGGAAAGTCCGCATGGAGTTGAAAGGAAAAGAAGCGCGAATCGTCGATATTCCGCTCGAAACGATTCGCAAGGCAAATCTGGTCGTGGAGTTTTAGGAAAGAGAAATGGCGAATCTGCTCTATCAGCAAATCGAAATGTTGAGCCGGGAGAAGCACATCGAACCGGAAGTGGTGATCTCCGCCATCGAAGACGCCATGGTCGTGGCCGCCCGCAAGTTTTACAAGTCCGATGAGGACCTTCGCGGAAAGTTCAACCAGGAAAGTGGTCAGGTGGACGTCTACGCCGTTCAGACCGTCGTCGAGGAAGTCACCGACCCGAAGCGCGAAATCAGCCTGGCCGACGCGAAGAAGAAGAATCCCAGCGCCGAGATCGGCACGGAAATCATCACCCCGAAGCCCACCGAGGTTCTCGGACGCATCGCCGCGCAAACCGCCAAGCAGGTGATTTTGCAAAAGGTGCGTGAAGCGGAGCGCGACACCATCTACAACGAGTATCACAACCGCGCCGGCGAACTCGTCACCGTTATCGTAAAGCGCGCCGAGGGTCCCGACTTGATCGTCGACATGGGGCGCACGGAAGCCCGCTTGCCCAAGCGTGAGCAATCGAAATTGGAAACTTACAACATCGGCGAGCGCCTGCGCGTGGTGATCAAGGCCGTCGACCGCGCCGCAAAGGGCCCGCAAGTGATCGTCTCGCGCGCGGATGCCGCCTTGGTTCAGCGTTTGTTCGAGATGGAAGTCCCGGAAATTTATGACGGCACGGTACAGATTCGCGCCGCCGCCCGCGAAGCCGGGGAGCGCACCAAGGTCGCCGTCGCCAGCCGCGACAAGGATGTCGATCCCGTGGGCGCTTGCGTCGGCATGAAGGGCATGCGCGTGCAATCCATCATCCGTGAATTGCGCGGCGAGAAAATCGACATTATTCCCTACAACGAAGAGACCGTCGCTTTCGCGCAGAAGGCGTTGAGCCCGGCGAAGGTGACTCGCGTCCAGATCACCGATCCGGAAAACAAAAAGCTCGAAGTGATCGTCGAGGATTCCCAGCTCTCGCTGGCCATCGGCAAAAAAGGACAGAATGTCCGCCTCGCCAGCAAGCTCATCGGCTGGGATATCGACATCAAGAGCGAAGAAGAGAAGCGCCGCGAAATCGAAGAGCAAATGACCGCTCTCACCGCCCCCACAACTCCCTTGACCGTGCTCGCGGGCGTCGGTCCGAAGACGATCGAAAAAATCGAGGCCGCCGGAATCACCAACCTCGAGAAGCTCGCCAGCATGACGCCGGAGCAGTTGATGGAAATTCCCGGCATCGGCGAAAAGATGGTCGACAAAATTTATCAGGCCGTGAACCGTTTCTATGAAAGCGGTGAAACTGGCGCCGCACCGGCCGAAGCCGCAGCCGCGGAAGAAACCCCGGAAGGTGAAGAAGCCGCGGCACCCGGGGCCTCCGGCGAATCAGCGCCGGCCGATACAACCGTTTCCGCTTCGGAGACTAACTCCGAAGCCGCTGCAACCGCGGAAGCCGAAGCTCCCGCGGAACAGCAGGAAGAGAAGAATTCCTAAGAAGCATGAGTGACACATCCCAAGTCCGCATCAATGAGCTGGCACGCGAGCTCGAGGTCAAGGCGAAAGCCATTATTGTCCTTCTGCCGGGTTTTGGCGTCACCGAGAAAAAGACGCACTCGAGTTCCATCCCCGCGGATGTCGCCGAGAAGGTAAAACACCATTTGCAAGGCGAAGCGGAGAGAGAATCCGCCGCCGAAGCGGAGCGCGCCGCGAAGGAAGCCGCTGCGAAAGCGGCTCAACGCAAGCCTGCTACACTCGCGCCTGCTCCTGCCCCGGCTCATCCCGCGCCTGTGCATCCGCCAGTTGCGGCAAAGCCCGCTGCGCCTGCTCCCGCGCCGCCTGCACCGGCAGCGGTCACTCCTGCGGCCGCGCCCGTCGCCGTCAAACCGGCCGCACCGGCTGCGCCGCCCGTGCCCCCTCCTGCGCCCGTGCCTGCTGCTCCGGCAGTGGTAAAGCCTGCTGCACCTGCTGCTCCGGCCCCGCCTGCCGCGTCCGCACCTCCGCGTCCGGCAGCTCCGGCTGCGCCAACGACCGCAGCGCCGGCGCGTCCAGCGCCGCAGCACCCTCTTCGTCCAGCGCCGCCGGCGGGTCAACCGCCCGCGTCGCGTCCCACAGGCGCTCCGCCTCCAGCCGCGCGACCCGCGCAGCCCGGTGCCCAGCCTCAAGCGGCGAGACCTGCGGCACCTGCGGGCGCTCCGCGTCCGCAGCAACCTCTTCGGCCTATGCCCACGGGCAACCGCGGCCCCATTCCCGGAACCATGCCCGGAGATCGTGATCGCCGCCCCAGCGGCCCGCGTCCGGGCCAGCCGATGCGCCCGCAGCAGCCCGGTGGTCAAGGTGGACGTCCGTTCACTCCGCGTCCCGGGGGACCTGGAGGTCCCAGCGGTCCTGGACAGCGGCCGTATGGCCAGCGTCCTGGCGCCGTGCCAACGGGAACGCGTCCCGGCCCACGCACGCCGGGCCGCCCCGGAATGCTACCGCCACTGCCGGACAAGATGCCGCCCAAGGCGGAGCCCGGCAAGCCTCTTTATGCGCGCAGGCCCCCGCAACGCCAGCGTCCGATGGTGGACAAGCGCGAGATCGAAGGCGAGCGCAAACTGCACCCGACGCGCCAGCGTCCGGGAGCAGGTGGTCGTGGAGTCGCCGCTGCAGTCCCTGCTCCGCCGGAGCCTCGGCCACCACGCGATATCACCCTTACGGAAGGTATCACCATCCGCGAGCTCGCGGAAAAACTGGATGTGCGCGCGAAGGATTTGCTGAAGACGCTCCTCGATCGCGGCGTCTTTGCCAGCATCAACCAGGCGCTCGACGTGCAAACCGCCACGGATTTGGCACAGTCCTTCAACGGGGTCGTCTCCGTTGTCTCCCTCGAGGAAGAAATGGTGCTCGAGGTCGCCAAGGAAGAGACCAAGGAAAATCTAAAGCCGCGGCCCCCCGTGGTTACTGTGATGGGTCATGTCGATCACGGCAAAACCAGCTTGCTCGACGCCATCCGCCAGGCGGAGGTGGCTGCGGGCGAAGCCGGCGGAATCACCCAGCACATTGGCGCCTATAAAGTGCAGGTCGGCGACAAGAGCGTCGTCTTCGTCGATACCCCGGGCCACGAGGCTTTCACCCGCATGCGCGCCCGCGGCGCCAAAGTCACCGACATTGTCGTGCTCGTCGTCGCCGCCGATGACGGCGTAATGCCCCAAACACGCGAAGCGATCGACCATGCCAAGGCCGCGAACGTGCCGATCGTTGTCGCCGTCAATAAAATCGACAAGCCCGAGGCGCAACCCGAGCGCGTGAAGCGCCAGCTGACCGATCTTGGCTTGATGCCTGCTGAATGGGGCGGTGAAACTGAATTCGTCGATGTTTCCGCCAAGCAGAAAAAAAATCTCGACAAACTGCTCGAGACGATTTTGCTCATTGCCGATCTTCGCGAGCTCAAGGCCAATCCCGACGCTCCCGCCAGCGGCACGGTTCTCGAATCCCGTGTCGATAAGGGCCGCGGACCGGTTGCCACCGTCCTCGTGCAGAACGGCACGCTCAATACCAGCGACTTCTTCATCGTGGGCTCCGTGTTCGGCAAAGTCCGCGCCATGTTCGACGATCGCGGGCGTCCCGTGAAAATCGCCCCGCCTTCCACGCCCGTCGAAGTGCTCGGTCTCCAGGGCGTGCCCGAAGCCGGCGACCATTTCCAGGTTACCGACGAAGCCAAGGCGCGCCACGTCGTGGAATTCCGCCAGTCCAAGCAGCGCGACGCGGCGCTTCGCGCCAGCGCGGGTGGCCGCATCACGCTCGATCAGTTGCACGAGCAGTTGACGGCCGGTGAGGTCAAGGAACTCCCGATCGTCATCAAGGCCGACGTGCAGGGCTCCGCCGAAGTGTTGCAGGAAATGCTGCCGAAACTTTCCACCGACCAGGTGAAACTCAAGACCATCAGTGCGGGCGTCGGCGCCGTCACGGAAAACGACGTTTTGCTCGCCTCCGCATCCGGCGCCATCATCATCGCCTTCGGCGTTCGCCCGGATCGCAAAGCGCAGGACCTGGCGCAGCAGGAAAAAGTCGACATTCGCACGCACAATATCATCTACGAAGTTTCCGACGAAATTAAGAAGGCCATGGAAGGCTTGCTGGAGCCCGTGTTCCAGGAGACCTATCTCGGCCGTGCCGAAGTTCGCAACACGTTCCGCATCAAGGGAGCGGGTACCGTCGCTGGCTGTTACGTGCTCGACGGCGTCATCAAGCGCGATTCGCAGATCCGCGTCCTTCGCGACGGGGCGGTAATCTATACCTCGAAGCTCAGTTCGCTCAAGCGCTTCAAGGAAGACGCCGGCGAAGTGCGCACCGGATTTGAATGCGGCCTCGGAATTGCCAACTTTAACGACGTCAAGGTTGGCGACATTCTGGAGTGCTTCCAGGTCATGAAGCTTTCTCCCGCCGAGGCTGCCGCGCAAGGAACGTCCGCCGCCCGCAAGTAAGAGCGACTCCCCGCGCTACATCTTGCCAGGTTGAAAGTGACTCGTCATGCCCGTCGGATTACTCACCATCGAGTTGCATCTTGCGGAGGCGCAGTCGCTGAAGGACAAGCGACAGGTGCTGCGCAGCCTGAAGGATCGCCTGCGTGCGAACTTCAACGTGGCCGTCGCGGAACTCGATTTTGAGGATGCCTGGCAACGCTCGGTCGTCGGCGTAGTCACGCTCTCGAACGAGGAGCGTCACGTCGAAGACGCGCTGCAAAAGGTCCTGGCGGAAGCTGACAAGATCCTTGGCCCGCTGGTCGTCAGCCATTCCGTGGAGTTGCTGTAGGCAGATCGCTGGGTTGAGAGGTCGAAGGTCATAGGTTGTGAGTTTTAATTGATCCCTCAACCTCGGCACACAAAACTGAAAACGGATAATTAGCAAAGAATAACTGGTTCCATGAGCCCCGATCCTCACAGACATGAACGCGTTGGCGAAGAAATCGCCCACGAACTCAACGCCATGCTTGTCGGCGAGCTGAAAGATCCCCGTCTCGAAGGCAACGTCTGCGTCAGCGAAGTTCGCGTCCAGCCGGACATGAAGCATGCACGCGTCTTCGTCACCGTGCGCACTGAAAACAGCAGGGAACAGACCGACGCCATAAAGGCTCTGGAACACGCCGCGGGTTTCATCAAGCACGAACTCGTTGAACGCCTGCAATTGCGCCGCGTTCCGGATTTGCACTTCACCCTCGACCTTTCGCAGGAACACATGGAGCGCATCGAGCAGCTCCTCAAACAAATGAAATCCGAACGCGCAAGCAAGCCTGAGCCGAACCCTTAGCCCTGGCAACCCTTGAGGAAATCCCGGCAATGACCAGTAACCACCATTTCCGTTTCTGATCTTTGATTTCTTTTTACCGGCTGCTGACCCTTGACGACGGACTACCGACTGATTCGCCCATGACCAAACAACCGCAACCCGCTCCCTTCGACGGCGCGCTCGTTATCAACAAGCCGCAGGGAAAAACTTCGCACGATGTCGTTGACGCCGTCCGGCATCTTGCCGGTTTCCGCCAGATTGGACATCTGGGAACGCTCGATCCGCTGGCCACCGGCGTCCTGGTCCTTCTTCTCGGCAAAGCCACGCGTTTTGTCCGTTTCTATAGCGGCCGCCGCAAGCGATATACCGCGGGCTTCCGCTTCGGTTTTGCCACCAACACCTTCGATTCCGAAGGCCAACCCGCGGGACCCGATGTAGCTCCCGCGCTCGATCGGGAACTCGTTGAACGCCTGGCGGCTGAATTCACGGGCCGGTTCGAACAGATGCCGCCAATATTCTCGGCAAAGAAAATCCAAGGGCGTCCTGCCTACGAACTCGCTCGCAAGAACCTGGCCGTGGAACTCAAACCTGTTCCGGTCGAGATCTTTGAATATCGCTTGCTTGAAATCGAAGGGCCTATCGCGCGTTTTTCGATTGAATGCTCTTCCGGCACCTATATCCGCTCGCTGGCGCACGACATGGGCCAAAGACTCGGTTGCGGCGCGCACCTCGCCGAAATTTGCCGCACAGCGGTCGGCGAATTTTCGCTCGAACAGGCCCTCACTCTGGAAGAGCTCGCGCGGGCTACAAAAGAAGGGAAGTTCGCGTCCTGCATGATCCCGCTGGAAAATCTTCTGCCGAATTTCCCACGCACCAATGTGCTGCCGGTCCTGGAAAAAAAAATCCGGCACGGAGCGAAATTCAACGTAATGCCGTCGCAACTGCAGGCCGGCCGCGTGGAACTCCCGCCCGGCGCCACGACGCAGCTGGATACAGAGACGCCACATCCGCCGCGTCTCCGCGTCTTCAGCCAGCAGAACAAACTGATTGCCATCGCCGAAGCCGTGGTGCCGCGCACCTATCAGCCCATCGTCGTTTTCGATCCGCTGCCCTGAAAAAATACCGGCTCAAGGATTTTTAGCGGCTGGACTTGCCCGGCCCGCTCTCCGCTTTTACGGCGTTGCGCCTCTCGCCTCTGGCCGCTCGCATTCGGCTGCCAGCTCCACTGCTTCGCCAACCCGAAGTTCGCCGCCGCGCATCACAAAGCAATTCAGCGCCAGCTCACCGCCGAATTTCCGCACAATCTCCTTGAGCACGCCGGGATCCTGCTCCAGTGAATCTGGATCATAGGTTGTCATCACGCAGCGGCCGCGCAAATCTTGAATTCCGATGAGTGCCTCCGCAATCCTCAGGCATTTTCCCGGCCAGGAGCGTTCCGCCAGTCCTTCCACTCCGCCAACGATAATGTTCGGCCGAAGCCGTCGCGCGTCGTGTCCAAACGCCTCGATGGCTCCGTCCGTCGCCACCAGTAACGGCAAAATATCGAATCGTTCCGGCCCTTCATATGCCACAAGTTGCGCGTCGGGAATCGTGGTTTCCTGTACCAGTTGCAATGCCTGCTCCGAATTCCAGGGCAGGCCGTCGATGAGTGGCTGTCCGTCTTCGCCCAAGGTTCCATGCAGTCCTAGCAGTTTGTGATACCTCCGCGAAGTCAGAATGCGCCCGCTCGGTCCAACCACCAGCACCTTGCGGTCGCCCGCAAATCCAAGATCTCCCAGGCTCACGCCGGTGAGTTTCTCCCCGGCCATCGACTTTACGGGATATCGCCAAAGTTCCTTGATGTACATGGCTCTTCCGGTGCAGCGCTTGCATTCGATGCGACAACGCTAAGCCATGGTACAAGGGAGGCGTGGCATTATCTCCACGCGCCAGGCCCGCTCAAGCGGACTTTCTCAATGCCACCTTCGGGAAATCCACCTCCACGCCCGCGGCGTTGTTGAAGTAGTTCGTGAAAATGTTGATCGCCACGTGCCCGATGATCTCCGCGATTTCCAGGTCGCTAAATCCCGCGCCGCGTTCCGCTTCAAATTCCGAATCTGCGATTTGGCCCCGGTTGAGGCGTCCTTACCCCGGCGGCTGTTGCAACGGCACTTCCGGCTGGTTCGGGGGCGGCTGCACAGGCCGCTGGCTGGGGTCTGAGTTGGGAGGCGGGCCCGGCTGTGCGCCCGGCGGCACGCCAGGTTGGTTTGCAGGCGGCGCTGGCGGTTGCTCTGGGGGCGCAGCCGGAGAGGGCTCCGGTTCCCGCTCGCGGGGCGGCACGAACTCACCCTCGTGGAACCCGCCGCGCCCTCCGACGTCGCCAGTGCCCGCGTAAAACGTCTCCGACTCGCGGAAAGGCGATCTCACGCGGCGCGGCGTCACCAGGAAAAGCAGCTCATCTTCGGTAAAGGATTGATTGCGATTTCCAAACGCGTAGCCGGCGCCCGGCAATGTCGCCAACCCGGGAATTCCGGTGATCGATTTCGTTTCATTGTCGCTGAGCAAACCGGTCACCAGCGACGTTTCGTTTTCCTTCAGCCGCACCGTTTGTGTCACCGTACGGTTGGAAATAATCGGGATTCCATTCACGCTGCTGCCCGAAAGAGCCTTGATTTCGAACTCCAATTGCAGCGTCACATCCTTGCTCGCGTGCAATTGCGGTGTGGCTTTCAACTTGATGCCGATGTCCACGTATTCCGATCCGGGGTATGGTTGTTGGTTCAGCGCGGGATTTGAAATCAGGCTCACCGGACTCACAATCAAAGTCACCTGGCCGGCCGTGCCGGAAAGATTGTTCGTCACCGCGATATCCGGAAACGTGCTGTTGGTGAAAGCCCCCGCAACAATCGCCGTGGGACTTGTCCCCGCCGGCGGTTCCAGGGCATTCGTGAAAAGACCACTGCCTAAATCGGCGAACACTGTCACCGTTCCCGCGCCCGTATTCGTCACGGCAACACCGCCGTTGCCCTGTTGCGTGAAGTCGGCGATGGCCACCCCGGTGGGCGTGGTATCGGTGGCCAGTGGCGACTGTGACGAGGCCGCGAACGTTCCGTCCCCGTTGCCCAGATAGATGGTCAACGTGTTGTCCGCTTGATTCACGATCGCCAGCGCCGGGCCGCTGCTGCCGCTCAAACTCCCTGACGCAATCGAAACGGGAGTCTTCCCAACCGGCAAGGGAGATCGGGAAAACTCCGTGAACGTGCCATCGCCCATGCCTTTCAGAATGGTCACGTTTTGCGTCGCCTGATTCACGATGGCCAGGTCCGGGAAGCCATCCCCATTAAAGTCCGTGCTGGTTATTGCCACGGGCCCCGCGGCTGTCACCGGGAGGGCAAACGGCGAACCCGCCACTTGCGTAAACGTCCCATCCCCGTTGCCGTTGAACACGGAATAGGTGTTGTCCTTGAAATTCGTCACCACGAACCCTGGATTCGAGTTGTTTTTCTGATTAAAAGTGCCCACCACGATGGCGCTCGGCTGGTTTCCCACCGCAATGGGTGTCGCGGGAGTCTTGAACGTTCCGTCACCGTTCCCCAAGAGCACGATCACTGCATTTCCCACTGGATCGGTGATCACCAGGTCGGCGAAATTATCGTTATTCGCGGCCGTCGTGGAGGAATTCAGGCTGCCCGTTGCAATCGCTGGCGCGAGCGTCGCGCTTGTCCACTTCGTGCCCAGCGAAATCGGCGAAAGCAGGCCGATGCCACTGGTCGGTTGCGCAAACTGTTCCACCGCTCCGGTGCCTTGGTTCAAAAGAATGGTCAGGGTGTTGTCGGCCTGGTTCACAACGGCCAGGTCCTGGGTCCCTGCGTTGCGAAAATCCGCCGTTAACATTGCCGTGGGATTCGTGCCCACCGTGAATTGCTCGGTTGGAATCGTCACTCCCGTTCCACCGGGATTTGCCGTGAATCCCGTCGAGCCCAGGCTCCCGGACAGCAGCGATAACGTAATCGGATAGCGGTCCCCGACGAAAAACGTAGCCGGCTTCCCATCCTGCGCCCGCAGCAGAATCTCTCTGCCGCTGTGAACCAGCGAAAGTCCCTCGGAGAATTGCGCCGTGAACGTGGGCAGCCCGAGCAAAAACGTGCTCTTTCCTCCGCCAATGGCCGCCACCGGCGGGATCGACGAGGCAAGGCTCGCGAGTCCTCCCGCGGCTCCCGCCGCGCTGCCGAAAACCTGCGTCAGCAGCGTGAGCAACGAACTCAGATCCGGCGCCGATCGCAGCGCACCCGCGAGGTTTGGCGGAATCGAATAAAGGTTCAGGCTCGCCGGAGGTGTGATGCCCAAGTCGCGCGCCGTCGAGCGATCCACCTCCAGCAACGAAATCTCCAGCAGCACTTCGCCCGGCGCCTGCTCGACATTCTGGATGATCTCCTGCGCCAGTCGTACCTGCGGCACGCTGCCCCGCACGGTGATCGAATGGTTCGGATAGGACTGCGAGACGCGTGTAATCCCGGTGAGTTCCCGGATGGCGCGCACCAGTTCGCCGATGTCGGTCGTGGTCGCCGAGGCCGGCAACGCAAACGTCTGCTCCACTTGCGGATCGAAATCCCGGCGCTTTTGAATCGTGTCCGCAACCACAAAAAACGTCTTTGAATCCACCGCAACCCAGAATGTGCCGGTCTCCAGTGTCAGCACCTTCATGGCGGTATAAAAATCCGCTTCCGGCAGTCGCAGCCGCACGCTTCGAGATGGAAGATCGGGATCAAACGTTGCCTTCAATCCAAACGCCTGCGCCACATTCTCGCATGCGGTCTTCAAATCCCCTCGATAGTCGAAACTCCGCGTTGTCCGGGATGGGGAAAGTTGCGGGAGTCCCTCGGCGGGTTCCATCTGGCGCACGTTCTGTGCGGTCGCGTTCATGGAAGCTATTTGCTGCAGCCGCTCCAGCAACGCCGGATTTCCCGGGTCGATTTCCAGCGCCTGCGCCAGCTCCATCGTCGCGCCATCCATATTTCCCTGGATGGCCAGGCGCTCTGCGGAATCCACATGCTCGCGGAGCAGCCGGGACCTCAACGCGACGCTTTTGCCCACCATATTCACGTCAAACGGAGCGTAGCGCGCCGCCTCCTCGTAATCGCTTAGCGCGTCTACGTAATCACCTGCCGCTTCCTCCTGGGCCGCCTGCTCGGCCAGCTTCCTGGCCCGTTTGGGATCGGGCTTCACCAGGTTACGACTCTGCACCGCCGCTGGGAGCGATTTCTGAGGTTCCTGCGCCGGATTCGCTGGGCACAGCAGGGCCGCTGCCAGCAGCAGGGAAGTCACCGGGGTGGGCAAGTGTTTGAGCATTCTAGCGAATAGACGCAGACAAGTATTCTACAGGGTGCCCGCAAGGCCATCTGCACTTGACGGACTAAATTGGTCCGGTTTAAACTAAGGTCATAGTTGCAAGTGAATTACAACTGGAGTTCCTGTGCTTTCTGCCTTTCTCATTGCCCTCCGCGAGGGTGTCGAAGCCGCTCTCATCGTCGGCATCATCCTAGTTTACCTTTCCCGGACCAATCGTTCCCACCTCGCGCGCTTTGTCTGGGGAGGCGTTACGGCCGCGGTGGCGCTCAGCCTTGCGGTGGCCATTGCGCTGGACCGCTTTAATATCAGCGAAGACGGTTTCGAAGGGCTGCTTCTTCTGTTGGCCGCGTTTTTCGTGGTCACCATGATCGTCTGGATGAACAGGATCGCGCGCCACCTCAAAAAGGAAATCGAACAAAGGGTGGAAGAGTATGCGAATCGCGCAGGCTCCGCGGCGGGCTGGGGCTTGGCTTTGTTTGTATTCCTCATGGTGGTTCGTGAGGGGGCGGAACTCGCCCTGATCCTTCGAGCCGTCGAGCTTTCCACCGAAGGGCTCCAGACCTGGATCGGCACGATCGCCGGCATTGGCGCCGCCGTCGCCGTCGGATTGTTTTTCTTCAAGGGCACTCTCAAAGTTCCTCTGCACCGCTTCTTTGCTGTCACCAGCGCCATTCTGATTCTCGTCGCCATCCAGCTTGGAGTCACCGGCCTGCACGAGTTGAGCGAAGCCCGTTGGATTCCCTCCAGCAAAGCCGAAATGGCCCTCATCGGCCCCATTGTGCGCAACGATCTGTTCTTCTTTATCTTCGTTTTCGGCGCGGCCGCCCTGATGATCTTTCGCGAGTGGCAGGCCGCTTCGCACAGCAAAGCCGCCTCAAGCGCGCTGAATGACGCCGAGCGTCGCCTGGTGGAAGCGCAGAACCGCCGCCAGCGCCGCTGGATGATCGCCGCGGCCAGCACAAGCCTCCTGGTGATTCTCGCGCTCACCGCCGATTTCATCTATGCGAAGGTGAACTCCGCTCCGCCGCAGGCCCGCGCCGTGGAAGCTGTCAGCGGCATGGTGAGGATTCCCGTCGCCGAAGTTCAGGACGGCAATCTGCATCTATATACCCTGAATGCCGGCGGGCAGACCATCCGCTTTATGGTTATCAAAAAGCCGAATGGCTACGGCACCGCCCTCGATGCCTGCCTCATCTGCGGCGCCGAAGGCTATCGCCAGGACGGCCAGAACGTTATTTGCCGCCACTGCGCGTCCGCCATTTATATCCCTTCGATCGGCCAGCAGGGCGGGTGCAACCCCATTGGATTCACTTCCCACGTCGATGGCACGGACGTGGTGATCGACGTTTCGTCCGTCACCAAGGCTGCGGAAGAGATTCCGCGTTAGGAGATCTGGCGCGCTCACCGATCCACGCAAATGTTCTTTCGACTCGTAGCCGATTCTTTTACCCGCCGGCCCAAACGCAAATTGCTCACCCTTAGCGCCTTGGCCCTGGGGATGGCTGTGGCCACGGCGGCGTTGAGCGTGTCTCTCGATGTGGGCGACCGTCTCGCGCAGGAGTTCCGCAGCCTGGGCGCGAATTTGCTCGTGACGCCACAAGCGGATTCATTGCCGCTGGAAATCGGCGGCGTCGATTATCGCCCGGCCAATGCCGGGGCGTATCTGCCCGAAGCCGATCTCGGCAAACTCAAAACGATTTTCTGGCGCTTCAACATTATGGCCTTCGCGCCGATCCTCGATGTTCCCGTGCAGGCGTGGTCGCCAGCTTCCAAAAATTGGTCGAGTCCCGGTGTTGCGGAACACACGACTCTGATCGGCACCTGGTCCGATCACAATGTCCCCATCCCTGATGGCACCAGCTACGAAACCGGCATCGAGAAAACAAATCCCTGGTGGCACGTTGACGGCCGCTGGTTCAAGGAAGGCGCCGATGAGTGCGTCCTAGGGATTTCCGCCGCCAACAAATTCGGCGTAAAGGCCGGCGACGTCCTCAATGTTCAGGTCAGCGGCAAAACCGGATGGAAGCCGCTCCAAGTGGTCGGCTTGCTCTCGACCGGCAGCCCAGAGGACAACGCCGTCGTTGCACCGCTGAGCATCGTGCAGGCCTTGGCGCAGCATCCCGGCGAATACCGCCGCTTGTACGTCAGCGCGCTGACCAAGCCGGAAGACGCCTTCGCGCGCAAAGATCCCAAATCCATGACCCCGGAGGAGTTCGACCGCTGGTATTGCACCCCTTATATTTCCGCGATCGCGCTGCAAATCAGCGAAGAGTTGCAGGGCACCGACGTGCGCGTGATTCGCCGTGTGGCCGAGGGCGAAGGCGCCATTCTCAGCCACGTGCGCACGCTGCTGTGGCTCGTTACCTTCAGTGCGCTGCTGGCCGCCGCGCTGGCCGTTGGCGCCTCCGCCGCGGCCTCCGTCATGGAACGCCGCACCGAAATCGGACTGATGAAAGCATTGGGCGCGGGTTCCGGGCTGGTTGGAGTTCTGCTCGCTGCCGAACAACTCCTCGTCGCCTTTGTCGGCGGCGGCATCGGCTTCTGCATCGGGATTGTGCCGGCGCGGCTTCTGGGCCAGCGGGTATTCGGTTTCACGCCGGAACCGCGCGTATTTCTCCTCTTCGTCGTGCTCGTGCTGGCCGCTCTGATTACCCTGGCGGGCAGCGCCTTTCCGCTGCGCCGCGCCTCGAAGTATGATCCTGCGCCGATTCTGAGGGGTGAATGATGAGCCAGTCTCCCATGTTCTGGCGCATCGTTCGCCGCCTGCTGACCGCCAACTACGGTCGCCTCTTCGTGATTCTTCTGGCGCTGGGCGCGGGCGCGGCGATCACTTCCTCGTTGCTCAACCTTCAAATTGACGCCAAAAAGCGCCTCACCACCGAATTTCGCGCCTTGGGCGCCAACGTGATCGTCGCTCCGCGCGATGCCAGCGCAAGTTCCGGCGGCGCCACTCTGCCCCAGGAAATGCTCTCCAAAATTCCCGCGGAAAATGCCGGCAAGCCTGTGCCCGCAGTGGGCTTCCTCTATCTAATCGGGGAGGTAGCCAAGGCGGGCCAGGTGCATCACCAACCTGCAGTGATTGCCGGTGTCGACGGCGAAGGCATCACCAAAGTCCGGCCTGGGAAGCGCACCGAGTATTCCAGCGAACTCGAGCAAGCTGCCAACGCCTGTGAAGTCGGCGCCAAGGCCGCCGAACAGTTCCAAGTCCACGCGGGCGATTCTTTGCATTTGCGCAATCAGGGCAGGGTAGCCACCTGCGAGGTTTTCGCCGTGCTCGCCACCGGCGGCCCGGAAGACTCGCAGATCTTCATCCGGCTGGCCATCGCGCAAGCGCTGGCCGAGCTGCCTGGCCGAATCAGTCTCATTCAAGCCAGCGTCACCGGCACGCCAGACGTCGTGCAATCCTTCATCGCCGCCCTTGCTAACCGGTTACCACAAGCCGACGTCCATGGCATCAAGCAGCTCGCCGAAGCCGAAGGGAAGCTCTATAACCGCATCAGCGGTCTGCTTTCCGCCACCGTCGTTCTCGTGCTTTTCCTCACTTCGCTCTGCGTTATGGCGGGCATGAGCAACGTCGCCATCGAGCGCAAGAACGACGTTGGCTTGATGAAGGCCATCGGCGGCTCGGTCCGCCGCGTGGTGCGTTTGTTCCTCGCCGAAGCCATTCTGCTCGGCATCATGGGCGGCATTGTGGGCTCCGCCATCGGCATTCTTGGTTCAATCTGGCTGGGTAAAGCGGTTTTTGGCGTGGCTGCGCGACCGCGGTGGATTGTGTATCCTGTTTCGGTGGCCATCACCGTCGTGGTTTCGATTGCCAGCGCGTTCCCCTTGCGCCGTCTGGCGAGTGTCCGGCCTGCGAACGTGTTTCGAGGTGAGGCGTGAACGCGCAAGTGCGCATTGAATCGCTGGTGAAGGAGTACGGCACGCTTCGCGCGCTGAATGGGATATCGTTCCATATCCAGGCGGGGGAATGGGTGGCGCTGATGGGCCCGTCCGGTTCAGGCAAGACCACGCTCATCAATATTCTCGGCGGCTTGGATACCCTCACCTCCGGCCACGTCATCGTGGATGGCGTTGACCTGGCCAAGCTCGCCGAAGGCGAGCTGGTCCGTTATCGCGCTGAAAAAATCGGTTTCGTATTCCAGCAGTTCCATCTCGTGCCTTACCTGAACGCGCTCGAGAACGTCATGCTGGCGCAGTATTTTCACAGCGTCACCGACGAAAAGCAGGCCGAAGAAGCTCTCAAGCGCGTCGGCCTTGGCCACCGTCTCACGCATCTTCCTTCGCAGCTCTCCGGTGGCGAGCAGCAGCGCGTGGCCATCGCCCGCGCGCTCATCAATCAGCCGAAACTTATTCTCGCCGACGAGCCCACCGGCAATCTCGACGAAGCCAACGAGGAAATCGTCATTGGACTCTTCCGCGAACTCCACAGCGCCGGCCACACCATTCTGATGGTTACGCACGACCCCGACATCGCCCAGCAGGCCGACCGCCGCATCGAGCTTGTGCACGGCCACCTCGCCGTCGATCAGCGTATTACCATGGACGACGGCATCCATTTCGATCATTTGCTCGAGCAAATCTGGGTCTGCAGCGAGGAAGGAAAGCCCTCCGACTTGGAGCACATCCGCACGCCTGGCGGGGTGGACCCGGTGAAAACCATCGCCCGCATGGAAGATCTGCGGCTGGTAAAAGTAGCACAGGAGCAGCATCGGATCGAATTGACCGACCGTGGCCGTAGCCGCGCGCGAGACGTCGTGCGCCGCCACCGCCTGGCAGAGCGTCTCTTCAAGGACACGTTTCGCATCGACGATCACGAAGCGCACAGCCAGGCTTGCAAGTTCGAGCACATTATCAGCCCGGAACTCGACGAGCGCATCTGCTCGTTCCTGGGCCATCCAACTACCTGCCCGCATGGCAATCCGATACCTCCCGGCCAGTGCTGCAGCCACAAGAAAGGAACGAGTTGATGCTTCCGTGGCACAGGCATGCCTGCCTGGGCAGCCGGGCCAGCGGCAACGTTCTCCCGCTCGCTGGCACTTAGGAACGATTCTCGCTTATGCCAACTCCTCTCGATGAGCGCAAAAAACCGACCGCGGTGAAAATTCACGTCAAGACCGGCGCGGGCGTGGACATCACTTGGGCCGACGGCCACTCCAGCCACTATGATTTCGCTTACCTGCGCGAGCAGTGCCCTTGCGCCACCTGCAACGACGAACGCGCCAAAAAGGAATCCATGGCGGCGATGAACCTGCAAACCTCGCCGCTCCTTCCGATGTACAAGCCCAAACCCAAAGCGCAGGCGGCCACGCAAGTCGGCAGCTACGCCATTCAAATCAGCTTCAACGACGGCCATTCCACCGGCATCTACAGTTACGATTATCTGCGCACCCAGTGCCCCTGCGCGGAATGCGCCGCTGCCTTCCGCAGTTCCACCGCGTAACCTTGTGGCACAGGCACTCCTGCCTGTGCGCCCTTTGCAAACACCTCACACAAAAGGGAAGGCAAGACTCCCAGACGAGGAATCGCCGAATAGCCCACCAGAGGAACGGTCATTCCGAGCGGAGGGGCGCGCCTTTTGTGGCCTGTAGCGGAAAAATCGGGAGATAACCTCAGCGAGTTACCCGGCGCCGTACGAGTGCGGAAGCCGACGCCTTTAGTTCGGCTTCTGTTCCGGGCTCTTCAACAATTCGATCACCCGCGGCGCCGCCTTGGAATTCGGCTGCAACTGCAGGAATTTTTCGTACGCCTGCCTGGCCTCGTCCTTCTGATTCATTTCCCACAACGCGTCGCCCAGATTCAAATACGCCACTGCGCGATTGGGGTCGAGCACAATCGTCTTCCGGAACCAGTCCGCGGCCTGTGCGTGCTGCCCCAGTTTGAAGCAGGCGAATCCCGCGTTGTTCGCATACAGCGGCATCGTTGGCTGCAACTTGGCGGCTTCCTCGAACTTCGCCAAGGCATCGGCATACCGTTTTTCCTTGTAGGCGCGCATGCCGTCGTCGTTCGTCGCGGCCGCTGCATCCTTGGGCGAAGCTGGCGGCGATGCGCCGGCGGCGGGAGGCGCGCCCGGCGGCGCGGCTTCCAGTTTCGATTGCATCGCCGCGAGCTGTTTCTTCAGCTCCTCGTTCTGTTCCGCCTGCTTGCGAATCTCGGCCTTCAATTGCTCAAGTTCCGCGTTCGCCTTGATGGCGTCTTCGCTCAATTGCGCCGAGTTCTCGTTCAAAAATTCCGTGTCGTGATTCAATTCGAAGAGAAAATCTCCGCCTTCGCTGCCCGGCAGGTTGCCGAACGCCGGCGTCTGGTGGGAAAGCGCCGAAACCGCCGGCGAAACGTACGCAGCCAGCTCCGTGGCGGTGATTACGCCGTCGCCGTTCAGATCGGCGCGCCCATCCAGCCCTTGCAGCAGCGTCCACGTAAAGACGGAATGCCCGTTCGGCCCGGTGTCCGCCACCTGCTGGTCCGCTCCGCCCGCGGTGAACATCTGCCGCGCCGTGCGCCGCGAAATTTCCAGCAAATAATTCTGCAAACCCAGCGGCGTGGTTCCGCGCGTCAGTGCCAATCCGCTGTAGCACGAATCCATCACGAACAAAAGATGCTTCGCGGGAATCGCTTCGGCGACGTCCTGGAAGTTCGACATCGAAATTGCGCTGCCTTCGTAATGCGTCAGGTCCGCGTCCACGGGAATGATGTAACCCAAGTCGCGCCCGGAAGCGAGGTGCCGCGTGGCCCCGTGCCCCGCGTAGAACACAAACACGCGGTCGTCGCGTTTCACCATGTCCGGGTTTGCCAGCTTGTCGCCCAGCAGGGAAAGGATATTCTCGCGCGTCGCGTCCTTGTCGAATAGCCCGAACACATGATCCGGCTTGAAGTTGTACTTTTTGATCAGCAAATCCTGAACGGCCCGCGCGTCGTTCGCCGCATAACTCAGCTTCGGCCAGGACTCATAATCGTCGATGCCGATGACCGCCGCCCAGCTTTCTCGATAAATCGTCGAAGCCTGCGGGGTCTCTTGCGCGGTTTCCAATCCGCGCGTGCCTTCCACCGCGAACGTGCTGCCGTTCCACGACGCGAACCGGAAGCCGTCCTTCTCGAGCGTCTCGATGATCTGCGGCAACGCTTCAATGCTGATTTTGTGGATGTCATGGAAAAGAATGATCCCGCGCCCAGCCTTTTCCGCTTCCGTCACTACGCGCTGGGCGACCGAATTCGGTACCGGATCGGCCCAGTCTTCTGAATCGATATTCCAGAGCACCGCTTTCATGTTCTCGCTGCGCACTTTGTCCAGAATCTCCTGGTTGATTGCGCCATAAGGCGGGCGGAACAGCACGGGATCCTGCTTCTGGATGTCCTTCAGCAGTGCGCTGGTGGAATCAATCTCCTTCGTGTAGCCCGCCGCGTCCATCTTCGGCAGCACCGGATGGCTGTAACTATGGTTGCCCAGCACCGATCCCTGTTCCAGGATGCGCGTGCTCATCGCCGCTGTGATTGTCAGCTTTGCTCCGCTCTCCAGCGATTCCGGGCCCAGGTTGCGCCCCACCTGAAAAAACACCGCTTTCAATCCGTATTTCTGCAGGATTTCGAGAATCTGCGGCGTATAGCGCGGGTGCGGGCCGTCGTCAAACGTCAGCACCAGCGTCTTCGGTGGCAGGTCGTAGCCGAACATCTCATCCTTTGTGGATGTTTTCTTTCCGCCGCCGCGGCTCGCTGCCGGCGGAAGGGCATTCTGCATCTCGCGCAGAATTTGCTCTCGCGAATATTTTTGCTTCAGGAAGTCGACGTAATGCCCCCAGGCCTCGCGCCGCACCGGCATCCCGCGCGTCTGAAATCCGCTGAAAATTTCTCCGATTTCCTTTTGATAGAGCGCTTCGATGGCATTCAGTGCCGTCAGATCATCCTGCAAGCGTTTTTGAAGGTCAGCGCCAAGTTCGCTGTTTGCAGCGAGTTCTTCGAAGGTGTCGCGAAACACGAGCTTGTCCGCATCGCGATAATCCGGTGAGTTCTCGATGCGATCCAGGAATTCCGCAAGTGGTGCTGGCTTTCCCGCGGCCACAGACCCGGTAAGAGCCTGCTGTTGGGCGCGGATCGCTTGATTGTTCCGCACAAACAGAATTTGGCCGGCCGCGGAAACTTCTTCCCGCACTGCCGGATCCAGCGCCTTCGCGTTGTCCATCAAGACGATGATCTTCCGGTAAGTGCCGACGATTTGGTCGCACTGCATCGCCAGCGCCGGCTCGGTGGAGTGAGCAGCCAGCGGGCAAATTGCCCACAGAACGGCGAAAAGGCTCGATTTGCGAAACAATTCCCGGCTCAAGTGCGTCAGATCTCTCCGTCCAACATGGCAACCGCACGGTCTGCCTCTTATCATGAAAGAGGCCCCGGGGAATTTCCAGTGCCTTGTCAAGCCAAATGCCTCCGGCGGACTGCACGGCTCGTATTTCACCGCAAAAACATTGGAGTTTTCTAGTCGCTTAGCTGGACTTGGCTCTGGAAAAGTGCGAGCATTGGAAACTGCAGGTCTAACTACCCGTCAATGAGCAGCACTCCCCAAAGCCCGGCTGCCCAGGGCAGCCAGGGCAATGGTATTCCTCGCGTCTTGGTCGCGACCACGGCGCTGCTGAGCTTCATTTCCTTCTGGCGCGCTGCGGCAATTGTTTTGAACGACCTCGCCTCCTCGGCTTACTACGCCGGCGGTGAAGCCGAAGGCTACATCGGCAAGGCCGCCCCCTGGTTCATCCTGGGCATCATGCTGTTTTCCTACGCGGTCCGCGCGATCTACGTGGAAAGCTGCAGCATGTTCGTTCGGGGCGGCGTTTACCGCGTGGTCAAGGAAGCTCTTGGCGGCACCCTGGCGAAATTCAGCGTTTCCGCGCTGATGTTCGACTACATCCTCACCGGCCCCATCAGCGGCGTCTCCGCCGGCCAGTACATCGTCGGCCTAATCAACGAAACCTCCGACTACATTCATCTGGGCTTGCACATCGCCCCCGATTTTGGCGCCGCTTTCTTCGCCGTTCTCTGCACCCTCTACTTCTGGTGGTACAACATCAAGGGCGTCCACGAATCCAGCCAGAAGGCCATGCGCATCATGCAGGTCACCACCGTCATGGTGGTTATCCTCATCTCCTGGTGCGTCTACACGATCTTGGTTCGACACCCGCATCCGCCGCTCCCCCCTTTCCCGAAGCCCCGCAACCTGCGGCTGGAAGCCAATGCCATGGGATGGCTCTACGGTGTCCATTTCGCCCATTTTGCCGCTCTGATTGCGATTTTCATCGGCTTGGGCCATTCCGTCCTGGCCATGAGCGGCGAAGAATCGTTGGCCCAGGTCTATCGCGAGATCGAGCATCCGAAACTCCCGAACTTGAAGAAAACCGGCCTGGTCATCTTCATCTACAGCCTGGTGTTCACTTCGCTGGTTTCGTTCTTTGCGGTGATGATCATTCCGGACGTGGAGCGCCAGAAGTTCCTGGAAAACCTTATCGGCGGCCTGGCGATGAATCTCGAAGGACCTTTCTTCCTCCGCCTGATTTTCCACGGCTTCGTCGTTGTGGTCGGCACCTTGATCCTCGCCGGCGCGGTGAACACTGCGATTGTCGGCTCCAATGGCGTGCTCAATCGCGTGTCCGAAGATGGCGTGCTTGCCGATTGGTTCCGTGCCCCGCACCGTCGCTATGGCACCACCTACCGCATTATCTGGATTATTGCCGGGCTCCAGATTTTGACCATCATCATCAGCCGCGGCGACGTCACCTTCCTTGCCAACCTCTATGCCTTCGGCGTGATCTGGAGTTTCGCCATGAAAGGCCTCGCGGTCCTCGTGTTGCGCTATACGCACCCCGGCGACCGCGAATACCGTGTCCCGCTCAATTTCCGGATCTTCGGCGTGGAAATACCCATCGGTCTTAGCTTCATCACTCTCGTCCTGCTCGGCATTGCCGTCATCAACCTGTTCACCAAGCCACAGGCGACGGTTGCCGGTGTCTCCTTTTCCATCTTCCTTTTCATCGTCTTCACGATCTCGGAGAAGGTAACCCATCGCGCCCGTGGCGCGGTCGCGCACGTGGAAATGGACCAGTTCCACCTGGCCACCGAGGGAGTGCTCACGCCGGAAGCCGTGGGTGCGCGGCCAGGCAATATTCTCGTGCCCGTCAGCAACGTTCACGCCCTCTACCACCTCGGAAACGTGCTGGACCGCGTGAAGCCCGGCCGAAGAGACGTCGTGGTTTTGCACGTCCGTTTGCTGCGCCGCGCGGCTTCCGGAGAATACGAATTGGAAGCAGAGCAGCTCTTCGGCAGCATCGAGCAGCAGCTTTTCTCGCAGGCCCTGGCCATCGCGGAAAAGCGCGGGAAGACCATCCGCCTCGCGGTCGTGGCATCCAACGAAATCTGGGACGCCATTTTGCGCGCGGCCGCTTCCCTGCAATCCAGCACCATTGTGCTGGGACATTCACCGAAGGAATCCACCGAAGAGCAGGCGCGGGAAATCGGCGACGCCTGGGAAAAGCTCCCGGATCCCAAGCCGCAGTTCAATCTCGAAATTCATCTGGCCAACGGCGACAAGGTTTACAAGGTCCTCGGTCCGCACGCTCCCAATCTCACGGCGAACGAAGTGAACCTATTGCACCGCTTGTGGCTGCGCTTCAGCGAAGCTTCCGCGCCCCTCGAACTTCACCACCACGATGTGGTGCATTTCGCCCTGGAAGAAGTGATGAAGGAACTCGACGAAGGCCAGGAAGAGGCGCTCTTCGCCAGGCTAAAGGCTCATCTCGAGGCTAACGCCAAAAAGAAACCGCCCAAGATTTAGCGGCGAAGGAACAATCGCCGAGGGAAGGTCTCCCGCCGCGTTTCACCCGTCTTGCAAGAATTCGAACGGCCTGCCCGAAGGCCATTTCGGGGCCATTTTTTTACAGCCCTCCCTGGTCAGACCACGAAGGGCCTTCCGCTAGTACTTGCCCCATTTCAAGATCTCTTTGGTTTCCCGGGACTTGCGCGTTTCACCCAGAATTCTGTTAACCGGCAATAACCTTAAGAATTTACTTTAAATGTCGGCGCGCCGACATTTTCCACCACTGGCACAGGAACGCCTGCCGGCGCCCCGTGCCACTGAACTTTCTTTTCGCACTCGATATGGAATGCCGACCTCGGGCGAAGCGCTACACCGCGCTGGTGCAGTGCCCGCACTTTTTCGCGCCGATCGGAATGGGCATCGCGCACTGCGGGCAGTCCTTGGTGGTTACTGGCGCCGGCGGCTTGGGCAGCCACTTGTTGACGGATCGCACCACCAGAAAAATGCAAAACGCAACGATCACGAAATTGATGACGGTATTGATGAAATTGCCGTAGTTCAACGTTGGTGCGCCCGCTGCCTTGGCCGCCGCCAGCGTGTCGAACGATTTGTCGCTCAGATTGATAAACAGATTGGAGAAGTCCACCTTCCCCAGCAGCCGGCCGATCGGCGGCATCAGGATGTCGTCCACCATGGACCCAACAATCTTGCCAAAGGCCGCTCCGAGAATCACGCCGACCGCCAGATCCAGGACGCTGCCTCGCATTGCAAATTCCTTGAATTCTTTGAACACGGATTTTCTCCTGTAACAAGATTCGAGCGGTAGACGCACGCTCGTGGAGCTTTCTCACCCGGGCGGTATTCAGGATATTGGCGGGGATTATAGCTGAAGAAGAGCTAGTGTTGCCGCAAAATGAGCAGGCAGCCAACGCTGCCGCGCACCAGGAGCAGGAGGCCGGCGAAGATCATCAGCGGGAAAATCCAGCCGAAAGGTGCGCGAGACATCGCCAGCATCACCAGGCCCAGGAGCACCAGCGAACCCCCGCGATTCCATTTCTGCCATCTTCTCCAGAGCTCGCCGGGGCGCGCCAGGGCTATGGCTCCCCAGGCGATCAAAGCAAAACTCAACAAAAGCCATGCCCGGCTTCCGTTGTCGAAAGCGATCCGCCGGTTCGCCGCCAGCCACACCAGCAGCGCGCCCAGCAGCAGGAATACGAACTCAACCAGAATTTCGGTCAGGCGCGCGGGCGAGAGCATCCGAGCCTCGGAGGATCAGGGGACGCGTTCGAGGCGGACTTTCATCGTCACCGGCACGCGCGGCCGGTCCATGCCATCGCAGGCGACTTCGGAGATTTTCACGGCGACGTCCTGGCCTTCCACCACCTCGCCAAAGATGCTGTGTCGGTTGTCGAGATGCGGCGTCGGCGCCACGGTGATGAAGAACTGGCTGCCGTTAGTGTTCGGGCCCGCGTTGGCCATCGAGAGCTTACCCGGCTTGTTGTGGCGCAGGCTGGGATGAAACTCGTCAGCAAAGTTGTAGCCCGGGCCGCCGCGGCCGTCGCCCTGCGGGCAGCCGCCCTGAATCATGAACTGCGGGATCACGCGATGAAAGATCAGGCCGTCGTAGTAGGGGCGCTTTTCTTTCTTGCCGGTGATCGGATCGCGGAACTCTTTCGTGCCCTCCGCGAGGCCCACAAAATTCTCAACCGTCTTCGGCGCTTCCTTCTCAAACAGCCGGCAAACGATGTTGCCCTGCGGAGTTTCGAAAATTGCATAGGTACCGGACGGTCTGGCCATGTGCGCTCCTTTGTGCATACCTTTCTATGCTACTGGCAATCGCGAAGGCAATGCAAACCATCGGCGGAAGCGGCGGTGGCGCACCCAGGCATTTCTGCCTGTGCAGTCTAGCCCGCTTCTACCAGCGCAATGCCGCCAAGTGAGGCGAAGTCCGGGCTGAAGTTGCCCGCTAAGAAGCTAGCTCCAGCCTTTTTGTTTGCGAAGTTCGGTGATGTGCGCGGTGTGATGCCGTCCGTGCCACGCGTATAGGAAGAGCAGCCAGTCCACATTTCGCAAGCCAAAATCCGGATGCCGCACCGTTCTTCCGAACTGCGCCGGCGTCACTGTTCTCAGCAGGCGCACCCAGCGATCGTGCAACGGTTCCAGCAGCTTCAGCGAGATTTCAACGGGCGCATGCGCGGCATCTTCCAGCTTTGCCCACACGCTTTCCTCATACGGCTTGATGGCCGGTTCGGTTTCCGTCAGCGCCAGCCGCAGCCGGATGTACGCGTTGATGTGGCTGTCCGCCACGTGATGTACCACCTGCCGCACGCTCCATCCGCCTTCGCGGTAAGGAGTCTCGAGTTGCGCGTCGCTCAGCCCGGCCACCGCTGCGCGCAATTTCGCCGGTGCCGCGGCGATGTCTTCGATTGCCGCCGTGCGCGTGACGCCCGTAATCGCTTCCGGCATTTCAAATTTCCCAATCGGATATCGCGGATCCATGAGTTCACCCCGTCGAAGTAACTTTTTGCAACTTATTCACTCTAAGGAGGGCCCTTGGCGGCGTCCAGCGCTCTTCACCGAGCATTGCTTGCCAAATTGGATGCTCCGCCGGCGTCTTCTGGCACCAGCGCTTGTTCGCTATAATTATGGGGCGTCTCCGCCTTCGCGCGCCACGCATGCGCTCCATGGTTGTTCAGCGGGCAGGGAATGCTACAATCCTCGCCTTGTACCGGCAAGCTCGAAGAACGAATCTAAGATTGGATGAATTCCTTTATGCATAATGTTGTCATTGTCGGAAGCGGCTGTGCCGGCTTGACCGCGGCGATTTACACCGCGCGCGCCAACCTGAAGCCCCTCGTTCTGGATGGCCATGAACCCGGCGGGCAGCTCTCCCTGACCACGCACGTCGAAAATTTTCCGGGTTTTCCCGACGGCATCATGGGGCCCGAATTGATCGAAAACATGCGCAAGCAGGCGCAGAAGTTTGGCGCCGAATTCAAGGCCGGCGCCGTGACCGAGGTCGATTTGACCCAGCGTCCATTCAAGATCACCGCGGGAAAGGACGTCTACGAAGCGAAATCGCTGATCGTTGCCGCCGGCGCCTCCGCGCGCTTGCTCGGCCTGCCCGGCGAACGCGAGCTCATCGGCCGCGGCCTCTCCACCTGCGCCACCTGCGACGGCTACTTCTTTCGGGGAAAGCCGATCGCGGTCGTCGGCGGCGGCGATTCGGCCATGGAAGAAGCGAACTTCCTTTCACGTTATGCCAGCCGCGTTTACCTGATTCACCGTCGCGAGGAGTTCCGCGCCTCCAAAATCATGATTGATCGCGCGAAAGCGAACGAGAAGGTTGAATTTGTCGTTCCTTACGTCGTCGAGGAAATTCTCGCGCCGGAAAAAGTCGTCACCGGCGTGCGCTTGCGGAACGTCAAAACCGGCGAGAAGCGCGACATCCCGCTCGATGGCGTATTCGTCGCCATCGGCCACGATCCGAACTCCACGGCATTTCGCGGCAAACTGGAAACCGACGAGAACGGATATATCGTTCCGAAACACGGCAGCCTGACCACAGTTCCGGGCGTGTTCGTCGCCGGCGACGTGCAGGATCATCGTTACCGCCAGGCGGTCACCGCCGCGGGTTCCGGCTGCATGGCTGCGCTGGACGCTGAAAAGTTTCTCGAAGAACACAAGGACTAGCTCTGCACTAGCCCCGGGCGTTAACTCCGGGCATAATCAATAAGTCCATGCTGCGTTCGATCCTTCTGAAACTTTCCGAAAGCAAAGGCATTGCCCACTGGGTCACCACCAACGCTTCGACGCGCCGGATGTCTCACCGTTTTGTCGCCGGCGAGACGCTCGATGAAGCGCTGCAAGCCGCACGCGCCTGCAACGACGCAGGCATGATGGCCACGCTCGACTATCTCGGTGAAAACGTCAGCACCACCGGCGACGCGCAAAAAGCCCGCGACGCCTATCTGGAAATCTTCGATCGCATCGCCCAGGAAAAACTCAACGCCAACGTTTCCTGCAAGCTGACGCAGCTTGGACTTGACCTTTCCGTGGAGTTCTGCGAAGGGCTTGTTCTATCGATTGCCGAACGCGCCTCCACCTGCGACAGTTTCCTGCGCATTGACATGGAAGGGTCGATCTACACGCAGCGCACCATCGAACTCGTCAAGCGCGTGCGCGCGCAGACTCCCACCGTCGGCACGGTCATCCAGTCCTATTTGTATCGCAGCGAAAGCGACGTCCACGACCTGCTCTCCTATGGTTGCCGTATCCGCCTGTGCAAAGGCGCCTACAAGGAGTCTGTCGAAGTGGCATACCCGAGCAAAGCGGACGTGGACGCGAATTACGTTCGCCTGATGCGCATTTTGCTTCCCAGCGGCTTTTATCACGGCATCGCCACACACGATCCTCGCATGATCGCGGAGACCATTCGCTGGGCCGCGGAGAAACAGATCTCCAAGGACGACTTCGAGTTTCAGATGCTTTACGGGGTGCGCACGGACTTGCAGCGGCAACTTGTCCGCGACGGTTATCGCTTGCGGATTTACATCCCCTATGGCCGCGACTGGTTCCCTTACTTTATGCGCCGCCTGGCGGAACGCCCGGCCAACGTCGGCTTCTTCCTGCGAAATCTCTTCCGCGGCCGCTGAACTTTTTTAACAAATGGTCGCTTGGCTCCGGCCGCGACGCCGGCTGCACCCGCCTGTCAGCTCAGACTTTCGCCCGGATGCAACGCGTGAATCTCCAGCCCCGCGATGTCGTTAGTTTCCGAGGTCAATTGCTCGGGCGTTCCAGTCAGCATGGGAAACGTCGCATAGTGCATCGGAATCACGTGCTTCACGCCCAGCAGGCGAATCGCAAACGATGCCTCGCGCGGCCCCATTGTGAAGATGTCGCCGATCGGCAGGCAAGCGATGTCGGGTTTGTAGATCTCCCCGATGAGTTTCATGTCGCCAAAAATGGCGGTGTCACCCGCGTGATACAGCGTCACGCCGCCGGGCAGCCGCACGATATAGCCGCCCGCTTCCCCTGCGTACAACCGTTCGCCGGCGTCCTCGATGGAATTGGAGTGAAACGCGTTGGTCATCGTAATGTCGAAATCGCCAACCTTCTGCGAGCCGCCTTTGTTGCCGGGAAGCGCTTGCGCGCCGGTCCGCTTCGATTCCAGCCAGAGGTACGTTTCAAACGTCGCCACCACTTTCGGTTTGTACTCTTTGGCCAAAGCGAGCAGGTCACCCAGATGGTCCGAATGGCCGTGCGTCAGGAAGATGGCATCCAGCCGCGCCAGCTTCTTCAGGTTCTCCGGGCAGCGCGGATTCGTGTGAACCCAGGGATCGATGAGGGCAAACTGCCCGCTGGGTGTCTCCAGGCCAAAGGTGCTGTGCCCGAAATAGGTGATCGTGTTGCCTTTCAGATTCAGCATGGCTTCTCCTCGATGTCGAAGATTACTTCGAGAGCAGCATTTTGATGGCGGCTTCGTAAGTTTCGCGATCGCTGGCGCCGCCCAGGTGGCCGATTTGCCGGCCATCCTTGGCGTAGAAGAACGAAGCGGGGATCGCTCCATTCCAGCCGGGCATGACGGCCTGCACGAAAGCGTCCTCCTCGCCTTTTTTCTTGCGGTAGTTGGGGAATACGGGCTTGTAGCGGGCAAGGAACCTGCGCATGAGGATCAGATCGCCGTCCTGGTCCAGGCTGATGCCGACTACTTTCAAGCCCTTGGGGGCGTACTGCTTGGCCAGTTCGTTCAGCATCGGATATTCGTCGCGGCAGGGCTCGCACCATGTCGCCCAGAACGTCACCAGCAGCGGCTTGCCTTTGTACTGCTGCAACAGCTTCTGGTAATCCTGGACGTCCAGAAGCGGCGGATCCTTCGGCGAAGCCGTCTGCGGTGCGGCTGCGGCCATTCCCCCGAGCAATAGCAATCCTGCCAGCGCGATTCCGAGTCTCATGCTGTCTCCTCTGCCCCATTATTCTAGCCTTTTCGGGCCGGTTGAGAATCCACCTACTACCGCGTAGAATGGAGTTGATGCTGCCTTTGCCAAGGCGGCCTTATTTTATTTTGGACTGACGCCGGTTGCCCAACGTAAGCGAGCCCGGCACGTTTCCCGAAGCAAAGGAGAGTTTGCATGGCATATGTGATTGCCGAACCTTGCATCAACACGAAGGACACGGCGTGTGTTGATGTCTGTCCGGTGGACTGCATCCACCCGCGCAAGGATGAGCCGAATCATCAGAGCGAGACCATGCTTTATATCAATCCCGTCGAATGCATTGATTGCGGCGCCTGCGTCCCGGTTTGCCCGGTCACCGCGATTTTCGCTCTCGAGGATCTTCCTGAAAAGTGGCAAAGTTTCGCCGCGATAAATGCGCAGTGGTACGAAAAGAAGTAAGCCGTTTTGCCGGCATTTCTCAGGTTTTTCCGAGCCCCGGTTTCCGGGGCTCTTTTCTTTCGAGAAACACGAAATTTGCGCTTCCGGCCGCCGCCCCGAGGCTGCCTTTCGCGCCCAATCGACATCCAATTCGTTGCGATTTGCCGCTTGAGTTGAGGGAAACCTTGCATCGCAATTTCCGCCGCTTCGCCCTGCTGAACTTCTTCTTTCTGTTCGCCGCATCTTTCTCGATGGCGGCGCAATCCCCCAGCCTCCCGCAGGGCACCTACGCTGGCACATTGCAGGCCGGCGAAGCCGACCTCCATCTGCTTTTGCACCTCTCGAAAAACACGGACGGGAGCTTGCGCGCCACGCTCGACAGTCTCGAACAGGGCGTCTTTTCCATCGAAGCCACTTCCGTCTCTTTCGCCAACTACACCCTGAAGCTCGAAGTGACTTCGGTGGGCGCCCGCTTTGCCGGAAAGGTTTCTCCGGATCACGAAATCATCGACGGCGAGTGGTGGCAGGGAAGCGCGTCGCTTCCCTTGAAATTCCACCGCGAAACGCGCCTTGTTGCGCGCAAGCCCGGCGATGCGGTTTTCCCCGTCGAGGGACTCTGGCAGGGAGCCATCGAGACGCACGGCATGCGCCTGCGCTTCCAGTTGCATGTTTTCCACGATTCCGAAGACCACCTGATTGCCGCGCTGGATAGCCTTGATCAAGGCGTCAGTGGACTGCCGGCCAACCACGTCAGCCTGCAGGATCCCGTTTTTCACTTTGAAATTCCATCCGTTGCCGGCGTCTACGAAGGCACGTTGAACGCGGGAAAAAACGAAATCACCGGCAAATGGTCGCAAACCAGCGCGGACAATGTGCCGCTGAATTTCAAACGCTCCGATCAAACGCTGGAACTCCGCCGCCCACAGACACCTCAGCCGCCGTTCCCTTATCACGAGGAAGAAGTCACCTTCGCGGGCGCCGGCCAGGGCGTCACTCTTTCCGGGACCTTGACGCTGCCCAAAGGCACCGGTCCATTCCCCGCCGCGTTGATGATTGCCGGCTCCGGGCCGCAGGATCGCGATGAAGCCATCGCCAAGCACCGCCCCTTCTTGGTGATTGCCGACGCGCTGACGCGAAAGAGCGTTGCCGTCCTGCGTTACGACAAGCGCGGCATTGGCAAATCCACCGGGAACCCCGACGCCGCCACAACCCTGGACCTGGCCGCCGATGCTCGGGCGGCGCTCGACTATCTGAAATCGCGCAAGGAGATCGACCCCTCGCACATCGGCCTTCTGGGCCACAGCGAAGGCGCCATCATCGCTCCTTATCTTGCCGGCCATTCCACCGACGTTGCTTGGCTCGTGCTTCTGGCACCACCCGCGACAAAAGGCGAAGACACACTGCTCAATCAATCGGAGCTGATTGGACGCGCCGGTGGACTGAACGACGATCAGTTGGATGCCAGCCTCGGCTTCGATCAGGCTGCCTACACCCTGGTCCGCGAGGAGAAAGACCCGGTGATTCTGTCGCGGAAGCTCCTCACCCTGGTCAAGAGCTCCGGCCTGGACTCTGCGCTTCCACCCGCGGCGCTTGAAACACAGTTGCGCATGCTCACTTCGCCGTGGTTCCGCTTTTTCCTGGACTACGACCCCTTGCCCAATCTGAAAGCCGTGAAATGCCCGGTTCTCGCGTTGTACGGCCAGAAAGACTTGCAGGTCTCCTCGAAGGTCAACTTGCCACTGGCCCGGAAGGCCTTCGAAGACGGCGGGGACACCCAGGCTGAGGTCAAACAACTCCCGGAACTCAACCATATGTTTCAGCACGCCTACATGGGTACGCCGTCGGAATATGCCGCCATCGAGGAGACTTTCTCCCCGGAAGCTCTCCGTCTGCTGGTCGATTGGATAGCCGCCCGGGCCTCGGGGAAGTAATGCCTGATTCACCTTCGGTGTGACGTGTTCACTTCCGAAATTGCCAGAGTCTCTTGCTAAGATGGTATGTGAGCTTGATGACCGAGTCACGTCCGCAATTCAATCTCGTCCTGATCGTCCACGCGCATCAGCCGGCCGGGAATTTTGAACACGTTTTTGAGGAGTGCTACCAAACCTCCTACGAGGCGTTCCTCTCCCTGGTCGAGAAGCACCCGGGTGTGCGCCTGGGACTCCACTATTCCGGACCGCTGCTCCTTTGGATTGAAAAGAACCATCCTGAATATTTCAAGCGTTTGAGAAAACTCGCTTGCGCCGGGCAAATCGAGCTGGTAGGCGGCGGTTTTTACGAGCCGATCCTGGTTTCGATTCCGGCCGTGGATCAGGTGGACCAGCTCGCGCGTCTCGCCAACTACATCGAACATCATTTCGGCAAGCGTCCCACCGGTGCGTGGCTCGCCGAGCGAGTCTGGGAGCCGCAGCTCCCCGCGGTGCTCGCCGAAGCCAATGTCGCCTACACGCTGGTAGACGATCTGCCGTTTATCGCCGCCGGCTTTGAGCCGGACGAACTCTTTGGCGCCTACATTGCGGAGGATCGCGGCAAAACCGTCTGGCTGTTCCCCGGACTGAAAGACCTCCGTTACCTGATTCCTTTCCGTAAAGTGCCGGAAACCATCGAATATCTCGAAAAGGCAGCGAAGCTGCATCCGGGCGGCGCGGCTGCCTTCGGCGACGACATGGAAAAATTCGGCTGCTGGCCCGGTACCTTCAAGCATTGCTACACCGATGGGTGGCTCGAGGAATTTTTCATCGCCCTCGAGGAAAATTCTTCCTGGTTGAAGACGGTTACGCCCGGCGAATTCCTTGCCTCACATCTCCCTCTCGGCCGAGCTGACCTTCCCACCGCTTCCTATTCTGAAATGATGGAATGGGTGCTGCCCACCTCTCCGCGCCTCCGTTTTTTCTCCCTGGAAAAGGAATTTGCTCACCGCCCGGAGGTGCTCGCCTTTTTACGCGGGGGTTCCTGGCGCGGATTTTTCCGCAAATATCCGGAGTCCAACCTGCTGCACAAGAAAATGCTGCGTGCCTCCGCTTCCGTGGCTTCGATTCCTCCGCGGCGCACCAGTGCGGAGCATGCCGCGCAATTTCAGGAAGCGCGCGACCACGTCCTTCGCGCCCAGGGCAACGACGCCTACTGGCACGGCATCTTCGGCGGAATTTACGCTCCGCATTTGCGCACGGAAATCTGGCGCAACCTGATTCGCGCCGAAGCGTTGGCGGATCAGCTTACCCCCGCGGGCCTGCTGCCGCGTGTGGAACTCGTGGACTACGACGCGGACGGCGCTTCCGAAGTGCTATTTACCGCTCCCGAATTTCAGGCGCTGCTGAAGCCTTCCGACGGCGCAACTCTTCCCATGTTTGATTTTCGCCCCGCTTGCGCCACGCTGGTGAATTCGATCATCCGCCGCCCGGAGGCGTATCACTCGCGTCTTCGCGAAGCTTCCAATACCTCTCCCACCACCGGCGGTGCTGTATCCATCCATGAACAGGTCCGCGTGAAAGAGCCGAACCTTGACCGCTTCCTGCGCTATGACCGTTATGCGCGCCACGCCTTCCGCTTGTTCCTGTTTGATCCTTCGCAAACGCAGCCTGATTACGAGTCCCTGCAGATTAAAGACGTCGCCGTGGTCGCCGGGGGACAATACTTGCTTCGTTCCTCTGCCGCAAACTATGCGGATGTGCGGCTGGAATGCGAGCTTCCGGAGTTTGCGGGCGAAAGCGGCACGGTGCCCCGTCTTTCGATCACCAAACTGTTCCTCTTTGGCCCGGCTCCGCAGGGATGCGAGGTCAGTTGCGATATCTCGCTGACGCTTTCCGCCCCGTTGGCTCGGCCGCTGAGGCTGGGCGTGGAATCCGTCGTCAATCTGCTTGCGCCCACCGAGCCCGACCGCTTTTTCGAAACACCTTCCGGCCCGCAGAATTTGCGCTTTTCCGGCGTGCTACCCGCGCCATTATTGCGGATGGAAGATGGCTGGCAGAAATTGCGCGTCACGATCCATGCGCCGGGGGCGCAGGAGTTCTGGGTGGCTCCGATCGAGACGGTTTCCGAATCCGAGGGTGGTTTCGAGCGTGTCTATCAGGGTTCGCAGATTCTTGCTCTCTGGCGGCCTGATTTCCTGCTGCATAGTTCGTTTTCCGCACGTTTGCTCTGGCGCCTGGAATCACTGTAAATTTTCTGCACCACGCGGCACAGCGGCGGGGAATGCTGCCCCGTTGTGCGTGCTGGGGAGATCCTTTCTCAAGTGAACGAGCGGACCCGCAAATTGGCACGCGCTTCGTGGATTCTCTGCGGCGTCGCGTTCTTGTTGCGTCTCGCGTTTGTCTTGTACGAAGCGCATCTCATCCCCTCCTACGCGCTGGCAACGGTCCCTTTCCAAAATGAAGCGGGAAGCGTGGCGGCCGCGCTCGCGCGGGGGAAAGGATTCTGCTGCTTGTTTCAGCAGCCCACCGGCCCCACCGCCTGGCTGGCGCCGGTTTATCCGTTCTTCCTCTCCTGCATCTTCCGTTTATTCGGCGTCTTCACGGTGCCCTCGTTTTATGCGGCGGCGATCTTTAACTGCGTCTTTTCCGCGATGGTTTGTCTGCCGCTATTTTTGCTTGCGGAGCGCATTGGAAACCGCACGAGCGCCTGGGCGGCCGCTTGCATATGGGCCGTTTTTCCCAGCGCCATCCTGATTCCGTTCGAGTGGATCTGGGATACCTCGCTCTCCGCCCTGCTGGCCATTACGCTGCTCTGGCGCACATTCCTTCTGGCAGAAAATCCGCAACGGGGGAAATTCATCTTCTACGGGCTCTTCTGGGGATTCTGCCTGCTAACAAATCCGGCGCTGGGCGGCGTCCTGCCATTTCTGCTGCTCTGGCTGTATCTACGGATTCGTTCCCAGAGTCCCTCGGCTTCGCCAAATCTTGTGCTGGCGATTGTGTTGGCGCTCGTGGTTTGCCTTCCCTGGACTATTCGCAACGCCGTGGTATTTCACCGTCTGATTCCCGTTCGTTCCGACTTGCCCTTCGAGCTTTGGATGGGCAACAACCCCATCTACGACGAGCACTCCCGCGAAATCAATCGTATCACCCGCTATGAACAGGTGCATCTTTACGCGCAACTTGGTGAAGCCCGCTTTTTGGACGAAAAAGGAAAAGCGGCGCGCGAATTTATCCGCACGCATCCCGCCCTTTGCCTCCGGCTGGCAGGCCGCCGCGCGGTTGCGTTCTGGCTGGGTACCGCCACGCCGTGGCAGGATTTCCTTCGAGCCGGCTCCCGGCTGGTCGGATCCCTTTTCCTGTGGAATGCGTTCACGCTGCTCGGGACCGCAGGCGGGCTGCTGTGCGTTGCGCTCTCGCGGCGCCGTTGGTTTTTGCTCGTCGCCGCTTTCCCGTTGGCTTTTCCAGTGGTCTATTACTTCACTCAAGTTTCGCTCCGCCTTCGGCACCCGTGTGACCCTGCGCTGGCTCTGCTGATGGCTCTGGCAGTCACTTGGGCCTGGTGGCGACCTCAGCCAAATGCAAAGCTGGTATGATTGCGGTACACTTTCCGGGATTTATTATCTTGGGACCCGACCTTTAATTCGAAATACAGACCACCTGGCAGGGCTTGAACGGATGAACGTCAGTCCACACCCTTCTTTCCAATCGGTCCACGTACAGCTCCTCATTACCATATTTCTGGCCATTCTCTTGTGGGCGCTCTACCAGCGCCTGCGCAAGGTCGAGTTCTTTCGCTGGTGGGCTTGGGCCTGGACGAGTTCCGCGCTTTTCCTGGCTGCCGCGATTGAGTCGGTGCAGCTCGGCCTGACCTGGACGCCGCTAAAGACAAGTCTCGTTCTGGCTGTGCTCCTGTTCGGGCTGCTTCAGCCCATGCTGCTCGCTCTGGGGGGACTCAGTTGGCGGTATCCGGAGCAGGCCATCCGCAGGCTCTTTTGGACCGGAATTCTTGTGACCGTCGGCGTCTCGGCAGTGGCCTTTGCTTTTGGGTATGCTTTTCGCGCCAACCGCGAACTCAGCTTTGCGGCGAGAAACCTGCCCCGCACGGTGGGGATGATGGTCGCGCTCACGTATTGCTGCATCGTTTTCGTCCAACAATGGCGCAGGAATCGCTCTTGGGCGGCGCTGATGACCGGGGTGTTCTGTCTGCTTTATGGCGTGAACCAGGTCTCCTATACCATCGATTTCGCGATCGTCCTGCGGAAATATTTTGGCGCCGGCCGGGGGATGCCGAATCCGTTTGATTATGTGCAGGCGCTTCTCGGCTCGCCCCTCTTTTTCCTCGACCTGGTGGATATCTGCGGAATCTGCCTCGGGATGATTCTTCTTCTCGTGGAGCGTTCTGAGCACACGCAGCGCGACCTGGAACGTAGCGAACGCCATCGCCTCGGTCTTGCCGTCAGCAACGTCGAACTCCAGGCGGAAATCGATGAGCGCCATCGCGTGGAGAAAGCGCTGCGGGCAAGTGAAGAGCGCATTCTTCAGATTCTTCAGGGTTCACCGGTCGCCATGCTGGTTTCCCGGGTTGGCGACGAGCACATTGAACTCGCCAACCGCAAGTATGCGGAGCTTTTCGGTTATTCTCTGGAAGACGTTGCATGCGTAGAGGACTGGTGGCGGCTGGCGTATCCGGATCCCGAATATCGCGATGCAGTGAAGGAACAGTGGCGACAGTTGATCCAGCGCGTCAATCAGGCTCCGGCCGAATCGCAGTCCATGAGCGCCCGCGTACGTTGCAAAGACGGGGCGTTTCGCGAAGTGGAATTTCATCTTTCGCGCGTGGGCGATTCTTATCTCGTCAGCTTCGTGGACCTGACGGCGCACAAGCTCGCCGACGACGCTCTGCGCGAAAGCGAAGCAAAGTTCCGCCTGGTGGCGGAGACGGCGCCTTGCGCCATCTGGATCCTCGAGGGAGACAGCCTCGTCTACGTCAACCAATATGCGGAAGTCCTCAGCGGCTATACGCGCGAAGAGCTGTTTTCCATGAATCCGTGGGAGCTCGTCGATCCCGAATTCCGGGAGATAAATTATCAACGGTCCATGGCTCGGCTGCGCGGGGAGAGTCCCGAACCTCGCTACCAGTTCAGAATCCACACGAAACAAGGCGAGGTTCGCTGGCTGGATTTTTCCGGCGCCCGCACTCGATTCGAAGGGCGGCCCGCAATCCTGGCCACTGCTTTCGACATCACCGCCATCAAGCGCGCCGAACAGCAGCTTCGCGCTCGCAACATGTACCTGGATAGCCTGATCACCAACAGCCCCTTTGCCATTGTCACAAAAGACGAGGATAACCGTGTCGTCTTCTGCAATCCTGCTTTCGAAGAGATGTTTTTCTATTCCCAGGACGAGCTTCAGGGAAAATACCTCGATGACATCATCGCTCCCCACGATCACGAAGAAGCCGCGCGCATGACCCAGGCCGTACTCCACGGGGGCGTCACACATGCCACCGCGCAGCGCCGCCGCAAGGACGGCACGCTGATCGACGTCGAGCTCCACGGCATCCGCATCCTTTCCGGCGATATGTTTGTCGGCGCCTTCGCTATCTATCAGGACATCACGGAGCGCCGGCGCTCCGAGGAGAAACTCCAGGCCTTGCGCAATCGTCTGGCGCGTGCCCAGGAAGAAGAGCGCTCGCGTATCGCCCGCGATCTCCATGATGATATCGGGCAGCGCCTCGCATTGCTCACGATTGACCTGGAGCAGATCAAGCTGATTTCCTCCAAGACAAGCGATGCGCTGGCCAAGGAACTGGATATGCTTGCGCGCACCGCCAGCGAAATTACCACCGATGTGCACAACGTGTCGCGGCGCCTGCACCCGTCGCAAGTGGAATTGCTGGGTCTTGCGCCGGCGCTGGACAACTTCTGCCGGGAATTTGCCGACCGCAATTCGATGAAAATCCAGTTCACCAGCGCTCCTTTGACCTGCCGCCTGGAAGACGATGCGTCTCTCTGCATATTCCGCGTGGCCCAGGAGGCGATCCGGAATGCACAGAAGCACAGCGGAAGTTCGCAAGCCTTCGTGGAGCTGGAAGAAGTGAGCGGCTCCCTGCGGCTGCGCATCACGGACCAGGGCATTGGTTTCGATCCGATTGCGGCGGAATCGTCGCAGGGGCTCGGTCTGCTGAGCATGGAAGAGCGTCTCCGCAGCATGGGTGGCGAGCTGTTCGTTCATTCCAGCCCCGGCCGCGGCACCTGCATCGAAGCCAGCATCCCCATGAAGCAAAGGGTGCCCGCCTAGCCGTTTGGCCCCGGCTTGCTACCTCTGTTACAGTTTTCTTTCAACCTTCGGAGACCTTAATGTCCATTCCCAAGGAACTACTCGCCATCCTTGTCTGCCCGGTATGCAAGAAACCCGTGCATCTCTTGCCAGACAATTCCGGCCTGAAATGTGATGCCTGCCGACGGGTCTATCCGGTCCGCGACGATATCCCGGTGATGCTGGCCGAAGAAGCCACCATCGCTCCGGAATAATCCACCGGTCCGCCCTCATGAGCGCCAAAACATCGCAGAGCCCGCCGCAACCGCAACGCCTCTTGCCGCGTTTCCGCAGGCTCTGTATCGGCGTTCTGGGCGACGTCATGCTGGATCGCTATGTGTGGGGAGACGCCACACGGCTATCGCCGGAAGCCGCCGTGCCCGTGGTCAGTTACGTCTCGCAGCAGGATTGCGCCGGCGGGGCCGGCAACGTGGCGATGAACCTCGCGGCGCTTGGCGCGCGCGTCGTGGCGTTTGGCGCGGTCGGCGGCGAAACAAATTCTCCATCTCCAGGCCGCGCGGGCAAAGCGAAACGATTTGCTCCGGACGAAGCCGGTGCGGCGCTGCACGCTTGCCTGCGAAAAGCGGGCATTGCCGTTGGCGGCGTCCTTGCCGATCCCCATCGGGTCACCACCATGAAAACGCGCATCATCGCGCGCCACCAGCAGATCGTTCGCATCGACCGCGAGCGCCGCGATCCGCTTGCGCCGGAAACCCAAGAACGTCTCTTTCGCCTGCTTGTCGCCGCGCTGAATAAGCTCGATGGGCTTGTTGTTTCGGACTATGACAAAGGACTTCTGGGTGACGAGTTCACGGACCGCGTTCTTCATGCCGCTCACCGGTTGAACGTGCCCGTCTTCGTGAAGCCGAAGAGTTCACGCCGGCGTCCGTACAACGGCGCGCGCGCGGTGGTTTGTAACGCGAAGGAAGCGGCGGACTACGTGGGGCATGCGTTGCCCGATGAAAACGCCGTGATCGAGGCGGGCCGCGCCTTGCTCAGTCATTTCGGCGCCGCCGCGGTGGTAATCACGCGCGGCGGTCAGGGCATGACCATTTTCGAGGAAGTCTCTCCGCGTCACCTGCACATTCCGGCCACGAGTTTCGAAGTGACCTACGCGCGCATCGGACAGCCGGGCATCGAACGTGGCGCCACGGGACGCCAGGTGTTCGACGTTACCGGCGCGGGCGACACGGTTTTGAGCGTGCTGGCCCTGGCCCTTGCCGCAGGGGCGCCTTTGCCGGAAGCAGCCAGGTTGGCAAACGCCGCCGCGGGAGTTGTAGTGGGGAAGCTCGGTACTGCGGCGGTAACTCCCAAAGAGCTCTCCGCTGCCCTGCAAGAGTTGCACGCGTAGACCTGCGCAAATACAATTCAACTCAACTCCAGCCTGCGAAATTTCCTGCGCTGGTCGAGAGACTGTTCGTTCGGCTACGGGGGGAAGCTGAGTGACTTATCCTTCGGCAGGACCCACAAGGTTACAACCTTCGTCTTCCGGCTCTTCTCTCCATCGGAAGCCGCCGGCATCGGGGAAAACGGACTGATGGCCACATTCACTTCAATCGAGGTGCCATTCCTTGGCGCCCGCGCGTCCATAATCTTGTAGCTCTTCACCGGGCCGTAGTATCCGTCGTTTCCCCAGTCGGCCACGAAGTCGCTCATCGAGTAGCTCGCCGAAGGTTTCCAGAGCTCGTAAGCCTTGTTGACGTCGCCCGCCACCAGCGCGTCGAAAAATTGCGCGGTGGCCTTCTTTTCCGGGTAATAGCGGAACGTAAACCAAAGGACCACCGCCAAGGTAAATGCCACCGCCGCGATGGTAAACGCCAGTGCGCGTGATTTGTGAGGTTTTTCAGCGACAGGATCCAGCAGCGAAATTCCCTGATCTCCCGGCAAGTGGCTCAAGGCACGTCTCCCGATGGGCGCTTCTCAAAAATGGTACAAGAGGCAGCGCTCTCGTGCAAAGACTCCCTATAATTGGACGCAGTTTTGAAGGGTTTGGTTCCCCGGAACAATTGCGGGTGTTTGGGCGCGGAGCGGGCAGCGACCTAACCCGCGAGCGCGCCGCCGGAGCCCTCCGGCAGCTCAATCGCATATTTCGTGCGCGCCTTTTCCTGGTGGATTTCCAGCGCCAGGTCGATCAGTTTGTCGATCAATTCGCGGAAGGAAATGCCGGAAGCTTCCCAGAGTTTCGGATACATGCTGATCGACGTGAAACCCGGAATGGTGTTCACTTCGTTCAGAAAGAGCTTCCCGCCTTTCTTTTCGAAGAAAAAATCCACGCGGGCCATGCCGGATAGCTCCAGCGTCTGAAACGCCTGGATTGCCAGCGCCTGAATCTTTTTCACCTGCGCGGGCTTCAGGTCCGCCGGAATCAGGAGTTGCGTGCCGTCCTCCAGGTATTTCGCGGTGTAATCGTAAAATTCGCGGTGCGGCACGATTTCGCCGGGAACCGATGCCTGCGGCTCGTTGTTGCCCAGCACCGAAACTTCGATTTCGCGCGCGCTCACCGCGGTTTCCACCAGAATCTTCATGCCGTATTCGCAGGCAAGATTCAGCGCGGCCGCAAGTTCGCCCGCGTCGTGAACCTTGGTCATGCCGACGGAGGATCCCAGCGCGGCCGGCTTCACGAACACCGGGTAGGAAAATTTTTCTTCGATTTCCGCTTTTACGGCGGCGGGCTCTTTTTCCCAGCGCCAACGATGCACCGTTACCCACGGCACCACGGGAATTTCCGCCGCCTGGCAGAGGCGCTTCGAAACGTCCTTGTCCATGCCGATCGCGGAGCCGAGCACGCCCGCTCCCACAAAGGGCAGGTCCGCCAGTTCGAGCATGCCTTGAATCGTGCCGTCTTCGCCAAACGTTCCGTGCAGCACGGGAAAGATCACGTCGAAGCGTTGCGCGCCTGCGCCGCGGTCCAGCGGCACGATGGCCGCTTCCGTCGGATCGGCCGTCAGCATCACGCGCCGGCCGTTCTTCAAAATTTCCGGCAGCGGCTTTGCCGCTCCTTCGCCGACCAGCCAGTGGCCGTCTTTCGTAATGCCGATGGGGACGGGCTCGTACTTGTCCGGATCGAGCCCGCGGATCACCGAAGCGGCCGAGGCCAGGGACACTTCATGTTCGCCGGAGCGCCCGCCGAACAGCACGCCAACGCGAAGCCGTTTCTTCTTATCTGGGGTCACGAATCGTTCCTGTCTTGCTGGGCCGAGGGAGCAGCTTTTGAATATCGAATTCAGTTATACGAGGAAACCTGAAAAAAGGGAAAAGGGAGTCGCGCGGGGGTTTCGTGAGCGGCAACGCCCGATTCGCCGGCGCCGGCTTCTGCGAAGCCCATCCCTTTCCCGTGCGCGGCCTTTACGCCAGGAGGAGGACGAAACGGGGCTACCCGGCAGCGGAAATCAGGTCCGTGTGAGAGAAGTCTTCACCCTTGAATAGAAGCACTTCGCCGGAAACTTTGGCCAACGCATAGGCGAAGCAGTCTCCGAAATTGAGCCCCGCTTTGTGCCAGCCCTTTCCATACTTGCGCCACGCCACGCGCGCGATTTCGACCTGTTCCCAGTCTGCAGGGACGATCTCCAGCCCCGCTTGTTGCAGAAAAAGGTCAAATTCACGCCCTGCCGATTCTCCGCGCCGCGCCTCCAGCACCAGGCCCGTTTCCAGAACATTGGCCGCGGAGATCAGCCGCACGTCCGCTTCCGTGATCAACTCGAGAAAAACTCCTCGCTCCGGCTCCGCCAGGAAGATGGCCAGCAAGGCCGAGGTGTCGATGACCATCAGCGTGGCAATCCTTTTTCATCGTAGCCGAGGATTTCCTCTTCCGGCCGGTGATCCAGGACCGGGAGGGCATCCACCCGGCGCAGTATCTCTTCCAGTTTCTCGGAGACCACCGAGCGGCGGCGGCGATTTTTCAACCGGGCGAGACGCTCTTTTAGGGAATTTTCGATGGCCTGCGTGATGGATTCCCCTGTTTCCTTGGCGACCAGGCGGGCGAGACGTTCGGTTTCCGGATTTTTGATGCTTAAGGGCATAGAAGGCTCAAAGGAGAGGGTAATACATGTCTATAAAATTGTCTATAATTATATAAGTATTTTTAAGTGATTCATTTAATGATAGTTACAGAATTTTCTTGCCCAGTGCGGAGAGCACCAGTTCCACGCCAAGCAGCGCCGTGCGGTTGTGTTCGTCGATCACCGGATTGATCTCCACCACTTCCATCGAGACCATCGCTTCGCTATCCGCGATCATTTCCATTGCCAGGTGCGCCTCGCGGTAAGTCACTCCGCCGCGCACCGGTGTGCCCACGCCGGGCGCGTCGGCGGGGTCCACGAAATCCATGTCCAGGCTGACGGCAATGCCGTCGGTGTCGTCCATCGCGTATTTCAGCGCGTCGGCCATCACTTCACGCATGCCCCGCTCGTCGATTTCGCGCATCGTGAACGCCTTCACGCCCAGCTTCTTGATGAACTTCTTTTCCGCTGAATCCAGGTCGCGCACGCCCACCAGCACCACGTTCTGCGGCTCAACTTTTGGCTTGTAGCCGAACAGGTCGTAAAGCTCCGGCACGCCGTAGCCCAAAATGCAGCCCAGCGGCATCCCGTGGACGTTTCCCGAAGGCGAAGTTTCCGGCGAATTCATGTCGCTGTGCGCGTCCAACCAGATGCAGCCGATCTGCTTTTTCTCTTTTTTGAAATGAGCCGCCACGCCGCTCACCGAACCCGCGGCGATCGAATGGTCTCCGCCCAACACCAGCGGCAGGAAGCCGTCGACGAGCGCCTTCTGCACGGCCTCGCCCAGGTCCTTGCACGCATCGGTGATTTCCTCCACGTACTTCGCGCGCTTTTCGCCGAACGGCATCTCTTCCGCCTGCTTCACGGAAATATTGCCGAAATCTTCCACGTGGATGCCCAGCTGCTTGATGCGCGCCTGCAGGCCGGCCACGCGCAGGGCCGAAGGCCCCATGTCCACGCCGCGGCGGCTGGCGCCCAGGTCCATGGGTACACCGATGATGCGAATCTTCTGCGACGACATTGAGAGGCTCCGTGACGCGTGGCCGGCGCTTGGCGGCGAGTGAGGCGGCTTCCCGCAAACGGAGGCCTGCTCGTCGCTCGTCGCCAAGTGCTAGTCACATCCAATGATTTTGGGACTGCTTGAAGGGAGAAGCTGCGAAAGTACGGCTGCTACCCGGCTTCAAGGATATACCCGATAAATCGCAGGAGGGAAGCGAAGGACCGCGCGGATGTGCTCCTCACAAGTTAAGCAATTGAAATAGTGGCAAGACGATGATAGGCGGTTGCAGGACTACGTGCGCGATCAAAGGCAGACTAGATAGCCTGCTCAGATTTGAAAACAAGACCTATGGGATTGTAGATTTCAAGACCTCTAGGCTGCTTACAGAGATGCGGCGTGCCACATAGCACTAGTGTGCCCCAAGCAAACTACTTGTCAGAGGACATAACCTCTGAAATGGCCGCAGAGCAAGGCACAATGAATTTGAGCTGGGAAGGGTAGGCAGAGGTTGAATGGAAACGTAGGTGCCCCGGCCGGCCCTGTTCACGGATAAACCCGGTAGAGCATGCGCGGGAAAGGGATGACTTCGCGGATGTGCTCGGTGCCGCAGATCCAGGCGACGGTGCGTTCGAGTCCCAGGCCGAAGCCGGCGTGCGGGACACTGCCATAGCGGCGCAAGTCGAGATACCACTGGAACGCCTCTTCCGGTAGGTTGTTCTGCTTCAGGCGCTGCACTAATAAATCGAAGTCGTGGATGCGCTGGCTGCCGCCGATAATCTCGCCGTAGCCTTCCGGGGCTAGCATGTCGAAGGAAAGCGCCAGATCGGGCCGCTGCGCATCCGGCTGCATGTAGAACGCCTTGATGGCGGACGGGTAATGGTGCACCATCACCGGCCGGTCGAAGCTGCGGGAGATGACGGTCTCCTCGTCGCCGCCGAAGTCGTCGCCAAACTTGGTGGGGTTGCCGTTCTTTTGCAGGACCGCAACCGCTTCTTCATAGGTGATGCGCGGGAAGGGCGCCTTGATATTTTCGAGCTTCTTGACGTCTCGCTTCAAGGTTTCCAGTTCGCGAGAGCGGTGCTTCACCACGCCCTGCACGATGGCGCTGACGAGTCCTTCGCCGAGCTCCATCATGTCGTCCAGCCCGGCGTAGGCGGCCTCGGGCTCCAGCATCCAGAACTCGGTCAGGTGGCGGCGCGTCTTGGATTTTTCCGCGCGAAACGTGGGGCCGAAGGTGTACACCTTGCCGAGCGCCATGGCCGTGGCTTCGATATAGAGCTGCCCGCTTTGCGTGAGGAATGCTTTCTGGTCGTCGATGTAGTTCACTTCAAACAGCGTGGTGGTGCCTTCGCAGGCCGCCGGTGTGAACATTGGCGCGTCGGTGAGCGTGTAGCCCTGCGCATCCATGAAATCGCGCGCGGATTTGACGGCCTGCGCGCGAATGCGCAGGATGGCGGCCTGGCGTGGCGTGCGAATCCACAAATGCCGCTGGTCGAGCAGGAAATCCACGCCATGTTCCTTGAGCTGGATGGGAAAAGGCGTCGCCTCCGGAACCTTTTGCACCACCTGAATCCCCGTGATGCCGATTTCGTAGCCGCCCGGCGCGCGCTGCTCCGCGCGAATCTTGCCCGTGACGATCACGCTGGATTCCTGCGTGAGTCCTTTCAGCGCGTTGAAGGCATCGGGGCTCTCCTTCAGGGAGCACACGCCCTGGATGATGCCCGTGCCGTCGCGAAAAATGGGGAAAAGCAGCTTTCCGGATTCGCGGAGGTTATAGAGCCAGCCGCGGATGGTCACTTCCTGCCCGTCGTGCCGGCCTGCGTTTGCGATCGTGATCGTGGTCATAGTGAATCGCTTTGTAGGAAATTCAACACCTTAGTTTAACAGAGGAAGAGAGCACTTCCATGCGAGCGCCTGGATTCGGTTGAGAAATCCAATGATTGGAAAGCGTGTGGATGTTGTTGAGTGCCAGGAGCCGCGCGTCTGCGGTGACCAGAGTCAAATGGTAGACGAGGGCCGGCGCCGCTTCCGGGAAACAATGCGAGGCACAGCCGCGCTAAAGCGCCTGGAAGTCTTCTTCGAGGCGGTCGAGGGATTTGGCGCCGGCGCGAATCTGGTCCACAAGGCCGGGCGCTTCGGGGCCGGTTTTTTCCTTCAATTCCAGCGTTAGCGGAATTTCGCCGCCGGGCAGCGAGCGGAACAGCTTCAACGCCGCCAGCCAGTCGATCGAGCCGTCATACGGCGGCAGGTGCGCATCCTTATCGCCGAGATTGTCGTGAATGTGCGCGCTGACGATCTGCTCGCGCATGGCTTCGAAGGATGTGGCCACGCGCTCGTCCTCCGGGCCGTCGGCCAGATGCGCGTGGCCGATATCGAAATTGAAGCGCAGGCCGTGCAGGCGGGTTTCTTCGAGAAACGCGCGGAGATAGGCGGGTTCGCCCATTTCGCTGGTGGTGTTTTCCACGCAGAGCGCCACGCCGGCGTGCTTCGCGTGCAGCACCAGATGCTCCAGCGAACTGAAGGCCGCATCCCGCTTGCGGGGATCGGCGGAGTCGCGATGGCCGCCCATGTGCAGAACCATGCGGGCAAACGGCAAATCCTCAGCCACGTCGATGGCGCGCTTGAATTCATCCATCGCTTCGATGCGGCGCACGCGCTCCACTTCGGCGATGGAAAGCGGCGTGCCGCCTTCCCGGTTCGGGCCAAAATCGCGGCAGGTTGGCGCATGCAGCGAAGCAAGTTGCAGGCGATTGTCGGCGAGAACCTGCCCGAGCAGGCGAACTTCCTGCTTGTTCGTGTAATCGAAATGGCCGCGGCTGGCGAACAGCTCGATGGCCTGGAATCCCGCGTTGCGAACCTCGGCGAGCACCTCCGGTGTGAGTTTTTTGGAGACAAAGAGGTAGGTCGAGAGGATTCTTTGCATGCCCTACAGTGTAGCGCGAGCCAGAGCCGAACTCATGGCCTTCCGCCAGCGCAAGCCGCGGGGTTGGCGAAACGCCTTCTTGCCGGTAACGGAATTACGCGCCGCGCAATTCTAGTAGCCGGCCGCGGAGCCTTCATCGCGCGGATCGGCGGACCCGCAGCGCTCCCCAGTCTTCCGATCGATGCCAATTGCGTTGACCAGCCCTATATGGCCGCGCCGCTTCACGTTGTAGCCGCGCGTCTTCAGTTGTTCTTCCATCTCCGGTGAAAACAGATTTTCCATCACCAGCACATCCGGCAGCCACTGGTGATGAAAGCGCGGCGCATTGATCGCCGACTGCGCGTCCATCCCCAGCCGCATCCAGTTGAGCACGGTCAACAGCGTCGCGGAAATAATGGTTGGCCCTCCCGGCGAACCGGTAACGAAGCTGAGTTGTCCGTTGCGCAAGACAATCGTTGGCGTCATGGAGCTCAGGGGCCGCTTCCCCGGGGCAATCGTGTTTCCCTCGGACTGGATCAAGCCGAACAAGGCGTTGGGCACGCCGGGCTGCGTGGTGAAGTCGTCCATTTCATCGTTGAGCAGAAAACCCGCGGACGAGGTGACGTGCGAGCCGAAGCTGTCGTTCAGCGTGGTCGTGCTGGCCACGGCGTTGCCGGCGGCGTCGACCACGGAAAAGTGCGTGGTGTGGGGTCCTTCACCCAGGCTGACGATGGTGTTCGGCGGCACATTGATGCTTCCCGCCTTGCCGCATTCGTGAGGAGTTCCCGCCTTCACCTGATTGCTCGGCGTTGCGCGATCGCGATCAATCGTGGCTTCGATTTCTTCCGCATAGCACGGCGCGATCAGCCCCGCGACCGGAACACTCGAAAAATCCGGATCGGCCAGGTACGTCGCGCGGTCGGCAAACACGCGCCGCATCACTTCGGCGACCATGTGTACGCTTTGCGGATCATCCCAGCCTTTCAGCGGCACATTTTGCAGCATGTTCAATGCTTCAAGCTCCGCCACGCCGCCGGAACTCGGTGGAGGGGGCGCCAGCACTTCCCACTGCTGCCCGTCGACAGTGTAGTGCCCGTGCAATACCTCGCGGATTTTCGGCTGGTAGTGCGCCAGATCTTCCAGCGTGATCAGCCCGCCAAGCGCGGCCATATCCTGCGCCAGCATTTTCGCGGTTTCTCCGCGATAGAACTCATCGGGCCCGTTTTTTGCGATGCGCTTCAGGGTGGCCGCAAGCCGGGGTTGACGAATCGTGTCGCCCGCCCGGTACATTTTTCCGTCGTTCAGAAAAATGTGGCTGCTCAGGGAAAATTGCTGCAGCCCCGGGCGTTCCTCCACGAATTCGCGCGCAAGTTTTTCACTGACCGGGAAACCCTCCTCGGCGAGGCGGATAGCCGGCTGCATCACTTCGGCGAGCTTCATCGCGCCGTGCGTTTTCAGAACCAGCGCCAGGCCCGCGACCGTGCCTGGCACGGCGATCGAACGATACCCGATCACTGATGCCTGCTCGTCGAGTGTTCCATCCGCTTTGATGTACATCTCCCGCGTGGCCTTGCCGGGCGCCACTTCGCGGTAGTCGAAAAAGTCCGTTTTCCCGTTGGCCAGATGCACCATCATGAAGCCGCCGCCGCCGATGTTTCCCGCGGCCGGCTCAACCACGGCCAGGGCAAACGCGGTCGCCACCGCGGCGTCCACGGCGTTCCCGCCGCGCTTCAGTATCTCCACTCCGGCTTCGGAAGCCAGCGGTTCATCGGTAGCCACCATGCCGTGCGGGGCGCGAACCGCCTCCCGCGGCCATTCCTTGGGAATGTCCGGATGGTCGCGGAATTCAGAGGCCCGCTGGGCCAAGGCGCTGGGTGAATAAATCGCAAGAAGGGCAAAAACGCAGCAAAGTGAAATGGATTTTCGATTCATGGCGAAAAATTGACACTAAGGGAATCAGCGGCACGCGTCAAGGCTTCCCCTGCATAGTGCCGACTTGTCGGAGTCTCGCGGGCGCCAAGGTGGACCGCTGCGCGGAATTTTTGGCCGCCTGGCAAAATATTTGCGATAAGCTTGCGCGCGGAGTCCGGAGGAGTATTTTATGAGGGAATCGTCGCTGCGGGTGAAGTTCCTGGTTGCGTTCTGCCTGCTCATCGCGGCCAGTCTGGTTCAGGCCCAGGCTCCGCCGGCGGATCTGGATGACTACGTCGCCCACGCGATGAAAACGTTCGAAGTCCCCGGAATTTCCATTTCGATTGTGAAAGATGGCAAGGTCGTGCTGGCGAATGGCTATGGTGTGCGCAAGCTGGGCGATCCCGCGCCCGTCGACGCGAACACGCTGTTCGGAATCGGCTCCAACACGAAGGCGTTCACTGCTGCGGCCATCGCCACGTTGGTGGACGAGGGCAAGCTCAACTGGGACGATCCTGTCTACGAGCGCCTGAAAGGTTTCGAGATGTACGACCCTTACGTCTCGAAAGAGATGCGCATCCGCGATCTGCTCTGCCATCGCAGCGGGCTCGGGCTCGGCGAAGGCGACCTGATGTTTTGGCCGCACACTTCCTTTACCCGCGACGATGTCGTCTACCGCGTGCGTTTCCTCAAGCCGGCCACAAGTTTTCGCAGTCACTATGCCTACAGCAACCTGATGTTTGTGACCGCCGGGCAAGTGGTGGCGGCCACGAGCGGCGACACTTGGGACGCCTACCTGCGCGAAAAGATTTTTCTTCCCCTCGGCATGAAATCCACCAACACCAGCACCGATGCCTACCGCGAGGGGGACAACTGGGCGCATCCGCATTCCAAGGTCGAGGGAAAGCTGCAAGTGATTCCCTTCGAAAATCTCGATAATGCCGGGCCGGCGGGCTCCATCAATTCTTCGGCGGCCGATCTGGCGAAATGGGCGATGATGCAATTGAATCACGGGCAGATTCCCGGCACGGACAAGCGGCTCTTCAGCGAAAAAGCTTGGCACGAAATGTGGTCGCAACAGACGGTAGTGCCCGTCGGCGAGGAGACGCCGGAGGAAATCCGCGCGCTGAAGCCGCATTTCGCGGGATATGGGTTGGGCTGGTTCCTCCGCGATTACAAGGGGCGCAAGCTGGTGGGGCATTCGGGCGGGGTGGCGGGATTTGTCACGCGCGTGCTGATGGTGCCGGAGGAAAATCTCGGCGTGGTGATCCTCACGAATGCCGAGGAAGACTTCGCCTTCGAATCCATCCTGTATCACATTCTCGATAGCTATTTTGGCGGGCCGACCGAAGATTACATCGCGGCTTTCAAGTCCGTCGAAGACAAGGAACACAAGAAGGCCGAAGAAACGATGGCCAAGGCGGCCGCGGCGCGGGACGCCAACTCGAAGCCGTCGCTTCCGCTGAAAAAATACGCCGGCGATTACAGCGATCCGTGGTATGGCACGGTGACCATTCGCCAGGAAAGCGGCGGCTTGGTGCTCAACTTCCTGCGGACCGACAAAGGCGTCGCCGATTTGCAGCATTGGCAATACGACACGTTCAAGGCGCACTGGCGCGATCGCACGGTCGAAGACGCCTTCGTCACCTTCGCGCTGAAGCCCGACGGCACGATCGACCATTTCACCATGGCGGCCGTCTCGCCCCTGGCGGATTTCAGCTTCGACTATCAGGATTTGTATTTCACGCCGGTGCAGGCGGCGGAGAAGAAGTAGCTACTCCGCGAGGAATTCGACCAAGGGAGGCGCCGGCAAGAGTCCGGCGGCGGTGCCGCGCTCGATCAGTTCGCGCACGGCTTTCTTGCCCTTCTCGCCGTAGCCGAGCGTCCACTTGTTGACGTACATGCCCACGAATTTATCCGCCAGCTCGGTATCCATATCGCGCGCGAACTGCATGGCGTAATTCAGCGCTTCTTCGCGGTGTTCCAGGCCATAGGAAACGCTGTCGCGAATAGTCTTGGCGATCAGGCGGCCCACGTCCGTGCCCAGCGAGCGGCGGACGGCATTGCCGCCCAGCGGCAGGGGCAGGCCGGTCATCTCCTGCCACCAGATGCCCAGGTCCACCACCTTGTGAAGCCCAAGTTGCGGGAAAAATAGTTGTCCTTCGTGAATCAGCAGGCCGGCTTCGACCACCTCGTTCTTCACCGCTTCGATGATTTTGTCGAAGGGCATTACCACCGCTTCAAAATCCGGCTGGTAGAGCTTCAAGGAAAGATACGCGGAGGTCTTCAGCCCCGGCACGCCGATGCGTTTGCCCTTGAGTTCCTGCGGCTTGATGGCTTTGGTGGAGACGACGATCGGCCCATAGCCCTCGCCGAAGCTGGCGCCGCAGTCCAGCAGGATGTATTTATCGCGGATGGAAGGATACGCGGCGAAGCTCACCGCCGTCACGTCGTAGGTTTCCGTCAGCGCCGCTTCGTTGAGCGACTGAATGTCCGAAAGAACGTGCGTGTACTTGTAGCCCGGCGTTGCCAGTTTGTGGGTTGCCAGCGCGTAAAACATGAATGCGTCGTCGGAATCCGGCGAATGCGCCAGCTTGATTTCGCGCGGTTCTTTTTCGGTTTTCGATGCCACTTGTCGTGCGGCCATGGGTTCTCAATCCTCTGACCCGGAAGGACGCCCGCGGAGTAGACTCGACCACCGGTTCATTCTTCGGGGACGAAGGAACGCTCGGATCGAGGGACTTCGGAACTTGCGAGGCTTGCGGCCGGGCTTGCGACTGCAAAGAAAAGCCTAACACACCGCCCCGCTTGGACAAAGTTTCGCTGGGAAGCGTTTGCTGCTTCGAATTCCAAGCACCTCACCATCTTTTCCACATCTCAATTTTTGTTTTCTATTTCTTTGTTTGACAGTGCTTCGTGTTGCCACGATGCATAGTTCTCAATTTGGGACAGTTCCCAGCCCAAAGACCACCGCTTCACCCTCCGATCCGATAGGCGCTTTCCCTCTCCGGTCGCGGGCGCAACCGCGCTCGCAAGCTGACAGTCTGCCCGCCCGGCTGCAAACTCTGGAGGTCCCGTGTTCGCATCTCATGTGTATTTAGTCGGAGATTCGCGGACCGCGGGGAAGCAGTCACGGCTTCAGACTGCGGAAACCAGGTGGGCGATGGCATCCTCGAAAGTGACTCGGCCGTTCACATACGGCTGCCAGTAAACGTCAAGGAGGCGGAGGTAATCTCCCCAGCCGCGTTGCGCGAATTTCTGCGCCAGATCCATCGGGCCTGGCGACGCTTTGGCCTTTTGCGGCGCGGGAGTCCAGCCGGCTTGTTGGTCGTCGGAGACATCCTGCAAGACGGGGCGCAGCACCTGAATAGTGCTGTAAAGGATCAGGGCGTGCCACAAATCGCGGGGGATGGGTTTGTCGCGCTGGCGGCATTCGCGGGAGATGGCATCCTCCACCGGCGTGGCGATGCCGTGCGAGGACTCCTCGAAGAGCACGGCCAGCGCGTCCGAGCTCTGGTTGCGCGAATCGGTGCTGGAAATGGTCACGCGCAGCGGATCGAGGGTGGTGAAAGCGCCGGCGGAATTGGCATACGCGACGACCTCCACGCGAATCTTTTCATTGGGCCAAGTGGACTGAAAAATATCCGCCAGCTTTTGCGAGATGCCCACGCCCTGTTCGCGCACCAGCGGAGCCACGCGCGCCACCCAGCGGCGGTTGGCGCGGTCCTGATCCGCCCACCAGTGGCTGCGGTAAATCGGGGCGGCGGCCTCCAGAATCACGCCGACGTTTCCCGGCAGCCCGGCATCGCAAGCGGGCTTTTTTTTCCCCAGCAGTTCGTTGCAATCCTCAAAATCGCCAAGCTGGTTTTTCAAAAGGATCAGGTCGAGATTTACCTGCGGATCCTTGCCCGCGTAGTTCGTCCGGTAATAGGCGATGGCTTCGTCCCAGGCTTTCTGTTCGGCGGGGGTCAGGGTAATGGGAGTCTGCTTGAGAACCAGGCCGCCCGCTTTGCCGCTCGACGCCCTTGCTTCCGGAGTCGCTTCGCGCAACCTGGCCTGGTAATAGAGAAACTGGTGCAGGTTCACCCAGAAGCCGCTGTGAAATTCAAAGACGGGAAGCGGACCGATGCCCGATTCCACCTCTTGCGCGCGGCAAAACGGAGCGGCAGCCGCCAGGAAAAGCAAGACGGTGAAGAAAAGAATGCGGCGCGGCAGAGAGGAGAACATATCCGAAGCCGAATAGTATCTCACTTCCCCCGCCTCACAAATTGCGACTTTTCCCGGTTAGAATTCCGCGCCTGATTCCGCGAGCCAGCGCTCCAGTTTCGCTTGCTGTTCCGCTTCCACGGCGAGGAACGCGATGCCCATGCCAAGTCCCTGGCTCAGGTACACCACGCGGCCCACGGCCTCGAACACCTCGTCGTGATGCGTGATGCGAATGCGGACCTGCGAGCCAGCGGGGATGGGATTCAACGTGTCGATGTAGCAGCCAGTCCGACTGATGTCCGCGGTGCGCGCGCTCAGCTTGGCGCCGCGCGGCAGTTCCACCACTTCCGCCGAAAGCACCATTGCAATCCGCGGAGCCGTCCGCCGCTCCACTATGACTTCAGACATGCCCGTTCTCCCGCCATTGCAACCGCACCTGTTTGCAAGAGAGGGGAATTTGGACGCGCCTTCGCGGCCGAAAGATCTGAGGAGTGGATGAGCCCGCTCTTATTCTGGCGCGTCAGAGGGACGCGCGCAACGCCGTTTGGAACGAAAAGGCGAAATGGTCAACGGGGAGAATCGGAGGCGGGCGCATTAGACTCTTCCAACTTCGGGTCCAACACGCTGCCAACCGAACCTTTATGATCCGCCGCGCGCAGCACGCCGTCTGTTCCATAAAAAAACGAGCGCTGGCCGGTCCGGCCGTATTCGGTGGGAATCGCGGCCACTTCGTATTTAGCGGGCGCCCCGGAAGTATTCGCTCCCACGATCACGTAGCGGTAGGAGTAGCCACCCTTGCGGCCGGAGGCCAGCTCCTCATCCACCAGGCCGGCTTTTTCGGGCTTTTGCGTGTGGTCCGTTGCGGGCCCCAGCGCCTGAATGGCATCGGGAAGCCGCGTGTAAGTCTTGCGATAGGTCTCAATGGCGTCGACCAGATTGCGCAGCGCGGCGATGGCCGCTTGTTCGTTGGCTTTCATCTCCGCGCGATCCCATTCTGTTTCGAGCGAAGGGAGATCGAGGAGCAGCAAGCCCAGCGAGAGAATCTTCCACTGTCCGTTTTCACGGACCATGCCCATGGTGACGTGATGCGCGGTGAGGCCCGCCGAGTCCGTGGAGTCCTTAATGGTGAGGGGAATGAAGGCGAGGTTGTCGCGCGGCTCGGCTTTGTCGAGTTCCATCAACGTGGTGACGTCGGGAGTGGCGCAGGAAATCAGGAGACGCCCGTCCGCGCCGGTGTTGGTGCTCGGTTTTCCGGGCTTGTCCAGCAGTACAAAGCGTTTCAGCAACGTGGCGCGGGCGGGCGGCGTCATGCGGTTGAAGGCTTCGGCGTTGCGCACGGTCAGCACGGGGACGAAGCGGTCCGCGTCCTGCGAGCAGGCGGCGACTAAGGCGTCGCGAAGCGCGATGCCCGCGCTGGCTGCCGTCGAAGATTGCGCCCACGCGCCGGTGACGGCCGCAAGGCTCAGCGCCAGCACAAGCATTTCTCTTACATGCCTCATCCGATTCCCTCACAATGCATTTACGCGGCCGTATCCTTTGCGCTCCGCAGAATTGCCGCCAGATTTTGCGTGAACACCGAGCGCGGCATCACTTCCGTGCAGCCCGCGGCGCGCGCCTGCGCGGCAAGTTCGGTTTGCACGTGGGACAAAAACGCCACCACGCGCAGCTCTTTTTGAGTTGCCCGGATGCGTTCGATGGTTGCCGCGGGCTGGTTGCGGGAATTCAAGTCCACGATCACCAAACGCGTTGGCGGCTCCAGCAGATTCATCAGTGCATCCGGGTTGCCAGCCACCTTGAAATCGAGTCCGAGGTGCTTCGCAGTCTCCGCCACCTTCATCTGGAAAAAAAGATCGTCAATCAGTGCTGCCACACGGCCCATGCGTTTCGCTCCCTGTCCGATTCCAGCAATATCTCGGCTTTCCCCCTGCCGCCGCCTCGGGATACAATCAGGGTGCCCACCCGAGGACCACGATGCAAGCGCTTTCCCGAGCACCCACCCTGCAACCCGCCATTTCGCTGCTGGAAAAAACGCCGGGGATGCTGGAGCTGCTTCTGCGCGACGTCTCCGAAGACATCTTCGACTGGAAGCCGGCGGCGGAGCGTTGGTCCATCACCGAAGTGCTGGCGCATCTGGTAGTCATCGAAACGTTATATGGGGACCGGGCCAAGCGCATGGTGGTGGACGACAATCCGCTGCTGGCGAAATTCGTTCCCCCGGACGAAGCGGAAATCCGCAAGCGCACCGCGCGCCAGCATCTGGCGGATTTCATCGCCGCACGCCGCGCGCATATTTTCTTCTGGCACTCGCTTCCCGCCAGCGGCGGCGGGCGCACGGCGGTGCACCCGGAGATAGGCGAGGTCACGCTGCTGCAACTCCTCAACGAACTGGCGAACCACGATTTGGGCCACTTGCGGCAGATCGCGGAGCTTTACCGCGCCAGGGCGTTTTATCCGAACGCCGGACCATTCCAGCGATATTCGAGTCCCAAGCCATGAGCGAACATCCGGAAGACCAACGGTTGGCCATCGCGCAAGCTAGCGACGTCACTTTCTACTCGAGGCCGGGCTGCCATCTTTGCGAAGCCGCCAAGGCGGCCATCGAGCCGCTGCTGGCGGAATTCGACGCGCCGTTTCGTGAAGTGAATATCGATCTGGACCCGGTGCTTACCGAGCGCTACGGCTGGGATATACCTGTTATTTTCATCGGCAACAAAAAGGCGGCCAAGCACCGCGTCAACCTGAAGCAATTCCGCCGGAAATTGCAGGAAGCTAAAGAAAAGGGGCCGCCGCCCACGATCAAGGTTCGCCAAACGGGTGCTTAGTGGCCTGCGGCGGGTGCATGCACGCCCACCGTTTCGTCCGGCACGTCGCCCTTGCGGCCTTTGACGCGGTCGTAGACGCTGACCTGGCTGACCGAGCCGAGCGCTTCGTTGTAAAAGGTGGGCACGCCCAGCGCCGTGCGGAGTTCTTCGTTGAATTTCCGCAAGTTGCTCAAGTGCGTGGCCAGGGCGGGCACCTTCAGACCTTCATCGGTTAACAGGAATTTCTGGTAACCGGCGTCCCACAACCGCGTGAACTGCCCCTTCAACATGATCGTCGGCAACACGGTCATGCGGAACCGGGAGTCCTGCTCCTGCCGGAACTCGGCGCCGCAGCCGTATTTTTCCACGCGGACGACTCCGCGGGTGCTGCCGACGCTAAAGCCCAGCGCCGCCAGGCTATCCATGGCCTTCTTTTCAAATCGTTCGTTGACGTTCCACATAGAATTTGAGGATAGGGGAATTCCGGAGACCTGTAAAGCGCCCCCCGAGGCCCCGGAAAAGGGCTTCGGCGTCTCACGGGATATTCTCTGAATTTTCAACATCTATATTTTGAATCTGAAAGTTTCTTCAGCCGTTTGTAGCTTTATTGAAATATTTGATTGCTAAAAAATGCTCAACGCATTGGCCACGGCTTTGGTGTGAAAGCCGATTTGACGGAGAACGGGGAGCATCCCTTCGAGTTTCGCTACGGATCCCGAGTTCGTGCGATGGGGATAACCCGCTGTAATCAAACTAATTTAAATAGGGAGGGTGCCCTCATGAAATTGTGTCTTCGGGACCTCTGCATCGTGTTGTGTGTGTTTCTTCTCGCCAGCGTTCCGCTCTCCGCGCAGCAGACCCTGGGGGCCATCAACGGAACTGTAGCCGATGCGTCTGGAGCCGTCGTCCAGGGCGCAAAAGTGACCATCAAAAACAACGGCACCAATCTTCAGCTTGAAAAGATGAGCAAGAATGACGGTTCGTTTGAGTTCGTGGACCTTCCCCTGGGCACCTACACCGTGACGTTTACCAAGGACGGTTTTCAAACCGAGGTGCACTCGCAGATCCTGGTGCGGGGAAACCTGACCACCACGGTAAACGGGTCCCTGCAGCCTGGCGCTGTGAGTTCCTCCATTACGGTGGAGGGTACGCCCTTGATGAACCAGACCGATACGACGAACGGGTATACGCTGGGCTCGGAGCTCGTTAATACCGTACCGCTGGGAACGGGGAGTTTCACCCAGTTGGCCACGCTCGCCCCAGGCGTCAGCGCCGACTTGCTCTCCGGCCAAGGCGCGGGTGCGGGCCTCGGCAACCAAGCCATTTGGGCTAACGGCCAGCGCGACACGAGCAACAGCATCACGTTTAACTCGGTCAACGCCAACAATCTATTTAATGGCAAGACCACGAGTTACGACAATACGGCGCGGTTCATCCTGAATACCGGCGAATCGTTCTCAACTCCGGGGCAAACCCAGACTAGTACCTCCGTCTATAACGCCATTGGCGAGGGCATACCCACGCCTCCGGTGGAGACGATCCAGGAAGTGCACGTGAGCACCTCGATGTACGACGCTTCTTTGGGTGCCAATAGCGGCGCTCACATCGAGCTGACCACGATCGCCGGCACCAACCTCTACCACGGCCAAGTCTATTACTATCACGGGGACAGCGCCTGGGATGCGGCGCCTTTCTTCCTTAAGGCCGCCGGCGTAGCGCCGATCTCCAATTCCACTCCAGGCCTGAGTCGAAACGTGTTTGGTGGTACGCTCGGCGGCCCGATCATCAAGGACAAGCTCTTCTTCTTCGGTTCTTACCAGGGCACGCGCGTGACGGATGCGCTAAACGGTGCAGTGAGCGGAACGGTGGTTCCCCAGGGACTCACCAATCAGCGCGATGCCGCCACGCTGGCTGCTTTGGCGAACGCGGATTTTGGCACCAGCCTAACTGCCAGCGACATCAGCCAGCAGGCGCTGGCGATCATGAATGCCAAGGATCGTCGTGGAAACTATCTGATCCCTTCGCAAAACATTTTCAACCAGGCACAGATCTCGACGCTCGGCTATGACGCGCTCGTGCAGGGTCCTGCAAGCACGTTCAACGCGGATCAGGTTAACGCCAACATCGACTATCTGTTCAGCGAGAAGGACCGCTTGGCGGCGAAATACTACTTCCAGAACAATCCGACGGTCGCTGCGTTTGCCATCGCCAGCACGCTCGGGTTCCCGCAGACGCTTCATGCAGGCAGCCAGGTCATCTCGCTGGATAACACGACAAGTTTGAGCCCGACCCTGACGTGGGAGCAGCGCTTCGGTTTCATTCGCGAAGTGGCCAACTCCGGCCTTTCTCAGGCTATTTCTCCGAGTGACGTTGGCATCAATCTGCCCGCGGTTGCGCAGTCAAATTTCCCCGGCATCAACATCACGAATGCCGACGATTTCACGTTCAACGCCCTGCACATCGGCGCCTCCAGCAATTTTTCCAACGCTGGCGTGGTGCAGAACCAGTTCGAATGGGCTACCAGCCTGAATTGGGTGAAAGGCGCTCACACTCTGTCTTTCGGTTTCAATTGGGACTACGGCCAGCTGAATATTCTGAACCGGGAAAACGAAGTCGCCAACATGACCTTCAAAAACTTCGTCACCTTTCTGCAAGGCGAATTTGGTGGTCGCAACGGGGGCGGCACGATGATCAGCGGAGCCACCAATCGCTACTACCGCTCCAATCAGGCCGGCGCGTATGCACAGGATAGCTATCGTCTCAAGAAGAACCTGACCGTGAACGTCGGATTGCGCTGGGATTGGGACGGCCCGCTCTGGGAAAAAGACGGCAAGCTGACCAATTTCTATCCGCAGGACTATTCCTACGATCTGAACTCGGACACCATCAACAACATCGGACTGGTGGTGGCGGGCAACAATCCCACTTTTGGCACCAAGGGCGTCAGCAACTCGACACTGACCGGCAGGCAGTGGGGATTCGCTCCACGCATCGGTATGGTGTGGGCTCCCGGGTTCGTAAAGAACATTACCCTGCGCGCTGGATGGGGCATGTACTATGATCGCGGCGAATTTTTCTCGGAGCTTTCGCCCAGCGCTGGCCTTGGCATCAGCGGCCCGTTTGGCGTCACCACCGAACTGCCGTTCGCCTCGCTGGTCGGCACAAGCTGCTCGGGGAAAAATTGCTTCGGCGCTCCGTTTGGCACCGCTGCACTGCCGCCGCCGCCCGCGAATTTGTCCGAGCTCCAAGCGTTGATTTACAACCAGTCGCAGTTGAGCGGCTGTCCGGAACCAGTTACGCCTACTTGCACACCGACGGGCACACCCCAACTCGCATACCTTTTCGGCGGCTATGATCCGCGGAACAAGCTGCCCTATTCGGAGAACTGGAGCCTGGACCTACAATGGCAGCCGACCAATACGCTCCTATTCACGGTTGGCTACCTGGGAAACCATGGCGTGCACCAGGTGATTCCTATTCCCTTTAACCAGCCGGCCATTGCTTCGCCCACCCATCCCGTGAACGGCCAGATTTATTCCTACGGGTACCAAGCCACCGACGCGAGCGGAAATCCGTTGCTGGCTGAACAGGTGCAAACCACCATCGGTGAATTTACGGCATCGGACGGCAACACCGCTTTGCGTGTGCCCTACATTGGCTACAATCCCAATTCCGACTTCTGGGAGGCGGAAGGCATATCCAACTACAACGCGCTGCAGTTTCAATTGAATAAGCGACTCAGCCATGGTTTGCAGCTCAACTTCTCCTACACATGGTCACACGCGCTGGATGAACAGAGTGGCTTGGGCCTATTTTTCAACGGCAACAACCCGCTGGATCCCCGGTCCAGCTATGCCTCCTCTGACTTCGACCGCACGCACGTATTTGCCATCCAGTACCACTACGATTTGCCCCACGCCCACTGGGCGAAAGGTTGGGTAAATCAAGTGGTGAACGATTGGTCCGTCAGCGGCGTAACCACGCTCGAGAGCGGCCAGCCGTTTACGGTCTACGACTTCTCGGGCTCTGTCGCTGGGCTCTATTACAGCGCGGACGATTTCATCACCAACCCGGTGCTGCCCCTAAATCCCGGAGTTTCGCCGGGCCAGGCGCAGACGCAGAGCACCACGGGCGTGAATGCTGGACGGCCGTACTTCAATCCCAACGTCTTCAGTATTCCGCTGATCAATCCCGGCCAGAGCGGTGTGCCACCCTGTGGGCTAACTACTGCGGGTACAACCGCTTGTGACACCTTCGAAACCGGCTTCGGTCCTACAGGACGGAACGTTTTCCGCGCACCCTTCCAGAATCGCTGGGATTTCTCCTTGTACAAAATGTTCCGGATCAACGAACGCTTCCAGTTGAAATACCAGTTGGACATCTTCAACCTCTTCAACCATGCAAGCTTCGACGCTCCGAACAACAACGTCACTCTGAATCCGTGCTTCAACCCGAATCCGTGCTATACGAACCCGCCGCCGTCCACGCAGAACATCGGCTTTATTACGGACACCATCGGCGGACCGCGCATCATGCAAATGGCGCTACACTTGATCTTTTAGCGCGCTGCACTGTGCCAGCTTCAATCAGCCAGAAGGGGGCCGCTTCGGCGGCCCTCTTACTTTTGCGGCGTGGGGGGCTGCGGGTGCTCCGTCACTTTCTTCTGGACGCCTGGCCACGTAAAATGGGAGTGGGGAACACACCATGTCTACCAAAACACAGCCGTTGACCGGGCAGGCGCCGGCAGCGAGCCTCACCAACGAAGAGATCCTCCGCTACAGCCGGCACCTGATCATGCCCGAGGTGGGCATGGAGGGGCAGCTCAAGCTGAAGGCCGCGAAGGTGCTGTTGATCGGCACGGGCGGTCTTGGCGCGCCGCTTGGCCTATACCTGGCAGCGGCGGGCGTGGGCCACATCGGCCTGGTGGATTTCGACGTGGTCGATTTCACCAACCTGCAGCGGCAAATTACGTTTGGCACCAGCGACGTAGGTAAGCCGAAAACGGCGGCGGCAAAGACGCGGCTGAGCAACCTGAATCCAGACATCGAGATCGTCACCTACGAAACGAAGCTCACCAGCGAAAATGCGCTGGAACTTTTCAAGGATTACGACATCGTGGTCGACGGCACCGACAATTTTCCGACGCGCTATCTGGTGAACGATGCCTGCGTGTTGCTCGGAAAGCCGAACGTCTACGGTTCCATCTTTCGCTTTGAGGGACAAGTCACCGTGTTCGGCATGCCGGACGGGCCGTGCTACCGCTGCTTGTATCCGGAACCGCCTCCGCCGGGGCTGGTGCCATCGTGCGCGGAAGGCGGGGTGCTGGGCGTGCTGCCGGGCATCATCGGCTCGTTGCAGGCGATGGAGACGATCAAGCTGATTCTGGGGAAAGGCGATTCGCTCGAAGGGCGCTTGCTGCTGTTCGATGCGCTGGCGATGAAATTTCGCGAATTGAAGCTGCGCAAGAACGCGGATTGCCCGATGTGCGGATCCAAGCGCACGATTCACCAGTTGATCGATTACAACGAATTCTGCGGCATTCGCGGCGAGGAGGAGGCGGAGAGCAATCTACAGGTTCCGGAAATCACGCCGCGCGAGCTGAAGCAGCGCCTCGAGAACGGCGACGACCTTTACATCTTGGATGTGCGCGAGCCGCATGAATACCAGATTTGCAATCTCAATGGTCATCTGATTCCGCTCGGTGAATTGCCGCGGCGGGTGCACGAATTGGATTCCTCGCACGAGATCGTGGCGCATTGCCGCAGCGGCAAGCGCTCGGCAGAAGCGGTGGACTTCCTCCGCAAGGCGGGCTTCCGCAAAATTCATAATTTGCGCGGGGGAATCCTGGCGTGGTCGACGGAGGTGGATTCGTCGGTTCCGCGGTATTAGTTTTTTGAGGCAAAATTTGGCCGGTCTAAAGTCCGGCCACGACACTTGGCTGCAACGGAGGAAAACTTGGCAGGTACAAAAGTCACGATATTTCATAACGGCCCGATGCGTGTGGAGGGGGAATTCACGATCGTGGATCAGGACGGCAAGGAATTCGGGCTGGGAGGGCGGACGGCGGTGACCTTGTGCCGTTGCGGGCACTCCGCCAACGCGCCATTTTGCGACGGGACGCACAAGCGCCAGAATTTCGTCTCGGCTGTTCCGGCGCGCGATTTGCCCCCAAAACCCTGAGAAACGCTGCATCAGGGCAAGTTGAGACTGTCTCATCATGAGACTTTAGCCAGTTTCGGGACTTTGTTGCCTAATCTCTGCTAACTCTCTGGATACATTCACGATAGTGTTTCAAAGCAGGAGTGAGACTGGACACAGAAGCGTCTCGTCTTGCGTCTCAGCGACCGCGCTCGCATTTCCCCTCGTTATTAATTCCATAATTTTCAACAGCTTGTGAATCGCGTTGCGCCCGCTGAAAAAGGGCACGGACGTGCTATTTCAGGCTCTGACCGGGTTTCTCCGGCGTTTGGGGGTTGTTTTGGGGGATTGGACGAAAATCAGGGGTTTCTTCCGCAAAGATCGTGGAAACCTGCCGGCCATCGCGTATGGCTTGTGTGGCGTCTTGTATCTGGGCGTCATTTTCTACGGCCGCCAATCTTATGTTTTCGGCAACCCAACCACGTATCTCTTCCTGGAAGTTGGCGGTTCGCTGCTATGTTTCTGCTACGCCGCGAACGCACTGGTGCGTTTTCGCGGCACGCATGACCGCGTCGCCCTGATCCTGGCTTTTGGCTTTGTCCTTTCTGGAATGATCGAGGCGATCGGCTACTTCGGCGTGAACGATCTTCTCCGTACCGGGGGTATCGCGCTGACGCATGTGCCGATGGGCTGGATGGTGGGCCGCACGATGCTGGCAGTGCTGCTGCTGGCCGCACTGGCCGTGGAGCGCTTTCTGCCGACCGCGCGGCAGCCCAGCCGCGAAACCGCAGGAGCGCTGTTCGTCGTCGCCGCCGCTGCCTATATCACCAGCGCCGCCTTTATGGCCGCTCCGGCCACTCCGGTGGCGCAAGCTGGCGCGTTTTTCTCGCGTCCGTGGGAACTGCTACCGGGCGGGTTGTTCGCCCTGGCGGCGTATTTCTTTTACCAGCGCTATCAGAAGGAAAAGAAGAACGATAGTGATGCGTCGCTTTACGACTATTCGTTGTTTCTGGTCGCCGTGCTGAACGCGGCCTGCCACGTCTCCGCACTTTTCTCGCGGCGGTTGTTTGACGGCCCGTTCTTTTTTGCGGAGGTAAACAAGGTGGCCAGCTATGCGATTATGCTGGGCGCCGCGCTGATCGATCAGGCGCGCTTGTTCGACCAGGTGCGCACCATGGCGGTGAGCGATCCGCTGACGGGGCTGGCCAATTACCGGCGGCTGATCGCGGTGATTGAATCGGAACTGGATCGTTCCCGACGCACGCGGCGTCCCTTCAGCATTGTGCTGCTGGACATGGACGGCCTGAAGGCCATCAACGACCGCTACGGGCATTTGGTCGGCAGCCGCGCACTGGTTCGCCTGGGAAAAATTTTGAAACACCATTCGCGCGCGATCGATACGCCGGCGCGCTATGGCGGCGACGAATTCGCCTTGGTGCTTCCGGAAGCGCCAAGAGAAATCGCCTCGCGCGTGGCCACGCGGATTCGCGAGCGGCTGGCGCTGGAAAACGAAGAGCCGGGTCTCTCGGTGAGCGCCGGATTCGCCTCTTATCCCGAAGACGGGGATTCCGCTGAAAAACTTCTGGGCGCGGCGGATCGCGCCTTGTACCGCATGAAGCACCGCGGCAGCACCATTAATTCCATCACGCGCATTGCGGCGTGCCTTTGAGGGAACGCGAAAATGCCGCAGCGAAACATTTCTACCCTCAAGCGCCGCGAAAATCGCATCCCCATGGAAATACCCGTGATGCTCGACGGGCACCGGAATCTTCCCGGCGTGGAAGCGACATTTACGGAAAATGTCAGCGCCAAGGGAGCGCGCGTCGTGAGCGTGCGCCACTGGGAAAAGGGCGCGCCCATGAAGCTGGCGTCGCGCACAGGAGAATTTCGTTCGGAGGCTCGGGTGGCGTACTGCCAGCCGCTGGGTGGCGACGGCTACGCGGTCGGCGTGGAGTTCCTCCAAACCTCAGGGCGATGGGTAGTCGAATCTACAAATTAGCTTGACGGAATCCGGCGAGCGGACAGGAGGGAACTGCTGGAACATTCTTACAGGGAAAAAGTTATAAGCGCAAAGTGGTTTGTGAAGGCGCCGGACGGGAGGTAAAGGACCTGTTCGGCGCTTTTGCTTTTCCTGTTGGATGCGCAACTCCCGAGGCGAACCTCGGCTTTTCGGCTGTATACTCGAAGATTGCAAATTCGCCCGCTTTCCTCGGAGGGATTTCGTTGAATATTCTGGTGACAGGCGCCGCTGGGTACATTGGAAGCGTGTGTTCGGAGGTATTGCTGAAACGCGGGCACCAGGTGATCGCCCTCGACAATCTTCAGGAAGGCCATCGGAGTGCCGTGCCTCCCGCGGCCACGTTTATTCAGGGGGATCTGGCGGACCGTCCGCAAATTGAGAAGGTTTTTTCCGCGCACAAGATCGACGCGGTGATGCATTTTGCCGGGGAAGCGCTGGTGGCGAAGTCGGTTCGCGAGCCAAGCACCTTTTATGCGGCTAACGTGGCTTGCGGCGTGAACCTGCTGGACGCGATGGTGCGCCACGGCGTGGACAAGTTCATTTTTTCCTCCACGGCGGCCACCTATGGCGAACCCGACACGGTGCCCATCCCGGAAGATCACCGGAAAGCGCCGATCAATCCCTACGGGAAATCGAAGCTGCGGTTTGAAGAAATCCTCGCCGATTATCGCGCCTATACCGGCCTGAAGTATGTCACCGTGCGCTATTTCAATGCCGCCGGGGCCAGCGCGGACCGCGGAGAAAATCACCGCATGGAAACGCACCTGATTCCACGCGTGCTGGATACGGCGCTGGGCAACCTGCCGGAGATGGAAATCTTCGGATTCGATTATCCGACGCCGGACGGCACATGCGTGCGCGATTTTATTCACGTGCTGGACATCTCGGATTCCCACGTGCTGGCGCTGGAGCAGATCGAGCGGGTGCCGGGGGAAGCGTTCAACGTGGGGACCACCAGCGGGTATTCCAATTTGCAGGTGGTGCAAGCGGCGGAGCGGATTACCGGACGCAAGGTGCCGCATCGGTTGTCGCCGCGGCGGCCGGGAGATCCCGCCATACTTGTCGCCAGCAACGAAAAACTGAAGCGTCTGCTGGGCTGGGAGCCAAAGCATTCTTCGCTGGAAGAGATCATCCAATCGGCTTGGGACTGGCGGAAGAGATATCCGCACGGGTATCCGGACTGAGATGGCGCGCGAGCTTGGCGAAGGATGCGAAATAAAAGCCCCAAAAGGCAATGCCTCAGGGGCTAAAGCCCGCTGATAGCCAAGCTCTCCTGTGGGAGCCAAAGCTCCGACTCCCGCTGCCAAGCGTCTCTTTCCGCAGACTGCCAGATGGCACCCGGGGAATTCTTTTTCTCGATGGCATTTTACTTGATGAGTGCGCCAAGCTTGGTGTACTTGAGCCAGACGGTCTGTGCGGCGAGCCGGGCAATCAGAAACCCGCGGTAACCGTCCAGAAAGCCCGCACCCAGCACGAAATACTGAATCCAGGTCCACGGAGCGGCGAGCCATCGGGCTGCGCGCCAGCTTCGGACGCCTTTTTCGAAGAGACTTTGCGCGGCGAGCGTCGAATAGGCGTCGCGCTTTTCGAGGAGTTCCTCCAGATTGCGCGCGGTGTAGTGCAGCAAATCGCCGCGCAGGCGGCCGAAGGGGCCGGGGAATTTCACGGCTTCATGAATGATTCCCTCGAATCGCGCCTTGCGGCGATCATAGAGCCGGCGCTGCCAATCGGGATACCAGCGGGAATGGTGAATCCACGCGCCTAGGAACCACGTCAGGCGCGGCATTTCATAGACCGAGAATTGCGGGACCTTCGATTTCCAGCCAAGAATCGACTCGCGAAGTTCCGGGCTGAGTTCCTCGTCGGCATCCAGGAGAAGGATCCAATCCCCACAGGCTTGCGCCGCGGCAAAATTTTTTTGTTCTCCGAAATTGGTCCAGGCTCGCGTCAAGACACGTGCCCCAGCGGCGCGCGCAATTTCGAGCGTGCGATCGGTGCTGCCGGAATCGACCACGACGATTTCATCGGCAAGTCCTTCGACGGATTTGAGCATCCGAGGAAGGTTCTCTTCTTCGTTCAAGGTAATGACGCAAATGCTGAGGCGGATCATGTTTCTTGGGAAGGTGCCTTTGTCAAGTTGAGTATCTTACACATGAGCTGCCAGCATCGCGTCTTCTTATCTCGTGGGCCAGAGCGGGGGTTACTTTGGCCGAAAGGTCATGCGGATGAGGCTGCTGCCGATGCGGAAGGACGCGCCATCCTGCAGCACGGCGGCGCGAGCGCGCTCGCCTTCATAAAACGTGCCGTTGGTCGAGTCCAGGTCCTTCAGATTGATGAAGCGCTCGCGCGCTTCGACGATGCAGTGGTGGCGGGAGACTTCGCCGTCTTCCAGGGCAATATCGGCTCCTTTGCGGCCGATGACGGTGCGCCCTTTGGTCAGGGTGAAGCTCTTGCCCGATTCGGGGCCACTTTCGACAGTCAGGACCACGTCCACGTCCGAAGGCAGGGAGAGGCCCTGTTCGTCGGGAAGCAGGCGCAATCGCTGGGTGGAAGCATCGGCGCGCGCAAACGATGGCATTGGGGAGATGACCACGGTCTGATCCACGCTGCGCTTCACTTCCACAATGGTCGTCAAGCCGCACTTGGTGCAGCGGAAACTGACCTTGGGATGCTTGGCCACCACCGCATCCTTCAAAATATGCTGTTGCCCGCAATGAATGCACGCCGCCTGCATACTTTGAAAATAACACGATGGCCGGCGGCGCGGGGACGCGGCAATGCCGGCGTTTGCCAGAAGGGTTACTTGTCCCGAAGGCCGCCGTTCGGGCAGGTATGCTAGGATTGAGGTTTCCAAATCAAGCAGGAGAACGGTTGTGTCCGAGCATATATCGCGCAAAGAACTGAAGCACGACAAGGTCCGCGAGACCATTGAACATGGCGCGGAGGCCGTCCTTTCCCATACGCAATTCCTTTCGATTGTGTTGCTGGTGATCATCGTTGTGGCTGCCGGTTACTTCGGCTGGAAGATTTATAGCGACCGGCAGACGGCAAAGGCGCAGGCGGCGCTTGATGACGCCATGAAAGTTTTCAACGCGGCGATTCTCACGCCGGGGCAGCCGAGCCTGCCGGGAGAGATCACCTACGTGGATCCGGCGCAGCGTTCGCAGGACGCGGAAGTTAAGCTTTCCGCAGTGGCGGCGAAGTATCCCAGCACGAAACCCGGGCGCCTGGCACGTTACTATTCGGCGCTTTGCCTCATGGACCTGGACAAGCTCAACCAGGCTTCCGAGGAATTGAACAAGCTCGAGACCGGTTCGGACAAGGAGCTTGCGGCGCTGGCAAATTTTCAGAAGGCGCTAATCGCCGAACGTACCGGCAAGAGCGATCAGGCCATCCAGATGCTTCGCGCGCTGGTCGATTCGGGATCGATACTGGTGCCCAAGCCGATGGTGCAGCTGGAGCTCGCCGGCGTCCTGAAGCAGAGCAACCCCAAGGAAGCGGTGGCGCTCTACCAGCAGATCAAGAAGGATTACCCGAACACGGCGATTGCGGACCAGGCGGACCAGGCGCTCACCGAAATCGCTCCGCGATCCTGATCGCCAGCTGCGAAGAAAATTCCGGAGGTTTCGGCCATCGAACCGCAAAGGCATCCCGCTCCCTGGTCGGTGGAGGCGGCGGCTTCGCGGGGGCGGCGTTTTTCTGAACCCACGCATCCCTATCGCACCGAATATGCGCGCGACCGCGACCGCATCGTGCACTCGCGCGCATTCCGCCGCCTGGAAGCGAAGACGCAGGTTTTCACCACGCGTTTTTCCGACCATTTCCGCAACCGCTTGACGCACACCTTGGAAGTGGCGCAAATTGCGCGCACGGTGGCGGCCGCTTTGCGCCTGAATACGGAGCTTGTGGAGGCGCTGGCGCTGGTTCACGACATTGGGCATCCGCCCTTCGGGCACGCGGGGGAGCGCAAGCTGGACGAAATCATGCGCGCGCAAGGCAGCCGCTTCAATCACAACCTGCACGCGCTGCGCATCGTGGAGCATTTCGAGAACCGCTACATCGGATTCGAAGGATTGAATCTGACCTTCGAAGTCCGCGAAGGGATCGTGAAGCATTCGCGGGATTATTCCTCGGCGGAGTATCCGGAGTTGTCGGAGTATTTGCTGGAGCTGCGGCCGCCGCTGGAATCGCAGTTGATCGATTGGGTGGATGAAATCGCTTATAACTCCGCGGATTTGGACGACGCGCTGGAGGCGAATCTCCTGGACCTGGAGGTTCTGCGCAGGGATGTTCCGCTGTTTGGGGAATTTTACGGCGAAATCGAAAGGGAACATCCCGGCGCGCGCGCGAAACTCAAGTTCAATGAGGCCCTGCGGCGAGTGATCGATTATCTGGCAAGCGACCTGATACGCAACACGGAATCGATGGTGCGCGATTCCGGCGCGCAAACGGCGGCGGACATTCGGCGCGCGCCCGCGCGGCTGGCGCGATTCAGCGAAATTGCGCGCGAGCACAATGCGCAACTTAAGAAGTTCTTGTTCAGCCACATTTACAACAATCCGCTGATTACCGAAGATTCCCAGCGCTCCGTGGCGTGCCTCACGGAACTGTTTGAGCATTATCTGCACCGGGCGGGTTCCATGCCCGAATCGCACGAACACGCGGCGCAACGCATGCCGCGCCATTTTGTGGTTTGCGATTACATCGCGGGAATGACGGATCAGTTCCTGCTCCGGCAGCATCAGGAACATTTTGGAAGTATAAGATCCGCCCCGCCTTCTCTTGCGTCCACTGAGCGGCTAGAATAGGCCGTTCTTACGGAGTCTTCTCTATGCTCGTCCGGCGTTTGCCGCTTTTTGTCGGCGTATTGCTGCTCCCGATCGCACCGGCGCATGCGCAGCTTGCGGGGCTGCTTGGGCCGCAAGCCACGCCGGCGCCGACCGCCAGCGCGGCGAAAACAGACTCGAGCGTGCCGCCGGATCCGCTGGGGCGCGAAACGCCGCGGGGAGCGATCCTAGGCTTTCTGAAAGCCGCGCAAGACGAGCGCTACAACGTTGCCATTGAGTATTTTCAACAACCGGCGAATCGCCGGCGGCGTTCGGAAGAGGACGACGAAGAGCTTGCCGCGCAACTCCTGGTGATTTTCAACCAAAAATTCGCGGGCGCGCTGGACCTGGCGAGCCGCGATCCGCAAGGCAAACTGGATGACGGGCTTCCGCCGGATCAGGAGCGCGTGAGCAGCGCGCTTGGGTTCAACGAAAAAATTTCCATTTTGCTGATTCGGCAGGAAGACGAGGAGGGACGGAAGCTTTGGTACTTTTCGCGCGCCAGCCTGGGTCGCGTTCCGGAAATCTATGATTCGCTGACGTTTCCCGGGCTGGAGAAGAAGATTCCGGAGATGCTGGTGGCCAATCGCCTGCTCTCCATGCCCCTGTGGCAATGGATCGCGCTGATTCTGTTCATTCCGGTGGCTTTGCTGGCGGGCCGGCTGGTGACGATGAGTTGCGTGTTCTTGTTGAATCGCTGGCGCAGGGCGCGCGGGAAATCGCGGCTGATTGCGGATAAATTCTTTACCGTCGATCCCATCACGCTGACGATCGCGATCATTCTGCACTATGCGTTCGTCGGGTACATCGGCACATCGCTGATTTACCGGCTGTATTACCGGCATATCGTGTGGATCTTTCTCGCTGTTTCGTTTTACTGGATCTTCACGCGAATCACGCGCGCCATTTCCGCGAGCATCGGCGCCCGTCTGACGACGCGCGGCATGCTGGCGGAGCGCTCCATCGTGTCGCTCACCCGGCGTTTCACGGAAGTAACCATCTTCCTGCTGGTCGGGTTGTTAATTCTGCGCAGCCTTGGCGTGGATGTTTCGACGGCGCTGGCCGGAGTGGGAATTGGCGGCCTGGCGCTGGGCCTGGGCGCGCAGAAGACGTTTGAGAACATGTTCGGCGGCATCTCGATTTTGTTCGACAAGGTGATCCAGATTGGGGACACCTGCCGCATCAATAATCATACCGGAGTAGTGGAAGACATCGGCCTGCGTTCCACGCGGCTGCGGACGGCCGAGCGGACGTTGATTTCGGTACCCAACGGAACCATGGCCACGGCCACGCTGGAGAATCTGCGCTTTCGCGACAAATTCCTGTGCCAGCAGACCATTCGCTTGCGGTATGACCTTTCTCCCGATCACGTTCGGTATGTTCTGGGCAGAATTCAGGATTTGCTCCGGGAGGATCCGAAGGTGGAGGATCCCACGGCGCGCGTGCGATTTGTTCGCTTTGCGGAATATGCGCTGGAAGTGGAAGTTTACTGCTACCTACTGGAGCCGGACTATAACGCCTACTTGGCCTCGCAGGAAGTATTATTTCTGAAGATTATGGAGGAGATCGAAAGGGCGGGGGCGGTGGTGGCGTTGCCGACGCAGGCGACCCTGGTGACACAAGACGCCTGGGTGGATCCATTCAAAGAGAAGGCGGCCAAGGCCGCGGTGGAGAAGGTGCGGGAACCCGGCGTGCCGGGCGCGCAGCCCTCCACGGATCAAAAATGAATTGAGAATGGATCGATAAAACCAGGAAGTTCCGAGGCATTAGTGCTGCGAGAATGTATTGCACGCCTCGATCGAACCGGACTGCAGTCCTTTGTTGAACCAATCCATGCGCTGCTGCGAAGTGCCATGCGTGAACGTCTCTGGTTGCACGCGCCCGCGGGTCATCTGCTGGATGTGGTCGTCGCCAACGGCGGCGGCCGCGTGCAAGGCGGATTCGACGTCGCCGGCCTCCAGCAAACCGCGCTGTTGCGTGGAATGGGCCCAAACTCCCGCCAGGCAATCGGCCTGAAGCTCCATGGATACGGAGAGCGAGTTGGCTTCCCCTGGATGGGTGGTTTGCAATTGCCGGACCTTGTTCTCCACGCCGATTAGTTTTTGCACGTGATGCCCAATCTCGTGCGCGAGAACGTAAGCTTGCGCAAACTCTCCTGGGGCGCCGAAGCGCTGTTTCAGTTCATCGTAGAAACTCAAATCGATATAAACCTTTTCGTCAGCCGGGCAGTAAAAGGGTCCTGTGGCGGCTTCCGCCCCGCCGCAACCCGAATACGTTTCATCGCGGAACAGCACGAGTTTTGCGTGGTGGTAGGGAACTCCGGCCTGCTGCGGCAGGGCTTCATCCCAGGTCTTTTGGGTGTCATTCAGCACAAATGTGACAAATTGCACCAACGGTTTTTCCGTTTCATCGAGCGCCGGATTCGGGCGGCTCATCGTCGTTGCGGGTGCGCCGCCTCCGCCGCTCAGCAGCGCAAAGAAATTTTGTTTGAAAACGAGGCTGAGGATAAAGAGGATGACCAGGCCGCCGATGCCGATGTGCATTCCGCCGAAGCCGAATCCTCCGCCGCCACCGCCGCCCTCATCGCGGCGATCTTCGACATCTTCGGTGGATCCGCCGGGTGTCCAGCGCATGATTGAGACTCCTAGGGTGAACTTAAGTCAGGGCAGAGAGGGGCGGCCGACAGGAAATACTACCATCCTGAATAGGGATTGGAGTGCCCTAATGATAGGGAATTTTCTGGTTGATCCCGATCCGCAAAACCTGTATACAAAATTGCAATTCGCTCGCATTCTTGAGACGCTTCCGAAGCGGCACATGGCAGCCGGTGATTGCTGGCTCGCCTGTTTTTGTTTGGAACCCTGGGTGACTATGAGCGACCTCCTGGAAACAGACGCGATGCCTTCCGAAATAGACGTAAAGCGCCCCCTCACGCTTCGCGACTTGTGGATTTTCCTGGTTGTTTTCGTTGCGTATTTTGCTTCAGCGCGACTCGAACTGAAGCTGATACACATGCAAAACGGCGAAGGAATCATCTGGATTCCTGCGGGAATCGCGCTGGCGGCGATACTGCTGAAAGGGAACCGCATCGCTCCGGTCATCCTGCTCGCGTCGTTGGCGGTTGAGCTTACCTCCGGGCAGCCTTTGTTTACCGGGCTCAGCATCGCGCTGGGAAATATGTTTGAA
>JAJPIE010000003.1 GCA_021324935.1 Acidobacteriota bacterium
TTCGCCGATCCTTGGTCCAAGAATCCGAGGGGCGCGCGGAGCGGAAAGAAACCCTGCTTCAAGCGACCGTACATCCCCTTTTTAACTTCTTCTCGCAAATTGCGGCTGAAGTGTGAAGCGACAACGGCTTGAATGTCTGCTGACAATCGACCAGCGACAGTTTTCAAATCGACATTTTCGTTGGCGAAATGAATCTGAACGCCCGCGTCGACGAGCTTCCCCACATCCGCCCAATCCGCGAGATTGCGTACTCCGCGATCTATCTTATGAATGACGACGCCCTGCGCGGCCCCTTTTCGCAGAAGCGCCAGCATCTTCACAAACATCGGCCGCCCCGCGTGAGAGGCGCTTTGTTGTTCTTCGAACCAGTGACTGATCTCCAGACCATGAATCGCGGCATACTTTTCAATCGCCGCTCGTTGTTCGTGGAGAGACACTCCCTTTTCTCCCTGTCGGGGGGTCGACACCCGGGCATACGCAAAGTACGTAGCCATGGTGTGACCGAATTAAGTTTTCAATGAATCGTTCGACCTTTCTTCCATAGTAGAACCTGGAATTCGCTTGTCAATCCGGGAGTGGAGCGTTTCCAGAGATTCGCGCGCAACAATCTCGGCAGCGATTTGAAAATACTGCCGAAGGTGCATGACGGCGCTGTCGAGTTCGGCCTCGGTGAGCTTAGGAAATATCCTGCGCACTACTGCCCTAGCATCACTTGGCTGTGTACTCATTGGAAGGGTATTCTGGCCGACCGTGAATGATTCGAAAAGATAGGCCAACTTGCATCCGGCATCAGACGGTCCAGGGATGGGAGTGCGCCACAAAGCCACGTAGAAAATGACGATGAAATAAATTTCACGCGAAGTTGTAGGGGGAATCCAAATGTATATGCGTCGCTTAGCTCGTCCTGCATCCGGTGTCGGCCGTTTCTCCCTTACGCCGCATGCAGAAAGTTCCATCTTGGAAACAAACGACAATCAGGTACGTTGTATATGAAGCGGCTATGAAATCGACCCCTTTGAAAATCATTGTCCCAAAAGGATTACGAACAGAGCTCCACGTTCATCGCATGAAAACGGGCCTGAGTTTGGCTGAAGTGGCCTTCCTACTCGGCTACCCTTCCGACGTTACAGTGTCGCGACACGCAACGAACAAAAGCGTGCCGCCATTTTTTATCGGGCTTGCATACGAAGCGCTCTACGGCTTGCCCGCGTCTAAGCTGTTCGTGGGGCTTAAGGATCAAGCTAAACTTTTTGTGGCTAATCGGCTCAAGCAACTTCTCGTGGAACTTGAGTCGCTCAAAATCACTCATCCTGCCCTACCTGCGGATGCTGCACACAAATTGACCTGGATTTCTGAACGGTTAATTCAAATTGAAGAGAGCAATGGTCAATAATTCAATGGACCGTATCCTTGCTTTGGATCTTCGTGCGCGGCGCTATGGCTATGCAGTCCTTGACAGTGCTCGACAACTACTTGGTTGGGGGTACAGACGGCGTGGCATTTCAAAAGATGATAGCGCTCGGCGGCATCTCTCAAATTTGGCCGCCCGGTTTAACTTTCAGCGGATAGTTGCCCGGCGGTCGCCTAAAACGCGCGTTAGTAAGAACTATGGAGCGCTGCTTCACGATGTTTTGGAATTCGCAAAGCTATCTCGATTGCCGATACATTTCATCGATCCCAACCCAATCCGCCAGTTTTTTGGGGGGAGAAATAAGTTCCAAATTGCGAACACGCTTGCGGAACGCTTTCCAGAAACTCGCCTGCGCCTACCCAAGGAACGGCGCATTTGGCGACCTGAGAGCGAATCGCAATCGCTTTTTGATGCTTTAGCCGCTGCTCTCTGCTTCCTGGAGAGCGCTCCTAACTAATCGAAGGCTTGAGTTCTTCCGCCGGCCTCTCATCGCGACGCAGCCGAACACGGGCCGCCGCGCCAATCGAGAGGCCGACGAAAGAACTCCTGTTACGCCCTCCCGGCTGCCGCGCTAAAGCCACGTCGTTCGATCTGACTTCTTCATGTAGATCGATCCTTGTTCATATCGTAAATTCAATTCCTCCCTCCAGCGACTGAGCTCACGCAGGAAGTGAGGTGTGTGAACAAAATCCATCTCGAACCTAAAATGTGAATCGCGAATTCCGTCATCGCGGTTCCACCCACGGGTCGGCATCACGGTATACCCAGAGAACATCCGCCGTATCTCTCGTATCGTCATTTTCCACGCGGACAAGCGCACTTTCTTACGAGTTCCATTGCTGTCCGGATTGTGAAACCGAGGGAGCTGAAGGGTAAGCGTGGAAAGGGCGGGTATATCCTTGTCCGCCTGTTTCGCCTTTACACTCGGCCTTTCGCGCTCTTCTATCGTAGGCATTCGAATTCCTGTCCGGCATGGTCCGTGTGTACCCACGTAAAACTTCCGTGCAAACGATAGCCAATTTCATTCGTTACGGTTTCCTGCGACACCAACACAGCCCGCGGATCAATTTGCATCTGTGCTTCTTGGAACGACAAAGCCAAAGCACGACGAATGCGCTCGATATATACGCGTACCGATGACCTGCTCACCCTACGCAGGAGGCTTCCATCTTTGAGGGCGTTGCACCCATGCTTGCGATAGAACGGTTCCGATGAAAATGAAACTGAAATCTGAGCGGCACTCAAAGGAACATGCCTGTGACGGGCGAGTAGATCGAAGACAAGACGAAGTCCGAGTGAGAGTGGGAGGTGGACGTCATTTTCGCGCCCGCGCAAAGAAATCGCGGCTACTTCTTCTCCCGCTCCACATTCTGTTCCAGGGGCTCGAAAGCGATGCCAGATTGTAAAGTGCGGGATCGCTTCCCCTCTAGAAAGCGCGCTGACTTGACGGCTGCGGGCACATTTGGAAAGATCAAGGGGCTTGGACGGATAGGCGGGCGTTCGGGTTGTGTCGGCTGGGCGCATGGTCATGATGTGCCTAGCCGCTCACCATCAGTGAGCGATTCGGCCGGGGACTCGAATTCCCCGGCCTTTTCTTACTGATGCGGCGGCTCTATTAGGATAGAACGCTGAACGGCACGGAGTGTGAACTGGGTTTTTGAACGACAAAAAGTCGACGAACGGTCGACCCGAAAGAAGGAACACCGCTGAGTCTATATGCTATTTCGATTCATTGAGTTAGGACCCTATTGGATCGACACAGAGGTCAATTCAATAACGGAAGCTGGCAAGCCACTTGATATCCCTCCCACGTTAGACCTCAAGCCTCTCGCGGTTCGCATCCTGATTCGTCTCATCGAGAAACACCGCCAAGTCGTACGGGTCGATGACATTAGTGATCTACTTACCCAATCTACCAACGACGAAGACAGGCTGAAGGACTATCAAAACTACGTATCGATTCTCCGTAGATGCCTAAATTCCAACGAGTTCAAGTTCGACGATTTCATTCGCACCGTGTCAAAGAAAAGCGACCGATTGCAGAAGGGCGGGTACGAATTTGTCGGCGACGCCCAATTCCTCGACGACGCGGTGTTTCCCTCGTACGGCACGTTTTCGCAGTCTCCCTCCGACCAATCTGTCCCATTAACATTTACTCGCGACGTGATGTCCCACGCCATTGCAGCTTCAAAGCTGCGCCATTCGCAAGTGTATCCAACACTCGTCAAGTACTACGACAGCAAGGAGGTTCCGCTCTTCAAATATCGCTGCTCCCCTGTTCGAGTCCCGCTGTTCGTTCGTCGAGCATGGACTTCGCTGACCAATGACTCGATCAAAACAAGCCGGGATCCCGTCGATCATTCATTCCCCCTCTCAAATGAACGTGAGAGATTCTTCGCTCTATACACCGGTGTTCGAAAAGAATTAGGGCGCAGCGAGCTCTGGGATGGGCGGATATTCAGACTTACGAAACTCAAGTCTGTGGGAAGCAAGCTCAATCTCCATTTTGAGCATGGCCACTTTTTCGATGCTTTGAAGTACCAAGATTACTTGGATTTTGAGACAAGGCTCGCTTTGTCAAACCCAGCCGGGAGCGGCAAACTCGATGGGAAAGACTTGCGGGTCAGAAAGTTGGTCGCGTCATCAGTTGAGACAATCGAACGATTTTGCGAGTCCCAGGTCTGTGGCATGGGAATCAGTAACCTGATTTTGTTTAGGACAAAACGCGGGACATACCGCCCAGCCATAAGGGCTCGCGGAAGACTGAGCCTCTCGGCAACGGATGGCATCTTTGACAACATCGGCACTGGGATTTTTGACATCGCGAATGCAGACTCAAGAATCGACCTCGAATTCAAATACAAAGTGATAAAGGAAATCTACGAGGAACTCTTTGACGGGAAAGAGGTTGAGCGCGAAATCCGGAACTCCGACCCGTTTTTCTTTTTCAGGAAGCCAGGAATCAGAGAACTCGTGGAGATGCTCGAAACCGGAGAGGCTTCTTTCCATGTAACAGGCTTTTGTATAGACTTGCTCAGGCTCGGCCCTGAAGTCACGACGGTCTTCGTCGTGCAAGACTCAGGATACTTGGAAGAATTCGAGTCCAAGTTCAAGCTGAACAAAGAATATGAATCGGGGCCTTGGCTAGAAATCCCTTCCAAGATAAATGACGTAGATACATTTCTCGCCGATGAATTTCCATCCAATCCGTCTCATCCCAATCTGGGACTCGGTTTTGATCCCTCGAACTGGACGTTACCGGGGGCATTTTGTTTCTATCAAGGACTTCATCTCGCCTCAGCTATGGGTTTGTTCCGATGAGGCGGCTCGGCCAAGGTCCAACTCGATTTAACTCGCTGTAGACGATTTTGTATCGGAGAAAGCCTTTTCATTCAAAGGGATTCAATCGCGTTCAACACGCGCACGACAACGCTTTTGCAGTGAATCACTTGTGGCCGGTAGAATTTCGCTGGATTTCAACAAGGCGCGAGAACTGCCTTCTAAGCAGAGGGTCCGAGTTCGGCTCTCACCGAGCCGTCGTATTTTCAAATATTTACATACGTATTCCGTTTTTCAGTCTACAACGTCGCAGTTGGTTTTGTAGCGAGGAACGCCGACTGGGATTTCAGTTTGGATTCGGTAGGACAGGACAAACATAGACTTCGCCGGATTTCACCGTCTACAAATTCGACTACAGCACTGTAGCCAAAAGACCAGAAGGCGCGGATAAGTGATTGAAAGGATTGGTCGGGGCGAGTGGATTTGAACCACCGACCTCCTGGTCCCGAACCAGGCGCTCTAGCCAGGCTGAGCCACGCCCCGACAACTGGATGACCGCGGCAGACTGCAACCGCGTGTTCTTTTAGCCTAACACACCGCCCTATTCCGCGCCACGCTGCGTGGCAGGCGGTTGTGGAGCAGCCGCTTGCACGACAGACTGGAGCCCCGCTGGAACACAAGAAAGGGCCGGATGGTGGAAGCCATCCGGCCCGGAAGAGTTACGCTTAGCTCTTAAAAGGTGAAGCGCAGAGACAGTTCGATGCGACGGGCAGCGGTCAGCACACTTTCGAAGTTGCCGAAGGCCGAACCGCTGTCGATGGCTGCGTTGCCGTTGTAGGTGATGGAACCCACGTCGAAGCGTACGGAGTTTGTGATGTTGTACACATCAGCGCCGAAGGCCAGCCGCATCCTCTCCGTGAAGTTCCATTGCTTGCGGAGGCCCGCGTCGATGTCGAAGTAACCCGGACCGCGGATATTGTTTCGAGAGCCCGTTTGTCCAGGGAACGGATAGTCGAACGAGCTGACTGCGCTGCCGCTGCCGCCCGTGGAGCCGACAAAGACGTTCGGGTTGCAGGTGCCGCTGGAGCAGTTGTTGCCAACGCCGGTCGCCGGCTTCGGGCCGACCAAGTTAGCTTGGCCGGTAAGTTCCCAGTTGGTGGGGAACTGGAAGCCGTTGGAAATGGAGAAGGGCAGGCCGCTGGTCCAGCGGTAGAGGCCGGAAATCGTCCAACCGCCGAAGACGGCATTGACGAAACCGTTGGACGAGCTTCCCCACTTCTTGCCGTGACCAAAGGGGATTTCGTAAATGATGTTGGAATTAATCTGGTGGGTCATGTCGTAGTCGGACACGCCACGGTTCAACCCGGGATCAAACGCGTTGATAATCTGGCTGGCATAGCCGAAATTCTGGAACAGGCTGATGCGTTCGGCGTTGGATCCCATGTCGAAGGACTTGGAGTAGGTGTAGTTCAGATCCCACGTTAGGCCATAGGCTTCTCGGTGACGCAGCATGAATTGCCCGCTATTGTAATTGCTGCGGCCGGTTGAACTCCAGGCGTAAAGCGAGGCAAACTGGCTCTGATAAAAAGTGTTCGGTCCATTAACGGGGAAGTAAGAGACACCGGGGAGGTTGGCATCCGGGATGCCGCTGAGGTCCCAAACGGAGAGGGGGGTGGTCTCGTTGAGGCTTCCGCTGCAGAACAAGGCATACGCAGCCACCAACGCACTGGAGGTGCCCGCGGGAGTTCCGCCGTTCACGCAGGAACTGGTGCCCACGCTATAGGCGCCACCGGCATGGAGCGGCTGCATCACGTCTTGCCAGTATTGTGCAACGTTCGCCGGAACATTGGGGTTTGCCGCGAAATTCTGCACCGGCTCACCCGTGCGATAAATCTTGGCCAATGCGGTGACCGCCTGGAAATAGCAAAGGCCGGATTTCGGATCGCAGAGGTTGATTGGCTGGGCGAGGTCGCGTTCTTGCAGCAAGCGGCGGCCGAGCCGATTGACGTAGGCGGCCTCGAAGGTGAACCCGCCTTTGAGTTCGCGCGTGTAAGACAAATCGAAGCCATACGCATAGGGCGTCTTCAATTTGTCGTCCATGCCCCAATAAATCAGGAACTGGTTTCCCGGCGTGACCGGAAAACCTGGTGTCGGCGGCGGATACTGAAGTGACGCCGGCAGGTTGTTCGGGCCGGTATAGCGCGGACCCGTGTCCAGCGAGACCGTGCCTGGCGGCAAGGAACCCGACGTGACAAACCCAAACGACCCGTTCTGGTCGAAGGTGTTCACAATGCCTTCTCCGAAATGGTCGTAGTAAATACCGGCACCCATGCGGATGGAACTCTTGCCGGGCCCGCCAAACATGCTGCCCAGCAAGCCGGTGCTGAAACCAGGCGACCAAGCCAGCGACCAGCGAGGTGCGATGTCCTTATAGTCCCAGCTCCAATACCCCGGCTTGCCGTTTGCGGGGCCAGCCAAGTCAAAGCTGAAGTTCGGGGAATAGGAGATGCCCTGCACCATGTCTTTCATACGGGTCTGGAAAAAATTGTCGAGGCTGATGTTTGGAGTGACCTCATTGCCGTTGGTTTCATAGGGGGGTTGCAGGAGAGAGTAGCGCACACCATAGGTCATGGTGAGGTTTGGCTTCAGCCGCCAGGCATCCATGCCATAGAACTCTACTTCGCTGCTGCGGAAGTGGCGCGGCACGAAGGAACCCTGCGGCAAGAATTGCCCGTTTTTGTTCTGGACGTAGGTGTTATCTTCTTCGGTAATTACGCCAGCGAGGGCAATCATCGGATAGTCGTAGGCGTTCTGGGCATTTGTCGAAACGGCTGGAAAGCCGAAGGCGGCCGGATCAAAACTTCCGCCGACATTCGAGATCCCCGTCGGCACCAAGAATCCGGTATTGGTCAGAGCGTCGCTGAAGGAGTTGGCGTCCGAGTTTCGGATATTATTGATGAACCGGTAGTTTCCGCCAAAGGTGATGGTGTGGTTGCCCTTGATGATGGTGAAGTCGTCGGTGAAGTTATGGACGGGAATGATCACATTGGTGGAACGCGTGAAGGCCGTTGGGTCATCCAAGCCGCGGAGATAAACACGGGGCAGATTGGAGACGCCATCGGTGCCGTAGCCTTCGCGAATCCAACCGTAGTGGAAGTTGTTGATCTTTGTGGGGCTGATCGTCCACGTCCAGCCGGTGACGATGCCTTTGGTATTGTTCAAATTTGTGTAATTAGGCGGCTGGCCGGGGAATTGTTCCACGTCGTTGCCGTGGTCATTCTGAAGTCCAAAACGCGCAAACAGGCGCTGGGAGCCGCTCTGGGTGATGTTGTAGTCCAACTTGGCAATGTAGGTGTCGTTCTTTAATGGCGCGGGCGACGAAAACGTGTAGCCCTGATAATTGTAGCCATATCCCTGTTGGTTAGTATTCGGCAACGGATAAGAATTCAAGGTTTTGATGACAAAGGGATCGATACCCGGACCCCAGGGGCAGGTGCCCGTCGTGGTGCAATTTGGATCCATGGAGGCAATTTGAGGTGAACCGAGGACATTGTTCCCTGCGGGCACGCTCACCTGATAGGTCTTAGGATTGAATTGGGCATCGACACCCTGGACAGTCATTGTACCGCCAGGACAGTCGCTTGGATTGGCACATTGATATTCAATAATTCCTTCCCGCAACAATTGGCTGGGTACGGTGCGGGTCACCTGCTGATTTTCCCGCTGGCGCAAGCCTTCATAGGCCAGGAAGATGAACAGCCGGTCCTTCTTGATCGGGCCGCCGAACGTGCCGCCAAAGGTATTCCGCAGGAGAAAGGGCGGCTTGTTGGGGTCGCCATTTTGGAGTTCGGCCAGCTTGTTAAAGTAGTCGTTGGCCACCATGTTGGTGGGCCGCTGGTATTCGTAACCGGTGCCGTGGAACTCATTCGTGCCGCTCTTGGTCTGCAGGGAGACCTGGCCGCCGGAGGAGCGCCCCTGGTCGGCGTTGGCGTTCGAAGTGGTGACGCGGAACTCCTCGAGCGAATCCAGGGTGGCGCGCAAGGCACCGCGGAAGGCGAATCCGTTCAACTGGTCGTTGTCGTCTACGCCGTCGAGCGTAATGTTGGTCTGGTCGCTTCGCGCGCCATTCACCGCGCCGCTTCGGCTGTCGAACAGTTCGTTCGATTTTTGAATCGCAGGATCGGCGACGGTTGCCACGCCGGGTTGCAAGCTCAACAAGCCGGCGGGATCGCGGCCTTCAAACGGCAGCGAACTCACCTGCAACTGCCCGAAGGCGTTGCCCAAAGTTGCGTCCGAGGTATTGATGGTCTGGGTGACGGTGGAGACTTCCACGGTTGTGGTGACCGCAGCCACTTCCATCTTCAAATCGTCGGTCGTGGGCGTGGCAACCAGCAATTGGAGGCCGGGTTGCCGAAGAGTAGCGAAGCCAGCGGCGGTTACGGTCAGGGTATAAGTGGCCGGACGCACGTCCACGAACTGGTAGGCGCCATTTTTGTCCGTTTTCGTGGAGACAGTGATGGAGAGTTCCTTGCTTTCGAGGGTCACCACGGCTCCCGGCACCGATGCGCCGCTTTTGTCCGTGATGGTGCCGTGCAGAGAAGAGGTGCTTTGAGCCCAGGCAGAACCGACCGCGAGAATGATGACTGCGCAAAGCAAAAGAGCCGTCCGGCAAACAGAGATGCGAGGCATAAAAATTCCTTTCAGGGGCGCTGAAAATTACGTGCACTCGGATCTAACAGGCGAGTAAAGAAGGAAGGCCACGGCCGCTCCGCCGGCCGCTGGAAGAATAGGAACCACCCGGGTCCCCACCACAAGGACCTTACCCACCACTCGCACGCACCGAAATTACCATACCTTTTAGGACAGAACCCCTCGCGTGTCAAGAAGGATGCGCTGATAGCTGGGCAAGGAAATTCAAATGCATGGGAATCGCGCCGCGGATGAAAAAAGCCCTCCGGGAAAATACCCGGAGAGCCGAGAGTGGAGCGAAACTCAGGTGTTTTCGGTTAGAAGGAATAACGGAGCGCGAACTCCATGACACGCGGCTTCGTCAACGTGCTGGAATACGGACCGATGGCGCTGGGGTTGGTGAAGGCGCTCAGTCCGCGGAAGCTAGGGACGCGTTCGGCGTCCGAGCCTTCGTCGATCGACTTGGAATAAACATAGTTGAAGTCGAACTGCAGGCCGTGCATGTTGCGGCTGCGGAGCATGAATTGCCCGGCGTTGTAGGCACTGTTGCCGATGCTCGACCAGGCATAGAGCGCGGAAAATTCCTTGTGGTAAAACGCATATGGCGTCGGCGTGCCGTTGATGCTGGGGCATGCGGGGAAACAGAAGGAGTCGAAAATATTCTGGAAGTTAGTCGCGCCCAGGGTGGATGGGCCCCAGTTTTGGGCAAAGAGCTGGTACATGGCCTGAGTCGCGCTCAGCCCGCCGCCGGCCGCGGTTGGAAAGAGGTCTTCCCAATAAGGAATTGGTTGAACCTGAGATACGGGAGTATTCGCGTTGGCAAGCTTGGCAAACGCGGTGGCAGCCGCGAAATAGTCCACGCCGGTTTTTGGATCCTTGATATCCAGCGGCATGGCCAGGTCGCGTTGCTGCAAGAGCCGGTGGCCGAAGCGCTCCACGTACGCGGCCTCAAACGTCAAACCGCCGGGAAGTTCGCGGGACACGGAAAAATCGAGCGTCTCTGAATAGGGCGTGCGGAGATTGTTGTCGAATCCCCACGTGATCTGCTGAAGGGGGTTGCCCAGGGTGCTCACCGACAGAGTGTAAGGAAATCCACCGCTCGGCGGCGGTTGCAGCAAAATTCCATCCGAGCTGGAAGTTGGAATCATGCCCGGGCCCGAATAGCGAGCTCTGCCGTCGAGGGTTTGGATCGAGGCCGGATTGCTGATGACGGTGTTGAGACCGAATGCTCCGTTGGTGTCGAAAGTATCCACCAGACCGGTTCCGAAGTGGTTATAGACAATCCCGAAGCCCCCGCGGATGGATGTCTTGCCACTGCCGCCGAGCAACACTCCGAGGAGGCCATCCGATTTGTTAGGGGCGTAAGCGAACGCCAGGCGCGGGCCGAGGTCCTTGTAGTCCCACGGCCACAGCGGGCTTTTGCCATTCACTTTGCCGCTGGGGCTATAGGAGATGATTTCGTCGAAGGCGCCGCCCTGTTCCATCGCTGCCGCTCGCTGGCTGACGAAATTGTTGAGGTGCTGGTCTGGTGAAACCTGGTTGCCGTTCATTTCAAACACAGGCTGCAACAGGCTGTAGCGCAGACCGGCGGTAATGGTAAGAGTCGAGTTCACGTGCCAGGAGTCCTGAAAATGGAAATCGGACTCCCAGGAGCGGAAATCCTTCGGGACCAAAGTGTTTTGCGGAATGGATACGGCTTGAGCTGTGCGATTGTATTGACCGGTAACCTCGGTGATCACTCCCAGCAGGTTTCCGACGCGTAGTTGTAGGGATTCGCGTTGTTCGGGTCGACGGCCGGAAAGTTCCAGGTGCAAAACGCGGGCGGGGTGACGCCCGTTGCCTGATCTGTCTGGCAAGAGGGATCCAGAGTGCCGCCGCCGGCAGGCTGTGCGGCGAGAAAATTCGGATTGGTGGAGGCGAAGTTGATATTCGCCTCATCGGTAGCGCGCGAGTTCGTGATCCGGCGGATATTCGTGCCGAACTGCAGGGTGTGCTTTCCCTTGGTCCAGCTCACGTCGTCCACCCAATTGTGGACGGGGATGTGATAGTTACGCGTAAAGGATTGCGTAGGCGCCGCCGTGCCCACGCTGAGATGCAGGTCGTCGAAATACCGGAACGTGATATTCGGACCGTTCTCGATGCCCTGCTGCCCGACACTTTCGCGCGTCAGACCGAAGCGGAAGTTGTTGACCAGCGAACTGGAGAACACTGCGTTGTAGCCCGCGACGATGGCGCGGCTGGTGGTTCGGATCGCGGTGATCGGCGGCTGCCCTGGATATTGCGGAGGGTTATCCGTCGTGTCGTCCTGATAATTGCCTCGAATAAACAAGCGGTTGGTGCCGGCACGATTGAGGTTGTAGTCGAACTTGGCGATCGAGGTGTTCAAGTGCGTGGAATTCGGCGCCGAGAAGCGGAAGCAACTGATATTGAAGCCATCAGCGTTTGAACAAGCCGAGGAGTTGGGCGCCGGAAACTGCTGAAACAATCCGGTACCCTGCGCGTTCGCCAACATCGGATTCACGCCAGGACCGAGTGGACAAGTAACGGTTGGATGGCTGCTGGTTTGCGTGCCGCAGACGGCATCCATCTGCGCAAGCTGCGCGGGCCCGACGGCGTACGCTCCGGAAGGCGCGGTCCACGATTGGGTGAGTCCCTGCACGGTATTTCCAGGGCAAGCCAAAGGAGTGGCGCAGGGATAAAAAATCACGCCGCACGCGGGTGCGGAGGACATTCATCCCGAATTTGGAAGGGCGGCCCTTTAGGACAACCGCTCCCATCGCAGGTCCAAGGAGGAGGCTTGGGCTTTTTACAGCTTCCCCAAGTGAATCGTCCGTGCTTCCGTGATAGATGGGTGCATCTTAACGTCGTCCAGGACTTGGTCTGTGATGTCTCCGTCGACGCGGATCAATGCCACGGCCTCTGCCCCGGGGGCATTGTCGCGCCGGCCGAGGGCAAAGGTAGCAATGTTCACGCCGTGCTTACCCAAGGTCGCGCCCACATGGCCAATAACGCCCGGCCGGTCCTGGTTGCGAAGAAACAACATCGTCCCATTCAGCTGAGCCTCCAAGGAAATACCATCAATCTGGATCACTCGCGGCGAACCATCGCGCAACACTGTGCCTTCGGCCGTGAATCCATGACTGTCCGGATTGTCCGACAGGGCGGCCACCTCCAGAGTGTGCGGAAAGCCGTGCTCGCGCCGCCGGGATTCTTCCTGCACGGTCAAGCCGCGCGCCGCAGCAACCGCCGGCGCGTTCACCACGTTCACTTTTTCGTCCAAAATCGCGTTCAACATTCCCGCCAACACCGCGCTGCGCAGGAGATGAGTACCCACTTCCGCCACCTCACCCGCGTAGCGGATACGGATGCGAGCCGGCCTTGTTTCCGCCGCTTGGGAGAGCAACGACCCCAGGCGCTCCGCCAGGGCCAGGTACGGGCGCACCCGGCGATATTGTTCCGGCGAAAGGGCCGGCAAGTTGACCGCGTTCTTGATGATGCCTTCCAGCAGGTAGTCGCGCACCTGCACAGCCACTTGAGTGCCCAGTTCTTCCTGAGCCTCCGCCGTCGAACCGGCGACGTGGGGGGTGGCAACCACGTTTGGCAATCCGATCAGCGGAGAAGACTTCGGCGGCTCTTCCGCGAACACGTCCAGGGCTGCGCCAGCCACCTGCCCGCTCTTAATTGCCGCCGCGAGGTCCGCTTCGTTGATGAGTTCGCCGCGCGCCGTGTTGATGATGCGCACGCCATTTTTCATTTTCGCGATGCTTGCAGCGTTGATCATGTCCTTTGTCTGGGGACTTACCGCCGTGTGCAGGGAGATGAAATCGCTTTCTTCGTAGAGCTTTTCCAGCGGCACCAGCTCGACCGAAAATTCCCGGGCCGCCGCCTCGCTGATGAACGGGTCAAAGGCCAGCACGCGCATCTCGAATCCGTCCGCGCGCGTGGCCACTTCGCTGCCGATTCTTCCCAATCCAATCAATCCCAGCGTCTTGCCGCGCACTTCGGCGCCCGAGGAGGACTTCTCCCAGCGTCCTTCCCGCATGGCCGCGTCGAATTTCGGCACCTGCCGCACGAGCGCCAGCAGCAACGCAAACGCGTGCTCCGCCACGCTGACCGAGCTGCCACCCGGGGTGCTCATCACCAGGATGCCGCGCTTAGTGGATTCGTCCAGGTCGATATTGTCTACGCCGACGCCGGCCCGGCCGATCACGCGCAGGCGGGGCGCGTGATCCAGCAGAGATGGAGTTACCTTCGTTGCGCTGCGGACGATGAGGGCGTCCGCGTCCGCCAGCTCCGCATGCAACGTCTCCTTTGTTGTAAATACGATGTTCCAGCCGGTCTGCCGCAGTATTTCAATTCCGCGATCGCTGATCTTGTCCGCGACAATGACTTTCATGATTCCTCTATTCCGGGTAAAAGCCGCGAGGGCGCACAGCGGTCTCTTCCCTTGTGGTGAGAACACTCCAAATTACTTGGCTCGCAAAACCCTGTCAAACTCCCGCTGCTCCAGAAATTTTTATGAGCGGGATGCACGTCTGTTATAGTTCAAAAAAGGGAGTCGAACGTGTCATGAGTCTTTCCGAACAGGTTCAAAAAGATATTGTCGCCGCCATGAAAAACAAGGACGAATTGCGTCTCAGCGTGCTGCGCATGGTCAAGGCCGCGATGCAACTCAAAGAAGTCGAAAAGATGCGGAAGCTGGAAGACGCCGAGTCCATCCAGTTACTCCAGACCCTGGTCAAACAGCGCAAGGAGTCCATCGATCAGTTCGCCAAAGGCGGGCGCAACGATCTTGTAGAAAAGGAATCTTCCGAACTCAATATTCTCGAGTCGTATCTTCCGGCCGGGGCCAGCGAGGGAGAAATGGACGCCGCCATCACCCAAGCCATCGCCTCGACGGGCGCCAGTTCCATGAAACAAATGGGCGCCGTCGTTAAAGCAGCGAAGGACGCCCTCACCGGCAAAACGGTCGATGGCAAAGTTCTGTCCGACCTTGTCCGGGCACGCCTTTCCAAGCTCGGCTAGAGATGTACCCTCGCGCCGACGTATATTTGGCTATGGTTGTGTAGGTGCAGCTCATTCGCAGAGCCGGCGACACGAAACATCCGGTCATGGCGCTCCCCGACCAAATCCCCCTTCGCTACACCGAAGACGACGCCGGCTACATGTCCGTCCGTCCCGTGGTCAAACAAACCTTTCGCCTCCACGAACTTATCGACATGGTAGTCAGTGTAGCGGGCAAGGACCCCGCGCGCGTTCAGCAAATCGTTCGCAGCGGTACGGTCGTCTACCACGGCTATCGCTATTGGTGGGAAGCGCTCTCCGCCGAGATATCCGAACTCGAAAGACTTCTCGTTACTTTCCCCGATGACGATCCCTCGCGGCCATTCGTTCCGCAAGAAGCTACGGCAGTGCTGCTGGAAATGGGGGGAGGCGCGCAGCGGGCCATCGCGGAAATCTCGCAGCGTGAGGCTTCGCAGAAAAGGCTATTCGCGCGGCAATCTCCGTGGGACGTCATTCTCGGATTCGCGAGCTCCCATCCCGCCCGCTATGAGAAATTCGATCATGGCCGAAAGGCCGATCTGTTCCGCGTCTCGCTTGCATTCGAGCAGGCCCGGGCACTGCTGGAAGGCATGCTGGAAGCGGCACCACGAAAGCTCCGCTACCGGTGGAGCACTCTGCGTCCCCCAGCGGTTATGAACGTCATTGCTCCCCGGAAATAACGGAAAATTTCCGCGGCCGCCCGATGCTTTCGGCTGGGGGAACTGACTGGCCAATCCACGCGATCCCGCACGTAACCTTCTGATTCATCGGAGTAGCGTTCACAACTCGGGTCCATTGCCGGCGCTCATAAGCAGGCCGGGTCCGCTACAAGTGAACAGCAACTTTTTTGGAGTGCTTCGGGCTCAGGCGGAAGGGTTCTTGAGAATTTCCGCCAGGGAGTGCATGCGCGAAGCATCGGCGGGCGTCTTCGCCGAGGCGGCGCTTTTCTCAATGGAGGGGGCCGTGCTCTTGAGCTTTTTCACTTTGTTTGCGGCCATGTGTGATTTCTCCGCCGCGCCGATCGCTTTGCGGAGCGAGGCGATTTGACTGGCCGACAGGGCCTGCGAACGCTCTAACTGATCGATATAAGCCTTGGCCACGACGAGCGTGGAGGGCCATACGATCTTCTGCTGGTTCTGCACGTTCTCTTCGGAGACGTGGACGGACTTCGCCGCGTCGATTTCGTTTTGCGTCAGATTCTCCGTCGGGGTCAGCTCAAACACGTCCAGGCCACGGGCGATTTCGGATCCGTAGATGTAGCCGTTGTACCAGTAAGCGGACCAGTCGCCGCCAAGGATGAGCATCTTGGAGTCGATCGGCCCGCGGTCGAAATAGGCGATCTCCTTCGGATGATCGGGATCAGTGAAATCCATGACGGAGACGCCGCCCTGATACCACGCCTGGACTTCGATGTCGCGGCCAGGTACGGGAACCAACGAGCCGTTGTGCGCGACACAGTTTTCCGTGTCGGACTGCGCGGCCGGCAATTTGTAATAGTTGGCAAAGGTCAATTTGTCGTCCTTCAGGCGGAAGATGGCGTCCGCGCCCCACTTATTGGAGTCATTCGGACGGCAACGCGCTCCCAGACCGCCGCCCCATTCATCGGTGAACACGACCTTGGTGCCATCGTTCGAGAAAGAAGCAGAGTGCCAGTAGGAATAGTTGGGATCGTTGACGGCATCCACGCGTTTTGGATGCACCGGGTCTTTGATGTCCAGCAGGATACCGTTTCCGGAGCAGGCACCTGCGGCAAGCCCGATCGCCGAGTACACCGTGATGTCATGGCACTGGTCGGTATCGCGGGGCTTTTGTTCATTCTTGTCGTGGCTGCCGCCGTTGCTGAGGCCGTTGATGGCCCCTGTTCGCGCGTCCATGAACACGCGCGGGCGGGAAACAACTTTTGCGTCCTGCGGTGCGGCCAGGGGAACCTGGATCACGTCGATGCGAAACAGCGCCGTGTTCGGATCCTTGTCCGGCTTCTCTCCGGAGCAGCCTTCCAGTTCTTCCGGCTGCCGCACGAAAGACGTGCCGGAAACATAGATGTACACGTTGTTTTTGTCGTTCGGATCGACCACGAGGGTGTGGGTATGCGAACCGCGGCAGGTCTGCACGGCGGCAACCTGTCTCGGATTGCGAATATCGGAAATGTCGAAGATGCGTACGCCGCGGAAGCGATCTTTCTGTGCGGCGGGAAGACGGTGCTTATGCTCCTTCATCTCTTCGGGAGTCGGCGGAGGCTCCGGGGGAAAACCTTCCGTGCCACAATCGAGGCGGGCATTGGGCATTTCGACAGACATGAACATCAGGTTTTTGTAGACCGAAACGTCGCCCTGCCCGCCGGGACAGACCATAGACGTAAGCAGGGTGGTTTTCGCAGGATTACTGATATCGAAAATATTTATACCGTAAAAATTGCCCTGGAAAAGGTGGTCTCCCTGGAAGGCAAGATCGGAGTTGGAGAAGGCGAGCTGCGCGATCACGAGTTGCATTGGTTTTGGGATTTTGGCAACGTTGCCGATGCCCAGTAGCCCGATCGTCTTCAGGACCTTGGGATTGTCTGGATCGCTGGTGCCGAGTTCGAAAGCGTCTGGTTTTTTGACCAGGATAAGATGTTTGATGCCCATCATGCTCTCGCCCGCGTCGTAAAGGCCCGGGGCCAGTTTGTAGCGCGGATCGTTCACGTCGGAACCGGTCATGCCCGGCGGCAGAGCGGGCGCAGGTTGGGGAGCGAAAGGATTCTCGTCATCCTCATCGCCCTCTTTCTTCGAGGGCTCCTGCTTTGCGGCATCCTGTTTGGAAGCGTCCTGCTTCGCCGGAGCTTGCGCGGGCTCCTGAGCAAACAACCGTATGGCGCCGCCCCCCAAAAGACTCGCGATGCACATTACCTGCAAAGCAATGCGAAGCAATCGGTTCATTGTTTCTCCTCGGAAGACTTTTTCTCGAGCATGTTTTGCATAATCCTGATTTCCGCGCGCTGCGTGTTGTCCGCGTCGGTGGCGAAGTTAAAAATTTCCGCGTCCTGCCCCGCGCCGGCGGAATTGAAAAGGTCCTTCACCATGGTTAGCGCGCCGCCATGGTGCTGAATCATTCCGGTCAGGAACAAGCGGTCGAACTCCGCACCCTTGACCTTGCGAAGCGCTTCCATCTGCTCCGGTGTCAACATGCCCGGCATGAGCGGCATGGGCTTTCCAGACATGTCCATATCGGGCATGCCGGGCATGGCCATGGAGATCGGCTGTCCACGAGCCGCAAGCCAGCGCTTCATGAACCGGATTTCGTCGGACTGGGAACTGCTGATGCGCGCGCCGAGCTCCTGCAAATCCTTGTTGTTGGTGTGGGAAGGAATCAGAGCGGTCATCTCCACGGCCTGCGCGTGATGCATGATCATGCCCTGCATGAATTCCACGTCGGCACGGGAAAGCGGAGGCAGGGTGCCCGTGGTGGAAGCTGGGAGCGTTTTGGTGGGCTGACCCGGCGCGCCCGGCTGGACGACGGCGGGAGCAGATGCGCCTTTCTGCTGGGCAATTGCACGAAGAGGAAAAAAGGATGCGACGAAGCTCAAAAAAAATACAGATGCCGAAAACACCAATGCGCTCCTTGGCGTGGAGGGCTTGGCCCTTTGACCACACAATTCGGTACGCGATTTTCGTGAACTTTGTTTCAATTCGATCTCGAACTCGGGTGCAACCCACGACCAATTTTGCAAGGTTAGACGTATGCGAGAGCGTTTGGTTTGCTTGTACCCTCGCGCTCCCTTTCCCAGCCAATCAGCGCGGCTTACAGTCCCCACCCGCCGGGCAGCGAGGATAGACCAAAAACACGAGCGCTGGCAACGGCGAGAGGTAAGAAATTGGGAAATCCACGTTTCTAGCTTGGCTGCGGGCCAAGTGCTGGAAAAGGGTCAGTGGCACAACGATATTAGAACGGCGGTGCTGCGCTCGTCGGTAGCAATGATGCGGTAGAACTTTTTCAGGTCGTCGACCTTGGAAACGGGGACGCTGAGTTCCTCGATTTGGAAGGTGCGCGTGTAGACGATCGTGTCGCCTTTCGTTTCCGTTTTGCTGTGATAGCTACCAAAGCTGTAGTCCGCGTCCGCGGGCGTCAAGGGTGAATTGTCCTGTGCGGGTTACTCCGCTAAGGGAAGCGGGCAATTGTGGAACTTGAAGGAGTTCTCCGCCCTCCGGAGTGACCAGCACACCGCAATCAGCCTGCAATTCGCCGCGAAGCGACCCAAACGGGGTTACCCCATCGGTGGGATCGAATATCGGAAGCCGGCCAAGTTTAGGATGCTGGACGACGGCAAGGAGCGAGGGATCGTCAACTGCATCCGGGAGACGCACGGCAAGGATGACGTGGTTAAACGAGCGGAAATGCGCAGGGGTGGCCGGGGTGACGCCACCCCGATCAGTGTGGATTGGCATTTGATAGGAGTCAATGCCGAGCTCTTCGAGCATCGTAGCAAGAAGTGCGGCCTTGTCTTTGCAATCACCGTAGCGATGGGAAAATGTTTCGTCGGCGGAGTGCGGCTGCCATCCCCCGATGCCGAGTTCGATGGCGACGTAGCGAATAACTTTCTGCATGAATTGGGCGAGAACCCGCAATTTTTCGAGGGAGGTGGGAAGATTTGCGGTGAGCTCCGCAACCTTCTGTTTGATCGCTGGCGAAGCCGTCAAGCGCCCTTGGACAAGTTGATTCTCCCAACTTTCCATCTCCGACCAGTTCAGAGAACCATGAGCGGCGCCGCCGGGGGAATAAGGGAAACAAACATGATCCCCGCCTCACCCTTCCAAGGATGCATCTGGTCCTCCGGCTTAATTTCCGGGATCTGCCTGAGAACCCATTGCCACTGGTTGTTTCCCACGGATTCGGTTGTCACTTCCGGATGATTGATCCAAACGGCTTTGTATTCCCAGCCGGCAGGAAGCTGCAACGTGTAGCGGGCTTCGGCAAGTTGAGCTTGAGACCTTTCACGGCCGAATGGAGCGAATGCGGTTCCGGGGTCGCAATAGACTCCCTTGGAATCGACCTTGACGAGGGCGACATTGGAATAGAGTTCGTTGCTGTTCATGCGCTGGTCGTTGAAAAAATAATCGTTGCGCGTGGAAACGAGCACACCCGAAGCTCCGAAACCCACCGCGCGCTCAAGGCCCACGAAGAGCCAGGTGAGATCAGTGCCGGAGCCGTAGCCATTTTTGAGCACGTCGGCGGCATGCTGGGTTTTCTTCTGTTTATCTCGCTTCTGTTCCTGCTCCGTTTTCGTGTTTTCATAGCTGAGATTGCGAAGCAACTGGACGCGGTCACAGATTTTGCGCAATTTGGTGTCCGGCGAGTCCGAGAGCGAGATGATCTGCGAAACGGCAGCTTCGAGATCCTTGCGCTTGCCGACGAAACTTTCCAGCCTGTCGTGCTGTTTTTTCCCGAAGCTCCGCCAATATTTAACGGGATCGGTCTCGATGAATCTGTCGGAGTAGATGAACAAAAGACGGTACTTCAAGTCATTTTCCGGAGGCATGTAATCCTCGGTGAGGAACGCGGGGACGTCCTTGGCCACAAGACGGACGATGGAATCAGAGCTCTGTTTCGGGGGATCTGTGCCCGGGTGCAGACCAGCGGGCCAGATCCAGCGGACGGCGGACTCGGAATAAGGCTTCAAACTGAACTTGGCGAGGCGTGTGAAAAGTTCGTCGCTGATGGCCCAGTAGGAGTTGAAAATGTACTTGCCGGAGAAATCGTAGTTCAAGTGGTACTCGACGATGCTTCCGACCTGAACGTCGGGAATGGAGAAAGTTTTGGCCAGGGTTTTGACACGTTTGGTTTTTTCAATGGTTTTGTCGTAGATCTGGCCGTTGAAGGGAACGATGGTGCCGTCGGGCTGAATGACACGGGCCCGGATGTGGCTGATGTTGATGCCGGCTTGTTCCTTGAGATAGGGAATTTCGATGTTGGCGTGGTTGCGGCCTTCCTGAGTGAGGATATTAATGCGGATGTAGTTGTACTCGGTGGTGGCACGCCCGGCATCGTCGCGGTCGACCTGGCGGTAAAGATAGATCGCGGGTGCGCCGGGAGCCTTGGGCTCGCTGGTCATTTTGAGGTCCGCAGGATCGATCGGCTGCCACTTGTCGCAGGGCAGGCGGAGAAAAACGGCTTGTAAATGGATGCGAGGAAAGCGATAGCGCAAAAAATCACAAATCGACGAATCATAAGAAGGGGCTCCCGAACCGCCCCGCCAACGAGCGAATCAAGCACGAGAAAAAGGGCGAGAGGCACAAGGAGCGAGCCCGGGGACAACAACCCCGCAAAATCAGCGCACGCCAACTGTGGGTACTGAATGGACGTGGCGATACTGACTAGTTGTCAGGATGTCAAGAAGAGTGAGATTCCAGCAATGCGGGAGAACCGGCGGCAAGATCGCCAAGAAGTGCGGAAGCCCTTTGCGGTGGGGCAATGGTGGGAGATAATCCGGGCACACGGAATCAAACCAGCGTTCGATATTCATCAGGAACGAATCGGGGAGGGAAAGGTGAGCGACCGTCCATGGAATGCCGGGGGGACGACGGGAGAATTCCAGCCGTACGTTGCTGCGGCGCAGAGTTTGAAAGAGTTTTCGCTACGGGCAGTGATTCTGGGAGGGCTGTTCGGACTGCTGTTCGGCGCAGTATCGGTCTATGTGGGATTGCGCGCGGGACTCACGGTGTCCGCGTCGATTCCGATCGCGGTACTTTCGATCAGTATCCTGCGGGCATTCGGGCGGTCGACAATTCTGGAAAACAACATCGTGCAGACGACGGGATCGGCCGGCGAATCGCTGGCGGCAGGCGTGATGTTCACCTTGCCGGCGCTGATCTTCCTGGGATTTGGATCGGAATTCACATTCTGGCGGATCTTCCCGATGGCGCTGCTGGGCGGCTGGCTGGGCGTGCTGTTCATGATTCCGCTGCGGCGGCAACTGATTGTGAAAGAGCACGGCAACCTGACGTTTCCGGAAGGGACGGCGTGCGCGGATGTGCTGGTGGCTGGGGAGCGCGGCGGATCGTTCGCGGGGCGGGTGTTCTGGGGACTGGGGCTCGGCGGCGTATACACATTTTTGATGAACACCGTGCAGGGTTGGACGGGACAGCCGGAATACCAGCCGAAGTGGTTTCCAGGGGCATCGTTTCGCGCGGCGGTGACTTCGGAATATCTGGGAGTGGGTTACATCATCGGGCCGCGGGTGGCGGGGATATTGTTCGCGGGCGGCATCGTCTCGTGGCTGGTGATTATGCCGGCAATCAAATTTTACGGGCAACTGGCAGGGAACACGCCCATCTATCCTTCCACGATTCCGATTCCGCAGATGACCCCGGACGATTTGTGGCGAAGCTACATTCGGCCGATGGGAGCCGGCGCGGTGGCGGCAGCAGGGCTGATCACGCTGCTGCGGACGCTGCCGACGATTATCTCCGCGCTGACAGCCGGGTTGAAAGACGTGCGGAAAGAAGGCGCGCAGGAAATGGCGGACAACGGGCGGACGCAGCGGGACGTGCCGATGAAGTGGGTGGTACTCGGGTCGCTGCTGATTGTGGTGATGATGTGGATCCTCTTGACGTTTCACCCGATGAAAGGGGCGCAGACGGCGTGGTATCACAACCTTTTCGCGGGAATTTTCGTGGTGGTGTTCGGGTTTTTGTTCGTGACGGTGGCAAGCCGGATCAGCGGGTTGCTGGGGAATTCCTCAAACCCGATCAGCGGAATGAGTATCGCAACCCTGATGGCCACGTGCGCAATTTTCTTCCTGGCGGGGTGGACGGCGCCGAATTACGCGGTGCTGGCGCTGATGATCGGCGGCGTGGTGTGCATTGCGGCAGCGATCGCAGGAGCGACATCGCAGGATTTAAAGACCGGCTTCCTCGTGGGCGCAACGCCGTTCTGGCAGCAGATGGGATTGCTGGTGGGCGTGACGATTTCAACTGTGGCGATCGGCGCGACGCTGAACCTGATGAACAAAGGGCTGGAGCGGTATATCCCGACGCAGATTTCGATCAACCTGCAGGCGCTGCCCTCCGGTGTGAAGGTGGAACGGCCGGCGTTCGTACATGAAGGAAAGACGTACGTGCTGATCAACGTGCTGGGGTCGCACGAGATCGCGGACGGCGAATATCTCTACGACAACACGACGAGCCGGATCGAGTACCAGTGGGCACAGGGGATCGGCGGCGATAAGGCACCGGCTCCGCAAGCGCGGCTCATGGCAACGGTGATCAGCGGGATACTGAACCAGCGGCTGCCGTGGCGGCTGGTGCTGATGGGCGTGGCCATGGTGGTGGCGGTGGAGATATTGGGAGTGCGATCCCTGGCGTTCGCAACGGGGATGTATATTTCCGTTGCGACGACGGCGGCGATGTTTGCGGGCGGGTTGGTGCGGCTGGCGGTGGAAGCCAGCATGAAAGAGAAAAGCGAGACTGAAAGCGAGGCGAGTCCCGGCGCACTCTATTCGAGCGGATTGATTGCGGCCGGAGGAATTTTCGGGTTGCTGGGGATCGTGATCAATTTGCTGCAGGACCCGGAAATTTCGACGCGCGTGCCGGGGTGGGTGTCGGCGGCGTTGCGACTTCCCTGGCGGCCGGATCTGTTCTCGGTTGGCCCCAAGATTATGGGCGGGCTGGCGACGAGCAATTTGTTCGGCGCGTTCATGTTTCTGCTGCTGGCGGGATCGCTTTTTCATTTCGCACGAAAGAAGCTGGATTAATGAAGCGGGTGGCCAACGAAATGCGATTTGTTCCGCCGAACAGACATGGCGCGCGCCCCTGAATTGAAGCGCACGGCGCTCAAAATCGTCCGGCTGGTTTGTGGGGTTGCGGGGATGCAGAGAGGGCGTCTTGAATTTCATTCCCGCGCTTGCGGCGTACTGCTGGGCAATGTTCCAGGCAACGACCACGGGCACCTGCTCAATGCGCTTGAATTCATGGTGCGGTACGAATTTCTCAAGATTCTGCGAATACCACACGCGAGTGGCGGTGGCCATGCCGGTGATCTGGCGAAGTTTATCGAGGAAGGCCTATTCAGCTTGACGATTCACGCGCTGCCGCGTAATCCAGAAGCTGAGCGTGGAGGTAACGATGAGCACGGCCGAAATGGACAAGATGACTTTTTGGGTCAGATTCAGATTCTTGAACATCTTCCATCTCCTTTAAGGCCCGCCTTGAGCGGCGACATGAGAAGGAAACCGTTTCGGCATGACGCCGCTCGTTTCCAGAACTGAGTTGCGAGAGCAGGCAAATTCCTTACCGGACGCCCGTTTCCTCATATTCGCGCTCACCAACGGTATGTGTGTCCAGGTCCACATTCGGGTCCCGTCTGGAGCGAGCGCGCCTTACGTGCGTGCGGTCTAGTTTGAACTGCTCGACGAGTCCGCGGAGTTGCGTGGACATCTTCGCCAATTGCTGCGCGGCCTTGAGCGAGTCGGCTGCTCCGTGAGAAGTGTTCTGTGCGGCCTGGGCCACGCCGTTGATGTTTTGCGCCACTTCCCCGGCGCCCTTGGCCGCGTCGGTGAGGTTGCGGGACATTTCGCTGGTGGTCGCGGACTGTTCCTCCACCGCGGCGGCAATCGTGGCGGAGATTTGATTGACCTGGCTGATGATTCCACTGATCGTGCTGATTGCGTTTACCGCAGACTTCGCATCGGTCTGGATCGCTTCGATCTTCCGGCTGATATCCTCGGTGGCAGCCGCCGTTTGCTTGGCAAGCTCCTTGACTTCATTAGCGACAACGGCAAAACCAGCTCCGACTTCGCCCGCGCGTGCGGCCTCGACCGTTGCGTTCAGCGCCAACAAGTCAGTCTTTTGGGCGATCGATGTGATGGTCTTGATCACCTGGCCGATTTCCGCGCTGGATTCCCCGAGCTTGGAAACGATGGCATTGGTTTCATTGGCCGTTTCCATGGCGGAGCCCGCCACGCGCGCCGCCTCGGTGGCGTTCTTGGCGATTTCGGAGATAGAGGCGCTCATCTCTTCGGTGGCCGTGGCTACGGTCTGGAGATTGCGGTTCACCTGTTCGGTGGCGGCCGAGACGGCGTTGGCCTGGGCCGAGGTTTCCTCCGAGTTTGCCGTAATTTGCTGGCTGACCGAGGAGAATTCTTCGCTGGCGTTGGCGACGTTCTGGGCGTTTTCGGAGATGGATTGGATGACCTGGCGGAGGTTTGCATGCATCTTATTGATGGCTGTGGCGAGATCGCCGAGCTCGTCGCTGGAGCTTTGGACGATCTCTTCACCGGAAAGGTCCCCGGCAGCGATTTCTTCCGCCTGGTGAAGAACGGCATTGGTGGCTGAAGCGAGCTGGCGGCTGATGAACACAGCGAGGATGGCGCCCATGCCGATGGCGAGCGCAATGGTTATTCCCAGGGTCCATACGCCGGATGAAAGCGCAGCGGCAATCTCCTGATTGTTCCTGGCAATCAGGTCATCAAACGACTGCACCATGTCCCCCAGAATTTTGGTTGCGGCGTTCACTTCCGGCGTGACATTATCCGTATATTCATTGCCTCCTCGAATCACGGCGTCACGGCCTCCGCTGGCTGCAATGTCAATGGTGGCTTGCTGGTCTTGCCGGATCTTCGGTATCCGCTGCTTGAGGTCAGCGAGGCAGTCGCGGTTTTCCTGAAGTGTCCATCCCGAAGAAAGTTTCGCAAATGTACCCATCTCCCTGTCAACCCGTTCGTAGCCTTCGTTGAAAGCCGCCTGCGCCGCGGCTTTTCTTGCCGGATCCGTGCCGGACAGAATTGCCTGGCGAGCTTTATTGCCGGCGTAATCGAGATCATCCTGCAATAGCCGTGCGGCTTGCATGGTGGGCACTCTGACCCGGACCATGAGGTCCACGTTTTTTGCAATGTCAGCTAAGCGCAAATAAGTCAGGACGCCGCTGACAAGCATCAGGACCAGGACAATTCCGAATGCGAGCCCCAGTTTTTGACCGATCTTGAGTTTCATCGTTTCTCTCCTAAGTGCGAACCTGCGAATTTCACATTCCGGAAGGGGGATTGCCTGCGAACCCCGCGATACCTCTTATGAATCCCGTGGGCTGCACAGTGGCGCAACCGGGTCTCGGGCGGTTGGGCTCAGTGGACGGCACTCTGCATGGCGGCGTCGGGCCTGACATCGGCGGCATCCTCGTCATCCGGCAAACGGACGATTTTTTCGGTGTCGAGGACGAGAAGAAGTTGGTTGTCGAGTTTACAGACGTGAGTGGTTACAGCGCGTACCGATGGCTTGAGGGTCTCGGTCGGCCGTTCGAAGAGATCGGTCTCAACGTCAAGGACGGGGCCGATTTTGTCGACGACAAGATTCATGGGACCTTCGGAGGTTTGGATGACCATCATCATGGGCTCGCCGGCGCTTTCGGATGAAGAAAGGTTCAAGCGGGTTTTCAGATCAAAGGTGGTGAGAATCTGCCCGCGGAGATTGATGATGCCGGGAAGCACTGGAGGAGCCAAAGGGACGGGAGTGATGTGCTGGAATTCCAGGACTTCCTGGACTTTTTCGACCGGAACGCCGAAACAGATGCCGTTCAGAAAGAATGTGGAATACCGGTGTTTAGCTGACATGGTGGGCTTCCGTTCCCGAGGGGACGAGGAGTGGGGAATCGAGCTGCACAGCCTGTGACTTCGCCAGGAGGGCAGGCATGTCGAGAAGTTCAGTGACGCGATCCTGAATCACCAAAGAGCCGCGCACGCAGGGGCGGCTGGGAGGAGTCATCTGGTCGATTTCGACTTTGACAATACCGAGAATCCGGGTGACCTCGAGGATGACGTTGCGCGGCCCTTTCGAACGAACAACGATGGCAGAAATTTTCTCCGCCGGGGCGGAGGCATAGGGATTCTGGGGATTGCGCGGTCGGGCGCGCCGATTCTCAAGCAAATCCTCCAGGCGAACCATTCGGAGGATTTCGTTGCGGTATTGGACGACGTCAAGGCCGCCCATCAGTTCCTTGTCGGAGGGAGAAAACTCCTCGAGGCGCTGCACGAAGTCGAGAGGCACAGCCAGGCGCTCGCCATCGGAGCCTGACAATAACAGCAAAGTGAGGCGCTCCCTGGGTTGTGAATCGGCAGTCGCGGCGGAATCCTCCCGTCGAGCGCTGACGACCCCGGCACGGTGCGCAAAAGCAGCAATATCGAGAATCAGCGCAACTCGCCCGTCGCCGAGGACCGCGGCTCCGGAGTAGAGGGCGACGGTTTTGAATCGCTTGTCGAGAGGCTTGATCACGATTTCTTCCGTGTTGCGGATGGCATCGACCAGCAGCGCGATTTGGCGGCCCTCCGTGCGAACGACGACAATCTTGGAGATGCCGGAAGAAACGGAGCCTTGGATCTTGAGTTCTTCCGCCAGGGACATCAGAGGAAGCACGGTGCCACGGAAGCGGAAAATGGAAACGCCGTCGATCTTCTCAATGAATTTGTGAACGTCGTCGGCGTCAACGGCGATCATTTCAACGAGGGCGGCCTGGGGAATGGCAAAGACGGATTTGCCGCTGATCACCGTCAAGGCGGGAATTGTGGCAAGCGTCAGCGGTATTTCCAGCCAGACGGTGGTACCGCGATTTCTGTCGGACTTAAGCTTGGTCAGGCCTCCGATACGCTCGACGTTCGTTTTAACAACGTCCATGCCGACCCCGCGCCCGGAAACATTGGTGACTTTCTCCGCGGTGGAAAGGCCCGGAAGGAAAATCAGATTGAGCAGGTCGGTTTCAGCCATCTTCTCGGCTTGGGCGCTGGTAATGAGTCCTTTGCCGAGGGCCTTCTGCTTGACGCGATCGGGGTCGATGCCGGCGCCATCGTCCGTAATTTCGAGGTGAAAGTTACCCCCTTCGTGGAACGCACGGATTCGAATCGTGCCTTCTTCCGGTTTTCCCTTCTGTGAACGGACTTGCGGCGCTTCAACGCCATGATCCATGGAGTTCCGCAGAATGTGCATGACTGGATCCTTGATGGCCTCAAGAAGCGTTTTGTCGAGTTCCGTATCCCCGCCCTGAGTCTCCAACTTGATCTTCTTTCCAAGGTCTTTTGAAACGTCGCGAACGATGCGGGGCAGCTTGTCGAAGAGCTGGCTGATCGGCTGCATTCGAGTCTTCATCACGTTTTTGCGGAGTTCGGAGGTCACGTAATTCAGGCCGTGCACGGCGGCATTTAGGTTGCGCTCATTGGTTTCCGTCGCTATTTGCAACAGGCGGTTCCTCAAGAGGACAAGCTCGCTGACAAGATTCATCTGCTTTTCGAGGAGATTCACGTCGACGCGAATGGCGGCTTCCGACGAATCCGGAGTTCTCTTGTCGGCAAGCACCTCCGTGATGTCCCGTTCCGTGATCAGGCCTAATTGGACGAGGATCTCGCCGAGGCGGCGAGGATCTCCCGCTTCCTGCATTTGAAGAGCGCGGATAATTTCTTCGGGACGCACGCGGCCCTGACGGACAAGGATGCCCCCAATGCGTCCTGGGACAACGACGGACTTCCCGATCTTCTTTTGCCGGGATGCCTCGGCGTTCGACGAGGAGGCAGCGGTTTCGGTATGGTCCTGAGCTTCTGAAGACTGGCTCTGGGCCGCTGCGATTTCATTCTTTTTGATTTCGTTCTCCGGGGATGGCGCGGATGTGAAGGAAGAATCAGGTTTTGTTTCCGCGCGCGCCGACTCAATCTGGGCGCTCACGCCCTTGGTTCCCGGGGAAGAGCCTTTCACCAGGAACTTCTTAAGGCGCTCGATCAAATCGAGGTAATCCTCCGCACCTTCGGATTCCGTGGTCCGTATCTCCTGCAAGACGCCGCGGACAGCGTCCACCATTTCCAGGAGGTGGTCGGCAATCTCCTGGTTCAGAGCCAATTCCCCTGCACGCATCTGGGAGAGGAGGTTTTCGCCAGCGTGGGTTAGTTTTTCGAGCTTGGTGAAGCCGAGGAAGCCACAACTCCCCTTGATGGTGTGAATCGTGCGGAAGATGCTGCCGAGGAGTTCGAGATTGCCCGGGTCGCTTTCCAGTTGAACGAACTCCTGGTCAAGGCGATCGAGGTTTTCCGTGCTTTCCTGCAAGAAATCTTTAACCAAATCGTCCATTGCGTAGGTCCAGTCCCGATGGGCGCAGCTGGGGAGAAGCAATTGAAGCGCCAGGGGGAGGATGGATCGATGAGAATTCTCTAAAACGAGGCATGGCGAAGAAGAGCGAAAGGACAGCCACGAACAAAATCGGGAAAGGGCGATAAACCCGTGAGGTTTCGTCAGGTTGGACAGAATGCGCTTCGCGAGAGCAGCGAAACGTGGCCGTGACAGAATCGGGGTACAGGCGAAAGTGGCTAGTCTGGAGAAAGGAGGTGAAGGGGGACGAAGAGAGGAAGAGTTTCAGAAGAGAATGGGATACCAGGTTGGTGCAGGCAGGCACGTGCGGCGACGCCAGGGCACTTTCGGGAGTTGCCTTGTAGAAAATTGTGGTTTTGACGGGCTGCGGGTGGAGGCCGTAAACTGCAGGTATGAGTTCGTCGTTCAGCGCCCCGCGGATCGGATTTGACTGGCGCGGGTTCATCACCCCAGCCGTAAAATTGCTGATTTTGATTTGTACCGGGGTATTCCTGATGCAGGAACTGATTGCGCTGTTCCTGCCTCCGTACGCGACGTCGTGGTTCAATCACTGGTTCGGGTTGGTGCCGCTAGGCCCGATTCCCGGACTGCGGATCTGGCAACCTCTCACTTATATATTCCTACACGGCGGATTGTGGCACCTGCTGATCAACATGCTGATGCTGTGGATGTTTGGGCGGGAATTGGAACTGGTGTGGGGGAAGAAGCGATTTCTGAATTACTTTTTCATCTGCGGCGTGGGCGCGGGGATCATCACGATCCTGGTAAAGGTGACGCCGATGCTCTGGGGAATGCGGCCGCTGGATGTGCCGACCATCGGGGCTTCCGGCGCAATATTCGGAATCCTGATTGCCAACGCGATTTTGTTCCCGGACCGGAGAATCTGGCTGTTTCCGCTGCCACTGACAATCCCGATGCGGCCGTTTGTGGCGGTGATGGGGGCGATTGAATTTTTCAGCACGCTGGGTGAAACGGGTGACCGGGTAAGTCACCTGTGCCACCTGGGCGGCATGTTAATCGGTTGGATCTATTTGCGGCGGGGATCTTTCTTGTACCGGGTCCGCAACGAAATGGCGGACTGGCGGTACGAGAGAAATAAAAAGAAATTTCAGGTGTACATGAAGAAGCAGAAGGACGAGCCACCGTCACGGCCGGATCAATGGGTGAATTGAGTTAGAAATCTTCGGAGGGCCTCGCGGACTGCCGCGAGTTATTCGACAGGACATCTCGCTGAAGGGCTGCACCCCGCTGCAGGCGGGGGCTGAAGCAGTATAAGTGTGCGGTCACGAGGCGCTGCCGATGACGTGGAACTTCATGAAGTTGGTAGTGCCGCGGATGCCCATCGGCGTTCCGGCGACAATGCCTATGACGTCGCCTTTCTTCACCAGCCGTTCTTCGACGAGACGTTTCTCAGCGAGGGCAGCGAGACCGTCAATCTTCTTGATGTCGGAAATGTCGCGGGAGGTGACGCCCCAGAACAGCGCCATGCGGCGGCGCGTGGCCGCAACGGGCGAGAACGCGACGATGGGGACGAGCGGGCGATAACGAGAGACGAGGCGGGCGGTGAAGCCGCTGTGGGTGAACACGGCGATGAGCTTCATGTGCAGCTCACGCGAGGCGTGGCAAACGAGTTCAGCAACCGTTTCGGCAACCTTGAGCTGCTCCTGCTGGCTGCCGGGACGCGGAAATTCCTGAATACTGGCTTCGGCTTGTTCGATGATGCGGGCCATCATCGAAACGGCTTCGATGGGAAATTGGCCGGAGGCGGTTTCCGCAGAGAGCATGACGGCGTCGGAGCCATCAAAAATGGCGTTTGCGACATCGGAGGCTTCAGCGCGCGTGGGGCGCGGGTTCTGCGTCATGGATTCGAGCATCTGCGTGGCGGTGATGACGGGGCGGCGGAGTTCGCGGGCCCTGGCGATAATGTTTTTCTGAACGACGGGCACGGTTTCGGGATTCATTTCCACGCCGAGATCACCACGGGCAACCATCACGCCATCCGAAACGCGGAGGATGGCGTCAAGATTTTCTATGGCTTCGGGCTTTTCGAGCTTAGCGATAACGGGCGTGTCTTTTTTCGCGCGCCGGACCAGGGATTTTGCGAGAAGGATGTCGTCCGGTTGGCGAACGAAGCTGACGGCAAGGTAATCGACGCCATGCCGGAGGGCGAAGTGAAGATCCTTGCGATCCTTGTCGGTGAGCGCGGGAACGTGAAGTTTTACCCCGGGAAGGTTAATGCCTTTGTGCTCGCCAAGACCGCCGCCGTTGATGACGCGGCAGACAACCTCCTGGCCGTGAACTTTTTCAACGCGAAGTTCGATGAGACCGTCAGAGAGCAGGATGCGGTCGCCGGAATGCACTTCGCGGGGCAGCGGGCGAAAGATGGTGCTGACCCGCGTGGAATCACCAAGGATTTTCGCGGTGGTGATGATGAACTGCTGACCGGAACGGAGCGTGACGGTGCCCCCGCCGGCCAGAGCGCCAGTGCGGATTTTGGGGCCCTGCAAATCAGCCAGGATACCGAGGGTTTTGCCGAGCTCGGCGGCAGCGGCGCGGAGCATGGCAATGCATTGCGCGTGCGTTTCATGCGTGCCGTGGGAAAAGTTGAGGCGGGCGACGTCCATGCCGGACTGGAGCAGACGGCGAATCATGCGCGGAGAATGCGTCGCGGGGCCAATGGTACAGACGATTTTGGAATGGCGCGAGTTCATGGAAGCGAAGGCGTTATTGTAGCGTGAAGCGAGGCTCGGAAGGAAAAACGGGAAGCGGCCCAAGTCAGTTGACGCACCTATCAAACCCGTTATTTGTTGACGGCGAACTCAGCGACGATGTGGACAAGGCAGTCGACGCCCTTGGCGAACGAAGCGAGCGGCAAACGCTCTTCATCGCCGTGGACGCGGCGGAGATCTTCCTCGGTCATCGGCATGGGGCGTAATCCGTAAGCCTGGACATTGTGAAGGCGAAGCTGGGCGGAGTCCGTGGCCCCGGTGGACAAAAACGGAACAACCGGGACGCCTCCGAATTCCTGAGCGCTAACCTTGGTCATCAGCGCGTAGAGATCCGTGTCGAGAGAAGAGTTTGGCGCAGCAAATCCGCCATCAAGGGAGATGTCCCAGCGGATTTGGGGGTCATTGACAAGTTTTTTGAGGTCGTTGACGAAGACGTCGATAGTGTCGCCAGGAATGAGGCGAATATTCAGCGTGGCCCGGGCTTCGGAAGGAATGACGTTGGCGCGAATGCCGGCTTGAAGCATTGTGGGTGCAACGGTATCGCGCATCATGGAGTTCCACAGTGGGCTGGCGTCGGAGAGGTACCGCTGGGCGTGCTCGCCGCGGTCGGGCGTGTCAACGACGCGCATCCACTTGCTGGTTTCTTCGTCCTCGAGCGGGGCGAGTGCTTCAAAGTAGCGGCGGACGATGGAAGTAAGATGCACCGGAGCCGTGTAATTCCCGATCTTTGCGACGGCGGCGGCGATATGGACAACGGGATTGTCTTTTGTCGGAGTGGAGGAATGCCCCCCCTTGCCTGTCGCGGTGAGTTCGACGTTGACGGAGACCTTTTCGCTGACCTGGATGGCGACGTACTGAGCTTTGCCGTTTTTGAGAACGACCTGGCCGCCTTCATTGATTGCATAACCGGAGGCGATTTTGTCCCAAAACTTGGCGATGACCATTTTCATGCTGGCATCGCCGAACTGTTCTTCATCGGCAGTAGCGAGAAAGATGACATCGCGGTCAAGGTGAACGGCGCCGCGCTTGAGAGCGATAAAGGCGGCGAGGTTCGCGGCAAGCATGCTTTTGTCGTCAATCGAGCCGCGGCCCCAGAGGTAGCCCTCCTTGATGACGCCGCCGAAGGGATCAACGGACCACTTGCTGCGGTCAACCCCGACGACGTCCATGTGTGCGACCAGGAGAAGGGCGCGGGAGGGGTCTGCAATAACACTGCTGCGAAGGCGTGCGACGACGGCGCTGCGGCCCGGAGCGAGATCGAGAAGTTCCGCCTGGATGCCTTCCTTGGCGAGGACACCGGAGATGTATTTTGCGGCGGCTTGTTCATTCCCCGGGGGGTTGGTGGTATTAATTTTGACGAGATCCGCGAGCCAGTTCTGGGCTTCGAGGGCGAGGGCGGTGGTGTCACCAACCAGCGGAGGGGTCTGGGGGATGCCAAAAGCCGCGGGCCTTTGGGAAACTTGTGCGCGAAGCGCGCGCGAAGTGAAACTAAAGGCAAGGATTACGACAAAGATTGTGAAGCGAAGGTGCGCTCGCAGCACGAAAATACCCCCATGCAAATGCGTTTTGCCGCAGGTAAATTCCATACTAACATGCGAGTTTGGATCGGCCGGGAGCAGCTTGAGGGAAGCGTTACCTATGGCGCACGGGATGCGTCCAAGGACAGAGCAGACCTGGGGGGAGTTTCCGGCATCTAACAGACCTATGGGGGTAGAGAGGATCAGGGGATGAAACCAAGGTTTTTGATGGCGTGGGGGTGCGGAGTTTTGCTGGCTGGCTTGCTGGCAAGCGGTTCACAGACCTGGGCACAGGCGCCCGCGGGACCTGAACCGACCGCGCCGGCGGCTCCCGCCCCAAAGCAGCAACCCTCCGGGCAGTCTCAGCCGCAAAAGCCCCAAGAGGGCGGGGTAGCCATTTCAGTGGAAGTGCCCGTGGTAACCTTGGACGTAGTGGCTGCCACGCAGAACGGCGACATCATACCCGGATTGAAGAAAGAAAATTTTCGCGTGCTCGAAGATGGGCAGCCGCAGCAGATCACGAACTTCGGGCCCGAGGATGCGCCGATTACGATGGTGATGCTGCTGGAATTCAGCAATGTGCACTGGGGCTGGTTTTCAGCGTATGCGACCTACTGGGCGGACGCGCTGTTCCCGAATCTCAACCAGAAGGATTGGGTGGCACTGGTCACCTTTGACATGCGGCCGCGGACAGAAGTGGATTTTACACAGAACAAGGAAGAAGTGCGGCAGGCCATCTATCACTTGTTTGTGCCGGGATTCAGCGAGTCCAATTTGTTTGACGCTATTCTGGACACGACGGACCGAATGAGAGACCTGAAGGGGAAAAAAGCTATCCTCATCCTGGCATCGGGGATCGACACGTTTTCGAAGCACACGCTGGATCAGACCATGAAGCAGTTGCGTGGAAGCGACACGACGATTTTCGCGGTGGGCGTGGACCGGCCCATCAGCAACTGGATGGAGATGAACGGAATGTTGAGCGGCAAGCGGGACCTGACATTTCTGCAGGCTGAGAATCAATTGAAGACGTTTACGCGGATGACGGGCGGCATGGCGTGGTTTCCGCAATTTGACGGAGAGCTTCCGGGCATCATGCGGGAAGTGGCGTCCTTCTTGAGACACCAGTACAGCATTTCCTACACGCCTTCGAACCAAAATCAAGATGGCAAATACCGCAAGATCAAAGTGGAGCTGGTGGCGCCGGACGGCGGGCCGCTGACGGTAACCGATCAAAAAGGAAAGAAGCAGAAAATAGTGGTATACGCGCGCGAAGGCTATCAGCCGGTAAAGGGCGGTGTAGGAGATTGAGTATTCGCCGCTGAGTTAGTAGCCGCGATGGAAATCAACGAGGTTAAAGAGGTCGCGGCCCTCGAACCAACGCTCCAATAGATCCAAAAACAAAGCAGTCTGACGAGGCCAGAGCTGGTCGCTGATGGCGCTGGTGTGGGGAGTGAGGAAGAGGCTGGGTGTCTGCCAGAGCGGATCTTCAGGCGAAGGCGGCTCGGGATCAGTGACGTCTAGAGCCGCGCCCGCAAGTTTGTGTGCCTGGAGCGCGGCGATGAGGGCGGATTGGTCGAGAAGGGAGCCACGGGCAACGTTGATAAGGCGTGCAGTGGGTTTGAGCAATGCCAGTTCAGGCGCTCCAATGAGGTGATGTGTTTCGTGGGTTTCAGGCGCGCTGATCACGACGTAATCGGCGCACGGAATAACCTCGCGGAGCTGCGTGGCGGGTACGATTTTTTCGGCGAAGGTCGCGTCACCTTTGCCTGTGCGGGAGACGCCCCAGACACGCATGTCAAACGATTTGGCACGGCGGGCGAGTTCGTGGCCAATGGAGCCGTAGCCAACGATGAGCAGAATTTTTCCGTTCAACTCGTTGAGCGGATATTTGTCCCACAAAACTTGCTGGGACCAGAGACTGCGGTCCTGATAACGCACAGAATCCGGAAAATTGCGGGTAAGGGCGATGAGGAGCCCCATCGTGTGTTCAGCCATGGGGACCGAAAAGATGCCGCTGGGATTGGTAACGACGATGCCGGAATCACGCAGTTCGGGGTACATGAGCTGCGCGACGCCCGCGGCGGTGGAGTGAATCCACTTCAATTTTTTCGCGTCGGAGAGCTGTTTGGCGCGCAGGGAGTAGCCGACGAAGATGTCCGTGTCCGGGAGTTCCTGCGCGAGGCGGCCGTAATCGGGAAGATGGACAACGTGCATCGCAGGCCAGCGAGAGCGGATGGCATCAGCGAGCGAGGAAGGAGGACGCCACTCGCTGAAGGGATGCCAGACGCAAATGGTAAGTTTGGTTTGGGCGGGAGTGGTGCGGGTCATTTTACGATTTCGATTTGATGCGGAGGTCGCTGCCGGTCATGTCCTTGGGGGCGGGTTCGCCGAGGATGCCAAGGAGCGTAGGAGCGATGTCGCGGAGTGCACCGCCGGGAGCGAGTTGCAACGCGTCGTTTTCCGTGACGCAGAGAAACGGGACGGGATTCGTGGTGTGGTACGTGTGCGGGCCGCCGGTTACGGGATCGATCATGGTTTCGGCGTTGCCGTGATCCGCGGTGATGATCCAGGCCCCGCCGCGAGGCTTCAGCGCCTGATAGATGCGGCCAAGCCCGGCGTCGACGGCCTCGACGGCTTTGATGGCGGCTTCGAGTTTGCCGGAGTGGCCGACCATATCGGCATTTGCGTAATTCATGACGATGGCGTCGAAGTCGCCTTTTTCGACGGCTTTCACGACCGTATCCGTGATTCCTTCCGCGGACATTTCGGGTTTTAGATCGTAAGTGGGGACTTTCGGTGAAGGGACGAGGATGCGCTCTTCGCCGATAAAGGGTTTCTCCACGCCGCCGTTGAAGAAGTAAGTGACGTGCGCGTATTTCTCGGTTTCCGCGGTGCGAAGATTTTTATAGTGCAGGTCCTGAAAGACCTGGGCAAGGATGTGCTCGAGCTTTTCCGGAGTGATGACGCATTTGAGCCAAGGCCAGTTTTTGTCGTACTTGGTCATGCCGACGTAGAAGAGGTTTTTCGGGCGCTTGGGGTCCTGGAATTTGTCGAAGTCGGGGCCCGCAAGGGCGCAGGTCATCTGGCGGGCGCGGTCGGCACGGAAGTTGTAGAAGATGACGGCGTCGTCATCACGGATCAGGCCGACCGGAGGCGCGAACGCGCCGGCGCCGGCGGTGATGACGATGGGCTTGACGAATTCATCGGTGACGCCCTGCTCGTAGCTGCGCTCAATGGCGGCCACGGGATCGTTGGATTTGGCCTCGGCTTCGCCGTGAACAACGGCGCGATAAGCCAGTTCGACGCGTTCCCAGCGATTATCGCGGTCCATGGCGTAATAGCGTCCCACCACCGTGGCAATCTTGCCGACACCCAATTCGCGCATTTTCCGCTGAAGCTGGCGGATGAAGTCGCGGCCGCTATTGGGTGGCGTGTCGCGGCCGTCCATGAAGCAGTGGATGAAGACGTTCTCGACCGTGTAATGCTTGGCCATTTCCAGAAGGGCGAAGAGATGGTTGATGTGGGAATGCACACCACCGTCGCTGAGCAGGCCGAGGAAATGAAGCTGGCGCTGGCGGCCACGCTCCATGGCCTGCTGGAAGAGCGGAACCTGCTCGAGCTGATTGTTGGCGATGAGCAAGTCGATGCGCGTGATGTCCATGTGCACGATGCGGCCGGCGCCGATGTTGAGGTGGCCGACTTCGCTGTTGCCCATCTGGCCTTCGGGGAGGCCGACGGCGGGACCAGAGGTTTGGATGAGCGTGTTGGGGAATTTGCGGAGGAGTTCGTCGTAGGTGGGCTTTCGCGCAAGAGCAATGGCATTGCCCTTGGTTTCGGCGCGGTAGCCCCAGCCGTCAAGCACTGTCAGCACGATGGGTTTCGGTCTTTTGGCCATGAGGTATGTTGCATCCTTGGTGAAATTTGGCTTCTGTTTTTTGCTTTTTCGGTTCTCCGCTTCGAGTTTACCGGCGCTACACCCTGGCAAATTCGTGGAGGGACGCGAGGAGCCGATCGACTTCGTCGGCGGTGTTGTAGTGGACCAGGCCGATACGAAGCATGCCGCCCTCCGATTCGGCGCCGAGGCGTTCGCTGAGATTCAGTGCGTAGTAGTTGCCGTCCCAGGTGAAGATGCCTCGATCGCCAAGAAATTTGGCGATCGCCGTCGGATGATGGTTGCCGAGACGCAGCGAAAGCGTGGAGCAACGCTCCGCCGAGCGCTGCGGATCGGTGATGCCATAGACACGGCACGTGGGGATAGCTTTGAGTCCATCGATGAGACGCCAGATCAATCCGGTTTCGTATCCGAGGGTGGAGTTGTAGGCCATGGCAAGAGCTTCGCGGCGGGATTTGGCCGAGGCATCGCAGTGGCGGCCAAGTTCAGTGAGATATTCGATGGCGGCGCCGATCCCGGCGATGAGTTCGTGGATTTTCGTGCCGCTTTCCCAGCGATCGGGGATCTGGTCGGTGCAGGGGCGAACTTTGTATGGACGAAAATGCTCCAGGTGCTGGCGCTTGCCGTAGAGCGTGCCCATGTGCGGACCGAAGAATTTGTACGGCGAGCAGACGAGGAAGTCGCAATCGAGGGCCTTGACGTCAATCAACCCGTGGGGGGCGTAGTGGACGGCATCCACATAGATCATGGCTCCGGCGGCGTGGGCAAGTTTCGTGATTTCGGCGACGGGGTTGATGGTGCCCACGGAATTGGAGGCATAGCCGACGGCGACGAGGCGTGTTTTTCCATTCAGCTTGCTCTTAAGATCCTCGAGGTCGAGCGTGCAATCCGCCTCCCGGATGTCCACGGTGCGAATAACGATTCCCTTTTCCTCCAGAGCCTTCCAGGGCGAATAATTTGCGTCGTGATCGAGAATAGTGAGCACAATTTCGTCACCCGGGCTGAGTTCGCGAGCGATAGCGCGGGAAAACGCGAATGTGATGGTGGTCATGTTCTGGCCAAAGACGACCTCGTCCCTATCGCAGTGGAAGAAATCCGCCATCGCAGCGCGCGTATTGGAGATGATCTCTTCGGTACGACGGCTGGTAAGGAAGGCACCACCGGTGTTGGCGTTGGAAGTAAGGAGATAGTTCTGAATGGCGTGGATGACTTGCGTGGGCACTTGGGTGCCAGCGGGGCCGTCGAGGAATGCGGCAGGATGGCCGCTGACTTGGGTCTGCAGCGAGGGAAATTGCGACCGCACCCAGGCAGTATCAAACGCGGATGCTGCGGCGTTGCGAACAGGCGTGCTCATGGCGTAATCGGGCTCCCCAAATGACGATGCTCCAAGAAAGGTAGTTTCTCACAGCAGGGTTAACAGGTGTAGTGGGCCGGCGGTCAGGAATTATCTCCGGACAGAGCAGGATGGAGCGGGAGCGGCGTCCATGGCGTGGTACCATCGAACCAGTTGTTCTCACTCATGCCGCGACGGCGCCGGCTATCAACTCCGCGCCGTGTTGCTTTCCGAGGTATCCCATGCCTGAATCGTTTGCCGTGACCGAGCGCACCCGCGTGATGCGCGAGGCGAATCGCGCTGTGTATGATCGCGAGACGATTTACAAAATACTCGATGAAGGATTCGTGTGCCACGTGGGATTTGCCGTGGAGGGGCAGCCATACGTGATTCCCACGATGTTCGCCCGCGTGCAGGATGCGATTTATTTTCACGGGTCGGCGGCGAGCCGGATGCTGCGGGGAGCCAGCGGCGGATTGCCCGTGTGCGTGACGGTAACGTTGCTGGATGGATTGATATTGGCGCGGTCGGTTTTCAACCATTCGATGAATTACCGGTCGGTGGTGGCGCTGGGGAATGCGGCGCTTATCAGCGGCCCGGAAGAGAAATTGGAAGCGCTGCACGCCTTTACGGAAAAACTGATTCCTGGCCGCTGGCAGGATGCACGGCAACCGACCGAGCAGGAGTTGAAGGCCACGAGCATTTTAAAATTGCCATTGACCGAGGTTTCGGCAAAGGTACGCACGGGCGGAGTGGAGGATGATGCGGCGGACTATGCGCTGTCGGTGTGGGCAGGCATCATTCCGCTGCGGATGGTGGCAGACGCACCCCTCCGGGATGAGCGCTGCGACCCTGCGATTCCGACCCCGGCATACGCGGCGAGGTATCACAGGTGAGCCATGGGCGAATTTAAACCGGCACCCATAAAGGCGACTGTGGCGTTCTCGACATTCGAAGCGCTGGATATCCGCGTCGGGACGATCCAGAAAGTGGAGGACGTGGCGAATTCGGAGAAGCTGATGAAGCTGACTGTAAGCTTCGGTGACCACAGGCGTTCCATTCTGGCAGGAATCAAGAAAGAGCGAAGCAATCCAAAGGAGATCGAGGGCAAGCAGGCGCTGTTTGTGTTGAACCTGGATCCACGGAAGATGGCGGGCGAGATTTCGGAAGGCATGCTGTTTGACATCGGGTATGCGGACGGAGTGACTCCGGTTTTGGCGATGCCGGAGCGGACCGTGCCAGATGGGACGCGAGCGGGGTGAAGCGGGCTCATTGGATCATCGGAGCAAGGACGCGGAGTTGACGGGAACGCATCGGCCGCCCAGGCTCAGGATGTGGCGGCGCGAATGAAGTCCGCGAGCAGGCCATAGCCCGTGGCTTCGATGCCGGGGTTGTGTTCGACAAGGGAAATCCCAAAGACATCGAGATCGAAACGGATGGCAGAGCTGGAGCTCTCCAAGCCGGCCATGGGATCGGTCAACAGCAGGAGCTCGGGACCGACGCGGGCATCGACACCGTCGCCGCGGCGTTCGGCACGGCAAACCAGCTTGTAACGCATTCCCGCGGCTCGCACGGAGCGGATTTTTTCTTCACTCAGATCCCGTATGCCGGTTCGCTGCACTTGTTCCAGGCGCAGCGGAATATTCAACAACACGTTCACAAGCGCGGTGACTTTCACGGCCGCGTCCCAACCATCGAGATCGTGCGAGGGATCGGTTTCAGCAATGCCCATCGCTTGCGCGCGCTTGACGGCTTCGTCGAGCGAGCGGCCTTTTTCCATTTCGGTAAGGACAACATTGGTGGTGGAGTTGAGAACGCCGGAGAAGCCGCGGAGTTCGGCTGCAGGAAGACCAAGCGGAAACAGCGAGAAGATGGGTACGCCATCCATGACCGTGGATTCGAAGAGAAATTGCCGGCCCTTTTCCTTGGCGAGTGCCACGATGCGTTGATAGTCATGCACGATGGGACCTTTGTTGGCAGTGATGGCGTGGGCACCCGCTTCCAGAGCAGCGACGACATGATCGATCGCGGGCTGGCCGGATTGCACGTTGAGCGAGCTGGTTTCGAACAGGACATCCGCTTTCGAGCGCTCCAGCCATTCGCGGACGTTATGTGAGGCATGTGCATTCGCCGGAAAATGGCCGCTGAGCGCCGATATAGGATTCAAGCCGTCAGGATCGGCAATCCAGCCGATGCGGCGCGAAGCGATGCCTGTTAGGCGCCAGCGAAGATCATATTTGCGGCGAAGTTCGCTCTCCTTGGAGATGAGCAGGCGGAGGAGCGAGCGTCCGACGTGTCCGAAACCGACGATAGCGAGGTTGTAGGAGGGGATGAGAAGTCTCCGTACGTCCGTGTGAATGGCCCACGCAAATGCGAATGAGCAGACAGATTATAGACGAACTCGGTGGTGGGTTTCGTTACAGAGAATAGGCTTTTCCCGGGGGGCCTGGTGGAGACCGTCGGACCGGTTGCACAGGCTAAAGAAGGAGAACGCCAATTGGGAGATTGGCGTTCCTGAGATAACAGTCCTTACGCTAGTGCAAGGCGGAGAGCAGGGCAGTGGCTTCATTAATGAGTTGTGTTTCCTGCTGCAAAGTTTTGGCGGCCACGCCGACTTGCTCTTCGGCTTCTTTCCAATGCTTTAGTTCGAGTGCTTCCCTCACGCCGGGGATGGTTTTGGCCTCATAGCCGGTGTACTGGCCCGGAGCATAGATTTCGTGCTTGAACCATGGACGCCCCGGCAAGCCCTCCGGATTCGTGAGCTTGCGCTCACTTTCAATCAGCAGGTGGTTGAGATCCTGCGCCGCATTGCCAGCCTTGGCGAGTTGGCCGCTGGCGGTGGCTTGATCGTAGGCTTTTTTGTAGGCGTCGGCGGCTTTGGAAAGGCCGGTGATAGCGTTCTCCAGCGGTGCGAAGTTGATGAACGGGGGAACCGCCTCAAAATTCGGAGCGACGGTGGGGCGTTTCGGGTCGTTGGTGGCCGTGAAGACGCCTTCTTCGATTTCGTGATTGCGCTCGCGGATTTCGTCCTGTTTTTGCTGAAGAAGATTTTTGAGCTCCTTCAGGTAGAACTGCATAGTGTCGGCGAAGTCGGTGAAATCGAAGGGGAGGACGTCGGCGTCGGCAAGGCGCATCACAGCAGTGGAAGACGTTTGCGCTAGGGCGCGACCGTAGACAAATGTAGTGTCGCTGAAATGCGTGAACCAATAGAAATCGTCATAAATTGAGTGATAGATGCCGCCACCATCCTCACCCCCGAAGCCGAGATTCAGCGAGGCGATGCCGTCGTGCTGAATGAACGCGCCGTAGTCGGAGCCTGAGCCAAGCGCGCCGATACGAAGATCGGCCCGGCTGCGGGCTTCCTGGCGGTCGTCCGCGCCATTGGCAAAGGCGATGCTGGCCAGCTGGGCGCGTTTCCAGACGGAATATTTGGTTTCTGGATCGGGAACGTCGCGGGCCACATCGTTAATGAATTTTTCGAGCGTGTGCGAGCCCTCGGCGCCAAAAAAGCCGCGGCCGTTGGTGTCGGAATTGATGTAGGCGACGGCATGTTGCATTAAGTCGTCACCGTGGTCTTCCACCCATTCAGTGGAACCGATCAGGCCGGGTTCTTCGCCGTCCCAGGCACAATAAATAATAGTGCGCTTCGGCTTCCAGCCGGTTTTCAGAAGCTCGCCGAAGGCGCGGGCTTCCTCGAGTTCCGCCACCAAGCCAGAGATGGGATCTTCTGCGCCATTCACCCACGCATCATGATGATTGCCGCGGATGATCCATTGATCGGGAAAGGCGCTGCCGGGAATCTTTGCGATGATGTCGTAGATGGGCTTCAGATCCCAATTGAATTTCACTTTCAGATGAACTTTGAAGGCGCTGGGACCGACGTGATAGGTGAGCGGGAGATTGCCGCGCCATTCGCTGGGGGCCACGGGGCCGCCAAGCACCGCGAGCAGCGGCTGTGCGTCGCCGTAAGAAATGGGGAGAACGGGAATTTTGGTGATGACTGGAGAGTCTTCGACCTTTAGGCGTTTGGCATCCTTTTTCGCGGCGACGCCGGGAGTAAGAGGATCCCCTGGAAAGATGGGATCGTCGGCGACGCTACCGCGCTGAACACCTTCTTTCGGCCGATAGGCCCCTTCGGGGAAGGGTTCGCCGGGCACGTAGCCGTCGCCTTCGGGATCGGAATAAATGAGGCAACCGATGGCGCCGTGTTCGGCGGCGACTTTTGGCTTGATGCCGCGCCACGAATGGCCGTAGCGGGCGATGGCGATTGCACCTTTCACGGAAATGCCGAGGCGTTCGAGGCGCTCATAGTCTTCCGGAATGCCGTAGTTGACGTAGACGAGCGGAGCGGTAACGTCGCCGTCCCGGGAGAAGGCGTTGTAAGTGGGGAGTTGTTCGGATTTTTGGCCGGAGGTGGGATCGATGGCGAGGGTGGGCTCCTCGAGCTTTGCCGTGAATTTCACTTTGCAATCGGCCGGGGAATCGCCTTTGCAATCGAGGAGTTCAAGCTGACGCTCTTTGGGAGTGGGAAAGAGAACATCGTAGGATTCGATTTGCGTGTCGAAGCCGTATTCCTTGAATTTAGCGGCAAGCCAGTCCGCGTTGTCCTTGTCGTAAGGCGAGCCGACGTTGTGTGGACGGGCGGAGAGGCGCTGCATATCAGCGCGCATATTGTCGGGGGTGGGGATGGCGCGCAGCTTTTCTTCCCACTGGCGCTCGGCACGGGAGGAGTCAGCCGAGTAGCCGTAAAGCGGAGATTCATCCGCCGTAGCCGAAGCGGTAAGCGAGAACCAAACGATTCCGGCGCAGAACGCGGTCAGGCACACGAAAAGTTTTTTCGGATGAGACACGATTCCTCCCTTTAGCCAACGCGGGAAAGATTATTGACCGATTCCTCTGGGCTGGCAAGTTGGGCGCAGCAGGCCAATTTGAGATAACATCCCGCCATTGTTCGGAAAGGGCTCCTTTGTCTCAAGCAAAATCGGCGGTGAAGCGGGCCGGTTTTTTTTATTTTGTGTTTGTGATGTTTGCGTACACGACGGGCGGCCCGTTTGGGATGGAAGAGATGGTGACGACGAGCGGGCCTGGACTGACGCTGGTCTACCTGTTGCTGATTCCCTTTTTCTGGTGCATCCCAGTTTCCCTGGTAGCGGCGGAATTGACGACGGCCATTCCGGTGGAAGGCGGGTTCTACCGCTGGGTGCGGGCAGGATACGGAAATTTCTGGGGATTCCTCGCGGGCTGGTGGAACTGGAGCGCGTCGTGGCTGCTGGGCGGGAGTTACGCAGTCCTCTTCAGCGATTACCTGGCGGTGTTTTTCCCGTCGCTGATTGGCTGGAAACATTACTTAGTTTCCGTGGCACTGATTGCCTTGCTGGCGTACGTGAATATTCGCGGCATTCAGATGGTGGGAATCGTTTCGACGATTCTGGAATTTTCGGTGCTGATCCCCGTGTTTGTGCTTTGTGTCATGGCGGCACCAAGGTGGCATTTTCAGCCGTTCCATCCGTTTGTGCCGCCGCACGTGCCGGCGTTTCAGGTGTTCGGGGTGGGGCTGGCGCTGGGATTGTGGCTGTATTCGGGTTACGAGCAGTGTTCAAGCGTGGCGGAAGAGATCGAAAATCCGCAGCGAAGTTTTCCTAATGCGCTGGCGATCGTGGTGCCGCTTTCGATGGCCACGTATTTTGCCCCGGCGCTGTTTTCGTTGGCGGCCCTTGGGAACTGGGAAAAGTGGACGACCGCCTACCTGCCTGCGGCGGCCCTGCTGATTGGCGGAAGCGCGCTGGGCGTGGCCATGACAGCAGCGGCGATGCTCGGGAATGTTTCCTTGCTGAATGCAACGGTGCTCACAAGCACGCGGATGCCTTCTTCGATGGCAGAGGACGGATACCTGCCCCCGGTCTTTGCGGCAAAGCACAACAAATATGGCACGCCGTGGATTGCGATTCTCATCTCGTCCGTAATTTATGCGCTGCTGGCGTTTCACACACTGGCGCAGTTGCTGACGGTGTACGTGTGGCTGCGGAGCCTGGTGACTGTACTGACGGTATTGGCAGCCTGGAAACTCCGAAAAACGCAACCGGAGACGAAGCGGCCATTCCGAATCCCGTGGGGCAGGGCCGGATTAGCGTACGTGGTGATTGCGCCGATTCTGATGACCATTGTGGCGCTGGTGGGCAGCGATCCGTTTGCCTTGAAGTGGGGACCCGTGCCGGTGGCGCTGGGAGTGGCGGCCTATTTCGTGTTTCCGAAAATCAAGAAGCTCGTGGAGGGTGTGTAGGCGCCTGGCCTTAGCCAGGCAAAAATGCCGGCGGGGCTAAAGTCCCGCGCCAACATGTCCGCTCCGCGCATGCAGTTGGCGTTGCGAAAATCGGGGCCGATCAAGTAAGCCAGTCGAGAATACGGTAATAGGCGCCGGCGAGGGGCAGGGCCCAGGTGTTTCCGCTGCGCAGGCCGAGTGGAGCGCCGGGAAAGGAAATTTTCGAAAACGGATTGTCGTCAGGGTCGCCGCAGATGGTGTTAGCAAGCTTGGCGCCCATCCACGTGGCGGCGGCTACGCCGTGTCCTGCGAAGCCAACGGCAAAGTGCATTCCATCGATTTTTCCGGAGTGCGGCATGACATCGAAAGCAAAATCCAGCGTACCGCCCCAGACGTAGTCGACTTTGGTGTCGCGGAGTTGGGGATAGACGTCCACCATTCCCTGGCGAAGGAGTTCGGCGCTTTCGCGGACTGTGGATTCGGATTCGGGAAAAAAGGCGGCGCGGCCGCCAAAGAGCATGCGATTGTCAGGCGTCAGGCGGTAGTAATAAAGAAAGTGCTTCGAGTCGTAAATCATTCGATTGCGCGGAGAAAGCTCGGCCGCGAGTTTATCCGGGAGAATTTCAGTGGCGATGATATAGGAACCGATGGGAATGACTTTTTTGCGCAGAGCCGGAGTGGCAGACGTGGTGTATGCGCCACTGGCGAGCAAGATTTCTTTGGCGATGAGCGCGCCTTTTGTCGTTTCGACGCGGAAACTGCCGGTGGTGCCGTTGGATTGGCGCGTAACGCTGGTGACGCGGGTACGATCGAACAGGCAAGCGCCTCGGCGTTGGGCGGCTTTGGCCAGGCCATGAACGTAGCGCGCGGGATTGACGCCGGCGCTGGTTTCATCGACCATGCCACCGAAATAGATGGCCGAACCGATTTCCGATTTGAGGGCGCCGCGGGGAACGATACGCAGTTCGTGGTTGAACTCGCTCTTGATGCGCGCGGCGGCTGCGGCGTAGTCGGCGAAATGAGACTGCTTGCAGGCCACTTCGAGATGGCCGCAGCGCGAGAAATTGCAGTCGATGGCCTCTTCGCGGACGATTTTTTCCACGAGATCGATGGATTCGAGCGAAGCTGCATACATGCGCTGGACAAGTTCGCGGCCGTACCGCTGTAGGAGCGTGGGCACAGGGAGCTTCATGCCAGTGAGCACCATTCCGCCGTTGCGGCAACTGGCACCCCAGCCGAGCGTTTCGGCTTCCAAAAGCACAACGTTGACGCCGCGCATCGCCAGAGTGCGAGCGGCGGAAAGTCCGCAAAAGCCGCCACCGACAATGGCGACGTCGGCCTTATCGGGCAGCAAGCGAGCCGCACCTATGGCAGGCTCAGAGACTGTCGTGAGCCAGTAGTTCGTTTCGCTGATGGCCATGTATTTATTGACAGAAGTTTAGCACTCACAAGAGGGTTAGAAAAAACTTCTGCAGGCGCCCCAACCGGAGAAGGAACGGGCTGAAGAAGCTGGATTCCTACGAAGAATCGGTATGTGGGTTAAGAGAGGGCACCCGCTTTAGGAGCGCCCGACACAAAGGTGGTTGTGATACGACGCTAAACGCTGCGGAGAACGATGTGGGTGATTTCCGGGGGAGCGCCTAAGCGGACGGGCGCGCCGACGGTGCCGAGGCCGCGGTTCACGTAGAGAGCGGAGAGGCCCTTGGGAGCATTAGGCATGAGCTTAATAGTCTCGCCCATGCGGCGAGGTTGGTCGGGCATCCGCAGCGGGCGCTGATAGAGACCTGCAATGTAACTGGTGATGAAACGAGCGGGACTCAAGCTGACATCGAGAATTTCAACCTGCACTTGCCCGCCATGCGTGTGGCCGGCGAGGGAAAGCTCGACGCCCATCTCCGCGGCGCGGTTGAAAGTGTTGGGATTATGCGAGAGCAGAATGTTCGGCATGTCGCGGCGGACTAGCGGTTCCAAACCGGCGAGCATCTGCTGCTTGCGGCCGCCGGGGGTACGTTCGCGCTGATAGTCCACGCCAATCAAGTTCAGCTGCCTGCCCTTGTAATGGATGGTCGCGTTTTCACGGCGCAGGAGCTTCATGCCCGCTTGCTGATAGAGGCGTTCGGCAAGGTCCTCGGCGCGGGCGTAAATTTCGTGATTGCCGTTGCAGCCATAAACGCCGAGCGGCGCGTAAAGGCGGCCCACTTCCTCAACGGCATCGTAAAGCGAATCATGCATGCCGGTGATCAGGTCACCGGTGACGACGGCTAGATCCGCGCCAACGTCATTGGCCATATCCACGGCCCGGCGCACCGATTCGCGTGTCATGTAGGCGCTCAAGTGAATGTCGCTGATCTGGACGATGCTCAAGCCGTCCATGGCGGAGGGCAGGTTGGCGACGGGAATTTCCACGCGGCGCAATTCATAGCGCAGGCGCTCAGCGGCGAATCCATACATCACACCGAGAAACGGCGCAGCGCCGGCAACGACGCTGGCGGTGCGGAAAAACGTGCGGCGAGATGGATCGGGGACGATGTCTTCAAACTCCAGCCGATGCGCCGGCGGTTTGGGCGCTTCGGCAGGCGCAGGCTTGTGGAAGTGGTGCCAGAGCCATTCGAGCGCGTGCACACCCTTGATTGCGACATACCCGAACAATGCACAGGCAAACCAGAGCCCGGTGAAAGAAGCCAGCGGAGAATGGTTGGGAATCACGCGGCCATGATCCTGGCGCAAGCTATCCGCAATCGTCAGGATGATCGCGAGAAGACTCCCTAGATAAGTCAAGCGGACGCCAACGCGCAGCGCCGTACGCCCCCAGTGGCCGGTAACCCGCCAGATGGCGCGATACCAGAAGCGCTGAGACAAAAACAGGACCGTCACAATCGACAGTCCTACCAGTACCCTCAGAATGATCCATCCCCAGTTCAAATTACTGCTCCCTCGACCAGACAAGACAAGCATAGCACGCCAGGCGTAAGGGTTTTGTATGGAGTTAGCGCCAAGGTGCTAGAAATAAACCTCTCCTTTTCTATGCTTTCCGAAGACTTGCAGGGTCCCATGGGGGTATGATGGCAGCCGCCTGGAGCCGGGTGGCTTGCGAATTCGAGGGTCCTGCGAAACTTCTTTTGGATCGCTGCGTCTGAGTCGGGAGGCCCGTTCCTACCAAGACTAAATTGGACTGAAGGAGAGAAGCGATGAAACGCGTACACTTTTTGACCGGGTGTTTGCTGATGGCGGTGTTGTGCGCACTACCCGTGCTGGGGCAGGAGGCGGCAAAGAAAAAGCCAGGGCCGGCGCCAAGCCCATCCCAGGCGGTGCTGGAGGCGTGGAACGACATAGGACGAAAATTGATTGCGATGGCCGAGGATTTTCCGGAAGACAAATATGGCTACAAGCCGCACAAGGATTCACGGACGTTCGAGGCCAACATGATGCACGCGGCTGCTTCGATGTACTACTTCACAGACATTGCGAATGGGAAAAAGCCGCGCTATGCCGACGACCCGAAGGACGTGAAGGTTGCGAATCGCGCGGACCTGGTGGCGTTTGTAAAGAAGTGCGTGGAGGACGGGGCGGCAACGATCAAGGCGAAGGGCGACAAGGGAATGATTGAGGTGGTGGATGACGGCAGCCCACATTTGGATCGGCTCTACGACGTTGCCTATGGGTTGATCGAGCATTCCGGGGAGCACTACGGACAGTTGGTTGTCTATTACCGGGCAAATGGCTTGGTGCCGCCGGAATCGAGACCGAAGAAGTAAAGGAGGCAAAGTACCCGCAGATCTCCTTGGATTTGAAGGGCACGGTGCCTGAGCTTCGTGCCCTTCTTTTTTTTGGGAAAACGCTCTGGAAAGGGGAGGCTTGCGCCGCTTTTGAGGGGCAAGGTCGGCCGCAATGAACGTTTTGGAGGTGACAATCTAAACGGTAAAAGCAGGAGCCAGGCTCTCGCACTCCAAGAGGATTAAACGGCAGCGGTGCCGGCGATACCGTTGACAAGAAGGCGTTTCAATTCCTCGGGATCGGAAGTCGGCGGGAGACAGGTGCAGCCGGAGCAGACGAGGGCAGCGGGCTTATCTTTCGGAAGATGCGGCAGCGTTTCGCGCAGCGCCAGCGGGAGAAACTCGAGCGAGGTAGACGGAGTGACGCGGAGAACGGCTTTGCCGAAGCGGAAAACGCCGTTGGCGGCGCGTTCGAGTTGTGCCGCGCGTTCATTTCCTTCAGCGCCGGTGATGACGACTTGTATCGGATGATTGGCGAAGAGGATGGCCGCGAGCCCGTAGGTAGCGGCGAAGAGCCCGTATTGCGGGGCCACGCCAGCGAAGGCTTCGAGAGTCTTCTTCGCCCAGTCGTAATATTTCGCGTCGCCGGTATAGGAGTGCATGCGCGTGAGGGCCATGGCGGCGACGGAATTGGCGCTGGGCGTCGGCGAATCCTGAAAGGGCTTGCGGCGAACTTCAAGGCCGCCCATGGCGGGGGCATCAGAGGCGCGATCAAAGAAGCCGCCGTTTTGCGAGTCGCCGTACTTTTCGATAGCGAGATCCAAGGTGCATTGCGCAGCGCGAAAATATTTCGGTTCGAGCGTGGTCTCATAAACATCGAGCAGAGCCTGCACGCCGAAAACCTGATCGTCAAGCGAGCCGCGGAGCGCAGGTCCTCCGATGCGGTGGGCGAATCCGTTTTCTTCGCTCCAAGCCTCCCGCAACATACGATCCATCGTTTTCAGGGCAAATGTGCGCGCAATCTCCTCAATCCCGTTGTTTCGTAACTGCCGCGAGGCGTCGAGAAAAGCAGAAACAAACATTGCGTTCCAGGCTGCGTACATGGTTTTGTCGATGAATGGCGCAGGGCGCGCAGCTCGAGCGACCCGCATTTTCGCTTCGGCCTGTAGCTTGAGGTTCACGACTTCCCGCGGGTCTTTCCCCAGGATCTTTCCAATTTCTTCAAAGCCGCGCGCAATCCAAAGGACATTTTTCGCAGGGTTGTGATGCATTTCCCCGTGCGGTTCGACGTCATAGTAAAGCTCAATAACTTTCGATTCTTCCGGGGTGAGCACGGCGCGCACTTCGTCCAGCGTCCAAGTGAAATAGTCGCCGTCATCGTCGAGGGAAGAGTCGGCGTCCTGGCTGGCGTAGAAGCCACCCCTTTCCTGATCAGAGAGAACCTTGTGCACCCAGAGGATGATGCTATCCGCAGTGTCGTTGAAAGAAGCTTCCCAATCGTGCTTTTCACTCACTTGGGTAGCGTGCACAAAGTTTTTGAGCAGCTCCGAATTGTCGTAGGACATCTTTTCAAAATGCGGGACTAGCCAGCGCTCGTCTACGGAATAACGATGGAATCCGCCTTCGAGCTGGTCGTATACGCCGCCTTTGGCCATTTTTTCGAGCGTGGTTTCGGCCATGGCGAGCAGATGCTTTTCGCCGGTCTGGCGGTAGCGCTCGAGGAGCAAGTCGACGGCGGGGGCGTGAGGAAATTTTGGCGCATTCCCGAAACCCCCGTTGCGGATATCGAAAAGCTGCGTCATCGAACTGATTTGCGAATCCACCACACTGAGATCGAATTCGGCGCGAGCGCCAGCAAAGGCCTCGGCTTTGGCCACGGCTTCGGCGAGGGCTTCGGAGGTATTGGCGAGATCCTGGCGCTTATTCTTGTAGGCGTCGGCGACGGCGAGGAGGATGCGGCGGAAGCCGGGGCGGCCGTGCTGGTCCTCGGGCGGGAAATAAGTACCGCCGAAAAATGGTTTCCCGTCGGGCATCAGGAAGCCGGTGAGCGGCCAGCCGCCTTGCCCACTGATGGCACCAATGGCGGACTGATAGCGGGAATCAACGTCGGGTCGTTCGTCGCGATCGACTTTCACGGCGATGAAATGCTCGTTGATGATTTGCGCGATGGCAGGATTTTCGTAGCTCTCGCGGTCGATCACATGGCACCAGTGGCACCAGATCGCGCCGATGTCGAGCAGGATGGGCTTGCCTTGCGATTGCGCGGCGCGGAAAGCGTCCTCGCCCCATTCATGCCAGTCGATCGGCTGATGCGCGGCGGAACGAAGGTACGGACTGGCGGAATGTTTGAGGCGGTTTTCGGTCATGGGGATTTGATGGATCCAATGCTCCCGTTGTCGCGCGGACTCAACGTGAAAGGTGCCCGCCGCAGAAGGCGTTCACTAGAGTTATGTCATTTACTGCAAGTGTTTGCCGGGGCCGAGGTCGCGCGGGTCGAGCGGCTTGCGGCCGGCGTAGCCTTCGTCTTGCTTGTGATAGTAGCGAATGCGATCTTCGCCGAGTTTCCAGCACAGATAAACTTCCTGGTCATCCAGGATGGCGGGGAAATCGAGCAGGCCGATATCGAGATCTTTGATCAAGCAACCCGTCGAGAGAATCTTTTCCAGGTTGGCTTTCATCACTTCGGCGAGGCTTTGTTGCTCCATGCGCTTTTCAGCAAGCTTGGCATAGGGCACCAGGATGCCGCCCATCATCAGGATTCGCGTGGAGACGGCAGTCAGATCCTGCTCCAACACAGAAAGCTTTTTGCGCGCACCGATCGCTTCGATGAGGAATGGCTCGAGCTCCCGGCGGGTCCGCTCGGCTTCGGTGAGCGTGAAGAGGCGCTGTGGCGGCTCTGGCAGATCTTCCCGGTCTTCGTCGTCTTCCGGCATGCGTTCTCCGATTCGGTGCTGTGTGGGCACTTGTTTAAGGGAAGGATAGCACGGGCGTTGTAGGAAATTAGCGATAAAGAAGGCGCACGCTCGGGGCATTAGCCACCAATGAACACCATGGTGCGCGAGGGCGGCACAAAACCCGGTTCGTTGATGCGATGACCCTTTTCTTTTTGGTCGGCAAGCGCGCGGATGCGGGCTTCAATCTCGGAATCGGATGCATCGTTGCGCAGGAGGCCGCGGAGGTCGTGGTCATCCTTGCTGAAAAGGCAAGTGCGCATTTTCCCGTCGGCAGTGAGCCGGATACGAGAGCAGTGGCCGCAGAAGGGTTGCGTGACCGGAGCGATGAGGCCGATTTCCCCGGGGGCGCCGTCGGCAAAGCGATATTTGCGCGCAGTTTCGCTTTTGGCGTGGGGAATCTGCTCCAGCGGCCATTGGGCGTGAATGCGTCGATAGACTTCGTCGGCAGGGACCATCAAATCGCGCGACCAGTGGCGGTCGGCATCCAGCGGCATGAATTCGATGAAGCGCATGATGACGCCGCGCTCGCGGGCGAAAGCGGCGAAGGCTTCAACTTCATGCTCGTTGAAGCCGCGAACGAGAACGGCGTTGATTTTGGCGGGCGCCAGGGCCGATGCTTGCACGGCGTCGATACCACGCATCACGGAATCGTACGAGCGCGTGCGGGTGATTTTTTCGAACTTGATCGGGTCGAGAGAGTCGAGACTTATATTGATGCGGTGGAGACCAGCCTCGAGCAATGCAGGAACACGCTCAGCGAGGAGATGACCGTTGGTGGTCATGGAGATGTCCGGGACGCGAAGCTCGTTCAGCTTGCGGAGGAATTTCTCGACGCCGTCTCGAACGAGCGGTTCTCCCCCCGTGATGCGCATTTTCTGAATGCCCAAGCCCGCGAAAATGAGGGCCAGGCGCTCGAGTTCCACCCAGGAAAGTATTTCGTCGTGTTCGCGATAGTTTTCCGGATCGGCGGAGCGGCAATAGACACAACGAAAATTGCAGCGGTCGGTGACCGAGATGCGAAGATCCGTAATCTGGCGTCCGAACTTATCATGAAGGGTCATGGATTTGGCCCAAAATAAAAACCCGATTCGCGCATGGAATCGGGCTCAGCACGGAATTCCTTGGATTTCCGTTGAACTGGCTCCTTTCCAAGCACGGGAGGCCCGGGCGTTTCCACCCGAACCCTCGGCGGGCCGAAACCGGCCGCCTCGCCCCGCCACCATGGGATGTCTCTCCCGTAGGCCGACGAGGTCGGAGTTACAGCATGTATCCTACGCCGGTTATATGCTGTCGGCAATCGAGGAGATATGCAGGATGGGCCATCCTTCGGGCGAAGCCATCACGTGCCGCTTGGGCGATTGTGGTAAAGTCTGCGAACAGCATGCGAATCTTCATACTGGGCGCGGGGGCGACAGGGTCGCTGCTGGCGCATCTACTCGAAAAGCAGGGACACGTGGTGTGGTGCGGGGACCGGGACCCGGGGCGGGCGAGGCGGTTCCTGGGCAAGAGGTCCTCTATCCCGGTCACCAGCGTGAACGCGCGAAACCTGCGGGGGATCCTGCGGGCGGCCAAGGGGTGCCAACTGGTCGTCAACGCTTCGGCTTCGGTGTTCAACGAGATCGTGTTGAGAGCGGCGTTGCGTCTGCGCGCGCATTACCTGGACCTGAGTTCCCACCTGACGCGGAATCCCTTCAGGCCGGAGCAATTGCGATACCAGAAAAAATTCGAGGAAAAGCACCGAGTGGCGCTGATCAATGCGGGCGCGGCGCCCGGTTTAACGAACCTGCTGGTGAAACGCGCGGCGGAAATGCTGGACGAGGTGCACAGCGTGCATATTCGTTTATACGAAAGCAGCGAAAGCGACGATCCGATATCGCAGTGGTCGCCGGAAGTTTCTTTTGACGAGGCGATTTCCCACCCGCGAATTTACCGGCACAAGAAGTATCAGTTGGCGAAGCGCTTTTCGGAGCTGGAGAAGTTCCGGTTTCCGGAACCCATTGGCCGAGCAAACGTGGTGCTGGCCGCACAGGATGAGGTTGCGACGCTCCCCGAGCACATCCCGATGAACGATCTCGACGTGAAGATCGGCGGGAACGAGTTTGACCGGCTGCGGCGGTGGCACAAGCAGGGGAAGCTCTCAAAATCGCGCGGCATTCCAAGACAAAAGTTCCCCGCGACATCTTCGCCCAGAAAGATCGCCTCGCTAATCCGGCAAGGAATTTTGCAAAACGCGCGGTTTGCGGCCTCGGTGATCGTGATTGGCGTGAAGCGAAGGAAAAAGCACGATCAGCCGCTTTCCATCCGCAGCGACGTGATATTTCCGACCCTCTACCAAATCCGGCGGCAGGGAAAATTTACGACCCCCGTGGCCTACGCGACCGCGCACGTGGCGGCGATGTTCATTAAGTTCTTTAACCACGATCTCGAGGGAGTTTATGCGCCGGAGGCGCTGCCCACGGAGATGCGGCGCGCAATTGTGGCCGGAGTGAGAAAGCACGGCGTGAAGATCACGCATAAGGTGACGCCGTTGAAGGCGAAAGAAGAGGAAGAAGAATTTTTGTAGTTCCTCCGCAATGCCGACTAAAAACACGCGCCCCGCGGCCAGCCGCTACAAACTCAGCAGCACCGGTTGGGACGGGAATATTTGCCATTGAGCTGTTCGACGTAAAAATCTCTCGGGGACAACCGATTCGCGACCTGGCGGCGATTCGCGTACGCTACATAGGTTTCGTAGGCGGAATCGCCACACCACTGGCGCAAGCCGCTCCAGAAACGCCTCAGCACAGATTCGATTTTGATGACCAATGTGCGCATCAATCTCCCTCCGCCCATTGTGTTGCCACATATGGCGTTTCCCGCAGTGAGGGCTGCCTGGTACGGCGGAGCAAGCCATACCATTGCACCGTCGCCTCCGCCAGCAGAACAAGAATCATCGCCGCGAGCACGGCGGTCACGGCCGCATCGAGACGCAAGTTAAAGACGTTGCGCTGCGTTTCCACGATTTTGGCCGCAGCAACCTTTCCCGCATTGATCTGCGCGGCGAGCGCGTTCGCCTGGGAGAGGAAGCCAACACGCGGATTCGGGCTGAAGATCTTCTGATAGCTGGCGGTCATCGTGATGACAACGAGCCAGGACATCGGAGTCATCGTGATCCAGATCCATTTGAGCTTGTCCATCTTCAGCAGAATCGTGGTAGCCACCACCAGCGCGACGGCGGCGAGTAATTGGTTGGAGATGCCGAAGAGCGGCCAGAGCGAATTGATCCCGCCAAGCGGATCGATGACTCCCTGATACAGGAAATAGCCCCACGCGCCCACGATGATGGCACTGGAAAGCAGTATGCTCGGCATCCAGTTCATGCGTCCCAGGGGCTTCCAGAAGCGGCCGCCCAATTCCTGAATCATGAACCGCCCGACGCGCGTGCCGGCATCGAGCACGGTAAGGATGAAGAGCGCCTCGAACATGATGGCAAAGTGATACCAGATGCTGAGCAGGCGATCTCCGCCGATGGTGCTGGAGAAAATCTGGGCCATACCGACGGCAAGAGATGGTGCGCCTCCCGCGCGGTTGAGTAGCGTTTGTTCGCCGACGGCGTGCGCCAGGCGAGTCATGGTCTCGGCGGAAAGTGGATAGCCCCAACTGGAAATGGTCGCGGCCGCGGCGGCGGGCGTGGCACCGACAATCGAAGAAGGACTGTTGATTGCGAAATAGACGCCGGGCGTCATGGCGCAAGCTGCGATCATGGCCATCACACCCACGAAGGATTCAAGCAGCATGGCGCCGTAACCGATGAATCGGGCGTGGCCTTCGCGAAGAATCATTTTCGGTGTGGTCCCACTGGAGATGAGGGAGTGGAATCCGCTGATGGCGCCACAGGCGATGGTGATGAAGCAAAATGGAAAGATCTTGCCGGCGAAAACGGGGCCATTGCCGTCCACGAAGCGGGTGAGCGGTGGCATCAGCACTTGTGGGCGCACGAGGAGAATTCCTGCAGCTAAAGAAAAAATGGCGCCCGCCTTGATGAAGGCGCTGAGATAGTCGCGCGGAGCAAGAAGCAGCCAGACGGGAAGCGCCGAGGCGGCGAATCCATAAGCGATGATAACAAACGCCAGCGTGATCCCGCTGAGGGTGAAGACCTTCGTCCAAGCGGGAGAATCCGCAACCCATTGGCCGGCGACCACGACAAAGAGTACGAGAGCAACGCCAAGGAACGAGGCTTCCAGCACACGCCCCGGCCGGAAGTAACGCAGATAGAGGCCCAGCAGAAGCGCGATCGGAATGGTCATGGCGAGGGTGAAAGTGGCCCACGGAGAGCTTTTCAGCGCGTTGACGATCACCAGGGCGACGACGCCCAAAAGAATAATCATGATGGAGAGCACGGCAAGGTGGGCCACGATTCCGCCGCGTTCGCTAACTTCTTCTCGAGCCATCTCGCCGAGGGTTTTGCCGTCGCGGCGGATGGAACAAAACAAGATCACAAAATCCTGGACACAGCCCGCGAAAGCCGCACCAGCGATAAGCCAGAGCGTACCGGGAAGATAGCCGAACTGCGCGGCAAGCGTGGGGCCGACCAGCGGGCCAGGACCGGCGATGGCGGCAAAGTGATGGCCAAAGAGCACCCATTTGTTGGTGGGAACGAAGTCCCGACCGTCGTCGAGGCGTTCAGCCGGGGTGGCACGCGAGTTATCGAGCGCCAGCACTTTTGCGGCGATGAACGCCGAGTATAGGCGATAGGCGACAAGATAGGAGCAGACTGCCGCGAGGACGAACCACGTGGCGTTGACGGGTTCACCGCGATGAAATGCAATGGTGGCAAGGGCGATTCCGCCGAGCATTGCCAAGCCGATCCAGAGGATAAATTGCAAAAGGCGCTTCAATGCGATTTCCTCATGGCATGCGGGCTCAAGGGATGCTTGTGAATTTCAGCAGCGGATAGACTTCGCGAAAAATTTTCGACAGCGCTTTCGGGAACTCCTGTGTGGTGGCGGCAGAAGGAGGCATCATTTTGCGGACAATCCAGCCCTGAATTTTCCTCCACTGTTCCAGATCAGCGGGCCATCCGTCGTGCTTGGTCCATTCACCTTTTTCCGTCGTGTACCAGTAGCTATCGTATTTTTTGGCGAGGCGGCGTTTCTGTTCAGCGACCCAATTTGGATGGGCGAGAACACGAGGCTCGGCAACAAGCGCCAAGCTGGACTCCCTGCGCTTTGGACCGGCGTATACGCGGAAGCCTGCGGTCACCGTGTCCGTAGATAGGCCAACGTAGAGCTGGCCACTCTCCCGGTCACCCGGCAACGGCTGCTGAAATTTCAAGTACATCTGCGTTTTGTAAAGCGTTTTGTCCTTGGCGAAGCGGATATCGCGATTGAGAGTTGCCGCAAGATATGGTGGTGGAGTCGGCTGCGGTGTCACATCCTTTGCGGAGTGTCGCCCCTTTTGGTGGACGGTGTCAAGGGTTTTCCTGACACCGTGCCTGCACGGTGTCCTATGTCTATATGTTGTGGTGCTCTGTTGATGGCCGCTATAGGTTGCGGTTTGCCGCGCGGCGGCAGCCGCGCGGCTGCTTTTGGTTTTGCCGCTGAAGCGGCCCGGAGCAGGCCCCCACCCAGCTTGGGCCTGCGGAGGGCCGCGGCCGCGCCGGGGTTTTTTGATTTGGCGGGATGCTGCCCGCGTGGTTTTTCGGGGGGACCGGGGGCTGCCCCCGGGCATTGCGCGAGTGTGTTGGCGGAGAGCCTGAGGACGATGGCCTACCGGGGACACGTTTCGGCGCAGCCCCCAGCCACCGCCGGTTTTTGGCGGGGGCGGAGAGGGGGCGAGCAAAGGCGGCGCGGGGGCCTTAAAAAATAAGCCCGCTTGCGGGCTTGAAGGCCGCACCACGTATCCGCCCCCGCGCCCAGGGGGCCGCAGCGAGTGAGCGGGCCTGCGACGAAGGAGCGGGAGGCCCGCGAGCGAGCGAGGAGGGGAGCGAGCGCCGCGACCAGCGGGAGCGGCAATGCGAGCGCGGGGCCTGAAGCGCGCCAGAAATCGCTCGGCGGCACCGCCCCGGCACAGGGACGCGCCGAAGAGCTGCATGACGCATGCCGCGATGGTTTTTCGCGGCAGGCGGCATGCGCGAGCGCAACCGATTTGTGGGGAAAGGGGTCAGGGGAAAGGGGGGACCACCCCCCTTGCCCCTGTTCCGACGCGATGCAAGATTTCATGGACGAAGCGTGATGCTGACTTGGCGCGGACATGGGCTGCTCCCGAAGAGACTTGTTTGGGTGGCAAGGATTGCTCCGGCGGCCCTGCGCGTGCGGTTTTTCTTTTGCACGCGCAGGTGCCGCGTCACGGCTGCTCCTTTTTGCTGCGCTCGATTTGCGTGGGGCGCATGGCGAGGCGCGTGATGAGGCGCAGCAGCGCCGGGCTGCCCGGCGTCTTGGTGGATTTGCCCGTGGAGATGTTCATCACCGTGCGCGGTTTGGCCTGCTCGATGGCTTCGGGCAGCAATTCCTTGGCTGCGCGAATGAGCTGGTTGCGCAGTTCGATTGTCAGCAGGAGTCTCTCTGCTTCGAGGCGGTCGATTTCTTCCTTGAGCTTGGCGGCTGTTTTTCGCATGGGCTTTCTTCCCTCGAGCGCAGCTGGCTGCGCGGCGCGGTTCAGGATTTTGCGCCGCGCGGCCAGCGGAGCGAGCTATTGCCGCGCGTGTGTGGCGCGTTGGAGGAACGCGGCGACGAGTTCGCGCTTGCTCTGGTGGTCGAGCGCTGGCTCGATGGCCTGCTCGAGCAGGGTTTCGTAGAGCTGCGCGAAGCGTGCGCCGTTGGCCGCGAGGTACTCGCGGTGTCTGTCGTGGCGCTCGATGGAGAGTTTGGACGGCACGGGGCAGAGGAGGTCGAGCAGGCATTGCTCGAGCACGCCTCCTGGGTCGCGGTCGTCTCTTTCCGGGCGCGGGATGCGCGACGCGGTGTCGTGCGGCGCGGATTGCGCCGCTGTGGGTTTGCCTTGCATCAGGTCGAGCAGGGCGCGTGCGGTTTCCGTATCGAGCTGATGGGGTGAGTGTTGACGCACGCGATGGGTGGGGCGTGGGACCCCTTTTTTCCTTCTGGGCTTTACCCTTCCGGTTGTTTCTTGCGCCATGCTTCGATTACCTCCTCTGCTGTTCGCGTGTCCTCGTAGTGGAGGCTGCCGTGCTGGTCCCTCCACCTGAGATTTGGGCTGGCGAGGTCTCTGGCGTTGACGATGGAGTATCCGGTGAGACCTTTTACGCCACCTTTTTTCTGGCGGCCAAATGCCGCGCGGCGCTCGTAGAGGCGGCTCGAGGCTTCGCGGCACTTGCGGTTGTGCTCCGCTCGCCACGCGGGGTCTTGTTTCTTTTTGGCGTAGTAGCGGGCGTTGCGTGCGCGGCGGGCGAGCTTTTTCTCGTCGAGGGTCTTGGGCGGGCTTTTCATTGGATCGCCGCGAGGGCGTGCTGCATTCCCTCGCGGCGTTGGCGCTGCGCCCTGGGGTCAGGCTCCAGATGGCCGCAGTATAGGGCGAGCGCGGGTTGGATTGGTAGTGGTTTGTGGTCTATTCGTCATTGGCGTTGGCCCACAGCCAGAAGATGAGTGTGATGCAGATGGCGAGGACGACAATCGAGATGATGTCGTTGGCCGTGTCGCTCATGGCTTGCCTCGGTATGCCGGGCAATCGCAGCCCGGCGTGTTGCAGGATTTTTCGAAGTAGTGATGGGAGACGCCATGCCCGCAAACCGCGCATGGCTTGCGTTTGTGCGCTCCGCTGTTGGTGTGGCGGTGGTCTACTTTGCCGGCGGCCTGCTTATGCGGACGGCCTCGACTTGGACCAGCTTGTGGGCTTCGAGTCTCTCCTTGCGGCGGGTCGAGTCGCTGAAGAAGGCTAGGAGCGCGTTCGCTATCGCTCGCCGGATTGAGGTTCCCTCCGCGGTGAGTTTCGCATGTTGTGATCCCCACTTGCGGTGCTTCCATGTGATGAGGATTCTGTAGGTTTTCCTGCTGGGCATGGTGTTGCGCCTCTCTTTCTACGGCGAGGCGTTCGGCCTCGCGGTGCTCTTCGATGAGCGCGAGGATGCCTTTTCCTCGCGCATGTGGTGTTGGTTGGTTCATTGCTTCACCTCCGTGATTGGCTTTTGTTTGAGGGCGTCGATTAGCGGGCGTAGCTTTTCGGTGTCGCGGTGCGCCAGATATTCGGCTGTGGTGGATAGGCTGCGGTGTCCGAGCAGTTGTTGGACGGCGCGGATGTCCTTTGTGTGCTCGTAGGCGAGCACGGCGGTTGTGCGGCGCAGGTCGTGCGGGCGCAGCTCGGCGTTGGCGTGGGTTTTCGCTTTTAGCCTTTCCCACGCATTGCGGATGGCGTCGTCGCTGATTGTTTGGCTCTTTGCGCGGCGGTGGCGTTGGCCGTGCAGTGCGTCGATGAACGGCAGGTCGTCCTCCTGTGGCGCGAGGGCGAAGAGCTGCTCGAGCTCGTCGCTCAGCGGGAGGGTGTATTCGTCTCCGCCTTTTTTCACGTAGCGGATTGTGTGCTGCTCGCGGTTCCAGCTGGACGGCCGGATTTGGCGGGCCTCGCTGAAGCGTAGTGCGAGGTCGCTGCATAGGAGGATCCAGCAGCGCAGCCATGGCTCGGCTGCGGCTAGGAGCTTGCCGCGCTCCTCGGTGGTGGCGATTACCTGGCGTGGCTGCGGTCTTCGTATGCGGCCGAGCTGGTGCGCTGTGGCCGGCGCGCCGAAGGATTGCGCCCACCGGAGGAAGCGTTTGAGCGCGTGGAAGCGCTGGTGGAAGTAGCTATAGGCGTATTGCCCGCGCCACTTTGCGAGCAGGGCCGTGAGAATTGGCAATTCCAGCGCGTGGGCCGGAAGGTTTCCCACGGTATCGCGGAGTTCTAGGGCTACGCTGCGGCCCGGGCTGCTTTTGCGGCTGGCCTCCGCCCACGCCTCGCAGAGCGCCGCGACAGTGCGGGGGCTTGGGCTTTTTTTGCTGCGACGGCGTTACGCTGGGAGGTTTGGTATTTCAGTGCGGCCTTGCGTGTTGCGAAGCTCTTGCGCTTGCGGTTGCCGTGTTCGTCTATCCAGTCCGCGTACCAACGTCCGTATTTCTTGAGCATGGTGACACCTGCGTGACACCGTGTTGCGCTTCGCCTTTATCTGTGCGGTTTTTCTTTCTCAGCGGATATCGCGATTGATGCGGGAGAAGTTGGCACCCGTGCGGCCGGTGGTGTCAAAACGAGCGTCGAGCTCCAGGACGAAGGGAGCAAGTTCATCGAGGAGTTTGCGGAATGGCTCGACGACCACGGTACGATAGCGTTCACGATTGGCGTCCATCCATACCTTTTTGTTGTTCCGTCCAAGCTCGCGAAAAAAGCGAAATACTTCGGGCGTGAAGACGGACTTTTTGATGGCCATGGGAATCTCCCGGACGCGGCGCGGGAACAGACTACACCATTCCCAATCGGCGTACCAGCGACCGTACTTTTGCATCATGTGACGCCGTGACGACACCGTGTTGCTCCACGCCTATGTTTTCGCGGCTGTTTTCGTGTAGGGGTCAATTGCGCTATTCTCTTTGCGCGCCAGAATTACTGAACACATTCCTTCGACGCGTGAACAGGGGAAAATCATGTATTTCCACCTACCTCGATCGTTTGTTTTGATTGCCGCGTGCTTCGTTGCCGCAGGCCTGCCGTCTTCCGCACAAGAGAACAAATCTCCAGCGAAAACCTCGCGCTGGAAAGCGGAGGACATCATCTACGGCGAGAACTTGGGAATGTTCCGGATTTCGCCCGACGGCCATTGGGTGGCGTGGACGAAGGTCTTTGGGGACAAAGAGAAAGATGGAATGGCGTCGAATCTCTACCTGACGAGTCTGGCAAAGAAGGAAGAAATTCAACTGACGCGCGGGACGGACAACGTTTCAGGCTTCAGTTGGTCGCCGGACGGCGAGTGGATCGCCTTTGTAAGCAACAAGGCGCGGCCGGAAGCGAAGCCGGATACCGCAAAATCACAGATCTGGCTGATCAATCCGCATGGTGGCGAACCTTATGTGCTAACGGAATTGCTGCGCGCACCCGAGCGCGTGGATTGGCTGGACCGCGACACGATCATTTTCAGCGCGCAGGAAGACCCGAGCGCTTACGAACAAGCGCAGAAAACGCGAAAAGACGATTCCGAGGTCGTGGATGACGCGGAACATGAACCGCCGGTGCGCTTGTTCAAGATGACCGTCAAGGATAAGAAGATTACGCGGTTGACGACAAACACCGACTGGATCCGGAATTGGAGCGTATCGAAAGACGGAAAATACGTGGTGGCCATTCACGCCAAGAGCCTGCATTACACGTTTGACCAGAAGGTGCCACCCGTGACCATTCTCCACAATCTTACCGACGGCTCGGAGAAGGAAATATTCACCGAGGGACGCGTCCGCCCGTACATGCTGGAATGGGCGCCGGACAATTCGGGCTTATACGCGGGCGCGCCGTATTCAACCGATCCAAAGTATTTAACCGCGACAGTCGAGCTGCTCTATTTCTACGACCTGGCCAGCGGCAAAAGCATGCAGGTTCCCTTGGACTGGGAGAACGGAGTTGGCTCCAACCTGGTTGCGGCCTCAGATGGATTCGTGGTCGGATTGGCGGCGGGGCACCGGTATGAGACCGCGCGCTACGTTCGAAGCAAATCGGGCGATAGCTGGAATTGGAAGCGCACGCCAATCGAAGGAGAAACTTCGGCCAACATCATGACGTTTCAATCGACGCAGGACGCCAAGACTCTGGTCTACGAATACTCCACGGCCAGCCGGATGCCGCAGCTATATGCCGCACAGTTGGACGGCGCGAAGCTGGTGTCGCCGGCGCAAGTTACGCACCTGAACGATGGGCTGGTGAAGTCGCACGCGATTGCGAAATCGGAAGTGATCCGTTGGAAGGGATCCAACGGAGACGATGTCGAGGGCATCCTGCACTATCCGACAAACTACGAAGGCGGGAAAAAGTATCCCGTAATTACCGCGATTCATGGCGGGCCCTCGGGCTCGGACAAGGACTTTTGGGATAACAACTGGGCGTATCCCTTGCAAATGCTGACGGAGCGCGGCGCATTTGTGCTGCAAGTGAATTATCACGGCAGCAACAATTACGGATTGAAATGGGTGGAATCGATCTGCTGCGGGAAGTATTACGACCTGGAGACGCCGGACATCAACGCGGGCGTGGATTACCTGATTGAAAAGGGACTCGTGGATGCGGACAAAGTGGCGACATTGGGGTGGTCCAACGGGTCAATTCTTTCCACCAGTTTGCTGGTGACGTATCCGGACCGCTACAAA
>JAJPIE010000018.1 GCA_021324935.1 Acidobacteriota bacterium
AAAGCGGCCGGAGCGATGGTCAGGAGCAGCGTTGCGGTCTTTGTTTGCTTTGGGGTTCCAGAATCCTGCACCTGGAAGGTCAGGGAGAGGTTACTGACCGCAACGGTGGGCGTTCCGGTGATCGCGCCCGTGGAAGAATTGAGCGATAGCCCTGCCGGCAACGAACCACTGGTTAGGGACCACGAATAAGGAGTCGTGCCGCCGGTCGCAAGCAGTGTGGTGCTGTAAGCGGCGCCCACCTGGCCGCTCGGCAGAGCGCTCGTCGTGATTGCCAGGCCCGGAGGGTTGATGGTCAGCGTCAGGTTGGAAGTTTTTGCCTGCTTGGGACTGCTGGAATCCTGCACCTGAAACGTGAGCGGAGCGCTGCTCACCGCAGTCGTCGGTGTGCCGGTGATCGCGCCCGTGGAAGAATTAAGTGATAGCCCTGCCGGCAGCGTTCCGCTGGAGATGGACCATGTGTAGGGGGTTGTGCCCCCCGTCGCTGCCAGCGTCGTGTTGTAAGCCACGCCGACTTGTCCATTGGGCAAGGAACTCGTGGTAATCGCCAGACTCGGTGGCGCAATCGTAATGGTCAGCGACTTGGGTGCGGTCTGCGCCGGCGAGCTGCTATCAGTCACCTTGAACGTCACAGAGTCATTGGAGACCGCAGCGGTTGGCGTGCCGGTGATGGCCCCCGTGGACGAATTCAAGCTTAGCCCAGCAGGCAGGGAGCCGCTGGTAATCGACCACGTATACGGGGGCTTCCCGCCGGTGGCCGTCAACGTAGTGTTGTAAGCTACGCCGACTTGCCCGTTCGGCAACGAAGTGGTGCTGATGCTAGGTGGAGGAGGGAGAATCGTCAGGGTGAGATTCACCGTCTTGGTTTGCTTTGGGTTGGAAGCATCCTGCACTTGAAAGGTCAGGGAGGCGCTGCTCACCGCGGTCGTCGGTGTGCCGGTGATCGCGCCCGTGGAAGAATTGAGTGACAGCCCTGCCGGCAGCGTTCCGCTGGTGAGGGACCACGTGTAGGGCGTCGTGCCGCCTGTGGCCACCAGAGTTGCGCTATAGGCCACGCCAACTTGTCCGTTGGCCAGGGCCGTGGTGGAAATGGCCAGGTTGGCGGTATTGACGGTCAGCGTCAGATTTACCGCTCGAGTCTGGGCAGGAGTCTCCGCGTCCATGACCTGAAAGGTTAAAGCCACGTTGTTGGCAGGCGCGGTTGGCGTGCCCGAGATGGTCCCCGTGGAGGAGTTCAGGGACAATCCGGCGGGTAATGTCCCACTGGTAAGCGACCAGGTGTAGGGAGTCTTGCCGCCAGTGGCAACCAGCACCGCGTTAAAAGCCGTACCCACTTGTCCATTGGGAAGCGAGTTTGTCGAGATCGCCAGTGGCGACGGGTTCCCGCCTCCGCCACCCCCGCCGGAAACGGAAGCGCAGCCAGTCAAAAGAGCGGCCATCAACAGAACGGGTATCGCCAGGGCAGGGATGGAACGTGGGCAAAAACGCTTCGAGGCTGGCATGAGTTCGAGCTTCTCCTGATAGACCTGGACACGCGGCTTTACGGCTCTAGTTCGAGGACGGGGCTAGGCAGTCCTGAAGAGTGTAAGCTTGGAACGCGGATTTCGCCAACTGGTAGATAGAGCCAGTACCATCTCCGGTCAAGTGGCCAGTTCACGAACGGTTCTCCAGTAAGCGCGGCTCAGGTCGCCGGTGACCAGATGCGGCGGAAGTAAGTTTTCACCCGGTTCCAAGTGGATTCCTCCGGGGGCTTGGGCGGCGCGGCGGTTGGTCTTGGCGCTCGAGTGGATGGGCTGGCCTGCGCGACTTCGGGTTCGCCCTCCACACGGCCCTGGTAAATCAGCGTGGGCCGGACGCGGACGTGTCGCACCAAAATCACCAGGTTCGGGTCGTAGTCGGACTCGACTTTTTCTTTCGCGTTGTATTGCAGCGGCGGCATGAAAATCTGGTAGACCGGCTCATCGGGCTGCGCGGTTTGCGGCAGGCTGGTCGGATGTGCCGCGACCTGAGGCTCCGTCATTTTCTTGCGGATTTCTTCTTTGTTGGCCAACTGGCTGAGTTCGGTTGCGGGTGTCATCGGCTGCAGGTTGGTTTGCATTTCGCAAACGCAATGGCCGGTGGTGGATTTCAGGCCTTCCAACTGGCCGTTGGTCAGGGTGATGTCCCCGGCCTGAGGCACAATCACGCTTTGCCCGGTCAATTGATGTTCCAGGCGCACGGCGCCACGGTTCGCGCGGATGCACATTGTGCCGGAGCCGTCCAGGCCGACCAGCAAGTCCTGTACGCCATTGCCGATCGAAATGGGATGCGCCTGGATCTGCGCCGTGTAGACGTTCAGAGAAATGTTGCTCCCGAACTGTGCGTGGATTGTGCCAGAATCGAGCGCCACGGTGATAGCGCCTCCAGATTTCAGCAACGAAAAATGCGCGGGGCCGCAAATCAGGATGTACCCGCCTTCCACGAGGTCCACACGAGCCTGCCCAGCTTTGACGTGGACTTCGCTGCCGCTGCGCAGGATGGTGCGCACCTGGCCGTGAACCACGTCCACGGTCATCGGGCCTTCCACGGAGATGGCTTCACCCTCGATAGCGCCGATCGTGTCCGCCGGCGGATGGTCCGCGCGTGCCACGCCGATCGCGCAAAGGCCCGCGCACACAAACGCCTGCAGAAGAAACTTCGCCAGCCTGCTTCCAAGCTCTGGTTTGTTGTTGAGGGTCACCTGGGTGGAGCTCCGTCCGGGCGGGGATCATCGGACCCTCTATATACTATAGGAAGATGGAGACTCCCGACATCCAGAGGCAAGGGACCGAGCTGCCCGTCAGCGCCCATTACGATACCCGCCTGCCCAGGCTTCCCTGGAGCCGGCGCATTCAGATTCCGGTGATTGCCGCGGTTGTATATAGCGTCATTCGCGTCTTAGGCCCCACGTTGCGCTTTGAATGCCTGGGGCGTGCCCCGATCGATGCGTTTTGGGCCAGGAAACAACCGTGCATTTGGGCGTTCTGGCATCGCGTGATTCTGCCGATCTCCTGGTATGGACGCAATCGGGGCATCGTGGTGATGAACACGACGGCATTTGACGGGCAGTGGACTCGCAAGGTGATCGAGCGCCTGGGTTATGGGACCGCCCAGGGAAGCTCTTCGCGGGGCGGCTTGCGCGGTTTGCAGGTGATGGCCCAGCGGATTCGCGAAGGACTCGATTGCGCGTTTACCATTGATGGACCGCGCGGCCCCCGCTATGTGGCTAAAGTGGGCCCGGTGCTGCTGGCGCGCATGACGGGCGCACCGATCGTCGTCTTTCACATCGGCGTGGATCGCGGCAAAACCATGGAAAAGACCTGGGACCACTTCCTCTTGCCGGGACTTTTTGCGCGAGCGGTGTTGATTGGCGGCAAGCCGATTCTTGTTCCCACGGATGCCAATTCAGACATGATTCAGGCAAAGCATCAGGAGATGCAGAGGGAACTCGAGCGCGTGCGCGATATCGCGGAAGGCTGGTTCTCGCTTAGCGAAGAGGAGCGGAATCGGTATCGCGCGGAAATCGGCCGGTAGCCAAACTTCCCGGATTTTCCTTTCTTGCGAACTAAGAAGCCGGAGGAATCAGTTGCCGTCGCGTTCGCCGAGTTTCACGGGGATATCCAGCTTCTTGGCGCCGCGATAGACAGTGACCGTCACTGTGTCGCCGGGGCGCTTGCGATTCAGCAGAACGTTCATATCGAATTGATTCGCCACTTTCTGCCCGTCAATTCCGATAATCACGTCGCCGCCAATCATCAGAGTCCGCATGCCAGACTGGACGCGGCGGTCGCCACCGCGGATGCCCGCGGCGGCCGCCGGGCCGCCTCGCGTGGTTTGCTCCACCAATAGGCCCTCCTGCACGGGCAAATCGAGCGCTTCCGACAGCCACCCGGTAAGTTCCAGCGTGGTCACGCCGAGATAAGCGCGGCGGACGCGGCCCTCGGAGATCAGGTCGTTGGCAATCAATTTTGCGGTGTTGATGGGGATGGCGAAGCCGATTCCGGCCGCGGTACCCGAAGGCGTGTAGATCGCGGAATTGATGCCAATCACGTCGCCGTGCGAATCGATCAGCGGGCCGCCGGAATTTCCCCGATTGATCGAGGCATCGGTCTGGATTGCCGCGTCAATAAAGGTGGTGTCGCTGGTTTGCACCGTGCGTCCCAAGGCGCTCACGACGCCGGTGGTCAGAGTGGACTGAAAGCCGAAGGGATTGCCGATGGCCAGCACCTTCTGTCCGACCTGGAGCGTCGAAGAATCACCCAGCGGCAAATAGGCGAGCTGTTTGCCCTTGGCTTCTATTTTGATTAATGCGACGTCGTTGCGCTGGTCTGCCCCCACGAATTTTGCCGGATAGCGGCTCTTGTCGCCCAGCACCACTTCAATGGTCTGCGCTCCTGCGACCACGTGGTAATTCGTGAGGATGAACCCTCGCGGGTCAATCAAGAAGCCGGAGCCTGCGCCTTCCACGGGCACCGGGTCCATAAAGAAGTCATACTCCGTGGCCTTGGTGAGGATATTGGCCACCGCCGGCGAAGCTTGTTTGTAGATTCGGACGTTAATCGCTTCGTCCTCGGTCAGGGATGCGGGATGCTGCGGCTCACTCGCGGGCATCAGGCCCGGCATGGACATGGCGGCCGCATGCCGCGCTTCCACTTCCTTTGCCTCGCGAGGGCCGTAGCGCGCTCCCAGCCAATACGCTCCCAAAATGAGAATTAACGCCACCAAAACCAGCCGCACCGAGCTCCGGCCCAGCTCCGATCTACGGTCGTTCATTGAGTTCGCTCCATCGTTCACAAGTCACAGTATAAAGCAATTGGTCGAAGCTCGGCGGTGAGGTTCTGACGCAGCTCATTCAGAGCAGTGGCATTCAGAGCGCAATGCTTCGATCGGGTCCAGGGAGGCGGCCTTGCGTGCCGGATAATAGCCAAGACTGATGCCCACCAGAGCGGAAGAAAATACGGCAAGAGCGACTGCGCCGAAGCTGACGAGCGTGTTCCAATTGGCCATGCGCGAGATGATCATGGATGCCGTGATCCCGCATACTACTCCGGCGGATCCTCCTGCGATGGCCAATGTCACTGCTTCCATCAAAAACTGGGTGAGGAGGTCCTTGGTTTTTGATCCCACAGCTTGACTGAGGCCAATTTCCCGGGTTCGCTCGCGGACCGAATCCAGCATGATATTCATGATCCCAATGCCGCCCACAATCAAGGAAACCGACGCAACTGCCGCAAGCAGCAATGACAAAATGTGCGAGGACGCTTCCTGGGCGGCAAAATTCTCCTCCATGCTCCGAATCGAGAAGTCGTCGTCTGCCGATGCGGCGAGATGATGTCGCTGGCGAAGGAGCGCTCTTGCTTCGTCCTGCGCTGCCCGGACTTGATTGCCGCTTTTGGCCTCTAAGATGATGCTTTCTACAGCATCGGCATTCGCGGACTAAATTCCGAGAACTTTGCGTTTCGAAGTGGAAACCGGAATCAGGATGAAGTCGGCCTGATCCTGTCCGGGGAGCTCTCGCGCATCCGATTCGGATAAGGTGACCGCATTTCCGGTCCCCATGCGCATCCCGGAACTGGTCAGGCTGCCCGGAAGAATGATGACGGTGTTGCTGCCGATGCTCGCGATCTGCTGCTGAATGCGCTGCTTTGCCCCTGAACCGATCGCGGCGGTTGCGATCACGGCGGCAACACCGATCATGATTCCCAGCATCGTTAGAGCGGAGCGAAAATTGTTAACCTCAAGCGCGCGAAAGGCGATACGCATTGCGGAAGCAGGAGACTTCATGGTGAGACCTCTTCCGGAAGCGGTTGACCTTTCCTGTTCGGCCCGGAAGCCTCCATCGGGGGCGCCCCCGTATCGCCGACAATGCAGCCGTCGCGGAAGCTGATGATTCTGCTCGCGAATTTCGCTACTTCATCCGAGTGGGTCACCACGACAATCGTGAGCCCCTGAGCCTGGTTGAGCTGATGAAAGATCTCCATGATTTCGGCACTCGTGCGAGAGTCCAATTTGCCGGTTGGAGTTGATCCGAAGCGACCGCTGTGTACTTGCCGTCGGTCAGCCCGAAGCGCACGGGTACCGCTTCGAGCTTTCCCCCTTGCAACCGATAGACTACTTGCTTTTCGGGAGGTTGGAGCAACAAACCCGCATTTTTCAATACAGCCGCGGAGGGCCGGAAGCGCAAAGCCGAATTTGGCACCTTGAGTGCCGCCTCCAGCCGCGCGGTGAGGATGGTGACGTTGGCGGTCACACCCGGAAATAATTTCAAATTGGAATTGTCAACCGTAGTCACCACATCGTAGGTAACCACGTTTTGCGTGATGATCGGAGCCTTCCATATATCGGCGACCGAGCCCGCAAAAATTGTGTTTGGGTAAGAGTCCACGATGAAGGCGGCCTTTTGTCTCACGGCCACAGTGCCTACGTCCGAATCATCCACATTCATATCCACTTGCATTTTCGCGAGATCTTGCGCGATTTCGAAAATGGTGGGTGGATTCAAAGTGGAAGCAACGGTTTGCCCGATATCCATGCGACGCGCGATCACCGTCCCGTCCTCGGGAGCGTAGATCTGGCAATGGTCGAGGTTGATTTTCGCCTGGCCAAGAGCGGCCTGCGCCTGGTGTTGCTGGGCTTGCGCCGTGGCCAGTTGCGTTTCTGCGCTCTTGAGGGTCGCCTGAGCGGCGAGCACAAGCTGCTTGGAAGAATCAATCTGAGCCTGATCCGCGGTGACTTGCGCCTGGGAGGCGTCGTAATTGGCCTTGGCGGTATCGCAATCTTGCTGGGCGATCATCTGTGCGGCAAGCAGCGAGTTTGCTCTTTGCCATTGGGCTTTCGCATTTAGTTCGTTGGCCAAATCCTTGGAGGCGACTCCATCGGCGATTTTTGGGGTGCGTTTGCAGCGGTGAGGTCCGCCTTTGCCTTTTCAATTTGTGCCTGGGCGGTCAGCGTGGCGGCATGGGCAGAGCGCAAGCTGGGGGTGGCCTGATCCACCTGCGCCTGAGAGATTTCCGTATCGATCAAAGCCACGAGCTGATCTTTCTTGACCTTGCTATTCCAGTGCGGGGAGAGAGCTTGGATATTGCCGGAGACCTGACTGCTTACCAGTACATCGGCGACGGCATTCAGATTGCCCGTCGCGGTCACTTTTGCTTGAATCGCGCCGCGTTCGACAGGGAGTGTTTCGAAAATAATGGTGTTCTGCAAATGAGAGCGCTACACAACGCCGGCTACCCCCAAGACCAGCAAGACACACGCGGCCAGTGCCCATTTCCGCCACTTGATTTCTGGGACCTTGCCGGATCTCGAGAGAGTGACTACGTTTGAACGGCCCGGGGTGGGCCCGCTCGGACTTGGGGCCGTGGCCATGCCGCACCTTCTTTTCCGGTTTCCTTGTGGAATTGGGAAAGACTCCCGGCAGTGACCCTCATCACGAGAGCAGACAATGCAGCTTTCGAGGCAATGTGATGATTGACTCACTGCCCGAAGGCATTCGCGAATGGCAAGAGAGCACGAAGCAGTCCCCGAGAGCTTCGCGGAAAATGGGGTATGTCAGACGTCCAATCCTGTGATTTAGTGCAAGATCAAAGTGGATTGGCTGGCGACGCAGCGCCAGGTATTGTCGGTTCTCACCCAGGTATCCGTGAACCGGCCGCGGCGCGTATAGGGCTTTCCGTTACTTGTGCCTTTTTCGCGGTAAATGCCGGTGACCACGGCGCAATCGCCAAAGACCTTGGCGGACTGCGATTCGTTGACGATTTGTGAGGGCGAGAGGCCTTCACGTTTCACAGCCGCGAGGAACTGCTCCTTATTCATCAGGCTGCCGTCGTAATCGATATAGATCAATTCGGGAGCGAGAAGCTGGTCGAGCGCGGCCACGTCTTTGGACTGCTCGGCGTGGTTCCATGCAGTTTCCAGCGCCAGGACGCGGCCTTCGTCCTCCGACATCGTTTGGGAACGGCCATGAGAAAGGGTTACGAGCGCGAGAAGCGAAACAAACAGGGCAACGATCAGGCGGAGATTCATGGGGTGCTCCTTTGGAAGGGAAAGGATGCAGGAAAATAGTACACCCTGGAGTGCAAGCCTGTTCTCTGGCGCGCCTGAGTTGGTCTTGAGACCTATGCCAAGGGTGGCCTAGTGGCACTCAGGGCAAACCTCTGCGCATTCGGGCCAAAAGCGGTGGATGATAGGAGATATCGCCCCACGACGTCTGACCGGCGGAACGCATGCGCTCAGCCAGGGAGGCACCATGGATCACGAACGACGCCGTACGCCCCGTTATATGTTCTTCGCCAGTGCGGAACTCTTGGAGGAAAAATCCGAAGTGCGCGTGGCCTCGCGCGTCAGCGAATTAAGCCGCTATGGATGTTACCTCGACATGATGAACCCGTTCCCTAAGGACACGTTCGTCCTGGTAAAAATCTGGAGGGAAGAAGGCAACGTGGTACAAACGCGGGGAAAGATAATTTATTCGCAACCGAATCGGGGCGCGGGCGTTGTGTTTGTGGACATAGAGGAGAAGTACGTACCCACATTGGAACAGTGGTTGGCCCAAGCGGCCAAGGAATCGTGATTTGGGGCAATTGAAGTTGGGCGTGCTCCGCGCTGGCGAGCTTACCCAGTCCCACCGAAGAAAAGTTCCGCGCCTCAATTAGAACTTGAATTCAAGATTCGCCTGAAGCCGGCGGCCGGGATACGCGGATGTCGGCAAGCCGAAGTTTGGATTCAAGGGCCCACCGTCGGGCCCGATCACACCAATGTAGCTCACATAGTTGGGATGATTCAGCACATTGAAGGCATTCAAGGAGGCGGTCAACACCGGCCCAGCTTTCTTTTCTTTTTGGAAACGGAAATCGTGGGCTACGTTCATATCCAGATTCAACATGCCCGGCCCATGCAAGGTGTTGCGCGGGGCGAGTCCGCCGTTCGGGCGGTCGTTGAAGACACTATCACCATTGGAATCGAGCCCCGTGGTGACGTTGACGGGCTTGCCGGAATAGGCTTGCAGGGCCACGCCCAGGCTGAAAAGCTCGCTCGGCTGAAACGTGCCAAGCAGATCGAACTTGTGGCGGCGATCGTTGTCGGAGCGCGCCCAGTCGAGATTCGGGAAATTGCTGTTGCCCGGGAAATAGGTGATGCCGCTGGTATTGTTATAACTTTTGCTGAGGATGTACTGCGCCTGTCCGCTGAAGTAGCGCGTTGGTTTGCCGCGGAAAGTGATCTCGAGAGAATTGCCCTTTTGGTAGCCTTCCGATTGGATCTGCCGGTTTTGTCCTAATGCCAGATCGGGCCGCGCCAAATAGTCCGGCGGCAATGGGGCGTTTACGTCACGTGAGACGAACAGATCGATCCCGCGCGTACCCACGTAGGTGGCGCTGAGGGTGCTCTTCGCTGTGATTTGCCGCTCGATTCCGAAACTGTATTGCACGATATAGGGGATCCTCGCGTTGGGATCGAGAGTAACGACGCTCGTCGGCACTCCCACGAGGTCCGCCGGCGTCACCGGATACGGCACAAATCCGCCGGTGAGCTGGGGCAGGAACAGGCGCTGTAAGTTTACGCCGTTGAAGTGCAACAGGTCCGCGATCGGACGCGGGCCGGAGCGATCGTAGAAAACACCGGCGCCGCCGCGAAGAATCGTTTTGCTGTTCCGCGAGGGTGCGCAGGCAAAGGCAAAGCGCGGCGCAAAATTGTTTACGTCCTCGTTGAAATAGTTCTGATAGTAGTAGCGCACGCCCAAGGTTACCGAAAAATTCGGCATGATCCGGACGCTATCCTCGATAAAACCCGAAGCATCGCGCTGCCAGAAAACCAGGTGGCCGTTGCCGGTTTGAATGCGGAACCCGGAAGGCAGCAGCGCATTGTACGCGTTGATGCCGGCAAATGTGTAAACGCCTTGCTGGGCGGTGAAATCGTCCGCGCCGCGCCGGCTCAGATCCGGGGCCTCGACGCCAAACACCAGCATGTGGCGGCCGCTGGTGTACGTCAGAAAGTCCACGCCCTGGAAGTGAGATTCCGTGCGCTTGGCATCGGCCTGCGCTCCGCCGCCGGTGAAATAGCCTTCCACAATGAGTTGCGGAGCTTCCACGTTGCTGACCGTGGGCTCGTCGTTGTGCCCGACCAGAAAGCGCAGTTGATTCACCCAGCGAGGTGAAATGATGTGGCGGTAACTGGCATTAATTTCGCTCTCCGCAAAGTGGTAGGAATAACCGGCTTCGCGAAGCACGGATCCGCCGACGCCCTGATTCTGGTCCAGTTCGTTTTCGTAGGAGTATCCGATCCAGAACTGGCCGCCATTGTCGAACTCGTGGAAGTAGCGGAAAGAACCGAAGAAGTGGCGTTCCGGCGAAGGCACGTTGTCCTGAATGATGGCGTTGTTTGCGCCGTAGGCGTGCACGACGGATTCCAGATTGTCGTTGTCCTGCTCGAGTGAGAGAAGGAAGGAGTTCTTTTTGCCGTTTCCCAGCGGTCCGGTCAGGGAGCCTTCTTCCATGTAACGGCTTTCCGCCGGCTTGGTGGCCGCCAGGGCATTGCTGGCGTCGAACACGGAGTTCCGGACCAGGAAATTCACGGTGCCGTGATACTCGGGCGTTCCCGCTTTGGTGGTTATTTCCAGGCGCGCGCGGCCGGGCCTGGCGAAGAGCGCCGAATACGGATTCTGGTTGATTTTTACTTCCTGAACCGCGGAGGGAGAAACGCCGGGCCCGTTCGCTTCAACCCCATTGACCACCAGCGAAATCCCACTGGTGGCGATGGCGTCGTCGGTCAGGAAACGCGAAAGCAGGGTGATGTAATCCTGGTCGAAAACGGGAACGCGGTCGAGGGCGTCGCGCGTCACGTTGTTGGTATTCAGATTTTCCGAAGGATCGGAAGAAGTCTGTGGAATCGATTCATCGGCCGTGACGCTGATGGTTTCGCTGAGTTGGGAAATGGCCAGCGCGAGGCGAAGCGGGGGCTGCGGCTTGCGGGCGATGGATACTTCGGTGAGGGCATCCTGGAAACCCGCGGAGTGCACGCGCAGGCGATATTTGCCCGCCGGCACCTTGTCGAACGTGAAGCTTCCTTTCTCGTCGGTGGCCGCGGACGCTCGAACGCCGCCCTTGGAGTCCAGCAGAGACACTTCGGCGCCAACGATGCTCGCGCCCGAAGGATCCACCACGATTCCCCGGAGCGAATCCGCAGGCCCCTGAGGCGAGGGGTTCTGCGCGAAACACGCAACCGAGAGAAGAACACACAGGAGTGCCAGTTGAACGACCTGGCTGGCGAGCCGCAAGCCGAAAAGCACGCTGAATTTACGAGCGTTCATTCGGATCCCGAGGTTTCCTGCATTCTGGTTCCAAAGTAGGCAATTGCTTCCGAACGCCAGGAAGGTCAACACACCTTTGCTGCGCTGAAACGTTAAGGGAAACAACTTAAATGGGAGATAAAAGCGGCCGGAGCGGTTCAGCCGCGGGGAAAGACGGAATAGAGGATGGCCACGTAATGGCAGGCGCTGCCGGTCATCACCAGGAGGTGCCAGATGACGTGATGATGAGGAATGCGCTTGCAGGCATAAAAAACGACGCCGGTCGAATACGCCAAGCCGCCCAGGATGATCCAGACGATGCCCCTCAGCGGGACGTGCGTGTACACCTGGTGGGCAGCGATGATGCCGAGCCAGCCCATGGCCACGTAGGCGGAGACCGAGAGAATCGGGAAGCGGTCGGTGAACCACAGCTTAAAAAGGATGCCCACGACCGCGAAGCTCCAAATGGCGGCGAAAAGCGACCATCCCCAACTGCCGCGGAGATTTACCAGGAGGAACGGCGTGTAGGTGCCGGCGATCAGAAGATAGATGGCGCAGTGATCGAAGATGTGCAGGATGCGCTTGGCGCGCGGCGAGGAGACGCCGTGATAAAAGGTCGAGGCGGCGTAGAGGCTGACGAGAGTGGCGCCATAAATTGCGCAGCCGAGAAGGTGCCACGTTCCGCCATGCACAATGGCGAGGATCAATAAAATCACGAAGCCAAAAAAGCTGAATGCGAGGCCAACGCCGTGCGTCAGCGTGTTGGCCGCTTCATCGGCGGTGATATGCCGGGTGATGGACCTAGTCCAGGAAAACATAGATTGAGCTTGCGCGCGCGCGCAAAGGTTGGCAAGAAAAATCGCGCTGCTTCTTTTGCGCTATTGCTTGTAGCGCTCCTTGTAAAAGTCGATCTGCTGCTGGATTTGTTCCTTGGAAAGGCCGGCGGTCCACTTGTGATAGTCGGACTTCATCACGCCGGAGGTCACACCTGGCATGAGTCGCTCGGCTTCCGGGATGAATTCGGTGTAGAAAATTTTGGCGACTTCGAAGAAACCGTGCCATTGCGTGTAGTCCGGCCCCATCATCGCGGTGCCCATGCGGGCGCGGCGGCCGGCATGATGCCAAAGGTCGTAATAGGTCCACTCGATTTTTTCGTCGAATGGCGTGGGGGTGAGCTTTTTCGCCGCATAGAGCTTGTCCATAATCGATTTGGCGGGCTTGGCGAATTTTTCGTTGTAAAGATCGATGGTGGATTCATACTGCTGGTAGAAATTCGTCACCCAGCCCGTGGCGTGGCAATTGGAGCAAACATCCTGCATCGCCAGGCGGCGGTGCTGCCAATCGTCGAGCTTAATGGAGATAGCCGGGCGCAGCGTGAAACTGATGCGATCCCCCACGTCGTGCGTCACCGGCTGGTTGGGCGTGGCCGACATGTGACAGGTGGCGCAGGTGGGCGCGGCGGAATAGTCCTTGCCGACGATCCAGCTCTTGGAATCCAGATTCATCCTGGCGATATTGGCGCGGTATTGAATGCCGTGCTTTGATTCGTTGTAGATCTCGATTTGCGGGTGGTCGGGGCCCAGGTGGCATTTACCGCAATTTTCCGGCATGCGCGCCGTGGCGGAGCTGAAAGTGTGGCGGCCATGGCAGGCAGCGCAGGAGCCGCGGCTGCCATCGGGATTCACGCGGCCGATGCCGCTGTTGGGCCAGGTGGCGGGATCGAATTTTCCGTCGCCAAAATATTTCACTTCGCTGCCATGGCATTGCCGGCAGCCATTGTTGGCGGCGGGGCCGCCTTCGACGATTTCGCCGAGCATGTTGTCGAGCGAGCCGATGAATTTCGCCGCCGCGGCGTGGTGGCTCTTCTCGAATTGCCGCACTTCCCCGGCGTGGCAGCGCGCGCAGTAATTTGGCGTGACGATGACGGCGATCTTGTGGCCGTAATGGTCAAAGGCCGCCGGATCGCCTTCGTTGGCCTTGTGGCAGGAGTAGCAGTCCACGCCTTTTTGGGCATGTGCGCTCGATTTCCACTGCTCGACGATGCCCGGCGTCGAATCGGAGTGGCACTCCAGGCAGGCCTTGCCCTCTTCGGAAACCTGAGGGGTATCGGCGCGCCAGGCGGACGCCGAGGCAAGGGTGAGCACGATTGCAAGCAAAGAGAATTTCATCAAGCCTCCAGAATGGAGCGACGAATTCTTTGGACGGGTGGACCAACAGGCCAAATTTTAATCTTCGGATATGGAAAGGGAAGAGACTTTTGTCACATGGGTAAGAAAACCCTTAAAAGCCGGGGGCGCCGGAGGAGGCTGGGCGCATTTCTGGGGCATTGACGCCGAAGCGGAGATGCGCGAACCAGGACTGGCTGAGGGACATGAAGCCCGTGTAGAGGTAGCCCCAGACGAAGAGTAGCAGGAACGGGACCGTGGCGTAATTTTCATTCAGGATGGCGTAGACGACCGTCAGCGCGAAGTAAAGGCCGAGTCCCACCTCGAAATACGGCATCCAGCCGGCCTTGTTCCTGTATTTCTTCGCGGCGAAGGTGCCGGACTTGCCTTCAATTTTGAATTTCGGGGTGCGCGCGAATTCGGATTTCTTGCCGATGATCGCTTCCAGGACGGCTTGTGCGTTGCGCACGCTGATGCCGATGCCGGTGGCCATCACAAAGGGCATATAGAGAAACGTGGCGAGCCAGGTTTTCGGCCGCAGCTCTTTCTGCGCGGCAAGATAGAAGCTGGAGATGGAGCACGTAGAGGCCAGAAAGAGAGGCAGGTCGATCACCAGCATCTGGAACCAGCCCTGATAGAAGCGCACGATCATGGCGGGCAGGAGCATGGTGGAGAGCAAAACCATAAATGGATAGGAAATGTTGGCGGTGAGGTGGAAGAAGGCTTCCGACTTCACATAAAACGGGACATCGGAGCGGAACACTTTGGGCAGAATTTTCTTGGCGGTCTGCATCAGGCCCTTGGCCCAGCGCGCCTGCTGCGCCTTGAAGCCGTTCATGTCCACGGGAAGTTCGGAGGCGCATTCAATTTCGGGGAGATAGAGGAATTTCCAGCCCTTGAGCTGCGCGCGATAGGAAAGATCGGTGTCCTCGGTGAGCGTGTCGTGCTCCCAACCACCGGCAGCTTCGATGGCCGCGCGGCGCCAGACGCCGGCGGTGCCATTGAAATTGAAGAAGGTGCCGCGGCGGGAGCGGCCGCCATGCTCGATGACGAAATGACCATCGAGGAGAATGGTTTCGACGCGCGTGAGCAGGGAATAATCGGTGTTGAGGTAGGTCCAGCGGGTCTGGACCATGCCGATGTTTCCGCCGTTGGCGGGATCGAGAAAATAGGGAATGGTGCGGCGAAGGAAGTCGGCGGGCGGCAGGAAGTCCGCGTCGAAGATGGCGACGAACTCGCCCTTGGCGGTTTTCAAGCCGTTTTCGAGCGCGCCGGCCTTGTAGCCCTCGCGATTGGTGCGATGGACGTAAACGACGGGCAGGCCTTGCAACGCATGGCGTTCGACGCAGGCGCGGGCCACCTCACGGGTTTCGTCGGTGGAATCGTCGAGGACCTGAATATCGAGCAGCTCGCGAGGATAATCAAATTGCGCGACCGCATCGACGAGGCGCTCGATCACGTAGCGTTCGTTGAAGATAGGAAGCTGTATGGTAACCTTGGGCCAGTTTTCGACCGGCGGAGGCGCCGGAGGAAGATTTTTGCGATAGGCAAAGTAATCGTAGAGCAGAACGTAGCGATGCAGGCCGTAGGCGGCGAGGACGAACAGTACGATGAAATAAGGAATCATCATCGCCAGGTCGAAAGCGTTGGCGTTGTATACCCCGGTGAAGGTCTTGTCCGTAATCTTGTGCCAGTAGTGGCTCAGGGGCCCCTGAGAGGCGACGGCCAAAAGGGTTGGAACGAAGTTCAACAAAATGCGTGTCTCTCCGAATGTCTTCCCAAACGCGTACTGAATCCCTGAAACTGGCTGGGCTGGTGTTGGCAGGAGTTGTGCTGGAAGCGCTCTACCTGCGGATGCACAGCCTCTACTACTTGAAAAACCACGCGATTGCGTTTATCGAGCTTGCGCTTGCCGCGGGCGTCGTTTACCTGATTGCCTTGTACGGTTTCGACCGCACACGTGCCTCTCGCGCAGCCACCATTTTACTCATTTTTGGCGCAGTTGTATTCCGCGCCACGTTGTGGCCCATGCTGCCGACGCTTTCCGACGATTTGCAACGTTACCGCTGGGACGCCAAGGTGCAGGCCAACGGCTGGGGCCCTTACGAGATTGCGCCAAATGACGAGCGGCTAGCACATCTGCGCGATCACGAATGGGAGATCATGCCGGGCCGCGAGACACCGACAATCTATCCGCCGGCCACGGAGTGGGTGTTTCGTGAGACGTGGCGCCTGTTTCGGGGGCCAATTTCGTTCAAAACGACCTTTGCGGCGGCGGATGTGCTGGTGGTCTTTTTGCTGCTGTGGATGTTTCGCAAGGAGCAGGACGTCGCGTTTCGCGTTGCGGTGTACGCGTGGAACCCGCTGGTGATTGTGGAATTTGCCGGGAGCGGCCACAACGATGTGCTGGCAGTGCTGGGCATTGTGGCAGGATTAGCGCTGGCGAGGCGTTGGCCGTCGGCGGCAAGTGTTTCGATTGCGTTCGCGGCGATGGCAAAGGCGTTTCCCGCGGTATTGTTGCCGGTGTGGATTCGCAGAGCGGGCTGGCCGGAGAAGCGCGAGGGCTGGAAGGCGATGGCGCTGGCGGGTGCCGCGTGCGTGATCCTGTTGCTGCCGTACCGGCGGTCGTTGGGAGCGTTCCGCGCGAATTTCGGACATTACGAAGCAAACTGGAAAAACTATCATGCCAGCCTGTACACCGTGATCGACTGGATGACCGGGGGCGGGACGCGGGCGCCCGCAATCGCAGGTTCGCTGGCAATCTGCGGCCTGGCCGCCTGGCTGGCGTGGAGGCGCGCGGAACCGGCGCGTGCCGCTTATTTGCTGATCGGAACGTGCCTGGTGTTCTGGCCGAACGGGTATTCGTGGTACTTCACGTGGATCGTGCCGTTGCTGTGCTTTTTTCCGAATCCGGCGTGGCTGCTTCTGACGGTGTTGCAATTTCTCTCTTACAACGTGTTGATCGGCTACGGTATTCTGGGCGTATTCAAATTCGATCCACAAATGCAATGGCTGGTCTACGCGCCGTTTTACCTGCTGCTCGGTGGGCTTAGGGTGCGGGATGCTGTGCGCGAAAATCGCCGGGCCACGAAGCGCCTGCTGAAAGCCGACTAAATCTTTACTTCGCTGACTTGGATGACGGACCGCGAATTCGTGTAGTTCGGCACATCCGCGGAAATTTGGGGAAGGTGTTGGCCAAACGCATTCGCAAACGCATCCAACGACTCGAAATAAAGATGCCCAACCGCAAGATAGGGAGGCAGTGAACCGGGTTGCGCACCTGCTACGCCCTGATCCACCTCCAGCTTCAACAGCGCGGGACCCAGGAGTTGCCGCACCATCGGAATATGTCTGGTGCAGTAATACTCCACGTCGAAGTGCAAACCCGGCTGGTTCGGATAAAGCCCGCTCACATTGATCATGATCCCACCTTCGAGACCGGCAGACGGTGCAGGTTGCCGGCTGCTCTGTTTTTCCCGAACAACTTCGCGCCCTTGCTGTTAATGTGCAAGATCACGGTGGACGCAGAAAATGATTCAGCCATGATTCCATCCAGGAATAACGACCGGCCGAAATGTTTGCGCAGCGGCAAGCCTCCGGTTCTCCATGCCACTGAATTTCAGGCAGACGTTATACCATAGCGGTCCGAACAGTGATGGCGAAAGGCAATTCGGAGCAAACTCCTTCACGCGGCCGCCTGAGTGAAGTGGCCCGGGAATTCCTGCGCCTAGGATTCGTGGCCTATGGGGGGCCGGCGGCGCACGTGGCCATGATGGAAGAGGATTTTGTGCGGAGGCGCGCGTGGGTGACACGCGAGAGGTTCCTGGATTTGCTGGGAGCGGTGAGCCTGCTGCCGGGGCCGAGTTCGACGGAACTCGCCATCTATTTGGGAGAGATTCGCGCGGGGCTGGCCGGACTGATTGTGGCGGGCGGATGCTTTATTCTGCCGGCGACGATTCTGGTGGTCGCGCTGGCATGGGCGTACGTAGAATTTGGCGCGCTGCCGCAGGTGAGCGGGATGCTGTTCGGCATCAAGCCGGTGGTGGTGGCACTGGTGGCGCAGGCGGTGTGGAACCTGGGAAGGACCGCGCTGCGAACTGTGCCGCTCATGGTGCTGGCGGGAGTGGTGATCGCGCTGGCGATTGCCGGCGTGCAGGCGCTTTTATTGCTGCTGGGCGCGGGATTTTTGTGGCTGGTGGTCCGGGAAGGAAAATTGCTCATGACGGATCGCGCGGCGATTGGCGCTTGGCTTTCTATGGGGGGTGGAAGCGCCGGCACCGCGGTTGGTGCCCTGCCGGTGTTTTTCTATTTCCTGAAAATAGGCGCGGTGCTGGTGGGGAGCGGATACGTGCTGCTGCCGGTTTTGCGCGCGGACTTGGTGACGAAGCTTCACTGGCTGACGGATGCGCAACTGCTGGATGCCGTGGCCGTCAGCCAGGCGACGCCGGGGCCGTTTTTTACGGTCGCGACGTTTATCGGGTATCTGCTAGCGGGCTGGAAGGGCGGGGCGCTGGCCACGATTGGAATGTTCGTGCCGGCGTTCGTGTACGTTGGAGTCACTTCGGGATTTTTGCCGAAGCTGCGCAGATCGCCTCTTGCCGGAGCGTTTTTGGATGGCGTAAACGCCGCGGCGGTGGCGCTGATGGCTTTCGTAGGTTGGCAATTCACTCGCGTCGCGCTGGTAAATCTGCCGGCATTTGCATTGGGAGCGGCCAGCGCCGTCCTTGTCTTCCGTTACAAAGTCAATTCCACCTGGCTCGTCCTTGGAGGGGCGATCGCGGGGATCCTTATTTCGTCTCTAGGCTGGCGATAAGCGAGCCATGTTTTTCCGTTGACGCCGGCCGCCGGATCGGAAGGATCTCTATCGGATTTCGTCGCCAGCTTCCGGCGGATTAGCGGGGGCCTTTTTCAGGAATTTCGCCAGGCCTTTCCCTGTGGCGGAACCCGCCCGTTTGCGCGGAAACTCCGACGCGGTTTCCACAACTCCGATTTTTTCGGCAACGGCCACGGCGATCCACTGATTGAGAGACACACCGTCTTCCTTGGCCAGCCGCTGTGCCGCTTTTTTTACCGACATCGGAAGCTTCAAAGGGTACGTGCCTTTACTCATGTCCGCGCACTCCTCAAAAACTCACCTGGCCGTAGTATGCGTATGTGAAATTTATCAGCCATCGCAAAGTCGCGAATATTGAATGTGATCAAGGCGTCCGCAGACCCATTTATCGCGGCCTCCAACACCATCTCATCACGGGGGTCGCTGGCCTGCGGCCGCCACCGGAAATGAATCTCAACGGGTTTCGCCAATGCGGCGAGTTCAGAGAGGAACACATCCACCATCAGCTCACTCAGCCCATGCCAGACCCGATGCTCGGGAAGTTTCAGCACTTCCTCATATTCGAGCAAGAGGGCGGGGCTGACCAGCAACACTTCCTTTCTGTCCGCAACCCTGCGAAGAAGCTGGTTGGATGCGGACAGACGGCTGCGGAGGGCGGCGACGACGAGGGAGGTGTCCAATACGAGTCGTCTCGGCATACATCCTATGCGATATCACATCCTATTTGACATAGGCATCGCCGAGGCTGCGCCGCATCTTTTGGGAGCGACCGGCTGCTCAAGGAATGAGGACGATTTTGCCGTGTGCGCCGGGGGCCAGCACGTCGGCATGGGCCTGGGGCGCATCTTTCAACGGAAGTTCCTTTCCCACGATTGGGCGCAGCGTGCCGTTTTCCAAGCCCGCGCCAATGGCTGCGTAGATTTCGGTCGTCTCGTTTTCCGTGGCCGCCCACAGGGTGAATCCGCGGGCCGTGGCGCGGCGGGCCATCAGGTCGCGCGGATTGATGTTAATTTCGCCGCGGTTACCGATGACGATCACGCGGCCATTTAGCGCGACCATCTTCAAATCGTTGGCGAGGTTCACATTGGCCAGCATTTCCAGAATCACGTCCACGCCGCGGCCGTCCGTGGCTTTGATGATTTCGTCCGTATATCCGGATTTAGTGTGATCAAAGGCCTGATGCGCGCCTTCTTTTTTTACGAGGTCGAGGCCCTTGACTGTGCCCGCGGTGCCAAAGACGGTCATGCCCATGGCGCGTGCGAACTGAATTGCAGCGGTGCCCACGCCACCGCTGGCTCCATGAATCAGCAGAGTTTCACCTGGACGCGCGTGCGCGTGATGGCGCAGCGCGGTGAACGCCGTGCCATAAGGAACCCAGACTCCGGCACCTTGCGCGAAAGAAATGCTGTCCGGCAATCGCTGCACTTGCGACTCCAGAGCCAGAGCATATTCGGCATAAGCGCCGCTAACGGTCCTCGCCGTATAGACGCGGGCGCCGGACTTGACCCGCGTAACGCCTTCGCCGACCGCTTCGACGACGCCCGCGGCGTCGGAGCCGGGAGTATACGGCAGCGGAGGTTTGATCGCGTAGGTGCCGTTGCGCATGTAGGTGTCATACGGGTTCACGCCGGCGGCGTGCACGCGAACGAGCACTTGTCCCGGTCCGGGCTTCGGCGTGGGGATTTCGTGGAGCTGTAAAACTTCCGGCCCGCCAAACTGGTGCACTTGAATCGCTTTCATCGGAGTTCTCCCAGAAAGTTGCGAAAAAAATTGGATGAGACCGGCATCGATCCGGCGACATCAACATACAGGGAAACCGGAACCAAGCCCAAGTGGAAAATGGTTCGATTCGTGCCCGGCCAAAATGGTCACTAGCATCAAAAGTGGTCGTCGTGGATCAGGGCGGCGCCCGGGGCTTCCGCATTTTCCAGGCGTTTAGCCCACGCGGTGGTCTGCCAGTTGTCTTTGGTCTTTTTCGCGGGCACCCAAGGAGGAAGCGTTTGCAGGAAGCGTTCCGACAGGGCGTAGACGTAGGGCTCGTAAATTTTCCGAAGTTCTTTCAGCTTTAGTTCCGCTTCGGGAGTGGCAATTAATTTCGTGCCATGCTGCGCCAGTGTCTCACGGATCATTTGCAGCGTTTCCGGCGGGAGGCGGTCTTGAGGAAGCGCCAGCGGGGGCGCGGAAAAGACCTGGCAGAGATCGGCGACGGCGTGCCGCGCAATCGCGAAGGTGAGCTGCGCCTGCTTGGCGCAGACGTCTTCGACGCCGGAAATGGTCAACGCGCAGGCGTCCAGAATTGCCGTAAGCGAGCCGATCCACGACTGATTGTCGTGTTGCGAACGAAAATAGGCCAGCAAAGGGTAAGACAAGTGGCTTTCCAGGAGTTGCGCCGACCAGCGCTCCCAGTCTTTGAACAAGCTGAGCAGCGCCTGATGTCCGCCGGGGAAGGAATGCCGGAGCAAGAGTTCGCCGGCAGTCGGAGGAGTGCCGGCCCGGGCGTCGAGCAGCACAATCTCCGTCTCACGCTCGCCAAACGCGCCGTGAATGAACGGCAAGTAGCCGATAACCGCTGCCAGAAAACCGAAACCGAAGCCCGATTCCACCACGACGAGGAAGCGCGACAATCCCGAGCGCGGGATGACGTCTCCCAAGCCAAGGGTGAAAAAGGTAGTGCCGCTGAGGTAGAGATCCGTCGCGAAACTTGGGGTCATGCCGGTGACATTTAGAGCGGAACCCGCGCCATACTGCATCATCGCAAAGCTGATGATGAGCCCGCCGGCCCACACGCCGATCAGAAACAGCAGGGAGATCGGACCATAGAATCCCAGGAACGACTCGCGGCGTTTCGCGGAATGAATCAGGCAGGCGTAGAACTTCCAGGTCGCCCAGGTGAGCTGGTAGTAGAAGCGGGCAAGCCGGATTCTTCGGGTGACGCGCCGCGGAAGAATGATGGCCTCAAAGGCATCCCAAGCCACGATGAAGAAAACGGCGAATCCGGCGATGAATACACCCGGAGCAGGGATCATGCGAGGCCTTCCCGATTGTCGATATTGTCGCGGGTCATTAAGCGGAAGTGGAGGACACCAGTCGCGCGTTGACCGAAATCTCCGCCTTGAAAAGCTTCGAGACGGGGCAGCTCGTTTCCGCGTTTTTCACCGCGGTGTCAAATTTGGCCTTGTCGGCGTTGGGAATCGTCGCGACCAGGTCGAGATTGCTCTTGGTGATAGAGAAGCCTTCGCCGACTTTTTCCAGTGAGATGGTGCAGGTGGTTTCGAGCTTCGAAGCAACCATGCCCGCGCCGGCAAGCTGCGCGGAGAGAGCCATGGTGAAGCAGCCGGCATGCGCCGCAGCCAGAAGTTCTTCGGGATTCGTCCCCACGCCGTTTTCGAAGCGCGTGGAGAACGAATACTGCGTTTCCTTCAGTGTGCCGCTATCGGTGGAGATGGAGCCTTTGCCGGTTTTCAAATCGCCTTGCCAGACCGCGGAAGCTTTGCGTTGCATGAATATTCTCCTTGTTACGGACTCGGGGCCGCTGTGTGGATGGTTGGATTCACCCGGAAGGGAGAAAGATGCAGCGCCCGCCGGGATTCTACCACTTGTGGAAGATAAAAAATGCCGCCAGAACGATGAAGGCGAAGCCCACGCCGTAATTCCACCTCATCGGCTCGCCGAGATACAGAATCGAAAAAATAGAGAAGACCGAAAGGGTGATGACCTCCTGGATCGTTTTCAGCTGCGCGGGATTGAATTCGTATGAGCCGATACGGTTGGCCGGAACCTGGAAGCAATATTCAAAAAAGGCGATGCCCCAGCTGATGACCACGACTTTCCAGAGCGGGACGTTGCGATATTTCAGATGGCCGTACCAGGCGAAGGTCATAAAGATGTTCGAGATGGTGAGAAGTAGAATCGTGCGCACGCTTCGCTCCCGAGAATTAGACCTCGCCACCGCAAGGCAAGTTACAGCCGTTCTAATCTAATTCCGTTCTCGAATTTATGGATAAATTAGTTTATGGGCTTACGAGAGGGCTTGAATGGGCCGGGAACGGTGTTAGTGATGATGGCTGTAGACGCCTTGCGTGTTCAGCGAGATAGCAATCGTTTGCGGAAGCCACCACACCTTACGCCCGCGCGCTGATTTTCCCAGTTTCCAGCCCAGCCAGTTGACGCCGGTCACCAGCGCGTAGCCGGATACATAGTAGGCCGGCGTCGGCAGATGGGTGAATGGCCGCGCGACGGGGTCTCCTTCGGCGTCGCCCACGCAGTGGTAGTGTTTGCAGCGATTGATGCTGTCAACGGTGTCGTGCATGTCCATCCCGGCGGCGGCGTAGGCAAGCCCGCTGAGAAGTAAGAATTCCAGCTTGGGATCTTTCGGAGAGTTCTTTTGCTTCTGCGGACTGACCGATTCTTTTGCAGAAACCGGCGTCGCGCGAAAGTCATGCGGCGTAGGGAACGTTTCTGTTGGTGGAACGGGTGCCTGTGAGCCTTCTGCATCCTGCGCCCAACACAAGCCGGCACGCGCCAGCAGCACGGCAAAGAATAGGATTCGAAAGCACCTCATACATCCCCCGTCGCGGGATTCCTGATCCCAACGGGGAAGCAAGTGCAAACCGGAAGCCAAGTTGTCCGCCACTGGTGGGCCGCGAACTGGTGGAAATAGCGAGAATTTTGGCGGAAAGCCAATTCAGCAAACGAATTTTTCGGATGTGAGGTTTCTTTTGGAACAGCAAAGCGGGACACCGTTCCAATGTCGGACCGACCGAAACGGTGTTTTTATACGCCTAGCGAGACTAGGCCTGGGGGCGTTGCCGGAATGATCGGAGGCAGCTTGGAGCGGTCAATGGGGTTGTAAAGCGTGTCGCGTTCGACGGGCATGCGGCCGGCGGCGCGGATCAGGCGTTCGAGTTCGCCGCGGGGAGTGAACTCGGAAGTCTTGGCGCCGGCGTCGTGATAAATCTTTTCTTCCACCACGGTGCCATCCATGTCGTTGGCGCCGAAGCGCAGGGCGATTTGCGCGATGCTGGGCGTCAACATGACCCAGTACGCCTTGATGTGGTCGAAATTGTCGAGCATCAGGCGCGAGACGGCGATGCAGCGCAGGTCGTCGTAGCCGCTCGGCTTGGGAATGTGCGCAAGCGCCGTGTTGTCCGGGTGAAACGCCAGGGGAATGAAAGCGACGAAGCCGTGGGTTTCATCCTGCGCCTCGCGCAGCAGCACCAGATGGTCCACGCGCTCTTCAAAAGTTTCCACGTGGCCGTAGAGCATCGTGGCGTTGGTGCGCAGGCCAATGCGGTGCGCCTTTTTTGCGATGCTGAGCCACATGCGCCCGCTGACTTTGTGGTCGCAGATAATTTTGCGCACCCGCGGATGGAAAATTTCCGCGCCGCCGCCAGGGCAGGAGTCCACCCCCGCTTCCTTCATTTTCCGGAGCGTTTCTTCGATGGTGAGCTTCGCGATGCGCGCGAAGTAGTGCACCTCCACCATCGTGAAGGCTTTCAAATGCACATGCGGATGGCGCTGCTTAAGTCCGCGAATCATCTCCAGGAAATGATCAAAGGAAAGATCCGGGTGCAGGCCGCCAACGATGTGGAACTCCGTGGCGCCTTCGCGGACGCCCTGGGCGGCCCGCTGGTAGACTTCTTCGAGCGCAAAGGTGTAGGCGCCGGGCGCGTTAGGGTCGCGGCCAAAGGCGCACAGCTTGCAATGCGCCACACAGACGTTCGTGGGATTGATGTGGCGGTTGACGTTGTAATAGGTAACGCCGCCGTGGCGCTTCTCGCGGACGTAGTTGGCCAGCCAGCCGACAGTAAGGAGATCCGGGGAGCGGAACAAGGCGAGGCCGTCGTCGAAGGAAAGGCGCTCGCCCGCCAGCACTTTGTCGGCGATGGGTTTCAAAGTTGCATCTTGGATCGTGAGTTGAGCCACGGTCTTTCCCGTTTCATCGGATGGCAGCGGACAGCGGGCCGCCACCCGAATTCGCTTTACGAAGAAGTCGAAAAATTCAAACGCGCCAAAGGGCCGCTGCAGCGCCCCAGAACAATAGAAACAACATACTAATATAGCCGTTCACGGTGAAAAACGCAGCGTCGAGCTTACTCAGATCGTTGGCTTTTACTAGCGAATGCTCGTAAGCCAGCAGCGCGGCCACCACGGCAATGCCTGCCCACGCCGGCCAGGGCAAACCGAAGCTCAAGGCGAGCCAGCTCAGGAGCGCGACGACACCGACGTGCATCGCGCGCGCAATTCGCAGCGCATTGGCAATGCCGAATCGCTTGGGCACCGAAAACAATCCCGCGCCTTTGTCGAATTCCACGTCCTGGCACGCGTAGAGCACATCGAAGCCGCCCACCCACAGCGTGACCGCGCCGCAGAGAATCAGCATGCGCGAGTCAAGTCCGCCGGTGATGGCGATCCAGGCCGCCGCGGGAGAAATTCCCAGCGCGAATCCCAAAAACAAGTGCGACCAGTTGGTGAAACGCTTGGTGTACGAATAGAAAAAGAGGATGAACAGAGCGAAGGGAGCGAGCTTCAGGGCCAGCGGGTTTAGCCGCCAGGCGGCGAAGAAAAACACGGCGACCGCGAGAAGCGTGAAGCTCCACGCGAAGCCGACGGACAACTCACCGGTGGCCAGGGCGCGCATTTTGGTGCGCGGATTTCCTTTGTCATAGCGCAGGTCGGCAATGCGATTAAGCGTCATGGCCGCGGAACGCGCCGCCACCATGGCGACGACGATCCACAGGATTTGGCGCCATGTGGGCCAGCCATGCACGGTGGCGCGCGCGGCCAGCAACGCGCCGGTGAGCGCAAAGGGCAGCGCGAACACGGAGTGCTCAAACTTGATCATCTCGAGGATCGTGCGGATGCGGCTGCCCATGGCGTCAGCGCTCCGTTTTCTTTGCCGCATCGCTGCCGGTCCAGCGAAACATTTTCTCCTGGGGCAGGCCCGCTTGCGCCAGGACGCGGCAAACGTATTGCGTCACCAGATCGTCGATGGTTTTCGGCTGGTGATAAAAAGTGGGCATCACCGGCATGATCACCGCGCCGGCGGCCTGCGCGCGCAGCATGTTTTCGAGATGAATGCGATGGAACGGCGTGTCCCGTACGCAGAGGATCAGCTTGCGGCCTTCCTTGAGCATCACGTCGGCCGCGCGGGCCACCAGGTCGTCGCACGTGCCGCAGGCGATCGAAGCGAGCGCGCCCACGGTGCAGGGAATGACGATCATGGCATCGACGGAATAACTGCCTGAGGCGATCGAGGCGCCGACGTCCTTGTTGGGAATCATTTCGATTTTGCGCGGCGCACGTCCGAGAATCCGGCTGGGAAGTTTCTTCAGGTCGCCGGAAGAGATCTGCAACTCCTCGGCAAATAAGCGCTGGCCCGTTTCGGTGACGACCAGGTGAATTCGGGCCACGCGTGGATCATCTTCCAGCAGGGCAAGCGTTTTTTGCGCGAAGACGGCGCCGCTGGCTCCGGTGACGCCGACGGTGACGATTTTCGCTTGTGCTTGGGGCATGGAATTTGCGCGGATAGAAACAGTCTCGCAACGCCGTGTGGGCAAGTCAAGCGTAGTGAGCGCGCGGCAGGGATGTTAAGATGCCTTCCGGTCCAAAACCATGAATGCCGAAGAAATCCTGCAGTTGCTGCATGCCGTCGACAAGAAAAACGTCTCGCCGGAGTCCGCGCTCGAGCGCCTGAAGCACATGCCGTTCGAGGACATCGGCTTCGCCAAGGTGGACCACCACCGCGCTTTGCGGCAAGGCTATGCGGAAGTGATTTTCGGCAAGGGGAAAACGCCGGCGCAGGCGGCGCAGATTGCGAAAGCGATGCTGAGCAAGAAAGGTTCACGCCATAACGTGTTGATCACACGGGCGGACGCGAAAATGTTCGCGGCGGTGAAGCGCGTGGCGCGCGGAGCAAAGTTTCATCCGCTCTCCGGTGTGGTCACCATCGAGCGCTCGCTGGAGATTACCGGGAAAGGCACAATCGCGGTGGTTTCCGCCGGCACCAGCGACATTCCCGTGGCCGAGGAAGCCGTGCTGACCGCGCGCATGATGGGGAACCGCGTGACCGAGCTTTTTGACGTGGGCGTCGCCGGCATTCACCGCCTGCTGGAACACCGCCGCGAACTGACCGAAGCGCGCGTGATCATCTGCGCGGCAGGCATGGAAGGAGCGCTGCCGAGCGTGGTGGGCGGATTGGTGGGCGTGCCGGTGATTGCCGTGCCCACCAGCACGGGCTACGGCGCGAGTTTTGGAGGGGCCGCCGCGCTATTGGGGATGCTGAATTCGTGCGCTTCGAACGTTACAGTCGTCAATATTGACAACGGCTTTGGCGCGGCTTGCGTGGCTTCCTGCATCAACCGGCTCTGAGGTTCACGTGTCGGCCATCTGGTAGCGCCTGCATCTTGCTGGCGAGCACGATGGCCGCCAGGATGGCGGCGCTACCGGCCCGCGTCCAACAGCACCTTTAGAACACCCGAGTGTTGCGCGTAAACGATGGCTTTCGGTGCATCACGAAGTGGAAAGGTGCGGGAGATGAGCGGAGTGGGATCCACTTTGCCGGCGCGGAGCAGGGAAATGGCTTTGGCAAATGGTCCGCAGCGCGAGCCAACCACGGTGATTTCCTTCACCACGATGGGCCAGGTCTCCACGGGGGCCGCGCCGTGAAACGTGGATTTCAGCAGCAGCGTGCCGCGCGGTTCGGTCATGTGCTGCGCGAGAGCCAGGCCCGTGGGAGAGCCTGTTGCTTCGACCACAAGCCGGAAGCGCTCGCTTACATGCTTCCAATCGCTTGCGCCACCACGAACTTTCTTCGTGACAATGCCGCTGCGGCGCGCCAAGGCCAGCTTGCCGGCATGTTTGCCGGATAGAGTCACGCGCAATCCGGCGGCGCGCAGCACCATGGCGATGAGTTGTGCCAGCTTTCCATCGCCGAGAACCGCGGCCGAAGAGAAATTCCGTACGTTCAGCTGTTCGAGAATCCTGCACGCGGCGGCCAGCGGTTCTATGAACACCGCTTTCTCGTCGCTGACTCCTGCGGGGACGAGATGCAGATTTTCCAGCGGCAAGGCCAGATATTCCGCGAATGCACCATCGTGCGCCACGATGCCGAGCACGGTTCGCCGCGCGCAATGTGTTTTCAGGCCGCGCCGGCAGAACTCGCAAACGGGCTTGTAGCCATAGGCCGTGCAGGCGACGTTGATTTCCCCGGCCACGCGCTTGCCCAGCCAGCGGCTGCGGATTTCCCGAGAAACGCCGGCGACCTCGACGATTTCGCCGACAAACTCGTGCCCCGGCGTCCCACGGAACGCGTGGTAGCCGCGCAGAATTTCCACGTCGGTGTTGCAGACGCCCGCCAATCGCACGCGAATCCGCGCCCAACCAGGACGCAGCATCGGCAACGGCTTGTCCGTCCGCTTCAGGGTTTTTTCTTTAACAACGAAGCTGAGCATGAGCGACTACTTTTCGGGCTTTCGGAAAGTTCTCGGCGGCGGGGAGCGGGTGCAGCCATGCGCTCGAGTAATTCAAATTTGGCTTCAAGACGATTCAAGCGAGAGTCCAGATCCTTGCAGGTGTGCGCCAGCTCTTTGACTTGATTCGTCAGGTTGTTGACATGGTCGTCAATCAGAACGATTTGCCGCAAAGCCTCGAATGCTTCGCGCGGCCAGCTCACTTGGATTTCCTGATGCTTTTCAAAACCGCGTCCACATACGCAATTGCTTCATCGAGCCGCTTGATGCTCCGTTTGGCGGATTCGTTGGCGGCACGGGCAAGCAAGGCGAGTTCATCTTCCGTCTTCGGCGGTATTTCCAGGTACAGGTCGACGGCATTGCGCACTTCCTGAGAAAACGAGCGGCCGCGTTTTTTTGCCCTCCGTGCGAGCCGTGCTTTTTGTTTCGGGTCGAGATGGATCAGCGCCGTTGCCATACGGCCTCCTATATCACACCTATATCATACCATTTTGAGGCAAGGGCATTAGCGCAGGGCCGCAAGCAGGGCCTCGCGCAAAGCAGTTTCCTGTTCCGGGAACACCGTACGCAGGTCAAGGATCAAGCGGTCGTCTTCAATGCGGGCGATCACCGGCGGCCCGCCCGCAGGGAGGCGCAGCCGCTCTTCGAGTTGGCTTGCCGAGTGACGCGCGCTGGCGATACGCAGCACCCGGGTGGGAAGCGATTGCGCGGGTGTAGAACCTCCGCCGACCAGCGAGCGGGCTTCGGCGATTTCGAGTTCGGCTTCGAGTTCGCCGGCTTGCTGAGAAAGAGCATCTCGAAAGGCCCTGGTCCGAGCGCCGATCTGTTCCGCCGTCAAGTGCATCATGCGCAGGGATGGAATTTCACTCCAAGCGCCGTGAAGATAGGCACGCAGAGTCGCCTCCATCGCGGCGATGGTTAGTTTGTCGACGCGCAGCGCGCGGAACAAGGGATGCCGCCGCACTTTTTGTACAAATTCTCTTTTCCCGGCGATGAGACCCGCCTGCGGGCCGCCCAGCAGTTTGTCTCCGCTGAAAAGCACCAGCGAAAAGCCGGCTTCCACGCTCTCGCGAGCGGTAGGTTCGTGAATGCCCGTGCCCGCCAGTTCGATGAGGCAACCCGATCCCAAATCCTCGACCACCGGCAGGCCAGTGCGCCGTCCAAGCGCGATCAGTTCCTCCACTCCGGGTTTCTCGGTGAAGCCGCTGACGGTGAAGTTCGAGGGGTGCACGCGCAGGATCACGCGCGTTTTTTCATTCAGCACATTCTCGTAGTCGGCGATGCGCGTGCGGTTCGTGGTGCCCACTTCGCGCAACACGGCGCCGCTCTGTTCCATGATTTCCGGGATGCGAAAGCCGTCGCCGATTTCGATCAGTTCGCCGCGCGAGACGATCACTTCGCCGCCACGTGCGAGCGCCGCCAGCGTCACCAGGACGGCGGCCGCGCAGTTGTTCACGACGATGGCCGCTTCTGCGCCGGTGAGTCGCTCAATCATCCGGGAAGTGTGTACATCGCGCTTTCCACGCGCGCCGGCCGCGACGTCGTATTCAAGATTCGAGTATTGTGTTGCGGTTTGCCGGAACTCCTCGAGAATGGCCGCAGGCAGGGGAGCGCGCCCGAGGTTGGTGTGGAGAATGACGCCGGTGGCGTTGATTACGCCACGCAGCGAAGGCGCCAACTCCTTATCCAGCGCGGTGACGATGCGCCGTTCGATCGATTCGCTGCTGAAATGGGTCTCCTCAATAGCCGCGCCGGATACAATTTCGCGGCGCAACTCCGCCAGGACTTCACGCACGACTTTCACCAGAAATCCGCGCTCGATCCGACGGCCCATCGACGTCACGGCAGGGCGCAGCAACAGCTCATCCACCGATGGGAGTTGACGCAGCAGCGCCGTCTGCTGGGAAGCGGCAGGTTTTGCCCGTTCGCTCATGCCGCCATTGGAGCACAGGCGGGAATCCCCCGCAATCGGCACTGTTCGAATGGGCAGTTGTCTTGCTGCCGCCGGCCGTTGTTTCATCCGTAGCCGGAGGCGGCCGGGGCGTTGACGACCGGCAAGGTCGCCCCTAGGATAAGGCGACGGAGATTCCAAGCGCATGGCCACCATTGACGAGGAACTCGCGCAGCTTGAGCGGGACATCCGGCAGCTCAAGATCGAGTACGACATGTACTTTGGGGGCGGCCGCAAGCGCCCGCCCAGCGAAATTGAGTGGCGCATTGAGACGATCGTCAAGCGGTATTCGGAGCGGGGCGGGGAGTTGAAATACACGCAGCGATTCCGCTTCACCAACCTTACGCAGACCTACGCCAAATACAAAGAGGTGTTCCGCAAGCGGTTGGCGCAACGCGAAGAGGGAAAAATCGAGCGGCACTTCGGCGCGGCAGCCAAGGCCATCGAGGCCGAGCGCGCAAAGGCGCAGATGGCGGCCGGCGGAGGGGCTTCGGCCCGGGAAACGCCCAAGACGTTCCGGGTGACGTGTGTTGCTCCGGAAAAGGAAGGCGAGAAAGTCCAGCAACTCTACGAAGCCTTTGCAAGCGCCAAGAAGGAAGCGGGCGAGGAGATGGGCAAGATGACGCGCTCGGCCTTCAACGAATTCGTGCGCAAGAAAACGAAGGATCTGCAGTCGCAGAAGAACTGCCGCGAAGTGGAATACGTGGTCGAAACGGTAGGTGGCCAGGTAAAGCTGAAAGCCCTCGTGAAGTCCTGATTTTTCAAGGAGATTTTTCCCACAGAAGCGCGTTTCCGGAATTTTGCGCGTCCGCGTAAACTAATGGGTTCTTTCCAACTTGGGAGGCGACATGGGCGTGGAGCGCGCGCTGCTCAGCGTATATGACAAGACCGGCATTGTGGAGTTCGCCCGCCGGCTGGCCAAACTCAACATCGAAATCCTTTCCACCGGCGGCACTTCGAAGCTATTGAGGGAATCGGGCGTTCCGGTGAGAGACGTGTCGGACTTCACCAAGTGGCCGGAAATGCTGGGCGGGCGGGTGAAGACGTTGCATCCGAAAGTGCACGGCGGGCTGCTCTACCGCCGGCACAACGCCGACGACCTGAAGCAGGCCAAAGAACACGGTATTGCGCCGATCGACCTGGTGGTTGTGAATCTCTATCCGTTCGAAGCGACCGCGGCCAAGGAATATCTTTCCCCGGAGGAGCTGATCGAAAACATCGATATCGGCGGCCCGACGATGCTGCGCTCCGCGGCGAAAAATTTTGTGAGCGTCACGGTGGTAACCGATCCGGCGGATTACCCGCGCGTCGCGGATGCGCTGGAAGCAAATCGCGGAACGCCGCTGGCGCTGCGGCTGGAGCTTGCCCGCAAAGTGTTTGCCATGACTTCGCGCTACGACGGCGTGATCACCATGAATCTGGAACGCCTGGCCTTGCAAGGCGACCAGATGGAAGTGCAGCTCAAGAGCGGCCTGACCGAGCGCGTATACTTGGCGTTGCGCCGCAAGCAGGAACTCCGCTACGGCGAGAATCCGCACCAGGCCGCGGCGCTCTATATTCCCGCCGGGCATCCGGCCACGGGGCTGGCCGCCGCGAAGCAGCTTCAAGGCAAGGAACTTTCTTATAACAATTATGTGGATCTGGAAGCGGCGCGGAGCCTGGTGGCGGAATTCGAAGGGCCCGCGGCAGTGATCATCAAACACAACAATCCCTGCGGCGCGGCGGAGCAGCCGACGCTGCTCGATGCGTACGTGAGGGCGCTGGCCGGCGATCCCGTCTCCGCGTTCGGCGGCGTGCTGGCATTCAATCACATTGTGGACGCGCTGACGGCGGAAGAAGTGGCCAAACTCTTCGTGGAATGCATCGCGGCGCCGGGGTTTGCGGATCGCGCACAGGAAATTTTCGCGGCCAAGAAAAATCTCCGGCTGCTGCAATTACCGCAACGCGGGCTGGAACACGATAAGGAACTCCAATTCAAGCGAATTTCCGGCGGCATGCTGATTCAGCAGCCGGATCTGGGCACGCTGAAGGACAAGGAGCTCAAGGTCGTCACCAAGCGCGAGCCCACGGCGGCTGAATTGGCGGATTTAAAGTTTGCCTGGAAGGTCTGCAAGCACGTGAAATCAAATGCGATTGTGTTCGCTAAAGACCGAGCGACGGTGGGCGTCGGCGCCGGCCAGATGAGCCGCGTGGACTCCGTAAAAATCGCGGTGATGAAGGCACAGTCGCCCTTGAAGGGCACGGTGGTGGCGTCGGATGCGTTCTTCCCTTTCCCGGACGGCGTGGAAGAAGCGGCCAAGGCGGGCGCGACGGCGGTGATTCAACCGGGAGGTTCGGTGAAGGACGCCGAAGTCATCGCCACGGCGGACCGGCTGGGGTTAGCAATGCTTTTCACCAACATGCGCCACTTCCTGCACTGAGAGCCGCTAGTTTGACGTTTCTGAAAGTGGCGCCGGACTCCATGCGAACCAATGCCGCGTGCGGTTGCACACCCTGCACACCGACAGCATGACGGGCACCTCAATGAGCACACCCACGACCGTGGCAAGCGCCGCGCCGGATCCCGCTCCAAACAGCGCAATGGATGTAGCGACCGCAAGCTCGAAGAAATTGCTTGCGCCGATCAGCGCTCCGGGCGCGGCCACCCGGTGCTCGACACGAAAGAACCGCATCAGTCCATAGGCGAGCGCGGAATTGAAATAAACCTGAAGGAGAAGCGGCACGGCGATCAGCAGGACGTGCAGAAACTTGCCCGTCAGATTGTCTGCCTGAAATGCAAAGATCAAGACCAACGTAACCAGCAGCGCCAGAATAGTGACCGGAGAAAACCTGGGTAGTATCACGCTTTCAAAATAATCCTTCCCCTTCCGATGAATGAACAGGGCGCGCAGCGCGGCGCCGATCACCAGGGGAATCACAATGAAGGCCAGAACCGATTGGAAGAGCACGGCAAAGGGCACGGAAAGCGAGGAGGCCCCGCTTACCAGGAAGCGGACGATGGGGGCAAAAAGAAAGAGCATGATCAGGTCGTTCAAGGAAACTTGCACCAAAGTGTAGGCGGGGTCCCCATCCGTAAGGTAACTCCAGACAAAAACCATGGCGGTGCACGGGGCGGCAGCGAGGATGATGGTTCCGGCGATGTACTGATCGGCTTCCAGCGCGGAAATCCAGGGCGAGAAAATATGGCGGAAGAAGAGCCAGGCAATCAAGGCCATCGAGAAGGGTTTTACCAGCCAGTTGACGAACAAAGTGATTAGCACTCCCGCGGGCCTCTTGCCGACCGCTCGAATCGCGGTGAAATCCACCTTCATCATCATCGGGATAATCATCAGCCAAATGAAAATCGCGATGGGCAGGTTGATCTGGCTGCCCTTCCCGAATTCCAGATTTCGAACCAGTCGCGTCATGTCCGGGAAAAATCTCCCGAGCAGCACGCCTGAAATCATGCACAGCCCCACCCAAGCGCTCAGGAAGCGCTCGAAAAATCCAAGGTCCGCCGCCGAATGTTCGCCGGCACGAAGACCGGAAGAATTCGGCGTACTCATCGCTCGCGCCCGATGCGGTCGACTTCTTTTTTGACGGCCAATAGATCGAGGCTGGCCAAGGGCAGGCTGAGAAACAAATCGATCCGGCGGCTCAGTGTGATGAATGCGTCGCGAAAAGCGCGTTGGATTTCTTCGGGCGAGCCTTTCACTGCTGCCGGATCCGGGACCCCCCAATGGGCTGTGATCGGTTGCCCCGGCCACACCGGGCATAGTTCTGCCGCGGCCGAATCGCACACGGTGAAGACGAAGTCCATGCGCGGCGCATTGGGCCGCGCGAACTCATCCCAGCTCTTGCTGCGGTACGCTTCCGTAGGCAGGCCCACCGCGCGCAATTGCGCGAGAGCATGGGGATTCACCTGTCCCGTGGGATGGCTGCCGGCGCTGAAGGCGCGAAAGCTTTTTGCGCCCCGGTGATTGAGCAGCGCCTCCGCGAAAATCGAGCGCGCGGAGTTGCCTGTGCAAAGAAACAGCACGTTGTAATGCTTGTCCATAATGAGCCTCAATGGCAGCAGGGGAGATCGATGCAGTCCGGCGGACAATCGCAGGCAGCTAGCGCCGGCTTGCTGGCGCGCAGGAACGCGCTCATGAATTTATCCTTCACCAGGGGCGCGATTCTCTCGGCGTCGAAGCCCGCCGCCTCCAGAAACCTGCGCGCTTCTTCGACCTGATAGATCCGCGTCGGCTCCACATCAATGGAGGCAAATCCAGCAGCCGCCAATTTCTCGACATACTCACTTTCCTGCAAAGCGCCCGCAATGCAGCCGACCCACAGCTCCATGCTTTTGCGAATGTCGGCGGGCACTTCGCCGCGCAGCACCACATCGGAAACGGCCAGACGCCCGCCTGGCTTCAGCACGCGAAAGGCTTCGCGCAGGACGCGGTCCTTGTCCCCGGAGAGATTGATGACGCAATTCGAAATGATTACGTTCACGGTGTTGTCGGGGAGCGGAATTTCTTCGATGGTGCCCTTCAGAAATTCAACGTTTTGCACGCCGGCCTTGCGCTGATTTTCGCGCGCCAGAGCCAACATTTCATCGGTCATGTCCAGTCCGTAAGCCTTGCCGGCGGGCCCGACGCGGCGCGCGGAGAGCAGCACGTCGATGCCGCCGCCGGAGCCGAGGTCGAGCACGATCTCTCCCGGCTGCAACTCCGCCAGCGCAGTGGGATTCCCGCAGCCAAGCGAAGCAGCGACCGCTTCGGCGGGCAGGCTGCCTCTTTCCGCCTCACCGTAGAGATTGCGCGTGATGGGATCGCAGCCGCTCAGCGAGGCGCCGCCTCCGCAGCAGGCGGTCTTACCCTGCGCTACCTGGTTAGCCGCCGCGCCGTACTTTTCTTTCACTGCGTCCTGGAGAGTTTGTTCACTCATGTTTTGTTTCCTTCCGTCATTTCGAGATTTGCACGATTGCTTCGGCGGGCACGGCGCGGTTGCGGGTGCAGCATTCCTCGTAGAGAAAGCCGAGCACTTCGCGGAGCGCGTCGGTGTTCGCCGAATACCAGAGGAAGGTGCCGGCGCGCCGCACGTCCACCAGGCCGACCTGGCGCAATTTTTCCAGGTGGTGCGAAAGCGTCGAGGCGGGGATGCCGAGTTCCTCCTGAATTTCGCCCGCGACCATGCCGGTGGGATGCGCCGATAGCAGCAAGCGAACAATCTGGAGGCGAGGCTCGGCGCCGATGGCGGAAAAACGATCGGCGCAGCGTGTGACGAGAAGCGGATCGGGCATCTTCATATTTCGATGATTGCAGAAATATGGAAACAGCGCAACCCCTTTTTTCGGAAACCCTACCCTCCGCTCCCGCATCCCACCTAACTGATGCTGTTGTCCTTGCAACTCGCGCGGTTTTCGCTTTTGACCCCTCCTCCAGCCCATGGGATACTGAAAAAACCAACTTTATGACTCGAAAACGACCGTTTTTCGCCGTGCTGTGGGCTTCTCTGGTAGCGCTCCCCTCCTTCGCCCAGATTGCCGAACCTTCGCAAGCCCCAACGGCCGAACCGCCCAAGGTGGTTGCCCGCGCCGACGCTTATTACAACTTCACGATGGGCCATGTTTACGAGCAGCAGTACGAGCAGACCGGCGCCGGGGAATACGCGACACGCGCGATTGAGTCCTACAAGAAGGCGTATGCCCTTGACCCACAGTCGCCGATCATCGGCGAGCGGCTGGCGGAAATGTATTGGAAGGCGCAGCGGGTGCGCGAAGCGGTTACGGAAGCCACGCAAATTCTGAAAAACAATCCGGATGACCTGCCGACGCACCGCTTGCTGGCGCTGGTTTACCTGCGCAGTCTGGGAGACCTGAATGGACCCAACGTGCAGGGCGAGGCGATCGACAAAGCGATCCAGGAATATTCGGAAGTGCATCGCCTGGATCCCACGGACCAGGAATCGACGATTTGGCTGGCGCGGCTTTATCGCCTGCACAACGAAACGGACAAGGCAGAAGCCGTGCTGCGCGGTTTGTTGAAGGACGATCCGGAAAACGATGCGGGCGTCGAACAACTCACGCAACTCCTGCTGGATGAAAGCAAAGCCGAGGAAGCCATCGATCTGCTGAACGGCCTGATCCAGCGCTCGCCGTCAGCGACGCTCTACGATCATCTCGGAGACGCGTACACGCAGACACACGACTACGCGAAGGCGGAAGCCGCGTATCGCAAGGCCGTGGAGATCGATCCTTCCGAGCTAAGCCACTTGCGCGGCCTGGGCCAGACGCTCCTGTCGGAAGAGAAATATCCCCAAGCGCTTTCGATCTATCAGAAGCTTTCCGAGTTTCTGCCCGATGACGCGGATACGTATCTACGCATCGCGCAGATCTATCGCGAGCTGCACGAGCTCGATAAAGCGGAAGAAAATCTGGTGAAGGCGCGGCAATTCGCGCCCGGCAGCCTCGAGGTGATGTACAACGAGGCGATGATTTACGAATCGCAGGGAAGGTTTGAGGATGCCATTCGCGTGCTTTCCGACGCGGTGACCGGCGTGAAGGCACAGTCGCGCGTGATGCCTTCGCGGCGGCGCTCGCTGGCGATTCTCTATCAACAGCTCGGAATGTTGTATCGCGACACACAGAACTATCAGGCGGCGATTTACACCTTCCAGGAGCTGGGCCATCTGGGCGATGAAGAGGATGCCAGATCTCGGCTGCTGATCATGGATACCTACCGGCAGGCGCGCGATCTGCCGAAAGCGCTGCAAGCCGGGAAAGACGCGGCGGCCAAGTTCCCCGATGACGCTTCGATTCGCGCCAGCTACGCGATGGTCTTGGCGGACGCGCAACAGCCGGACGATGCGGTGAAGCTCTTGCAAGCTGGATTGAAAGGCGCGCCGGCAGACCGCGATACGCTTTTGAACTACGCGCAGATTTACGAGCGCAGTCACCGATACAAGGAAGCCGAAGAATCCGCGCGCAAGGCGGAAGCGCTGGCCAAGCAGCCCGCGGACAATGAGATGACGTGGCTGCTGTTGGGCGCGATCTACGAGCATCAGAAGGAATATGACAAGGCCGAAGGGGCGTTCAAGAAGGTCCTGGAGATCAATCCGAAGAACGCCATCACGCTGAACTATTACGGTTATATGCTGGCGGAACGCGGCGTTCGCCTGGACGAGGCCCGCGACCTGATTCAACGGGCGCTGGACCAGGAGCCTTACAACGGCGCGTATCTCGACAGCCTTGGGTGGACTTATTACAAGGAAAACAAGCTGGACCAGGCCGAGCTGATGCTGCGCAAGGCGCTGGAGCGCGAATCGCACGACCCGACCATTCGCGGGCACCTGGGCGACGTGCTTGCGAAGCAGGGGCGTATCGAACTGGCCGTGACGGAATGGGAAAAGTCCCTCAACGAATGGCATCGTGCCTTGCCAGCGGACCTGGAAGAAGATAAAGTCGCCGAAGTTGAAAAGAAGCTCAACGAATACAAGCATCGCGTAGCGCAGAAAACCCCGGCTGCCGATGCCAAACCCTGAGCGAACCGATGCGGACAATCCGAATTCCTGCGTACGCGAAGGTGAACTTGCGCCTTGAAGTGCTCGGCAAGCGCGCCGACGGCTACCACGAACTGCGCACCATTTTTCAAACTGTGTCGCTGCACGACACGCTGGAATTCCGCTCGTCCCGCCGGCCGGGCGTGACCCTGGCCATCCAGGGAAACGAGACGCTGGCGAAGGAAGACATCGAGAAGAATCTGGTATTTCGCGCGGTGGAGGCGCTGCGGCGGGAAACGCGGCTGCGCCCGGGCGTGGAAATCCTGCTGCGCAAGAAGATTCCCGCGGGGCGCGGGCTGGGCGGCGGATCAAGCGATGCGGCGGCGGCGCTGCTGGGCTATCTGAGATTCACGCGGCAGCGGCTGGAAACGCCGCGGCTTTTGGACGTTGCCGCGGGAATTGGCGCCGATGTGCCCTTTTTCCTTTTCGGCGGCACCGCTCTGGGCGTCAGCAGGGGAGAAGAGATCTACCCCTTGCCGGATGCGCCAAGCCGCACGTTGCTGATCGTATCCCCGGCCGAAGTTCACGTGCCCACGCCGGACGCCTACCGCTGGCTGCATGCCCCAGAACTGGCCTCGTTGACAAAATCCGCGGCCAACCATAAACTATTCAAGTTCTGTGCCCTGTGTTGGAGCGCGCAGGAAGCTTCGCTTTCGAACGATTTCGAGACGGCGGTCTTCCGGCGTCATCCCCGGCTTGCGAAAATCAAGCGGGACCTGCTTCATCGTGGGGCTTCAGAAGCCTTGCTGGCGGGTAGCGGTTCGGCGGTGTTTGGAG
>JAJPIE010000092.1 GCA_021324935.1 Acidobacteriota bacterium
CACGCGCTTCGCGTGGGTGAATCGCGGCCTGGTTGCCGCCTCAGGGGTGCTCAGTCTGTGCTTTGGACTGTTTGTTTCCTACCAAATCGGGTTCGTCGACGGCCTCTTCACCAGCCATCCCAACTGGACCCCGCAATAAGCGGAGCGCCGCCATCCGCTTTACACCCACTCTTCAAGAAGCGGCATGACCTGCAGTCATTTTCCGCAGGTCTGGCTCCTGGCCGCCGGGGATGCCGGCGTCAGCAGCTACGCCGATTTGGCCGTGGCTTCCTCGACGGTCTTATAGATAGGCAGTAAATTCTGCAATCCCGCCACCGTCACCACGGCCACGGCCTGCGGCGGCAATGCCGCCAGCCCGAACTGCTTCCCCTGGTTGCGCCGGCTGACAAATAACGAGACCAGGGCGCCCACGCCCGCGGAATCCAAAAAGCTCACCCCGCTCAGGTCCAGAATCACTCGCTGCGCAGGTTCCGCCCGCAGCCCCGGCAAAAACTCGTTTACCGTTTCCAGCGCCAGCTTGCCGGTGGCCCTGTAGATGGTGAGCGCATCGCTGCTGCCGGGCAATTTTTCGACTTCCAATTTGAAAGGTGGCATAAGCTTTTTACTCTAGCCGATTTGCGCCCTGGTCCACATTAACAGATGTTTACAGAGAGCGCCCGCTCCTGAGGAGCGGGACTGGCTCTGTTTGGCGACTCTGCGCACTTGGCTCTACCAGGCAACCGCTGGAAAACCCGCCCGATTGCCGAAAGCCTCGGGTAAAAGCAATGGAGGGCGAAAGTTCCATTTTGGAACATTGACGTCATGCGGCCAGTTCCACAAGGCTTTCCAGATTGGAATTTCCTTATTTCTATAGAATCCCTTCTTTACTTATTTCTTCTGTTGACTCTTCTGCCACTCAGGACTACTCTAGTATGGGTTTCCCTCTCGTCTCGCAAGCGCACGGAAATTGGGGTTCCGTGCCAGGAAGCATTCTATGAGGCAGGTTTGGTCCGGTGAACTTGGGCGCCGGCGCGTGGTTATCCTATGGTTTTGTTTACTCGCATTCACTTTTTGCTGCGGCGCGCGCGCAGCGCGGGCACAAACGCAACAAGCGTATCTGTTTGCCACCACACAAGTGAGCAGCAATTCCGCGGTCGCCACGTTCACCCGCAATGACACCACCGGCGCGCTCACCGAAGTGGCCGGTTCGCCGTTTGTCCTGCTGACCTCGAACTGTTATCCCTCGACCATGGACCCGAAGGGCCGCTACCTGATGGGTTCCTGTGGCGACGGCATTTCGCTTTACCAATTCAACAGCGCCACGGGCGTGGTCTCCGAAGTTCCGAATTCCCCGTTCGCCGCTTCCACAGGCGGCCCGCCCGACGCGGTGCTCGCCGAGTCCACCGGACAATTCGCCTACGCGCTGCGCATCACGCGCACCACCTTTCCCACGCCCAGCACCGCGACGCTCGACTCCTTCGCGATCGACGCCACCAACAATGTCTTGAACCAGCCGTCTTCGCAAACCTTTACTCTGCCCGGAACTTACATCGGCCTGGTCACCGATCCGAACGGCCACTTCATCGAAATCCTCACGGGCACTTCCGGCGGATTAGCAACGCCTCTCGGACAATCCTGCGCCATCCTTTTCGATCCGCAAACGGGCTTGCCGGTGTCCGCCGGTTCCAGCCTCTGCCAGAGCGGCGCCAGCGCGGGCAGCGATCCGCTGGGAATCAGCATCGACGCGCGCGGCACGTTCATCGGCACGGCTTCGAAAGGCCAGTTCCTGCCGAGCTTTGATGTTTCCGCAATCTCGCTCACCAACGGGTCGATAGATGCCACGGGAAATTATTCCCTCACGCAGACCGGCGACTACCTCAGCACGCCGTTTTTCGACCCCACCGGCCAACTCGCCTATGCAAACACGCAACTCGCCGGGCTGCGCATCTTTTCCTTAAGCGTCACTTCCGGCACGGTCGCCATCACCGAGCTGCCCTCTTCGCCCCTGCCCTCCAACGTGGATCCCACGCCGCTCTCCGCGCTGCCCGATCCGGCCGGCGATTTCACCTACATCGGCGGCTCCAACGTGATCACCACCTATCCCATCGACACCACCACCGGCTATCCCGGCACACCCATTTCCAACAGTTTCAACCATTCGCCGGCGCTGAATTTTCAGCCGGTCTACGCCACCTTGCCGGCCGGCGGCCAGGTGGTTTCCGCGCCTGCGATTTCCCTTAGCGTGCAATCCTTGAGCTTTGGCCCCATTAATCCGGGGCAAATCAGCGGGCCGCAGGTGTTGACCGTTTCCAGCACCGGCAACCAGGCGCTGACCATCAGCTCGATCGCCTTCAGTCCCGCGGGCGGGCCGTTTTTGGAGACCGACACGTGCATTTCGAATCCCGTTCTTCCGCCGGGCAGTTCCTGCCAGATTTCGGTAAGCTATGCGCCCACAAGCGTTGGAACCGCGCAGGCCGCGCTGATCATTACCGACAATGCGGCGGGCAGTCCGCAGAGCGTTGCGCTGGCCGGCACCGCTCAGGCGCCGCCGCCCCCCGCGCCGGAGGTGACGCTGGTTCCCGGCACGTTGACATTCCCCGGCACAACAACAGAAGGCGAATCGAGCGCGCCGCAGCCCATCACCATCACCAACTCGGGAAACGCGACACTCACCTTCAGCGCTGCGCCGATGTTGAGCGGCGTGAACACGGCGGACTTTGCGATCAGCTCGAATACTTGCGCCGCCTCGCTTGCCGCGAACGCTTCCTGCACCGTATCGGTGATCTTTTCGCCGCTTGCCGCCGGCGTGCGCACCACCTCTCTCGTCCTCGCGGACAACGCTTCGAGCTCTCCCCAGTCGGTCACCATCAATGGCACGGGCGTCTTCGCCGCAACGGTTTCCGCGCAATCCGGCAACAGCGCTTCGGTGAGCGCCGGCCAGGCCGCCACATTCAATTTGCAGGCCACGCCTGGCGCGGGCTTCAATGGCAATCTGTCCTTTGCCTGCGCCGGCGCGCCCGCGGCGGCCGCCTGCAGCGCGCCCGGCGTGACCGTGGCGAACGGCGCCACCACCAACTTCACCGTGGTGATCACCACCAGCGGCAGCGCGGCGCTCGCCCCTGCGCCGCGCATCAACTGGCGCTTGCCCGCGAAATTGATCTGGCCCTTTTCTTCCCTGCTTTTGGCGATGCTTGCTGGCTGGCTTTGCATGGACGCTCGACGGCGGGAACTCGGACCTGATTCGCGGCCATTCTTGACAGGCTTTGCGTGCTTCGTGTTCTTGTTGGCGGGGTGCGGTGGCGGCGCGGGAAACCCGGCGTCGCAAACGCAACCCGTCGTGACGCCTTCGGGCACGTACACGATTACCATCACGCCGACGGCGACTCCGTCCGGCTCTTCCAAAGCCTTCACGCTGAATGCGATCACGCTGACGCTGGTCGTAAAATAACTTGCGCAGAAAAGCGCCGAGGGCAAAACTCCCGCGGCGCTCCGCGGCGGAGCGGATTACTTCGCGTAGCTGATGCGGTAAATTTTGTCCGCTCCATCGTCGCTGACGAGCAACGCACCATCTGCCGCGACAGTGACTCCCACGGGCCGCCCGTAGACGTTTTCACCCGCGGGATTCGGCACAAAGCCCGTCAGGAACGGCGCCGGGTCCGCCGCGGCCTGCCCATCCTTCATCGCGACAAAGACCACTTGATAGCCGGCGCGCGACGCGCGATTCCACGATCCATGCTCCGCCAGGAATATCCCCCCGCGATAGGTCTCCGGAAATTGTGTGCCCGTGTAAAACGCGAATTGCAGCGGCGCCATGTGCGCTCCCAATAAGACGTCCGGAAGGATCGCTTTCGCCACCAACTCAGGACGCTGCGGCTTTACCCGCGGGTCCACGTTGTCGCCGATGTAGCTGTACGGCCAGCCGTAAAAACCGCCGTCCTTCAGTGAAGTGAGGTAATCCGGCGGCAGGTTATCGCCGAGTTCGTCGCGTTCGTTCACGGCGCTCCACACCGCGCCAGTGCTCGGATCCACCGCCAGGCCTACGCTGTTGCGCAGGCCGGAGGCATAGATGCGCGAATTCTTGCCGTCCGGGTCGCACACCAGCACGGCGGCGCGGCGCGGATCCTTTTCGATCTCGATATTTCCCGAGGAGCCCACGCTGACGAAGAGATGCCTGCCGTCCTTACTGAACGCGAGCGTGCGCGTGAAATGTCCGCCGCCCGGCGGCAAATCGAGAATGTGCTCGGCATCGCCCGTGCGCTTCGAAGTCCGCTCGTCGTAGCGGAAGCGCACCACTTCGCCGGTGTTCCCAACATAGACATAGCCGTCATGGAAGGCGATCCCAAAGGGCAACTTGAGATGTTCGGCGAACACTTCGCGCTGCGTGGCGCTGCCGGTATGCTGCGGGTCACGCAGGACGATCACCTGCCCGGCGCTGGTGTCCGCTACGAAAATATCTCCATTCGGCGCGGTTGCAAGAAACCGGGGCCGCTTGAACTCTTCCGCGAACACATTTACGTGAAATCCCGCCGGGACAGTCGGAAGAAAACCCTGCGGCGGCTTCACCCCATTGGGTCCGTTGCCCGCGGACCGCGTGGCAAATGGCGGCGGAAGATCCGGCTTTTTGCCGTGAGTCACCTGCGCGGAAGCAGATTGCGGTAGGAACAAAGCGCTGCCCAAGGTGAGAACTGCGGCGATGCGGAGCGACATGCGAATTCTCCAAGACAAAAATTGAGTGATGCTGATTGCTGGGATGCAGGAAAAGCAGCAGCGGTTCCACGCGGCCCAACTCCATCCCGCGACCAGGATGACCGAAATAAGGTTACAACGATCTTAGGACGGCGACGCCGAATTCGGCTGGAACAACACTGTGCGCATCGAGACGCTCCCGAATTCGATCCCTTCGTGAGGATACCTGACCGCGTCCGCTTCGTCGGTCGCCGCCATGCAGTAAAGGACCGGCACGTAATGCTCGAGCGTCGGGTGCGCCTCCGCCAGCAGATGTTGGCCCCAACGGTCCGGCGCGGCCAAAGATTCCATGTCGTGCGCTTCAATGGCATGCTTCACCCGGGCATCGAATTCGCTGGCCCAGGGATATGCGGCATGCGGCAGCTCCCAATTCATCTTGTGCAAGTTGTGAACCAGGTTGCCGCTGCCCAAAAGCAAAATGCCGCGCTCGCGCAACTTGCGCAGTTCGCGTCCCAGCCCCACGTGCTCGGCAAACGTGCGCGTCTGATCCAGGCTCAGCTGAAAGACCGGCACGTCCGCCTGAGGGTACATGTGCAGCAGCACGCTCCAAGCGCCGTGGTCGAGTCCCCATTGCTGGTCGGCAAGGAAGTGATGCGCGAAGGCCAGCTGCTTGGCCTCCCGCGGCGCGCCTGGCGCCGGATACTGTACTTCATAGAGCGGCCGGGGAAATCCGTAAAAGTCGTGAATCGTCCGTGGCCATTCCGACGTGTGCACCTGGCTCCCTCGAGTCACCCAATGCGCGGAGATCACGCATATAGCTTGCGGGCGTGGCAATTCCCGGCCGAGTTGCTCCAGCGCGCGGGTGAAGGGGTTCGATTCGATGGCATTCATTGGCGAGCCGTGGCCGATGAATAGAACCGGCATTTGGGGCGAAGAGGTGTGGTTGTGCATGGCGCGACGTCCTCGAACTGCCGGGGACCGAACAGTGGCGAAGCCTGTAACTTCCCCGGACGGCGTCCACTCGAATGGCCGGAGGCAGCGCGACCGCCCACGAGAACGCCAGTGAGAATCCTAAGTCTTTTCCCGTGCATCCAACAAGTGCGGTTGCAGCGTATCCCAGTTGCAAGCCACGCAGGGCGCTTCGGAGCTTGTCCATGCCCAGCCTCATGAAACTTTTCTCACTCCGAATCATCGCCTTTGGTCTTATCGCTTTTGCCGGCTTCAACTCCAGTGCCACAACGCCCGGCGCCAGGCCGGAATTTCCCCGCCCCGCCGTGGATCAGCCCACTTCGCCGACCAGGGGTAAGGAAGTCGCGGTCCTCTCCGGCGGCTGCTTCTGGGGAATTCAGGCCGTGTACGAGCACACGAAAGGCGTGATTTCCGCCACGTCCGGCTATGCGGGTGGAAGCGCCGACACCGCAAATTATGAGACGGTCAGCAGCGGCACGACGGATCACGCGGAAAGCGTGAAGATCGTCTACGACCCCTCGAAAATCACGTACGGCCAATTGCTGATGATCTTCTTTTCCGTGGCGCACAACCCCACGGAATGGAACAAACAAGGGCCCGATTGGGGCGCGCAATACCGTTCCTCGATTTTTTATGCCACGCCGGAGCAAAGGCGGATCGCGGAGGCGTACATCAAGCAGCTCAACGCCGCCAAAATCTATCCCGGCAAAATCGTCACGCAGGTGGTGCCGCTAGATGGCTTTTATCCGGCGGAAAAATACCATCAGGACTACCTGAAGCACAATCCCGACAATCCTTATATCGTGATCAACGATCTGCCGAAGCTGCAAAATTTGAAGCGCGAGTTCCCCGAACTTTACCGGGAATACTGATGCCGCCGGCGCGGCTCGTTTATTTCGCGGCAGGACGCTCGGTTACCGGCTTTCCCTGCCCACCCGGCAACGGCGCCTTGTGCGCTCCCGCCGGCAAATCCAGCAGCAACTCGTCCACTCCCCGGTATGCGTAAATCGTCGCCGCGTGTTGCTGCATCAGTCCGCCGGTGTCCGCAGTCGGCCCGTAATTGCTGTGCAGGTCGCGAGCCAGCATGCGCAGCATGGCCATCTGCTGCCCGCGGTGATGCGCGGTGTGCGCGATGCGCCGGGTCATCACCCAGGCCACGGAGCGCCGCACGTCGAAAAACGTGGTGTCGCTTTCCCACCACGCTTCATCGCGCGACTTGAACACCTCCAGCCGCTTCGCGCTGTCCTCCGCATAGCGCTGAATGAAGTTCGTTCGCGTCTCCGGGGAGGGCAATGGCGGCGCGTTGACGTCCACGCCCAGCATGGTGCGCAACCAGAAATCCTCGCTGACGCATTGATGCACCATCTGTTCGTGCACGCTGCGCCCCCGCGGGTCGCTCGGGTTGGGGCGAAACTCCAGGTCGCTGTCGCGAAATTCGCTCCACACGCTCAGCACCTTCACGCGCTCGCTCGCATAGGTCTCTACAAGAAAGTCGTAGCGCACCAGGCACCTCCCTTTACTCGCGCATTGGATGCACTCGAAATGGAAAAAGCGGTAGAAACGAGCGTGGCCATCGACAGATTTCCACAGTTCCCAGATCGCTCTACGCTTGGCGAAATCTTGCTGGTACTAGAAGCCGATTCCTATGCCCCCTAGTACCACTATCTCTTATCTTATGAAGCTCTTAGCGGACTTTTTGCGTACTTTCTCCGGCCATGGGAACTCATTTACACATTTCCTTCTCAAAGCGTTCTCCTTAATCTACTTAACCTCTTTGTTTTCAATATATTTATGTCCATTGCCTTTGGCATGGCAGGTGCGATTCAACCAGGCATCGAGAAGCTTCTGCTCGGACCAAATTTTAGGGAGAACGGAATGAAATTGGCAAGACTACTTGGGATTCTGGCAGCGGTCATTTTCTTCGTGCCGCTGGCCAAAGCCGATAGCACCTCCACCATGGTCTTCAACGGTGTCAACGGCGCCAACGACGGGCAATATTATGTGAGCCCTTATTACGGCACCATGAACGGCCAGTCCGTTGTGCTTTTCTGCGACGACATTCTGAACGAGGTAAGTTTCAATCAGACTTGGCAAGCGCACGTGACCAATCTCGGCACGGACATTGCCAACAACAATTTTTCCCTTACCCGCTACGGCGGTGTTTCCAATTCTCCAATTTACACCAACACCTCGCTGGCGTATTTCGACAACCCCGCGCAGGCCTATGAAGAAGCCGCGTGGCTGACCACGCAGTTCGCCTCCAACCCCGGCGACCTGGTGAACCTGCAGTACGCTTTGTGGGACATCATGAACCCCGGCGTGCGCGGCAGCGGTAATCTGGACGTACAGCACTGGCTGGCGCTGGCGGCCCTGAATTACGGCAGCATCAACCCCTACGATTTCTCGATCGTCACCAACTGCAATCCAATTCTCCAGGGTCCCACGCAGGTGCAGGAGTTCATCGTTCGGACCCCCGAGCCCGGCACGCTGGCTCTGCTGATTTGCGGCTTGCTGGCGCTGGCATTGCGGCTGGTCAATCGCGGCCGCCTGACCACGTAATTATCCTCCGGCCCGGAAAAACTAAACGCCCTCGGTAATTTTCGAGGGCGTTTTCTTTTTCTGATTGCACGGCGAACCCAACCCGGCGACGCTTGAACCCTCTAGCCGAGCCGGATCAACCTCACTTCAGGGGCCAGAGCCACGCGGCGCCCCGGACGCCGCTGGAATCTCCGTGCTTGGCCACCACCACGGGCGTATCCGCTTCGCGGCCGAACACGTACTCCTTCAACCGCGACGGCACATTGCGATACAGCCGCGGTACCTGCGAAACTCCGCCGCCAAGCACGATTACGTCCGGGTCGAGAATGTTGATCATCTGCGCCAGGCTGCGCGTCAAGCGATCCTCGTAGCGGCCCAGGCAGGCCTCCGCTTCCCAATCCCCCGCTTCCGATTTCGCCACAATCTCCTTGCCGCTGAGCTTCTTTTTCGTTTCGCGCTCGAAATCCGCTTCAAGCCCGGTGCCGGAAATCCAGGTTTCAATGCAGCCCCGATACCCGCAATAGCACGCCGGCCCGGGATACTCCTCCGGCTTCATCCACGGCAGCGTGGTGTGCCCCCATTCGCCGGCCACGCCGTTGGAGCCGTTGTGCACGTGGCCCTCAAACGCGATGCCACCCCCGCAACCCGTTCCGAGCACCACCCCAAAGACCACGCGATACCCGGCACCCGCTCCGTCGGTCGCCTCGGAGACGGCCAGGCAATTGGCGTCATTGGCGCAGCGGACTTCGCGGCCTAGCGCCGCACTCAGATCCTTGTCGAAGGCCTTGCCGTTCATCCAGGTGGAATTGGCGTTTTTCACGCCATGGGTGATGCGTGAAATCGTGCCGGGAATGCCCACGCCCACGGTCGCGCGCCGCTTCAGCTTGCCTTCGATCTGCAACACGCCGTCGCGAATGACGTTGACCGTGCCCTGGTAATCGCCGCGCGGCGTGGGCACGCGATGCCGGTGCGATTCGCTGCCGTCGTTTTCCAGTGCGATGAATTCGATTTTCGTGCCGCCCAGATCCACCCCGATGCGGAACTCCGCTCCGGCGGCTCCAGCAAAAGCTGCGCTCATGATTGGATTCCCTTCCCCTCAGTCAGGCCGAACTCCGGCGAAAAGAGTAGCAGAATCGGCGACTGCGTTGGAGTTCCGCGCGATACTAAAGAAAAAGCGCCCACGGGGCGCCGCCAGGACGTTGCGCCGTAGCTCTTCACGATTGTGCCGGCTGTCAGAAGTGGAAACCAAGCTCGATGGTTTCCGCTCTCGGCGTCACATAATGGGTGCCGCTGAACGTGGAAAGGAAGGTGTACAGGGCGGTCTTATTCGTCATGTTGATCATTGTGAATTGCAGGCTCCACTTGTATCGGTCCCCGTGGAACAAGTCGTCGTCGCCAACCGCGATATCGAAGAGATTGCGCGGCTGGATTCGCGGCGGATTTTTGTCGTCGTTTTCCGTGCCCGGCGCGGGTATCTTTACCAGGTTGGAACCATACAAATTGCCGGCGCAGGTGGTCAATGGCGCCGAGAGCGTCGGAAAAACGTTGCCGCAGAATAACCCCGCCTGAATCTGCTGGTCCGCCGAAAGTCCCGTCAGGTCCACGATGTAGCCCGGATCGTTCGGATTCGCGCTGGTTGCAAACGGCACCGCGCCCGCGACCAAGCCGCTGTCGTACCGCCAGTTGAACCCCAGCCACGGCCCGCGTTTCCATGGCTGATATTGCAAGTGGGTCGTCTGGTTAAAGTTTTCGTCGTGATCGATGCGGAACACGCCGCCGCCCCCTTGGCCCACCGGCGTGACGCCGATGCCGCTTACCTGCGGCTGAAAGAATCGCGCTGCAACACTCGAAGCCACAAAGTACGCGGTGACGCCGTGGAAATCCGGCATGCTTGCACGCAGCAGATAGCCGGGAATCTTCGAGCGGTCCCATTCGATGGGATAGGTGATCGGCGTATTCCCGAATACGCTGAAGTCATACGCGAAGTGGGTGTATTTCCAAATGTACTCCGCGTCAACCACCAGGTATCTGCCGAAGGCCTGCTGGAAGCCGGCGTGAAACTCGTTGCGCCAGCCCGGGCTGAGCGGATTGCTGATGCACGGATAGCCTTGCAGCGCGGCCTGCAACGCATTCACCACCGCGTCGCCGCAGCCGCCGCTGGATAGCACGAGGTTTTCGTTAAACGGCGTCTCCATTGTGCGCGCATAGGAGACGCGCAGGATCGTGTTCGTCGGCTTGATGTCGTAAGCGATGCCCAATCGCGGTTCCGCTTGGCGCTGTACGGTCAGCCCGTTGTAGAGGTCGCCGCGAATCCCCAGATTGAACGTCCAGTTCCCTTTCGTGATGGAGTCCTGCACGTAAAGGCCGAGCTGCTTCACGTCGGTATGTCCTCGGAAAAAGTGGTACGCGCCGCCGGCGGTCAGGTCAATCGGCGCCAGCGTTGTGCACGGCGCGGCAAGGTTCACCCCGTTCACTTGGCACGGATTTCCATTGGCATCGGTCAGCGACGCCAACAGATTCGGGTCGACGACGCCGAACGAATCGTTTTCCGTCAGGAACGTCTGCTCGTAGGTCACGCCCGCCTTGAAGTTGTGCATGCCCTTTACGTAGGAAATGTCCGAGCGCAATCCCGCATTCGTCAACCGCCGGCTTTGGGCGATGCTGTCGCTCTGCAGATTCGGCGTGAAGTCCGCGAACGGATTCGCGCTCGGGTAGTAATTGAACTGGTCCTGCCGGATGAATGCGCCTACCGTGGCCACGGCGGTCGTGCCGATCAGGTGAACGAAGCTTGGCGCCATGTTGAAGGTGCCGATTTTCGCTTTTTGGTCCTGCGGTCCGACGGGACTCCCGTCCGGCCCGAGCCCCCCGCAACCCGCCAGATGCGGCGGGGCGCACGGTGCTGACCAACCCGCGGCACTCTGCGCGTCAAACGAATTCGGCGTCTGGAACCACGAGCGCGTGTAGCCCAGGTTGAGCTGTGCGGTGTTGGCGTCGGAGAATTTGTAATCCACACGGTCGAAAACGTTTTCTTCATTCCCCGCGTCGTGCAGCGTAGTGGCTTCCGGCGGATCGAGGAATCGTCCTGAACGCAAGCCGCTCATGGCGATAAAATTTCCCCAGTTCTTTCCCCCGTAAGCAAGATCGGCGGAAATGGAAGGCGTGCCGAAACTCCCGTACGAGGCGACGACACTGCCGTGCGGCACATCCACGCCCAGGCCCGATCGCGTGGTCACCTTGATCACCAGGCTGGTTTTGTCGCCAAACTCCGCCGGCGGCGCCCCCGAAATCACCTCCAGCGACTGGATCGATTCCGACGGAATCTGGTTCGAAAAGACCTTGCTCTGCTGGTCAGTGATGGGCTGTCCGTCCACGGAGAACGAATTCTGCGCATGATCGCCCAGCCCGTGAAAAAGCCCGTTCGAGTCCGCCGCTACGCCCGGCGTCGTCAGCGTCACCAGCGAACTAACCGATGACGTGGCTGATTCCAGCGGCACTTTCTGGAACAGTTCCCGGTCCACGTCGACGTGGTTGGTTGGATCGTTTTCCAGCAGGTCGCCTCCGGTTTCCGTGACATTGACGGTAGTGGCTTGCTGTCCGAGCCTCAATAACACGTCCACCTTTGTAACCACCGTCGAGCGCACCTCCACGTCCTGCGTGAAACCGGCAAAGCCTTGCGCCGTCACGCTCAAGTGATAAGGATTAAATGGAACGTTCGTGAAGCGGAATGCTCCGTCCCGCCCGGTAACCGCTGTACGGCTGTAACCGCTTACCGGATTGGCGATTTCCACGGTTGCGTTTGCAACTACGCCGCCCGATGGATCCTTCACGATGCCTTCGATCGAGCCGGAATTTCCCAACTGCGCGCCGGCAATTGCCGCAAACAAAATCAATTCCACCAGAATTCCAAATAGCGCTCGAAATGCAAATCTCACGATTCCTCCAGGCCGCTTTGAGCGATGTAGTGGGATGGGGGTAAGCCCGCCGGAAAATGCGGCGATTGCGGGGCCCCTAAAGGCCCGGCTTCATGGAAATATCGAGGGAACGGCTAAAGGGCTAACTGCGGAGGCGCTCGCGAGGGAGACTGCGCGAAGAACGGATCGACAAGGCTATGGCTGCGTGGCGTGCTTATTTCGCCGATAAACTGCAGCACCACGCGGAGCAGCGCCACCGCGACAACCGGCGCCACTCCCATGTGGGCCATCTGGCAGAGCCCGCAAGCGGGATCGTCCTGCCCATTGGCATGTGCGTGCGGGAAAACTTGCAGCAGGAAAAACAGCGAGACCAGCGCGAGCGCCACCGCAACCGACACGATCAATCGCCGGTTGGGACGTGCTCCTTTTCCCTGCCTTCTGCCCGCTGCCTGCAAAACTCTTCCCCCAGCTTACGCTGCCTTTCGGAGTGGCTTACTTATACACGCATTTTTACGCAAGTCTAGATGATTTGCAACGCGCGAAGGGATGCTCATCGCCGGGAAGTACACAGTTCACAGGCTGGACGGCGGAAACTCCAACGATTCAATGAGAAAACGCCTGCGGATTGGCTTCCAGCAGCGTCACCAGGTGAGCTGCAATCTGATTGCAGATTTTCTGCACGTCCTCTTCGGTGGGATTTTTGTCCACCTCGAACTTCTCCAGCGGAACGTAGTTGTTCAGCGTAATCACCGGTCCGTACTCGCTGCTTTCCGGTTGGTTGTCCGCCAACAGATAAAGCGGCTGCTCCGGACGGGCCAGATTGAAGACTCCCACGTAGAGCAAGAATCGTGCTGTGGGAGAGCCCCCGCCGAGGATTGCCCGGCGGATGCGATTCAGCGCGTCCGCTTCCGCGAACACGCCGCGAATCTGCGCCCCGGCGGGAGGATTGCGCCCGCTCGAACGGGCCGTGCGAAAGCCGTGCCTTTCCAGCGTGCGCACCAGCGTCAGGGAGAAATATTCGATCAATTGCCGCGCCTGCCCGGAAGGCGCTTCGCTCTCCGCATATACCAGCGGCACTTCCGGTTTTGGCTTCTCCCCCGCCGGTTGCCCTGCCGTCCCCCTGGGCTTCGCTGCCGCCGAATTCAATTCAAAATCGCTGACCAGCACCGGCACGGAAAACGCCGGCGATTCGGCCGGCTTCGCTTGCGCTGCGCAGCGCCATGCCCCAGGAGACACGGCCATGGCGGCAAAAAGGCAAAATCGGAAAATGGCCGGCGAGGTTATCTGCTGCATCCGTGGATGGAACATGAGAGACTCCCCGCGCTGGACTCGATCTCAGCGTAAGCAATTCCCGGGGAGAAAACGAATGAATTTCCGCTATCCACTGAGAGCTTTGAGGGTTCTTCCGCTCTTTTTCGCCGCTGCCCTGCCGTTAGTCGCCGCCGATCCGGACCCATACGCTCCTCTCCAGCTCTATGAAGGTGGCTGGCAGGTGAAAATCGCCGGCGCGGACAAAAAGCCCGACCATCTGGTGAACCGCTGCGCGCGCAGCGGCACCTTCTTTTCCTGCGAGCAGGAGGTGAACGGCAAGACCGCCGCGCTGGTCATCTTTCTCCCCGTGGGCCATACCCCATCCGGCGCGTTGGAATATCGCAACCTTGCGCTGTTGCCGGATGCCAGCAAACCCGACGACTGGGGTCACCTGCAAATCGAAGGAAGCGTCTGGACCTACTACTGGACCTCGAAAGATGGCGGCAATGTCACCGAAATGCGCAATGTGAACCGCTTTCTGGACAACGATCACATCCATTTCGAACTGCAGAAAAAAGGTGACGACGGGACCTGGAAAACACAACTGGCCGGCGACGAGCAACGCTCGAACTGAAGCGCGCTCCGGAAAGAAAGCGCCCAGCCGGGTGGAATCCCGGCCGGGCGCGTGCAGCAAATACTTCCTGAACCAATCGCCTGGTTTACTTGCGATCGTGGTTGGCGGCTTCCGCGGCCATCTTCAGCTCTTTGTTCACCTGGTCGAGGAGTTCCTTCGCTTTGGCGGCGTGGCCATCCATATCCCATTCGTTGGCCTGCTGGGCGGCGGTGATCTTTTCCCAGGCTTGCTGGCTTAGGCGCTGCGCCGCAGCCAGGTTGGGATGCCGGCGGCCGCTCACATTGTCTTTCGGCATTTGCGCCACGGCAACGCCGCCGCAAATCAACGCCAGGCTCAGGACTCCACCAAGGGCAGTTTTCGTCTTTGTCATCGCTCCACTTCTCCTTTATGTGGTTTGGAAATCCACCGACAGCTGCTTAACCCGGAGCCGGTGGCTAAGTTGTGGTTAACAGAATGCAGCCCTGCCCGGCAGGGGACAACGGAAAGGCCAGTGAATGACGCCTATCAGTAAAAGGTAAGAAGAGTAATGAGGAAACACTAACGGCTGGTGGCCGCCAGCATCTCGTAGCGCACCGGCAGCTCCGCGCCGAACTGCTCCAGCAAGCCCAAGCCATCCCAGATCACCGTGGATTCGATGATCTTGCCGTTGCGGATCTGGTTGATGGTGATGCCGCTGAAGGAAACCCTGCGATTGGTGGGCGGCACTCCCAGGAATTCCCCGCGATGCGTGCCGGATATGGTCCAGGCCACCACCAGCTTCTCCCCTTCGCTGATCGTCTCTTCCACGTCAAACCGCAAATCGGGAAGACCGGTCAGGAAGCGCTCCACCTGCCGCCGGTAGGATTCTGGCCCAACGCCACGGCCCGATACCGTGGGATCACCCAAAGCGTGCGTATCTGCGATCACCAACGGGATAAATTCCAGGCGGCGCTCGTTCCAGATGGAGTGGTACAAGCGCCCGAACAGTTCCTTGAACTCTGGAGCAACCGACATGGGCTTCTCTCCTGTCGGGGCCTAGCGCCCCGGTCCGCGAAGAGTCGTCGCCGCGCTTGAGGAGGGCTGCAGAGGAGACGGCAACGCTTAGCCGGAGAGACTACTCCCAATCCCTTGCCAGCGCAACGGACAACCTTCGGCCGTCCTGGTGGCGCGGCAACGCACGTCTCCTTTGCCTCGCGGGGGAATCAGATGCACGCGCCCTCGCGCTCGGCGCGTTGAATGCGGATGACCGTGCTGGACCCCGGTCAGCGCTCCAAAATTTCCTTGTTTACGTTAATCGCCAGCTTCCTTGGCGTCTTGTCGAGGTGGAAGTTTACGCTTTGCGTGGAATTTCCGAACACCGGGAGCTGCCCGATGCGCTCCATGCCCTGCCCAAAATCCGCATAGAGCGGAACGAACATTGCAAATTGGCCGTCCACCCCGCTCTGCGTGACATCCACCTGCACCTTCGCGCCACTTCCCTCGCCGGGTTGGATCTGGTATTTCAATTCGTAGTGCGGAATCTGCATCCCATAGACCCATTCGCGGAAGAACCAGTCCAGCTTCCCGTTGCTCTGCAGGTCCAGTTGCTTGCTCATGTGCTTTTCCACGATGGCCTTGAACGATTCGGTGGAGGCCGGCTTGCTCTGGTGGCTGGCGATGAAGTCGTGCATCATGTCGATGAACGGCTGGTTGGGATTCCCCCCAGTGGCGTGATCGTCGTAGAGCAGCGACTTCAACATCTGCAGGACATACGCTCCCTTGGAATAGGTCAGCCCCTGGTAGGCCTGCTCGGAGCGCGGCGAAACCAGTCGCAAGCCCAGCCACAGCGGGCCGGCGTCGTTCGCCGATACTCCAAACGTGTTTTTCTCCAGGATGCGGCGTTTTTGCCGGTCCCAATATTCCTGGTAATCCTTCAGGCCATTCGGCCCCTGGGCTTCCTTCAGGAAAAGTCCCGCCGAAAAATCCGCAAATCCTTCGGAAAGCCACTGGTCGTGATACGAAGCCCAGCCCACGCTGTGGCCGAACCACTGGTGCGCCACTTCGTGCGGCGTCACCTCTTGCACGAATCCCGAGAAATTGGCGTCGATGGTGCCAAAAAGTTGCCACCGCTGCATGGAATCGATGTACGCGGAAATCGGCAGGTACACCAGGTTCGGCCACGATTGCCCGAACGTGAAATTCGGCTGTTCGGTGATGGCCAGATTCTCGTAGGGCGCTTTGCCGTAGTAGATCGTGCAAAGTTGCATTTGCGCGCGCGCCTGCTCCAGCGCAAACATCGTCATGGACTTTGGCGCCATGGCAGCCAGCGGGCCTTTTCCCTGGCGATAGGGCGCCAGGCTGTCCGGCAAATCTTCCAGGTAGTACCCGGAGATCGCGTAGTGTGTCACATTGTCGGGAATGTCCACCTTCTGATAGCGGCCATAATTGAAGCCGGCGATCGCCACCGGCACGGGCGTCACCCAATGCGACACGGCGAAGCCCCCCTCCTCCGATTGCCCCTGCATCTTGCCCACGCTGATCACCACGTTTGATTTGGGCACCCTGAAGGTCAAGTCATAGAGAGATTTTTCCCCGAATCCATTCAGGTTGGGATACCAGGATTCGCGCGCGCCCACGTAGTAGCTGCCGCCGCCCGCGTTGTTGAGCACCTTGTCGCCGCTGTATTCGATGGTGATCGAATGCGTGGTTCCCATCGGCACGGCCGCGTCCAGAATCGCGTAGAACGAACCGTCGGCCTTGCGGTCCTCCTGGATGAAGTGCAGCTCCTTGCCGTTTTCGTCGGTTACCCGCGTGACACGCAAAGTAGCCAGCAAGCCGAACTTCAACACGCGTTCGCCTTCCACCAGCGGTTCGAAAGTGAGCATGGCCTTGCTCGCAAAATGGTTGTTCTTGCCGATCGTCGTTTCGATCGCGTATTTCCGCGTGGCAATGAGCCGCCGCTCTTCCTGGGAATTCGCGGTGTGCGCCTTCCATTCGGAGAGGAGATGCTGGGAATACCAGATGCCGTCGTCCATGGCCGAGCCGTTGCAATTGATCAGCGCGACTTCTTCGGGCGAGCCCAACTGCGGGATGGCGCCGGTGCGCGTCCGGATAAAGAAGCGCAGATCCTTGTGGGGCGTTCCCGTCATATAGGCGTTGAGGAACGCCGGATGCCTCGGGTTGTAAATGGAGCTGAGCAGGTCCGCGTCGACATTGTCGATCGTGTCGTCTTCCAGCAGCGCTTGCGTGATTCCTTCGGGGTTTTCATGGCGCGAGCGAACCTTCGCCTGCCAATTCTTGAACGCCGTCTCCGCTTCCGTCGGCCGGTCCACCGGCTGCGTGGCCAGCTTGGAAAAGAAACCGTAAGCGCCGCCGGTGAAGCGAAAGACCACCGCCGTGAAGTCCTCTTCGGCATCCTCGCTGCCGGCGCGCCGCTTCATCTCTTGAGTATCCACGATGAGCGTGGGCCGCAAGGTGAAATGTCCGTGGCCCACGAAAATTGCGCCGGTTTGCATGCCGTTCACGGGCGCGAGAAACGTGATTGTGCCGGACTTGAAGACGAAGGTGCCCGCGTCGGCGGGCAGCGTGAAATCGTCGCACTTGTAGGTGCTGCCGTAGCCGATGTTGCGGAGTTGCAGATAAACCGGATCGGAGTTCGCATTCGCAGAAACCTCGCCGGTCACCGTCACGCTGGTCTGCTGCTCGGCCAAGGTGAGAGCCACGGAAAGCTCCGCGGCGCCGCGCACCTCCACATTCGCCGTGAACGCCTGAAACCCATCCTTGGTTACGCGCACGGAATAGGTTCCCGGCTTCAACTCCGGCGCGGAGAATTTTCCGGTTGCATCGGTGGTCAGAGCAACGGGCTGCGCCAGATTGCTGCCCGAAAGCTCCACGCGCGCGTCGGCAACCGGCAGCCCCGAGGGGTCCTTGACCGTGCCGCTCAACGAATCCGCGCGCAAGCGGCTCGCACCGCCCAGTGAAATCACGAGCAAGACGCCCCAAATCCACAGCCGATGAAAATGCCGCGCTCGCTCCTCCTGAGGATTTGCGCCAACTGCCTTCGTTTCCCCCGAACCCCACTCGCTCCGGTGCATGGTCCCCCTCTTCGGTAGTTGTTGCCGGCCGCACCCAGGCACGCGCCGCTCCCCTGACGCGCAGGTTTGGCTCCCAGATTGACTTCGAATGCCTGAATGCCAACACCATATACTCCGCTTGCCACTTTATCCATAGTGAATTGGAATCAAGTGTCGCCGGGAGAACCCTTGGATGGCAGGAAAGCATTTGCGGGGATTTTCAAGGGCAGGTGCGGGGCTAGCGCGCAGCCGGCGGGCGGGCCAAAAGAAAAAGGCCGCTGCGCTCGGCAGCGGCCTTGGGTTCGTTGAACTCTTCGATCGACTGAAATCGATCTACCAGAATCTGTCCGAGAGTAAGTTGAGTCTAGCGATCCGCGAACCCGTGAGAGTTGCGCATCGCGTGGAGACCATCGTCCGCACACCAGAGCGGAGTAGATCTCTCTATCTTTAGAAAGGAGGTGATCCAGCCGCAGGTTCTCCTACGGCTAC
>JAJPIE010000001.1 GCA_021324935.1 Acidobacteriota bacterium
AAGAGTTCAAGAGTTCAAGAGTTCAAGAGTTCAAGAGTTCAAGAGTGTGGCGCCCCTCCGGGGCGTTTTCTTTTTTGGTAGGGGGACCCCGGGCTTGCGCCCGGGGTCAGGGGTGTTTTGCGCCTACGGCGCTGGGGAATGGAGCGGATTCCGGCGCGGAGGCACAGGCTGAAGCCTGTGCGACTGGGCGCGGCCGGGTTCAGATGCACGCGGCGGCGGAGTTGGACCATTCGAGCTGGACGGTGTAATTGCCGAGCCGCCTGGTCTTCCAGGCGCAGATGTCGCCGATTTCTCCATTATTGTCGTCGTACCATCCCTGGCCGGGGACGGGGTCGGTGATGGCTTCGCAGAGTTCGTGGGAAGTGGTGGAAGTGAGGGCTTCGAACTGGGCGATGCCGCCGAGACAGCCGGTGCAGCCGGGAAAAGGCATGACGGCGTAGTAGGTGCCGGCGGAAGTGGCGTCATGATAGCCGCAGAAATCCTTGCAGGAGGCGGCGCCGCTTTGCTTGACGGTGGTGCCGGGCGGGAGAAAAACGAAGTAAAGGGAATTGGCGTTGGCAGCGGGAAGCGTGCCACTGGCGATTTCCGATTGCAGCAGGGATTGGATGGCGGAATCCTGCACGGATTTGCCGGGCTCGGAGGCGGTGAGATTGACGGTGCCGGTGCGCTTGCCGTGGCCGATGGATTTGCCGGGGACGCTGTATTCGGCGAGTTGATCGAGGAGGGGGCTGGTGAGGATGTAATCGAAGAAGGCGTTCATCTGCTGGCTGATTTGGGCGTTGGCGGCGACTTGCCAGTCCTTGCCCCAGAAGATGGTGAAGACCTCGACGCTGGTGAGCAGCGGTCCGTTGCGATAGGTGAGCTGCGGCGCGGGGGCGGCGGCATCGCGAATGTGGGGATGCAGCGGAACGATGCGGATGGGGGATTTCACTTTGCTCTTGCGGACAGCATGCGTGGACATAGGGGGCTCCTTGCCGGCCAGTCGAATGGGCTGGGAAGGAGTGCGCCGGAGGAGAACAGGCTAGCGGAGCGGGACGCGGAAGTAAATGGGAAGCGAGGCGGACAGCTGAGAGTTATTCGCCATGCGCGATTGACTGCATGCCATAAGCCGGAGGGGGTGGGTTGAAAGACGTGAGTTGCCGGGTCCAGGTTAGACGAGAGGTTGGAGTTTACGCTGGAGGCCGATTTCGGGATGGTGTTCGTTGTTGACGATGACCAGATCGTTTTTGAAGGATTGGCCGGCGAGGCCGCCCTTGAATTCGGCGGCGGGAATCCATTGGCCGCCGACAAGCGGTGTTTTGCAGACATTTTTGTTGGGTTCGCCGGACCAGGAGATGCGGCCGACGATGGAATTGTAGTCGGTGGCAAGAATGGCGTCGCGAATGGAGGCGGGGGAATCGACGTCCTTGGCGCGCTTGAGGACATCGAGAGCGACTTCGAAGAGAGCGTGGAGGTAGCCGAGCGGCTGGGTCCACTGCTTCTTGGTTTCGTCCTCATAGGCGGCGCAGAGTTCGGCGGAATTTTTCCCGGTGAGGCCGGAGTTGAAGGGGAAGCTGGGCGACCACCAGATTTCGGTGGTGAGGCCAGGGCCGCGGTCGCCGAGAGCTTCGACGGCGGTGGGGAAGAGCAGGGCCTTGGCGATGGTGGCGATTTTCGGTTTGAAGCCTTGTTCGGCGGCCTGCTTCCAGAAGGTGGCGAAGGCGGGGGGCGGAAGAACTCCCGAGAGAATTTCGACGTTGGCTTTTTTGAAGGCGGCGATCTGGGGAGAATAGTCGCTGGCGTATTCAAAGCGGCCGGGATCGACGAGATGGAAGCCCTTGGCTTGCAGGGCGGGCGGGAAGCCGAATTTCGGATCGGAGTAGGCGATGCCTTCGGCGTCGTTGGGCCAGAGGGCGCCGACCACTTTGTTGGTGGGGATGGAGGTCCACATGGAGGTGAAGACGGAGACGAGGTCTTCGAGCCCCCAAAAGAAGTGAAAGGTCCAATCGAAGGATTTTCCGACGCTGCCGCCGCGTCCGAAGAACCAGGATTGCCAGGGCGCATCGGTGGTGAGGCAGGGAACGCCGTGGAGTTCGCACTGGTCGCTGACGGGAATGACGGTTGCGCCGGTACTGGAGGCGATCACCAGGTCGACGCGATCGTTCTGGAGCAGGTCGAGGGCGAGGTCGGCGGCGTGTTTGGAGTCGGAGCGGCTGTCTTTCTCGAGGATTTCAATGGGATAGTTGGAGCCGTTGTTGACCAGGCCCTTGGCGAGATGCTTGCGAATGCCGGAGAGGATGAAGTCGTTGCCTTCACCGAAGCCGGCGAGCGCGCCGGTGCGCGGGCCGATGAAGCCGATTTTCAAGGCACGGGCGGCGGCGCGAGGCGATTTGGAGAGCAGGAATCCCGGGGCGGCGGCAGCCACGACGGCGGTGGCAGCGGAATTTTTGAGGAAACGGCGGCGGCCGGAGGGACTGGAAGCGCGCGGCGACGAATGGGGCCCAGAGTTCGAGTGGTCCTTCATGCGTGTTCTCCCATCGAGAAAATGCGTGCATCCCCGGAGGCAAAAAGGCAAATGAGTTATGGATGTTACTGGGGGCGGAAAGCTTCCTGAGGTTGAGTATCGCGGGTAAAAAGGCGGGGCGGAAGGGAAAGAGGAGGGGAGTGAGCGAAAAGAGTTACTAATTGCCGAGCCAACACGGTGCGCACAGTTGCACTTTTACTGGTAAGAACGCGTTCCTGCAGAATTACTTGAGTTTGCGGGTAAAGTCTGGAGGATAGAAGATTCCGGACCTGAAAGCCCGAAGTTTGAGGTGGAGAGTTGAAGGACAAACCATCCATCGGCTGGCACGGACGCGCGCTTGTGTTCCTGGCGGTGGGCTTGGTCTGTGCTCACGTCTGGTTGGTGTTTGCGAAGCCCTTGTGGGGAGATTTGGGCAGCGACGCACTGGAGACGGCGAGCGGTCTCCTGGCGGGGTTTGCGGCGCTGTGGGCGGCAGGGCGGGCGAGCGGATTTGGGCGGCAGTTCTGGCGGTTTCAGGCTTGCGGCTTTTTCCTGTACGGCGGGGCGCAGGCGGTGGCGGGGATATATGACGCCATCCTGCACAAGCCCATCGACCAGCCGTGGCCCAGCGATCTGCTGTTCTTCATCTGGGTCACACCGACGTTTCTTTCGCTGTTTCTCGACGAAAATGCAGAAGCGACACGAATCGAATGGGTGAGATGGCTGGACTTCGCACAGGTAGGAATCCTGATCGTTTCGCTGCACTTGTACGCGTTTGAAGTTCCGGCGCACTGGCTGCTGAAGCAGGTTTCCTACGAAAAATTCGAGTTTGGGACCACGTGCGTGAGGGACGCGCTGCTGGTGACGTGCTTCCTGTGGCGAACGTGGCGGGCGGAGCGAAGAGAGGCGAAGCGGCTCTACGGGCTGATGACGGCGTTTCTGGCGGTGTTCACGCTGGCGGAGTGTCCGTTTTTGTACATGCAGGTCTACGAGAGATTGCGGACGCCGTCGCTGTGGGATGTACCGTGGACGCTGGCGTTTTCGATGGTGGCGGCGCTGGCGATGCTGCCGCACGCGAAAGAGGAGGATGCGCCGCGGCCCAAAAGAGAGAGACCAAAGCGCTCGCAGTTGGCGGGGCGGATCGCGCTGAAGCTGGTGCCATTGTGTTTTCCGATGGCCGTGCTGCTGATGGCAGCGCAAATCGCGGAGCAGCAATTCGCAATTGCGGTGATGGCGGTGACGGCTTCGTTTGCGTGCTCGAGCGCGCGGATTATATTGACGGAGCGGAAGCAGGCGCGGGCGGACGCGGCGTTGAACGAGAGGAACGCGCTGCTGAAATCCGTGTTTGAAGGCACGGGGGACGCGATCTTCGTGAAGGACGCGGCGGGACGCTACCTGTTTGTGAATCGGCAGGTGGCGAATTTTTTCCAAAAGCCGATCGAGCAGATTATCGGGAAGACGGCATTTGAAGTGGCGGACCGGGAAACGGCGTTGGACCTGACGCGGAACGACAAGCGGATTCTGGAGACGGGAGAAGCATCCACGGTGGATTTCCAGCTCACTCGAGACGGTGTGACGATGCATTTCCTGGTGACCCGCGTGCCGTACCGCGATGCCACGGGAAACATCATCGGACTGATTGGCATCACGCGGGACATTACGCAATACAAGGGAATCGAGGAACGGCTGCGGCAGTCGCAAAAGATGGAAGCGATCGGGACGCTGGCGGGCGGCGTGGCGCACGACTTCAACAATATTCTGATGGTGATCGGCGGTTATAGCTCCGTGCTGGCGGATGCGCTGAGCGGGAACGCCAAGCTGCATGGACACGTGGAGCAAATCCAGAAGGCAGGCGAGCGCGCGGGATCGCTCACGCGGCAACTGCTGGCGTTCAGCCGCAAGGAGACGATCCAGCCGGCGCCGATAAACCTGAACGATGTGGTGACCGGCATTGAGAAGCTGTTGCACCGGCTGATCGGCGAGCACATCACGATTTCGACCGAACTTGCGATGGAATTGTGGATGGTGATGGCAGACGCAGGGCAAATGGAGCAGGTGATCCTGAACCTGGCGGTGAACGCACGGGATGCGATGCCGGACGGCGGGCGGCTTTCGATCGAGACGCGGAACACGCTGCTGGGCTATGGGGGAAAGCAGGAGCCGGCGGGCGCGAAGCCGGGAGAATACGTGGAATTGCGCGTGAGCGACAACGGAGCGGGGATGGCAGAGGCGGTGAAGGCGCATGTGTTTGAGCCATTCTTCACGACGAAGCCCGCGGGGAAAGGCACCGGACTGGGGCTTTCGACCGTCTACGGAATCGCGCAACAAGCCGGCGGGTACGTGACGTTCGAGAGCGAACTGGGCAAGGGCACGACGTTTCGCGTGTTATTGCCGCGCAACTATTCATCCACGGCCAAGGCCACACCGACCGAAGAAAGGGTGGCGCGGGAGCCGCGGGGAGAAACGGTGCTGCTGGTGGAGGACGACGCATCGGTTTGCGAACTGGTGCGTGCGGTGTTGGTGAAGCAGGGATATTCGGTGCTGGCGGCGCGGCGGCCGCAGGAAGCGGAGACAATCTGCCGCGAGTATGGCGGGGGGATCGATCTGCTGCTGACGGACGTGGTGCTGCCGGAGATGAACGGGCCGGATCTGGCGAAGCGGCTGGCGGAGCTGGAGCCGTCGATGCGGATTTTGTTCATGTCCGGATACATTGACGATTCGGTGGTGCGGGAAGAGATCCGGAAGAAGGGAATTGCGTACTTGCAGAAGCCGTTCACGCCAGTGAACCTGGTAAGGAAGGTGCGGGAAGTGCTGGACGCGGTGGAAGTGCGCTAGGCGATGTTCGATTTATCGCCTGCAAAAATTCCGGCGGGGCCAATTGCCTTGCCCGGGAGTCATGTCATCAGAAGAGTTTGACGGCAAGACGCTGAGGCTGCGCGCCGAGGGAAATGAGGGTGAGGAGCGAATCGGTGCGGAGGCGAAGGACGCCGAGGTCGCCGGAGGATTCGTCGGCGACGAGGAGCATGCGGGGCTTTTCGTCGGGGCCGGAAAGATCGAAGCGCATGGCGCCGGGAGACGCGCCGACGTTGATGGGCTTGGCGACGCGGCGATTGACGATATCGACGGGAAAAATGTGACCAGCCGAGCGGTCGGCGACATACATCTCGGAAGCGTCTTCACTGAGGATGGCACTGGCGGGAGAATCGCCGACGAGAAGGGTATCGCCGACCTCGTGCGTCCAGGTGTTGATGGCTTGCAGGACGTGGGCTTCGGGCGAAATGACGTAAAGTTCGCCGCCGTCGGGCTTGAGCAGCATCTGCGAAGGTCGGCCGGCGAGTTCGAGATTGGCGAGCAGGACGGCGCGCTGTAAATCCACCACAGACAGGCGATTTTGCGAACGGCTCAGGACGAAGGCAACGGAGCTATCCGGGAGGATGGCGACCGCGTCGGGCTGCGGGATGACCGGGATGGATGCGCGCATCTGCAGGGTGTTGGCATCGTGCAGGGTGAGCGTGGAGCTGCGGCGGTTGACGACGACGATGGTTTTCTGGTCGGGGGCGATGCGGGCCTGGACGGGTTCGGAGGCCGTGCGCGCACGGCCGGCGATGGAGCGCGAGGCGACGTTGATGGCGATTAGTTGATCGGAAGCGGCGGAGGTGGTGAAAACGCGGTTGCCGGCGGCGGAGAAGTCGAGTTCGAGAGGCGAAGGGCCGAGGGGAATTTTTTCGAGCTGGTTGGAGCGCACGTCGAGGACGAAGACGTAGCCGCCGGCGCTGCTGACGCCCCAAATTTCGGGGCGCTTGGCGTGTTCGCGAAGATCGGAGATGGCGGAACCCGCGTAGATTTTGTTGACGACGCCGAGGGAGACGAGATCGACGACGAGGAGGTAGCCGTCGGAAGTGGAGACGTAGGCGTTGAGGTGGAGATCGGGGCGAAGGAAGGATGGGCGGTGTTCGCGGAGGAGGATGATGAGGGCGAACGCGGCGAGAATGGTGAGCAAGAAATAGACGCGAAAATTTTTGGCGTGAGGCATGAGCAGGTGAAAGTTTACATGAGGGGAACAGGGTAGAGGAAATGGGAGAGGAGTGGCGGGCGGAAGGCGTCCAGGGCCAGCGAGTTGCGGAAGCGGGAGAATCGCGCCGGGTCCCCGCACCGCGAGCCGCAAACGGGGGCTTTTCGGCCGGGATGACAGATTTCCGGAAAATGTATCGGCGGTCACATATTTGCGGGGCGGGGCTCGGGGATGATGCACACTGGGGGGATACGCCACTGCAGACCAATCGTAAGAAATTCACGGGGAACGACGATACAGAGCTTCAGATAACCAACAACGGCATCGACCAAGACCAGCAGGGGACGATTCCCCCAGCGAAAACGGAGTGGAAGAAGCGTGGGGCGGCGGAAGTGCATCCGAAGGGGAGCCGCGCGCGGGTGCTGTTGAGCTCGGTGTTTGGGCCGTATGCACAGGACGACGAGTTCGGCAGCCGGGCGATGAACCCGATGGAGCTCTACCACAACCAGGTGACGCGGGCGCAAGGGAGCTTTTCGCTGCGGATGTTTCACCGGTCGTGGGGCATCATGCTGATTCAGGCGAACATTTCGGCGCCGTGCACGGTGCTGGATTTTCCGACGCGGGAGGATTTTGCGCGCGAGTTGCGCGAGCAGCGGTACGACATCGTGGGAATTTCCTCGATTATCGTGAACGTGGGCAAGGCGCGGGAGATGTGCCGGATGGTGCGGGAGATTTCGCCGGAGTCGGTGATTGTGGTGGGCGGGCATGTGGCGGCCATTCCGGGAATCGAGACAATGCTGGACGCGGACTACATCGTAATGGGAGAAGGAATTGCGTGGATGCGGCGGTACCTGGACGAAAGCGAGAGCGCGCCCATCCGGCATCCGGCGATTGTTTCGGGATTGCAGACGCGGATCATGGGCGTGAGCTTGCCGGAGAGGAAAGGCGGAACGGCGGCGACGATAATTCCGTCGGTGGGCTGCCCGCTGGGGTGCAATTTTTGCACCACGTCGGCATTTTTCGGGGGGAAGGGGAAGTTTTTTAATTTTTACGACACCGGCGACGAATTGTATAAAGTGATGTGCCAGGCGGAGCGGGAGCTGGCAGTGCAGACATTTTTTGTGATGGACGAGAATTTTTTGCTGCACCGGCCGCGGGCGATGCGCTTGCTGGAGCGGATGAAGGAAGCAGGGAAGAGTTGGGGGCTTTCGGTGTTTGCTTCGGCGAATGCGATCCGGAAATACACGATGCGGGAATTGGTGGAATTGGGAATATCGTGGGTGTGGATGGGGCTGGAATCGCCGCAGGGGAAATACGGGAAGTTGCAGGGCACGGACGCGGCGGGCCTGACGCGGGAGTTGCGAGAGCACGGGATCCGCGTGCAGGGGTCGACGATCATCGGGCTGGAGCATCACACGCCCGAGAACATTGGCGGGGAGATCGAGCGGGCGGTGAGTTACCAGACGGACTTTCACCAGTTCATGCTGTATACGCCGGTGCCGGGGACGCCGCTCTATGCGGAGATGAGAGAGCAGGGGCGGTTGCTGCCGGATGTGGATCTGGCGGACATTCACGGGCAGTTTCAATTTAATTTTCAGCACGCGGCGATTTCGAGGGAGGAATCGAAACGGCTGCTGGATTGGGCGTTCTGGCGGGACTTTGAGATGAACGGACCGAGCTTGTACCGGATGTGCCAAACGATGTTGCAAGGGTGGCAGAGATATAAGGATTATCCGGACGCGCGGGTGAGGGAGCGGTTCGCGCGCGAGGTGAAGAAGCTGGGGAGGGCGTACAACGCGGCGCTTTGGGCGATGGAGAAAGAGTTCAAGCGCGTGAATGCGAGCGTGAGTGTGCGGATTCGCGAGTTGCGGCGCGAAGTGGAAAAGGAGTTTCCGGTGATGGCGCGCGTGACGGCGGCGTTGGCGGGACCGCTATTGTTGTGGGCGGCGCGGCGGGAAGAGAAACGGCTGGCGGCGGGGCGGACGTATGAGCCTCCGGTGTTTATTGAGAGGACGAATTGGGTGGAAGGGTGAAGAAGAAGGCGTTCCTTGAGACACAGGCTGCACTCGATGGGTGGGTGCACGGCACCCTTGGTGGATTGGGTGTTAGACGCCGGACAAAGAGAATTTGATCGGTGCAGGAAGGGGCAGAAAGGCGCCGGTCTGAAGACCGGCCACTCCACGAGGCAAGAGCTAGTTGACGGAGCGGCGGAGGACGGCGGCGATTTGGCGGATTTCGTTGGAGAGTTCGGCGAATTCGGAGGGGAGGATGGACTGCATGCCGTCGGAGAGGGCTTTTTCGGGTTGGTGATGGACTTCGATGAGCAGGCCATCAGCGCCGACGGCGACGGCGGCGCGAGAAAGCGGAAGGACTTTGTGGCGCTTGCCGGTGCCGTGGCTGGGATCGACGAGGATGGGCAAGTGGCTGCGTTTTTTGACGGCGGGGACAACGGCAAGATCGAGGGTGTTGCGGGAGAAATCGGAAAAGGTGCGCACGCCGCGTTCGCAGAGCATGACGTTGTAGTTGCCTTCGCTCATGACGTATTCGGCGGCCATGAGGAATTCGTCGAGGGTGGCAGCCATGCCGCGCTTCAGGAGCACGGGCTTTTTGGCGCGGCCGGCGCGTTTGAGCAGCGAGAAATTCTGCATGTTGCGTGCGCCGATCTGGATGACGTCGGCCCACTCTTCGACGAGGTCGAGGGATTCGTTGTCGATGGCTTCGGTGACGATGCCGTATCCGCAGTGGCGGCGAACCTGGTCGAGGATTTTGAGGCCGGGGAGGCCGAGTCCCTGGAAGGAGTAGGGCGACGTGCGAGGCTTGTAGGCGCCGCCGCGGAAGAGGCGGACGCCCGTGGGCTGGAGCTGCTCGGCGATGGCGAGGCACTGCTCTTCGGTTTCGACGGCGCAGGGGCCGGCGGTCATGGCGAGATGCGGACCGCCGACCAGGACGTCTCCGGAAGGCGTGGGGATGCGGACGATGGTGGCTTCGGATTTGACGTCGAGAGAGACGAGCTTGTAGGGCTTGGTGACGGGAATGCATTCGACGACGCCGGGCATGGATTCGAGGACACCGAGGTCGACGGCGTCTTTATTGCCGGTGATGCCGATGGCGGTGCGGCCGGCGCCGGGGATGGGGTGGGCTTTGAGGCCAAGGGACTCAATTTTTTCGCAGACAGAGCGGATCTGGGCTTCCGAGGCGTGGGATTGCATGACGACAAGCATGGGCGATGTCCTTTGGTTGAGCGCGGCAGGTTCAGTGTAGCTGGAAGAGTGAGAGCGGGGCAAATTGGGGGTAGTGGCGAGAGGCGAGAGAAGAGAATAACGGCTTATCGAAACAGGTGAGGGGATTGCTACGATCCTTGCCCTGCGGTCCGCAAACGGTGCGGACCTCCTGCCGGGATGACACGGATGGGTGCCGATCTCGAGGGTCGAGCGGGGCGGCAACCGGGGACACTGGGACGGCATCTAGAAGAGGGAAAGCGGAGCCTTGCCCCTGCCAGGCAGAAGTAGATGGTCCAGCCGCCGCTTTCGTTTGCTAAGCAAATTTACAGGGAGAGAATTATGCGAAGAGTGCTGCTTCTTCTGTGCGTAGGCGTATGGCTGGCGCCGGTGTTGCGGGCGCAGGATCACCTGGAGGCGGGAATATTCGGGGATTATTTCCGGCAATCGCAAACGAGCGCGAATCTGGGCGGTTTGGGCGTGCGGCTGGGGGCGGGCGTGTTTCCGCACGTGAAGCTGGAAGGCGAAATGGCGTACGACTTTGACCAGACGTTTGGCGAGAATTTAACGGCGAGTTCGGGGCAGATTGTGGTGCAGAATTCGCCGATTCACATTTTGCACGGAGAGTTTGGGCCGAAGCTGGAATTGGGGCACGGGGCGATCCGGCCGTTTCTGGTGGCGAAGGCGGGCTTCGACAAATTCTTTATCAATTCGTGCCCGGTGTCGTTCAGTTGCGTGTCCAGCCAGATTGCGAATATTCACGCGAGCAGCGTGAACGGGGCGTTTTATCCGGGCGGGGGATTGGAAGGGCATCTGGGCCCGGTGGGGTTGCGGCTGGACGTGGGCGATGAGATGTATTTCAACAACGGGGCGCATCACAATTTGCGGATGGCGTTCGGGCCGTATATTCGGTTTTAGGGCAGGAAGAGTTGACGTTTCCATGGGGCGCGCCGTGGTTTGTGGCGCGCTCTTTTTTTGAGTCATCAGCGAGCAGGAAGAGGAAGAGCTAAACGCAGGGGCACAGAGAGCGCAGAGAAGAATTGAGGATCACCACAGAGGGAGCGGAGGAGAGCAGGGCGAGCAGAGAATCGGGGTGACGTTTGGAGGATTGAGAATTATGATGTTGCGGTTTGCAATTATTCCATTTTGATTGGGTCGAGGAGGGTGCGGTGAGGAATTTTGCCATGAAGGTGATGGGGATGGTGGCAGCGGGAGCCCTGGTGGCGGGCGCTGCATGGGCGCAGGGAAAGAAAACGGCGAAGCCGGGGCTGGTGGTGTTAAGCAAGGACGAGAGCCAGATTCTGATCTTCGATCCGGAAACGTTGAAGCTGGCGGGGTATACGGGGACCGGAGCGTATCCGCATGAAGTGGCGGTGAGCGGGGACGGTAAGACAGCGATCGTGACGAACTACGGGGCGCATGGGGACGGCGACTCGCTCTCCGTGATCGATTTGGACCGGATGCAGGAAGTGGGGCACGTGACCTATCCGGGATGCAAAGGGCCGCACGGGATCGTGATTCAGGGCAACAAGGCGTTTTTCACAAACGAGGGCGACAAGACCATCGTGGAATTCGATTTCGTGGCCAATACCCTGGACCAGCAGATCGTGGAGGGAAGGAAGCGTCCGCACATGCTGGCGATGGCGAAGGACGGGAAGTCGATGTTTGTTTCGAACATCGAGTCGAATGACGTTTCGATGCTGACGACGAAGGATGGGAAGAAGTGGAGCCAGGCGGACATCGGAACGGGGAAGGGCCCGGAGGGGATCGACATTTCGCCGGACGAGCAGGAAGTGTGGGCGGCGAATTCGGGCGACGGGACGGTGTCGATCATCGAAGTGAAGAAAAGAAAAGTAGAGAAACTGGATGTGAAGACGAAACGGTCGAACCGGTTGAAGTTTACGCCGGACGGGAAACTGGTGCTGATTTCGGATATGGGCACGGGAGAACTGGTGATCGTGGATGCGGCGGCGCGCAGGGAAGTGAAGCGATTGCCATTGGGAAAAAGCGCGGAGGGGATTCTGGTGCAGCCGGACGGATCGCGGGCGTTCGTGGCGGTAAGCGGAGACAACAAAATTGCGGTGGTGGATTTGAAGACGCTGGAGGTGACGACGACGTTTCCGGCGGGGAAGGATCCGGATGGGCTGGCGTGGAGGCCGTGAGAAAGGAAGTAAAGAAGTAATGAGGTAGGGACAAAGAGGAAGAGTTTGCGGCCTTTCGGCAAAGCCTCTTCTCTTAGGGCAAGCAGAGCGAGCAGAGGCAACCGAAGGGAACGGAGAAGAAAGAGGCTGGCATGAAGGCCAGCGCTACTTGGAAGAAGGAAGAGAGTAGGAGAAGCCGCATCCGTAACCAGTTGGGATGCGGCTTTTCCTTTGAAGAAAAGTGCGCCAAAGGGGCGGGAGAGGACTATACTCGGACGAAAACGGGCCTGATAGATCTACGGCGCGGGGTGCGCCGAGAATGGAGATCGGCCATGCGAGTAGTACTGGCGTGTGTGGTGGCGGTTTTGTTGTGGCAGGCGCCGTCCGCAGACACGAAAAAATCCACAGGAAATGGGAACGCAGCCGAGGCGCAGGCAGGCGGCGCCACAGGGAAAGCGGAGAATCCCGTGACGGCGACGGCGGACTCGCTGGCGGCGGGGAAGAAGACGTATGGAACGGATTGCGCGATGTGCCACGGGGATAAGGGAGCGGGAGATGGCGATCTGGCGGCTTCGATGAGCCTGAGCTTGAAGGACCTGCGCGACCCGGAGACGCTGAAAGAGAAGAGCGACAAAGAGCTGTACGAATTGATTGATAAGGGCAAAGGAAAAATGCTGGGCGAAGAAGGAAGGCTGAAGCCGGAGCAGGTGTGGAACGTGGTGAATTATGTGCGGTCGCTGAGCAAGAAGAGTTGAAGCGAGTGACTGGTGATTGGTGACTCGCGACTCATTGGGACGAGTTTGTGGCGGATGGCAAAAAAAGCGGATGTCTATGCGGATGGCTTACGGGATTTTTCACGGAGATCGAGGATAAGGCGGTAGACAGAGCCCTTTTTATCGATGTAGGCGAGGACGGGAATCGATTGGCCGATTTCAAGTCGACTCATGGTGCGCTTTCCGGAACCGCGCGAACTGAAGCTAAAGGGAGAAAGCTTTTCGCCCATCCAGGGTGATCCTGCACCGTATCCTTCACGCGTGATTTCCGGGATAGCTTCAAGGAAAATCGCCTGGGTGTTGCGATTCCAGCTTTCCGGAAGCAGGAGGATCCGGCGGTTCGTGATGGCGTAGTATGTGCGGCGCTGCAGCCAAGCGTTGTAGATGAAGCGGCCCCAATTCAAGTATTGGCCGATAATGACGAAGGGAATTTCCCGGAGAACAAAAAAGCCTGGGGCGGGGTGATACCGGTTCGTGTTGCCCCACTAGCCGAGGACCCGAGCTTCCCAGAAAACGGCAAAGCCTCCCCACAAGAGACTGAAGGGGATCATGAACCAGTCGGCCGAATGGAAGATTTTGTTGGGATTGGGCATGGCAGCCCAGTGGATGATCTCGCCGGAGAGTAATTCGGGTTGGATTTTTTCCGCGGCGCGGATCGATTGCGAGCATTTCCCTCCTTGAGAAATACCTCGATTAAAAAGAAATGCAGGCAAACGGATTCAGCGTGTCGAGAGGAAAGTGTAAAGATTTGTTGACGTGAGGCGAATGGGGTTTCCCGCACCAAGAGAACGGTGCATTGCATTGGCTCGCGTTTTGCCTTACGGGGAAAGGCTGCTGCCGGAATAGCCAGCGCAGGCAGGAGTGCCTGTGGCACGTGCTCGCAGGAACCGGCCGCTTCGATCCAGCGTTTGCCTCGGGATAAAAAGATAGGCGCTGCGAAGGCGGGGCGGCGTGGAGCCGCCGCACTCCAAAATGGGGTGTGTTAGAATGAAGGTTTAACAAATGAGAGGATTTTGCGTTGAGCAAGGCAGAGATGGCGGAATTTCCGATTATCGAGAATACGAAGTTTGAGCCGGACGACGAGTACGTCCCGGTGCCGGAGCCGGAGCCCGGGCCGCCGGCGTGGATGGACGGCAGTCTGCGGATCGGCATTCATACTTCAATTTCGGGGAGTTATCTGAACGCGCTGGAATCGGCGCGGAAGCTGGGGGCGAACGCGCTGCAGATTTTCTCGGCGAGCCCGCGGATGTGGCAGACGGCGAACGTGAAGATCGCCGAGGCGGACGCGAAAGCGTTTCGCGCGCGGCGGGAAGTGCTGGGACTGGGTCCGCTGGTGATCCATGCCAATTATTTGATCAATTTGGCGGCGGGACAGCCGATGCTGCGGACGCGGTCGATCCAGGCGTTTCATGAAGAACTGGTGCGCGGGCGGGAATTGGGAGCAGACTTTGTGGTGGTCCATCCGGGATCGCGCGGCGAGATGTCCGTGGAGCAGGCGATTGCGACGATTGCGGAGAGCGTGAAGGCGGCGGCTCGGCGCGTGCCGCTGGGGAAGATGCGGATTTTGATTGAGAACACGGCGGGGATGGGCACGGCGGTGGGCGCGAGGCTGGAGGAAGTGGCGGGGATTCTCTATGAGTTGAACCGAGGAGAGAGCCGGACTGATGGTCGGCCATTACAATTTGGCGCTTGCCTGGATACGGCGCACCTGTTTGCGGCGGGGTATGACATCAAGAGTCCGGAGGGGCTGGAGCGGACGATTGAGGAGATAGACCGGATCGTTGGGCTGGAAAATGTGCCGGTGTTCCATGTGAACGATTCGAAGATACCGCTGGGCGGGCGCGTGGACCGTCATGAAAATATCGGGCACGGGAAGATTGGCGCGGATGCGTTTGGGAGGATTTTGAAACATCCGCGGCTGGGCGGCGCGGCGCCGGAGGGTTTGCCGGGGCGGGCGTTTTTGCTGGAGACGCCGATTGATGATCCAGGGGACGACCGGAAAAACGTGGCGAAGCTTTGGCAGTTGGCGGGCGTGGAAGGGCCGGAGGCGGAAAAGGGCTATTCGATGCTGACTCCGGCGATCAAAAAGATGATGGCGAAGAAGGGGAAGAAGGTGAGTTCGAGGCATTTGCCGGCCGCGAAGAGGAAAAAGAAGTAAGGCAAGAACCGAGGAAATTGAGGTAGCGTTGACGTTTTGCTGCGATCCCTCCGCTCCGTGGCCTGCGCGCCGAAAGTCGGCGCGCAAGAGAAAGCCGGCCGCTCCGGTCGGGAAGACAGAAAAGAGCTTCAGGGGCTAAGGCCCAGACAGGATTGGCAGGTTATGTGGGGGCTTAAGCCCCCACCTCCTTAAGAGGCGGAGGACAGACGAGTCGTGGGGGACTACAAGCCGCAGGAGATCGAAGCGAAGTGGCAGAAGCGGTGGGAAGAAAACCGCGTATTTGAGACGGAAGCGGATGTAGCGGATGTAGAAGAAGTGGCGAGTGGGCGGTGGCAAGCGGGCCGGGAAGAGAAGGGATCCCAAGACCCACCCTCACACATCGAGGGTGGGGCACCCAGGAAGAAACCCAAATATTACGTGCTGGAGATGCTGCCGTACCCTTCGGGGACGCTGCACATGGGGCACATGCGCAACTACACGATTGGAGACGTGGTTGCGCGGGTAAAGAGAATGCGCGGGTTCAACGTGATCCATCCGATGGGATGGGACGCGTTCGGCTTGCCGGCGGAAAACGCGGCGATCAAAAACAGGACGCATCCGCGGACCTGGACCAACAACAACATCGCGGAATTTCAGAGGGTGCTGCGGCGCTTCGGGTTTAGCTACGACTGGCGGCGGGAGATTTCGACGTGCGAGCCGGAGTATTACCGGTGGAACCAGTGGTTTTTTCTGCGCATGCTGGAGCGGGGCATCGCGTACAAGAAGAAGAGCCGGGTGAACTGGTGTCCGAAATGCTGCACGGTGCTGGCGAACGAGCAGGTGGTGAACGGCGGGTTCTGCTGGCGCCACGAGGATACGCGCGTGGAAGCGCGGGAGATCGAGCAGTGGTTCTTAAAGACGACGGCGTACGCGGACCAGCTACTGAATGATTTGCAGGAGATGGAGGGGAGCTGGCCGGATCGCGTGATCGCGATGCAACGGAATTGGATCGGGAAGAGTACTGGCGCCAAAGTATGGTTCGAGATAGCGGGCGAAGAGAAGAAAACCCAAGACCCAGGTTTAGAAGACGAACCTGGGGCACCCGCCCAGAGTTCACAGAGAAGAGAAGCGGAGAGAAATCAGAGGATAGAGATTTTTACGACGCGGATAGACACGATTTATGGGGCGTCGGCGGTGATTCTGGCGCCGAATCATCCGTTGGTGGGGAGTTTGCTCGCCGCGCGAGCGGAGGATGCGGAGGCCGGTCAAAAATCCGGCCACTACACGGCGGAAGGGAGAGATAAGAAGCTGGCGGAGATGAAGGTGACTTCGGTGAAGGGCGAAGACATCGCCACGGCGGAGAAGGACGGATTTTTCACCGGGCGGTATGCGATCAATCCATTCAACGGAGAGAAGGTGCCCATTTGGGTGGGGAATTTCGTACTGATGGAATATGGGACCGGGGCGATTATGGCGGTGCCGGCGCACGATGAGCGGGACAACGAGTTTGCGAGAAAGTTTGGGTTGTCGATTCCGGTGGTGGTTGTGCCGGCGAAAGAAAGAACAAACGCCGAGGCCAAGGAGGAAGAACACAGAGGGCGCGGAGACACCGGGGCTGGCGGATCAAGGGTGGGTGGTGCTGACGCTGCGCAGGCAGGAGCGCCTGTGCCACAGTTGTTTACGGAGTATGGGATCAGCGTGAATTCGGGTGCGTATTCTGGGCTTAAGTCCGAAGAGGCCATCGAGCGGATGGCGGCGGATGCGGAGAAGGGCGGATTTGGGAAGAAGGAGACGATTTACCGGCTTCGCGATTGGGGAATTTCTCGGCAGAGGTATTGGGGCACGCCAATTCCGGTGATCTATTGCGAGAAGGACGGGATGGTGCCGGTACCGGACAGGGATTTGCCGGTGGTGCTGCCGGCGAATCCGAAGTTGACCGGCGAAGGGCAATCGCCACTGGCGACCGACCCGGAGTTTGTAAACGTGAAATGCCCGAAGTGCGGCGGGGCGGCGCGGCGGGATGCGGACACGATGGACACGTTCGTGGATTCGTCGTGGTATTTCTACCGGTATTGCGATCCGCACAACGACAAGATGCCGTTCGATCCGGCGAAGGCGGGCTATTGGTTTCCGATTGACCAGTACATTGGCGGGATTACGCACGCGATTCTGCATCTGCTCTATTCGCGATTCTGGTGCAAGGTGATGCGGGATTTGGGGCTGGTGAACCATAAAGAGCCGATCGCGCGGCTCTTTACGCAGGGGATGGTGCAAAAGGGCGGAGTGGCGATGTCGAAGTCGCGCGGGAACGTGGTGGGCGCGGAAGAGATGGCGCAGAAATACGGGGCGGACACCGGGAGGATTTATACGTTGTTTGCGGCGCCGCCGGAGAAGGATCTGGAGTGGAGCGAGGAGAGTATTGAAGGAGCGTGGAGGTTTTTAAACCGCGTGTACCGGTTAGTGGACAAGCATGCCGGGCCGGCGAGAGAAGTGGCGAGCGGCCCCGAGGCTTCCCTCGAGGTAAACGAGTGGAGAGTGGCGAGCACAGAAAAAGAGAGGACGCTGCTGCGGAAGGCGCATCAGACTTTACGGAGGGTGACGCAGGATTTTGAGGGAAGGTGGCACTTTAATTCGGCGATTGCGCAGATTATGGAGTTGGTGAACGCAATTTACGGCGCGGAGCCGCTAGAGGACGGAGTGCGACCGGAGGTGCGGAAGGAAGTGCTGGAATTAGTGACGCTGATGCTGGCGCCGATGACGCCGCACCTGGCGGAAGAGTTGTGGGAGATGCTGGGGCACGAGAGCGGGTTGTGGACCGTGGGCTGGCCGGAATTCAAAGCGGAGTTGGCAAAGGAGGATGAGGTGGAGATTCCCGTGCAGATCAATGGGAAGGTGCGCGGGCGGGTGACGGTGGCCGCGGGGGCTTCGCAGGAAGAGGTGCTGGAAAAGGCGAAGGAGGATGCGGGGGTGGCTATGCATCTGAATGGGAAGACAGTGCGGAAGGTGATTTTTGTGAAGGATAAGATGTTGAATTTGGTGGTGGGGTAACGTGTTGCCACGATCCCTCCACTACGGCCAGACAAGCGGCGTCGGGCCTCCGGTCGGGATGACGAGCTTGCGAGCGAGGTGAGGGATGGATGGAGCGGCAAAGATGGGGGCGGAAAACGCAGCGGGAAAGATGAAGGCGGAACGAGGCGGGATTGTGGTGCTGGATTTCGGAGGGCAGTACACGCAACTGATCGCGCGGCGAGTGCGCGAGCAGCAGGTGTTTTCCGCTATTTTGCCTTGTACGACTTCGATCGAAGAGATCCGGAGGCTCGAGCCGGCGGGGATTATTTTGTCAGGCGGGCCAAGCTCGGTTTATGACAAGGATGCGCCGGTGTGCGATCCGGCGGTGCTGACGCAGGGGATTCCGGTGCTGGGGATTTGCTACGGGATGCAGTGGATCGCGAAGAATTTGGGCGGGAAAGTCGTGGCGGCGGAGCGGCGCGAATACGGCCCGGCGCACTTTCACAAAGAGCCGGCGGAGAGCGCGATTCTGGGCAGGCTGCCGGCCAGCATGAAGACCTGGGCGAGCCATGGAGATAATGTGCTGGCGCTGCCCGAGGGATTCCACGTGACGGGGAAGACGGCGAACGCGATTGCGGCGTGTGAAGACCGCAAGCGGCGGATTTTTGCGGTGCAGTTTCATCCGGAAGTGAAGCACACGGATCACGGCACGGAGATTTTGCGGAATTTTTTGTTTCAGGTATGCGAGGCTGAGCCAAAGTGGAGCGGAAAGGCGTTCGTTGAAGAATCGGTGGAAGCAATCAAGCAAAAGGTGGGATCGCATTGGGCGATTTGCGGGTTGAGCGGCGGGGTGGATTCGACGGTGGCGGCGGTGCTGGTGCACCGCGCGATGGGGCAGCGGCTGACGAACATTTTCGTGAACACGGGGCTGCTGCGGAAGAACGAATTCGAGCACACGCTGGAGATGTACCGCGAGCGGCTGGGATTGCACGTGATCGGCGTGGACGCTTCGGAGCATTTTCTGGAAAAGCTGGCGGGCGTAAGCGACCCGGAGCAGAAGCGAAAGATCATCGGGCGGGAGTTCATCAACGTGTTTGCGGCGGAAGCGGAGAAATTGCAGAAGGGCGAGGCGCATGGAAATATCAAGTTCCTGGTGCAGGGGACGCTGTATCCGGACGTGATTGAATCCGTTTCGGTGAAAGGGCCGTCGGCGACGATCAAGACGCATCACAACGTGGGCGGGCTGCCGGAGAAGATGCCCTTTGCGCTGGTGGAACCGCTGCGGGATTTATTCAAGGATGAGGTGCGGCAGATCGGGCGGGATTTGGGATTGCCGGAAGAGATACTGGTAAAGCATCCGTTCCCTGGGCCGGGGCTGGCGGTGCGGCTGCTGGGAGCGATCACGAAGAAGGATTTGAATACGCTGCGGGAAGCGGACGCGATCGTGGTGGAAGAGATCCGCCGGGCAGGATTGTACGAGAAAGTGTGGCAGGCGTTTGCGGTGCTGCTGCCGGTGAGAAGCGTGGGGGTGATGGGGGATGGCAGGACGTATGGATTGACGGTGGCGGTGCGGGTGGTGCAGTCGGAAGATGCGATGACGGCGGATTGGGTGCGGCTGCCGGGGGATGTGCTGGAGCGGATGTCGACGCGGATCGTGAACGAGGTGGCGGGAGTGACGCGGGTGGTGTACGACGTGAGCAGCAAGCCGCCGGGAACGATCGAGTGGGAGTAAAAAGGGCAATCAGACGCCGCGCGGCCCGCGAAGAGGAGCGGCGGCAAGAGGCGAGGGGCGCGGAGCGCACGAGTAAAACAGAATTAAGCTATTTCAATGGGATAGCCAAAAAAGCGAAAAGCCGCTCGGCTGGAGTGGAGCGGCTCCTCATTATGACAGGTTGTATCTACTCGAGCGGTGCCTAGAGTACGAAGCGACTACCGATTGGCCATTTTCTGGGCCATATACAGGAGCAGCTTGCGATCCTCGTCGTCCGCTTTGCTCAGCAAGCGGCGCAGCTTGCTGAGGTAGCGGGCCTCTTTCCCCGTGCTACCCCAGGCGATGTCGTCCGAGGACTTACGCTTGGGGAGATTGGGGAGTTGAGGAGGCTCTTCGCCATCGTAGAAGAGTTGATAAAGTGGGCATTCGAGAGCACGAGCCAGTTTTTCCAACGTCTCAATGGCAGGAACAGTGTGGCCATTTTCGACACGAGAGATGTAACAACGCAGGAGGCCGGTACGTTTCTCGATATCACCCTGGGAGAGTTTCTTTTCTTCGCGCAGAGCGCGAAGACGATCACCGATAATCATGGGGTGAGTATTCCATAGATAGTCATCAGTAGCAAGTCGAAACTAGGGCCAATAATGGAACTGGCGCAGACATAAGGGGTTAGACGGGGGTAGACAAAGCGAGGAAATAGGCGTAACCAAATAGATATGCCACGCGTCCCAAAAATCGAGGCTCTGGCCTTGCCAGAACTGGGGAGCCCCCGGTCTGAGGAGGCAGGGGTATCGACGCGCGCCGAAGAAGACAGGGAACTTGTGCGGCGCGCGCAAAAGGAGGATAAGGAAGCCTTCGAGGCGCTGGTGCTGCGGCACCAGAACCGGGTATTCGCGGTGGCCGGGGGCATCCTGAGGAATCGGGAAGACGTCGAAGATATAGCGCAGCAGGTCTTCCTGAAGGCGTATTTTTCGATCAAGCGATTTGACCAGAGGGCGGCGTTCAGCACCTGGCTTTACAAGATTACGGTGAATGAATGCTGGGATCTGCTGAGGAAGCGGAAGGTAAGGCCGCTGGTGACGGAGGCGGACCTGAGCGAAGAGCAAGCGCAGATGTACCAGGCTTCATCGGAAGCCACGGATGGGAGGCCGGACGCCAGCGAGCGGCTGGCAGCGCGAGAGCAGGTGGAAGATTTGCTGAGCTGCCTGGATGAGCGGGACCGGACGATGCTGGTGATGAAGGAAGTGCAGGGTTTTGCGGTGGAAGAGATTGCGGAAATCATGGAATTAAACACGAACACGGTAAAAGTGAGACTGTTCCGGGCGCGGCAGAAGATCACGGAGCGTGCACGGAGAAGGAAGGCAGCAAGGAGATAGGCGGAGACGGGCCGGTCGGAAAAACGGGTAGAAACTGAGGTATCCAAGGAATGGGGAATTTGTCGAATCGGGAACAATATGGTTGCGAGCGATTCCGGGAAGCACTGGACGCGCTGCCCGCAGGCGGTGCGGAACGTGAGGTGGAGGAATGGCGCGCCGCGTTGCCGGAAGAGGCGGGCCTGCACATGGATGCTTGCCGGGAATGCCAAGTTGCGCTGGAGGAGTTTGCCGAGACCAGGCGCGCGTTGGCGGAATTTATCACCCCCGAGCCCGGACCATGGTTCGCCAAACGGGTGATGGCGCTGATAGGCTCGCGGGAACGCGAGGAAGAAGCGCGGGATGGCGTGTGGATTTACGTGCGGCGGCTGGCGCCGCGGATGGTGGTGTTGAGCATGCTACTGCTGATTCTGGGCGGGGGCTGGGCGTTTCAGGATCGCAACCGCGAGGCCACAAGTCCGAACGGCAAGGGCGGGGACATGGTATTTGATTCCTCGGTTGTGCCGACCTGGTATGACGATGGGTTCAGCACGCTGATTGAGGTAAGGCCATGAATGCCGCAGTGAGACAAAAAGCGGCAATCTGGCTGGCGCTGGTGTTCCTGCTGGGAGCGGCGACCGGCGGCGTGTTCGGGTACAACATGGCGCGGAGGAGTTATGCGTCGACGCGGATGCCGGCGTTGACGGATGCGCAGCGGGTGGCCAAGAAAGTAACGGAAATGACGCAAGAGATCGGGTTGGACCAGGAGCAGGCCAATAAAGCCGGCACAATCATCCTGGACGCGCAAACGGAAATCCGGGGTATCCGGGATAAGAGCGAGGCGGATGTGGACCTTGTACGCATGAAGGCGCGAGACGAGATGCGAGCGTTCTTGACGCCGGAGCAGAAGGCGAAGTTTGAGGATTACGTGAACCGGCTGGACGCCGAGAGGAAGAAGCAGAAAGAGGCGCAAGGACGCTGAGTTAGAAAATAGAAATTGGAAAATGGAACGGCGCGGACTTTGCACGCGCCGTTTTTGTTTTTGAGATGTAAGAGAAAGAAATCCAAACGCAGAGACGCGGAGGGCGCATAGTCAACGCTGAGAAGCAGCCGCGGGGGAAGAATCCTCAAGATAGAAGCCGGAGCGGGATTGGACGGTGAGGTCCTTTTGCTTCGCGGCGAGGTGGAGAGCGTGATAGCCGGGGGTGGCGTCGGCTTTTTCAAGGGTGTAGCCGAGAACATACTGGTTGCGAAGTTCTTCGTCGATGGAGGCGTAAATTTTGTCGAGGGGCGCTTTCTTGGAGACTTCGAAGAAACGCCCGCCGGAGGCTTTGGCCAGTTGCTCGAGTACCTGCTTGCCATCGGGACGTGATTCCTTGGTTCGGCGCGGATATCCACCGCCGCGGCCACCGGGATAGCCGCCGCCCATTCCGCCCATGCGCGGTCCGCCGAAGCCGCCACCATGTCCGTAAGCATCCTTATCTTCGAAGAGGATGCAGTAGACCAGCGTGTCGGCGCGCTGGGAGGATTCGATGGCTTGTTCGAGGGTTTCCTTGCTGCCACGGTCGACCCCGTCGGTGAGGACGATGAGCGCTTTTCGGCCCTGTTGCTTTTTCATCAATTCGTCGGACGCGAGATAGACGGCGTCGTAGAGAAGAGTGCCGGCACCGCGGGGGCCGTGCCCGCCATGGCCGCCATAACCCCCAGCGCCTGCGCCGGAGGAAGCACCGCCGCCCGAACTTGCCTGCAAGTATTGAGGCGCGTGGATCTGGTCGATGGCCGCGTGAAGCTTCTGGTGGGAGGAGGTGAGATCCTGGAGGAGTTCGACCTCGCGATCGAAGTGGATGAGGAAGGCCTTGTCCTTGTCTTCGCGCAGGAGGTGGTCGAGGAACACATGGCTGGCGGAGATTTCCTGAGGCAGGAGGCGGCGCTGACTGCCGCTGGTGTCGACAAGCAGGCCGAGGGTGAGGGGCAGGTCAGACTCACGGGCGAAATAGGTGATGGTATGGGGCTTGGCGTCCTGCTCGAGCAAGAAATCGTCTTTGGAGAGGTTGTTGATGAGTGCGCCATGTTTGTCGCGGACGGTGGCGAAGAGATTGATGGCGGTGACGTTGACGGTGACTGGAGGAGTCTGCCGGGAGACCAGCGGGGAAACTTGCAGATAACAGAACACGAGAAGGCACGCGAAGCCGAAGGGAGCGTGGGTGGGGAGCACGAGGCGTGAGGCAGCCTTGCGTGCCGGGAGGTGGGTTGGATGCCGCGATGGAGGATGCAATGTGTACCTGCGAACGTGTAGGAGGCCGGGCTTCTCTTGCGATGCGGACAGCTCGAAAGCCCGGCCTTTGCATTGCGCCCATGTGGCGCTGACTCGGTTGCTAGGAGATATTCCGGGGAGAGGGGAAGAAAGTTCCCAGGGGATTGGAACGGATTTGGTATGCTGCGGCGCCGGATGGACAGCGTCGAAAGCGGACTAGGAGCCGAGAATTCCTGAACGGCACGCGGAAGGAAAAGCCAGTTCGAGGGAGCAGGCAAAGGAATCCGGCAGGCGGCGGGTCCGGCAGGCTTGTGCACTGGAAGTGGCAGCTGCGAGGGGAGAGGGATGAAGAGGAAATTCCTGATTGATACGGATACGGCGTCCGATGACGCGGTGGCGCTGATTATGGCGTTGCGCTCGCCGGACGTGGAGGTGGTGGGGATTACGACGGTGGCGGGAAACGTGGAGGTGCGGCAAGCGAGCCGGAATGCATTGTATACGGCGGAGCTGTGCGGTTCGCAAGCGCCGGTATTTACGGGGGCGGAGAAGCCGCTGCGGCGAGCGCACCAGCCAGCGGACTGGTTCCACGGCAAAGATGGATTGGGAGATCACGGGTATGCGGCTCCGGCGCGCGAGCCGGAGAAGATGGGGGCGACCGAGGCGCTGATAGAGTTGATTGAGGCGCATGCGGGGCTGGTACTGGTAACACTGGGGCCGCTGACAAACGTGGCGCGTGCGCTGCAGCGCAAGCCGGAGATTGCCGGGAAGGTGGGGAGATGCGTGGTGATGGGAGGGGCGCCGTGCTGCGAAGGGAACGTAACGCCGGCGGCAGAGTACAACATCTGGTGCGATCCGGAGGCAGCGCGGATTGTGGCGCGAAGCGGATTGCCGGTGGAGATGGTGGGTTGGCATTTGTGCCGGGGCGAGGCGGCGCTGAATCCGGCGGATATTGAGCGGGTGAAGGGGCTGGGGACGCAGGTGGGGAAGTTTGCGATCGAGTGCAACAGCCGGGCGCAGGAGGCGTACCTGTTGCAGACAGGCGAGGACGGAATTTCGTTGCCGGACCCGGTGGCGATGACGGTGGCGCTGGAACCGGAGGTGGTGATGTCGGCTTCGGAGCATTCTTGGGACGTGGAGACGGAGAGCGAGTTGACGCGTGGGATGACGGTGGTGGACCGGCTGAATGTGAGCGGAGACGAGAGGAACCGGGAGGTTTGGAAGGAGCAGCATGCGCGCGGGAGGAAAGCGAAGATTGTGTGGACGATTGACAATTTGAGGTGGAAGAAGGAATTGGTGAGGAGGCTGGCTAACAACTAATCGCTATCCGATATCCGGCAGGAGGTATCGGATTTGGGATGGGGCTGCAAGCTCGATCAATTCCGCGGATCGGAGTGGAAGGCAGAGGGCCGGGTGGCTGCCCGGCCCTTTGTGTAAGAAGCGAAGCCTAGAACGTATCTCGCAAATCGGAACAGAGGAAGGGGTCATTTCCTCGGGGCCAATGCCTGGTTTGTACTGGGCCTTAATGTGGCAGCGAAAGCCCAGATCCCCGGCACGGTCAGGAATGAGATGGCTTGGCTCTGTTGACTTCCTGGCGGCGCAGGACGCCAGGAGCGAAATGCAGATCCCACACCGCGCAGGAAACGCGGGGATTTGGGGTGACATTTTTCCCCACTTCACACAATTCCGAGAGAAATCAACTGAGCCAGATGGCCTCTGCTCAGAAACTGAAAATGACGCCGCCCTCGTTGCGGAGGTCGCGCCATTCGTGTTGCGGAATGCCCTCGAAGAGCGGGAAGTTGGGCAGACCGGTTGTGGGGTTGATTTCCGTGGCGGTGTTGGCGCGTGTGCGATAGAGGGAAAGTTCGTAGGAGAAGGAAACCCACTTGTTGAGCTTGTAGTTGAGGGTGCCGACGCTCATGTCGCTGCGGGCGCGCGAGCTGTTGACAGGGGAAATTTTGAGAAGGTCGTTTGTGTTGGCCTGGTCGGTGCCGTACATGAGGTAAGCGGACCAGCCGGCGTTGCGTCCCTCCGGATCGAGGCCAAACCAGCGGGAAACGGGCAAACCAAGCTGCATGAAACCTCCGCGGGCCCGAACGGGTAGCTGAGGAATCACGGAGGGAACTCCGTTGGGGTTAAGGCCGAAGGCGACGGTGGAGGCGCCGTCGATCGAGGTGACCGTGCCAACGCCGGTGTAGCCACCGGTGGCGTTGTAGGTGGAGAAGAGCTGGCCGCCAAAGTAGTAGCGGAGATCGCTGCCACTGTAAAACTTGCCGATGAGGGTGGCAAAGCGGGTAGGCAACTGCCATTCAGCATCCCAGCCATTGGTGTCACTGGTGACGCGGGCGCCGGTGGCGAAGGCGGTCTTGTAGCTCGCCGGGAGCGAGGAAGCGGCAATCGCGGAGCCGAGGACGATGGAGGTGGCGTGACCCTCTTCCCAACTGAAGATGATTTGAGCGGGAGCGACGCCGGGTGCGTGGTCGAGTTTCCACTGGCCGACGAAGCGGCCTTCCATTTGGGGCGAGGCGCTGTCCGGGCCCTGGCGTTCGCCGTAGCCCAACTGGTTGGAGAGGTTTGCTGCGGACGGAGTGAGGCCGACGGCAGGGAGCACGACGGCAACTTCGGGCATGAATTGGAAACCTCCGAAGTTGTGAGTGTAGCCGAAACGGAACTGCGGGGCGCGTTCCCAGAGAACACCAAAGCCGATGCCCAAGGCGGTGGTTTCCAGGATGTTCGGCAAGGTGGAAGAAGTGAAGGGGGTCCAATCCTGGCCGAAGAGCAGATTGACGTTGTTTTTGTCGTCGAGTTTGAAGTCGATGCGTCCGTAGGCAAGACGGATGGAAGGGTTGTAGGAACGGATGGAAGAGAGATTGCGGTTATCGGAGCGGTTGAAATTACCCTCAAAGTCCATTTCGAATTTGCCGGTGATGGTGATATTGGAGCTGGGATCCAGCCACTCGAAGTTGGTGCCAAGGCGGGTGGAACGGGCTTTGACGTGGAACTCGGGAGCGGCATTAGGGCCGGTGTCGCCCAGGAAGCCAGGAAGCGGGAAGTCGTCGCCATTGGGGGACGAGCTGTCGTGGATGAAGGTGGCCTTCAGGAATCCGTAAGGAGTGATGCCGATGCCGGCAAGCTTGATGCCGGGCTTGAGTTCTCCTTTGGGAATGCCGCCGACGGGAAAAACGCGAATGGGATTAGCGGCCGAGAGAGTAGTGGGAGAGACGGAACCGGTCTGCTGAACGGGAGTTTGGTCAGGGTCCGAGAGGGTGTTTGGGAGCGCGGCGGGGAAGGTGGCCGCCGACGGGCTGGCAGCGGAGGCAGAGGCGGAGGGAGCGGGAGAGGAATCAGGAGGGAGTGGAACTCGGTAAACGGCGGGTACGGCGGGAGGAGCTGGGCGAACCGATGCTGAGGAGTTGACGAGCGCGGCCGGCGAGGCCATTTGATCGAAGTCGGCCTGAGAGATGACTCCTTTGAAGAGGAGCAATCTGGCGAGGCGCTGGTCCGCATCGGCGGCGGAAGAGGAACGTGTGAGTTCCGAGACTTCCTCGGCAGTGAGAATTCCTTTGGATTGGAGAAGGCGGGCGAGCGGGCTAATTGTGGAGGTGGTTTGCGGCTGCTGCTGAGCAACCGATCGAATCAGGCAGACTGGAGACGAAAAAACAAGAAGCGCAAGAATGAGAATCGGGCGAGGACACTTCGCGAGCATGCTGGTTACCCCCTTGTGACCGGCGCGAGCGCGCAGGCGAATGAATTTGGTGAGAAGGGGGAAACTCCTCCTTTGATATAGGCGTTTTACGGGAAGGTCAAGGTGTCGTGACAATAAAATGAGCACAAAGGAGAAATATTCCAAATTGGAACGCTTGCCGCGGGAGATGGAACCGGGACGGCCAAGGGCTGACAGCCCATATCGAAGAGCCAGAAGCATAAGAGAAGGGAGCTGAAGGCAGAGATGCAGAGCGCGCAGAGGAAGGAAGAGAAACGGAAGTACGCTTTAGTAAGGCCCGGGAAGGCGCGCGGGACGCAACACGCCAGCACGGGTTCCGGCGCTAGCGGCGAGCGCCAAGGAGGGTGACGGCGATGAGGCAAGGTTGGGCGGAGCGGTTGTGCCAGGCGTGGCGGGTGCCGTTCTGGATGACGCATTCGCCGGACTTGAGCAGGACTTCGGCGCCATTGTCCAGTTCGAGATAGACCTCACCGGAGAGGATCACATCGAAATCGACGGTGTCGGTAGTGTGCATGGCGGGATTCAAGGGCTCGAGGACATCGGTGAGGCCCGGAACTTTGGCGTGGAGTTCGGCGAAGGCGGCGGGGAGATTCGGATGACTGGAGAGAGATTGCGTTTCGGGTGGAATGGTGAAGAAACCAAAGCGGAAGCCGCCAGCGGGAGGGAAGTAGCGCGGATGAGGAGGCGGGGTGCCGTTGGAGGGAAGTTGCGGGACGGAGTCCGAGCCCCAGAGGCGATGGAATTCGAGCCCGGGGAGAAGGTCGAAGGTGATCGGGGCGACAGGGGAATCCTTCGCAATGATGGATTTTCCCGAGGAGTCGCGGCCAGTGACGACGCAGCGGATGTTCATGGTGATGCTCCTTGGAATGATGTGAGGAAGGTTATAGCAGGAATGTGGGAGTGATGGAATCGAGGGTAAGTAGGAATAGGATGGAGAAACAGGAGGTGAGATTATGCGACGGAGAGTGATGCGGATTTGCGTGAGGGGATTGGCGGTTTTGGCGGGAATGGCACTGGGCACCGGTGCGCAGGAGGCTACGGCGCCCGAGGAGTGCTCTGGGTAGCGGTTGGAACGGGCGGAACGGTTGGCAGGAAGACGATCCAGTTTGAGTTCCGGCTCACAAGTTGGACGACGGATGAAGAAGTGCAAAAGTTCGCGCAACTGATGAAAGAGAAGGGAGCCGACGCGCTACGGCCAGATCATGGCGGCGGCGAAGATCCGCTTCAACCAGAAGAGCGGGCAATACGAGAATGAGAGCTACGGCCAGTAGGTCAAGGCGACAAATGTGCGGCCTTGGAAGTAGCGGAAGCGAGAAAAGAGAATTTAGAGGCTTGAAAACAGGAAACCACCGATCGGGATGAGCAGGGCGTCGGTGCGGGAGTTGTTTGTTCGGGCGCGAAAACCCCATACCTACAGTTGGACCGGAAGAGTTATAGCCAATTGGACACATGTTGACCCTGACTGATGGCGGGGTGTGGTCTGATGAAGGCATGCAAAACTTCCGCCCGCAGGAACGGCGACGCAGCCGGCGCCTGAGAATTGGAGAGCCGCTGAAGGTTCGTCCAACGGACCCGCGAGGAGAGACGTTTGAGGACATCAGCGCGACGAAGAACGTGTCGCGCGAGGGCTTTTACTTTTTGACGCCGAGGAAGGCATACCAGGAAGGGATGCGGCTGTTTGTGACCTTGCCCTTTCATGGGGCTGGCGATCTGAGGAATCAGGAGTATGTGGGGCAGGTGCTGCGGGTGGACATGAGCCGGGAAGATCAGTGGGGAGTGGCGGTGCAGTTGTTGTCGCCGGTGAAGGGCGAGGGGAAGTCTTAACGTTCTCCAATCTTCGCAGGGAAAAACGGGGCAGACGTTTACCGAGAAGCGGCAAGGAAGAGTTTAGCCGTTGACCAGCCGAGAACGCCGAAGTTTACTTTATAAGTAACCTCCGCCCAGAGATTACGGACCAATACAATGAACCAGACCATTGCTCCGCTGACGAGCGAGCACGCCGATTATGGCGTGGAGGAAATCCGCGCGAACCAAAGGAAACTGGAGCGGCGAGATCTGTGGGTGTGGGGCAATGCGATGATCGTGATCCTCAGCCTGACGGCACTGGTGATGGCGCTCTCGGTTTCTTTTTATTTCGAAGGAGCAAAGACTCTTTTCGGGTGGAAGGTGAGCCTGGCGGTGCGGGCGCTGGTGACGATGGTGGTGTTTTTCACCGGGTATATGGTCTACCAGCATCTGCGGCTGCGAGCGATTCAGAGGCAACTGAGCGAGCGGCAAATCGAAGCGGAAGTGTTTCGGCGGCTGGCGATGTTTGATCCGCTGACAGGCTTGTACAACCGGAGGTTTGCGGAGCAGCGTCTGAGGGCGGAGATTGCGCGCTCGGAAAGGCGAGGCCTTTCGATGCTGGTGGTGCTGGTGGACCTGAACGATTTCAAGACGATTAATGACACGCACGGGCACCTGGCGGGAGATATGGTGCTGAAGGAGTTTGCGAAGTGCCTGAGCAGTTCGACGCGCGGATCGGACCTGGCGGTGCGGTGGGGAGGGGACGAGTTTTTGCTGGTGCTGCTGGACTGTGACACTACCCAGTTGCAACTGGTGTTGAAGCGGCTGGAAGGATTCCGGGTGGAAGTGAACGGGCATGTGGAGACGGTGACGTTTTCGGTGGGAGCGAAGTCGTACGAGCCCGGAGATTCGTTTGAAAGCGTGATTGCCGGAGCGGATCGGGACTTATACCGGAACAAAACAAACGGGAAAGCGGCAAAGAGTGAGTTGGCGGTGGTGCCTGTGTGAGGGGAGAGAGGCACGGGATTTAACGAAGCAAGGATGCAAGGAGAAGGCGGCCAAGCGGAGGGATGGCCAAGGCGGTGCCAGAAGGGTGGATTTGGGATTAGGGTTTGCGGTGCTTGAAGAATTCGATCTGGCGTAGGCGTTTTTGGGCTTCCTGGAGCGTTTTGTAGGGACCACCCATGTTGCGGCCTTTGCTGGAGAGAACCTGGTAGCCGAATTTGGTTTTGACGATCATGGAGGTTCTCCTTTCGTGGAGCTTCCACAACTGGAGGATGGAATAAGAAGCATCGGAAGTCAGTGAATGGGGTCACACGAAACAAGGAGCGAGGTACCGGAAAATGCAAGAGGCGGCCCGAAGTGGGCCGCCTTTTGTTTGCAGGAAATCCGAGAGGAAGTGGTAGGCGATTAGCGGCGCCCGCCACCATGGAAGCCGCCTCCACCGTGGAAGCCACCGCCGCCGCCGTGGAATCCGCCTCCACCGCCGTGATAACCACCGCCGCCGTGGAAGCCGGCGTTACCGTGGAAGCCGCCAGCGTAACCGCCACCGCCACCCGCGTAGCCGTGGCCGTAATAGCCTTGGTGGCCATAAGCACCACCGTGCCAGCCGCGACCGTAGTCGCCGCCGCGCCAGCCACCGTGGCCGTAATAGCCGTAGCCGCCGCGCCAATCATCACGATCATGGCCCCACCAGCCGTGGCCGTAATATCCGGGGCCGTAATAGCCGCCGTACCAAGGGCCGGCACCGATGAAAAGGCCGTTCACAAACCATTGCGGGCCGTAGTAGCCGTAGGGGGCGCAAGCATAGGGGTAGTAGCCATAGTAGCCGTACGGACAGTCGGGAGCGGCGCCGATGGCCACGCCGACGGGCCCGGCGCCGACAGCTACGCCAACACGAACTTGGGCTTTGGCATTAGAAGCGGTGAAGAGAAGAATTCCCAGCAAAGCTGCATATTTGAGGTAACGCATGGTGTCCCTCGCATGGGTCACGGCCGATTCGAGCTTCGATCCGCGCCTCGGCTTCCCGGGTGGGGATGGGAAGCTGCTTACATGAGGTCAAACACCGGACGAGGCGGAGAGTTGCGAAGGGGTGCAGGATGGTACTGTATGTGACTGATACTACATACGTTAGGGTTGGCTTTGCTATTCCGGGGCGGCGGCGGGGTACAGCCGCCCCTGCACGGGGGAAGAGCGCAGGCTAGAGTTCGACGATGAGTTTGCCGGTGTTTTCGCCGCGGAAGAGCATGTTGATGGCTTCGGGAGCTTTTTCGAGGCCCTTGACGATAGTTTCCTGGGTTTTGAGCTTGCCGGTCATTTTCCACATGCCGAGTTTCTGGCCGGCTTCCATGAAGCGTGAAACGTAATCGAGGATGATGAAGCCTTCGACGCGGAGGCGCTTGATGAGGACCTGGCCGAAGCTGGCGAGGCCGGGGTCCTGTTTGGTGTAGCCGGAAATGAGGCCGCAGAGGACGACGCGGCCGTGGAGATTCATGCGGTCGAGGACGGCTTGCATGACTTCGCCGCCGACGTTTTCGAAGTCGATGTCGATGCCTTTGGGAGTAGCGGCGGCGAGCTGGTCTTTCCAGTTGGGATGCTTGTAGTTGATGGCGGCGTCGAAGCCGAGATCGTCCTTGATCCATTTACATTTATCATCGGAGCCGGCGATGCCGACGACGCGGCAGCCTTGGATTTTGCCGAGCTGTCCGACGATGCTGCCGGTGGCGCCAGCGGCGGCGGAAACGACAAGGGTCTCGCCGGACTGTGGCTTGCCGATTTCAAGCAGGCCGAAATAGGCGGTGAGACCGTTAATGCCGAGAAGATTGAGGAAGTTGGTGTCCGAAAGGAAGGGAATCGAGGGGAGTTTCTGGAAAGAGCGCTTCTCTTCGCCGGTGATGAGAACGTATTCCTGAAGGCCAGTGAGGCCGGATACTTTGTCGCCCTTTTTGTAGTCGGGGTGGCGGGACTCGATGATTTCGGCGACACCGAAGGAACGCATAACTTCGCCAAGCTGGACCGGCGGCATGTACTGCGGGATATCGGCCATCCAGATGCGCATGGTGGGGTCGATGGAAAGATATTTGACGCGGGCGAGGGCCTGGCCGTCGGCGACGGCGGGAACGGGAGATTCGGAAAGTTGAAGGACGTCGGGAGTGACGAGACCGGTGGGGCGGTTGACGAGCTTGAGCTGGCGATTATTGGGCATAAAGGAAGGGTAGAGGAGGAGACGAGGGAAGTAAAGGAAGTACGAGTAGAAATGGAAAATAGAAAAGAGAAAATGGAAAAGAGCGAGCAGGTATTGGGCAAAGAGTGGTTAGGGCACGGAGCGGAATTATATGCAACGGTTGAGGGCAGAATGGGGGCATCAGAGAAGGGGTGATTCGCAAGCGCGTTTGATTTGGGGAGGCGGATTGGTTACACAGATTGAAGGTAGGGCACAGGGGTATGAAAGAGTGCGCCACACAGGCGTGCTCAGGGATTTTTGCCTTGCGCCTTTGGATCGATTGCACAGACTGAAGCCTGTGCTACTTAGGGAGTTTTGAGGAGGCGCATGAGGTCCGCGGCGGATTTGGTGGCTTTCTTGATTTGCGAGACGCTGCGGACGGCATTGTGAGTGGACTCGAGCTGGTCGGTGAGGATGTCCGCATTGGCGTTGATGACGCAAAGGAGATTGTTGATGGCGTGGGAGATAGCGTCGACTCTGGCGGTGGGGAGGCGGTCGGACGCGAGAGGAGAATGATCCAGCGGAAGAGTCATGGACGTACCCTTTCTGTGAGACGAGCGAATGGTGTTGGTGTTGATGGCCGAGAGGACAGCGTGCTGGAGAGAGGCGGCGGAGACGTCGTCGAGGAGGAGGGAAGCAGCGGCTCCAGCAGAGTTGGCCGCATTGCGGTATTGCGGATCGTCGATTGGGAGCAGGGCCACGAGGGGAATGGCGCCCAGCCCGTCGTGGAGCTTCCGGGCAGCCAGAAGCTCCTGGGCAGACGGGTGGCTGAGATCGAGCAGCAGCGCGTGCCACTGTTCGGCATCGAGACGGCGCAGCGCGTCTCGAAGAGAGGGAGAACGTTGAATTTGGAAAGGCGCGGCGGGCGCCTCAACGATGGATTGGGAAATTTTGAGCCAGAAGGGCAATTCCCCCAGGAAAAGGACTTGCGAACTTGAGTAAGACATCTGTCGTTCTAACCACTCCTGACTTTAAGCCGCGCATTTGCCGAAACCGACTGGGCCAGACGGCAAAGGGCGGAAATTCGAGGCTTGCGACCCGCGCGAAGCCTAAGGACACGAACCGCTAAACGGGGTACCCGGGGAAGAGGCGGCGGATTTCGAGAAGCAATCCGTCGGGGAGGCGGCTTTTGGCAACGAAACTATCGGCGCCGTGAGAGCGGCACTCCTCTTCCAGAGTGGGCCCGTTGATTTCGGAGTAGATGATCACGCGCAATTTCGGAAGCGACTGGCGCAACGCCTTGGCCGCCTGCAGACCGTTGAGACGGGGCATGCGGAAGTCGAGAAGCGCGAGATCCGGCTGATGGCGCGAGGCCAGTTGAACGGCGTTGACGCCGTCGCTGGCGGTACAAACCACCAGAAAGCCACCCGCAAATTCCAAGTAATCGCAGACAGAACGGAGAGCAGTGGGAGAATCATCGGCGATAAGGACGCGGATCGGGCCGTTGGGCATTCCTACTCCGAGCACAATTGTTACAGCGGTGTTAATGGTGAGGGATGGGCGGAGAAAATGAAATTGAGGAGATTACGTAGTGAAAAAGCACTAGGAGAAGTCGATGGCTAGCAGGCATTAGCGGGCAGCCATTGGCCGTGAGCAAGAACGGGCTTCAGGAGGTGGCGGCAGGGTGATTGTGCCGCGCCTCCGGCGCCAAGGCATCGTTCGCGATTCAGGCGGCAAGCGATCATTCGCGCCTACGGCGCGAGGAGAACTTTCGCTCTCGCGCTAAGACGATCGGATGGATGGCAATCCGCCGCGGGCGGCCCAGAAACGGGCTTACGGCGAATGGCTAGGGGGGCACGGGTGGTCAGGGTTGGATGATTTTGTTGCGGATGGCGTAGAGGACGAGATCGGCGAGGGAGTGGAAGCCGAGCTTGAGCATGATGTTGGCGCGATGAGCTTCGGCGGTGTTGACGCTGATGTTGAGAAGAGTGGCGACCTCCTTGTTGGATTTACCCTCGGCGAGGAGCTGGAGGATTTCGCGTTCGCGGGGCGTGATGCGGGAACGGGAAGATTTGGAAGGATCGGAAGAGTCGGAAACTTCGGCGATTTCAGATACGCGGGTGGAGAAGTAGGGCTTGTGCTGGCGAAGGGCCTCGACGGCGGCGATGAGGACGCGATCGGCTTCGTCCTTGAGGATGTAGCCGCGAGCGCCGGCGTCGACAACCTGGTGAACGAGTTCGTCGGATTCGTGCATGGTGAGGATGAGGATTTCGGAAGCTGGAAGGGACTTGTGAATGCGACGAGCGGCCTCGACGCCATTGAGGAGAGGCATGCCGATATCAAGGATGAGGATATCGGGCTTCAGCTTGATGGCTTTGTCGACGGCCTCGCGGCCGTCGGAGGCTTCGGCGCAAACCTGCCAACCTCTGTGAGATTCGAGGAGTGCACGGAGCCCGGCGCGGACGACGGCGTGATCATCCGCGATAAGAAGGCGCAGAGGTGTCATGAAGTGCGTCCTTGAGCGCAGGAGCAGAGAGCAGAATACGAGCACGAACCGTGGTGCCGCGCGAGTTGGACTCGATATCGAGGTAGCCGCCGAGCTGAGCCATGCGTTCGCGCATGCCGGGAATGCCCACGCCCAGGCGCGGCGGGCGGAGGGCCTCGCCGTTTTTGGGAGCAGGCATACCGTGGCCATAGTCGGTGATTTCGAGGATGACGGAGTCCGAGTCTTCGAGGAGGGAGACTTTGGCAGCCTTGCTGCCGGAGTGGCGCTGGATATTGGAAAGGCTTTCCTGGGTGATGCGGAAGAAAGCGGTTTCCACCATCTGGGGCAAGCGGCGATAGCGAGAAGGCAATTCGAGCTGAGTGTCGATCCCGCTACGCTCGCTGAAGCCGTTGACGTACTCCTTCAGTGCGGTGCCAAGGCCGAGGTCGTCGAGCAGCGGGGGGTGCAGGAGATAGGAGAGGGTGCGAATTTCGCGGGACATCTGCTGGAGGAGTTCGCGTGCTTTGTCGAGAGCGCGCTTGGAGGCGTCCGTGAGCGGCTGGCCGGACTGGCGAATCTGGGCGAGGCTGAGGTTGACGGCGAGAACGGTTTGCGCCATGCCGTCGTGGAGTTCGCGGCCGATGCGGCGGCGCTCTTCGTCCTGGAGCTTGAGGAGTTCGGTGGAGAGCTGATGGATGGAGCGTTCCGCATTTTTCATTTCGGTGATGTCGGAGAAGGAAGTGATGACGCGGAAGATGGAGCCGTCCGGCGCGTACTGCGGGACGGCATTGCCGTAGATCCAAAGGGTACCTTTGCTCTCCGGACGCCGCCAGCCGAGGACATTGTTGTAGACGGGAAGCTTGGTGCGAAGAACGGTTTCGGCGGGAAGTTTGTCATATGGGATGGGGCGCCCGTTGACGTCGACGGCGTGCCAGCCAAGACGCTCGGCACGCTGCCCGTAAATCTCTTCGCGGGTTTGCTCAAACATGTCGAGCGCGGCCTGATTGGCGAACTGGACGGTGGCGTCGGGATTGTGAAGGATGACGCCGACGTGCAGGTCGCGGACAAGGGTGCGGAAGCGTTCTTCGCTTTCGCGGAGGGCTTCGATGGCGCGGCGCTGCTCGGTGAGATCGGTGAAAGAAGTAATGACGCCAAGGAAGTTGCCTCTGGAATCGAAACGCGGGACGGAACTGCCAAAGACCCAAAAGGTCTCGCCGGTCTCAATGCGATGGAGTCCTACGTTCACGTTGGTAACAGGCGAGTGAGTGCGCAGGACGCGAACGACGGGACGCTCCTCTTCGGCCAGTGTTCTGCCGTCTTCCGCCAGGGTAACAATGCCCAAATCCGCGGGGAGTTTGCCACGGGCGACGAAGTCCTGGGGATATTTGAACATGCGGAGGGCGGCGGGATTGATGTATTCAACGCGGCCGTCGATCCCGTGGAGGACGACGGCAGCCTGAAGGTTGTCGACGAGGGTGCGGAAGAGTTCTTCACTTTCCCGGAGAGCGGCGGTGGCGCGGCGCTGATCGGTGACGTTGGTGAGAGAGATGAGAAAACGGGAAATGCGGCCAGCGGAATCGGTTTCAGGGACGATGTCCACGACGGTCCAGAGGGTTTCGTGGTCCTCGGGGCGGCGGAGGCCCAGCAACTGGTGGAAGCGAGGCTGACCGGAACGAATGGCGGAAAGAATCGGGCGGCTTTCGTCGGGGAGGAGCTCGCCATCTTCGCCAAGGGTGAGAAGGCCGAGGTCGTAGACCAGTTTGCCGATGACTTCTTCATCGCGAGAGTTGAACATGGCGAGGATGGATTTGTTGGCGAAGAGGATGTGGCCTTCGGCGTCGCAGGTAATGATGCCGACATGAAGATTGTGGACGAGAGAGCGAAAGCGCTCCTCGCTGTGGCGAAGGGCGTCCTGGGCGGCTTTGATTTCGGTGATATCGCGGACGGCGATGAGGGCGCGTTCGGTTCCGGAGATGTTGACGACGGTGCCGGAGATGAGGGCGTCGCGGATCTGGCCGGATTTGGTGCGGACCTGAAAGGGGAAGTTGCGGACATTGCGCTTTTCGAGCAGCTCGGCGAGGAAAGAGTGGCGGGCGGAGAGATCGGGCCAGATGCCGAGTTCATCGGGAGATTTGCCGAGAGCGGCGTCCCGGGAATGGCCAGTGATGCGGGTGAAGCCTTCGTTGACTTCGTAGTATTTTCCGTCCGGAAGGGAGTAGATGGCGAAGCCATCGGGGCTGTTGTAGAAGGCAGTGGAAAGCATTTGCTGGGAGAGTTGAAGGGCTTCTTCGGTGGCGAGGAGATCCGCGGTGATGCGACGCTGGCGGCGATTGGTGAGAATGAGGCGTATGGAGGAACAGAGGACGGAAGCGCCGAGAGTGACCCAGGCGAGAAGCGCGTGGCTGGGAGCGATGGCGCGGGCCATGAAGATGACCAGCAAAGGCATGACGAGAGGGAAGAATTGGGAGGTGAAAAAAGTTTCGCCGCGGGTGGCGGCCGCGGGGATGGCGACACTAGCGGCAGGTTCACGATCGAACCAGTAGGCGGCGAGGAGAATGATGACGAGATAGGGGAGCATGGCGAAAAGATCGCCCCAACTGGAATTGCCGGCCGCGGCGGCCAGCGTAAGCAGATAATCGGCGTCGGAGACGATGGAAAGGAGGAACACGAGAGCCAGGATCGAAAAGAAATCACGAAGCCAAGAGGGCGCGGCGGAGCGGGATCGGTAGAAAAAAGCCGAGGCGAGAAGAAGGTCGCGAGCGATGTAAACGGTCAAAATTCCGCGGACCAGAGAGTACTCGTCAGTAGTCCAGCGAGAAGTGAAATAGAAGAAGTAGAGGTAGGCAGTGACGGCAACGATGGCGATCTGGAGGAAATCGAGACTGCGCAGAACGTCGATGCCCTGAAATTCTTCCTCCGAACGCGGAAGCAGGATCATGAAGACCGGAGCGGCCCAAACGAAGAAGAAGATGTCGGAAGGTTCAGCGGAGAGGGAGGAGCCCGGGACGAAGCTTTGGTAATAAGAACTGAGAATCTGTCCACAACATTCAGTGGCGACGGCAACGGCCAGCAGGATCCAGATCTGGCGGACATAACCGGATGAGCGGAAGGCGACATAGAAGCAGGAGACGGAAGCAAGGGCCATAACGGAAGCGCCGAGAGAGTTGGAAAGAAGCAGGCGCGCAAAGACTTCCCGCATGAAAACAATGTCGTAAATGAGAAGGGAAGCCGCAAAGCAGGCGGCGAAGAGAAGAAATCGAGGAAACTTGCCAGAGGGGAGCAAGATGACCTCACAGCGCACAGGGCGCAGCCTACCGTTAGGCGGAGCTGGTTGGGAGAAGTGTACACCAGCGGGGAGGGAGGGGTAAGGAGATAACGGGGAGCGGGATAGACATTTAGTCATTGGAGGGAATGTGGGAGAGGCGGCCAAGGATGGTAAGCGCAAGATGAAAATTGAATTGGAGAAGTAACGGCCGGGACGGCCACGCATCGGAAGAGAGGACGGGTGTGCGCGAGATGAAAGCTACAAGGAAATCCCGGATCTGGATGGGTCTGTTAGCGGGATGGGTGTGGTTTGGCGGGGCCCCGGGCGCTCTAGCACAAGGGCAGGCGGGTGCCGCAACCAGCATAGACACGGGTGGCGACGAGATACCGATTGAGAAGTGCGACGTGCTGCCGGTGGTGCGGGTGAAAATCGACGGCACGGAGATGAGGTTTCTGCTGGACACAGGAGCGACGACGATCCTGAATTTGGGATCGTTTACCACGGGCAGATCGAAAGAGATCTCGGTGACTTCCTGGAGCGGGACGGCGGCGACGAGCGCGAAGGAGGTGAGGTTGCCGGCGTTGGCGCTAGGAGGGCACGAACTCCGCGACTTGCGATTGCCGGCGATCGATCTGAGCCCGATTGGAAAGGCATGTGGGGCGAAGATCGACGGGATTCTGGGTGTGGATTTGCTGGACCGGATGGGAGTGACGATCGATTTGAAGCGGCAGGTGGCGTCGATGGCGACGGAGCCAAAGGAGCCGACGGACGCCCATGCCATGTACGGACAGATGGAAGGGGAGATGCACCGGTGTTCCGAGGCGTTTGAGAAAGGAGACGCGAAGACGCTGGAGGAGTGTTTTGATCCGGAGATTGTGCTGTACACGCCGGACGGAGAGTACCGCGGGCGGAAGGAAGCGGTGGAATATTTGCAGAAGCGATTCATGAAATATGCGCCGGATCTTTGCTACCGGATGAAGGTGCAGGACGTGAAGAGTTTCGGAGATGCGCTTTGGTATTCCTACGAGTATGAGATTACGGAGCCGGCAGAGCACCTAACGGGACACGGGATGTCGATGTGCAGGCGAACGAGCGGGAAGTGGCACGTGCTGAATTTGCACAACTCGCAGGTGGTGGCGGAAGCGGCGGGCTTGGAGAAGTGACTGGCGGCTAGCCGAAGAGGCAAAAATGGCGGTGCCGAAGCATGGAAGTAAGGAAGTAGACAGCAAGACGAAGAGGAAAGCAGAGGAGACAAGCGAGGAAACGATGATGACAAAGAATCTGGTGGCACAGGTGGGGAGGAAGGGCGGAGAGTTTGAGCTGGTGGAGAGGGAGATGCCGGCGCCGGGTGCGGGAGAGATCCGCATCAAGGTGCTGGCTTGCGGCGTGTGCCACAGCGATGCGGCGACGAAAGAGGGAATGTTTCCGTTCATTACGTTTCCTCGGGTGCCGGGGCACGAGGTAGCTGGGATTGTGGATGAAGTGGGGCCCGGCGTGACGCAGTGGAAGAAGGGGGATCGCGTGGGGGCGGGGTGGCACGGGGGACATTGCTTCGTGTGCGAATCGTGCCGGCGGGGAGATTTTGTAACTTGCAGCAACGAGCAGATCAACGGAGTGACGCGGGACGGAGGTTACGCGCAGTACATGATCGCGCGGCATGAAGCGGTGGCGCGAATGCCGGAGGCGCTGGACGCGGCGGAAGCCGGGCCGTTGCTGTGCGCGGGGATTACGACCTTTAATGCGCTAAGGAACAGCGGTGCGGGGCCGGGGGATTTGGTGGCGGTGCAGGGGATCGGGGGACTGGGTCATCTGGGAATTCAATTTGGCGCGAAGTTCGGATACCGCGTGGTGGGAATTGGGCGCGGGCCGGAGAATGAAGTGCTGGCAAAGAAGTTGGGAGCGGCGAAATATATCGACAGCGCGAATACGGATGCGGCGCAGGAATTGCAGAAGCTGGGAGGCGCGCGGGTGATCCTGGCGACGGCTCCGAGCGCGAAGGCGATGTCCGGGTTGGTAAGCGGATTGAAGCCGGGCGGGGAATTGCTGACGATTGGGGTGTCGGGAGAGCCGCTGGAAGTGTCGCTGGCGCCGCTGATCATGGGGAAACGCCGCGTGCAGGGGTGGCCATCGGGAACGGCGATGGATTCGGAGGACACGCTGCGGTTTGCGGAGATGACCGGAGTGCGGGCGATGATCGAGAAGTATCCGCTGGCGAAAGCGAATGAAGCGTATGCGCGGATGATGTCGGGGAAGGCGGAGTTTCGCGTGGTGCTGACGATGTGAGGCGAGCCGATGGCCAATAGCCGATCGCTGTTGGCCGTTAGATTCAGAGAATAGGGAGGCGCAAGTGCGCCTCCTTTTTGTTTTTGGGTGGGCAGGGATTTCGAAGTTGAAAGAGAAAGAGAACTTAACGCAGAGGGGCAGAGGGCGCAGAGGAGAGTACGGCGAGGAATCGCTGTACTCCTGGAAATACGGGAGGCTAGAGCTTCTTATCTTTTTTGAGCCATTTGAGGGCGTTGGAGAGGGCTTCGACAGGGTCGGGAACGGTGGAGGCGATATCGGCGGCGGAGACGGAGTTATCCACGCCGGTTTTGACGTCTCGAGGTACATCCTGATATCCCTCGCCTTGACGAATCAGGGGATAGGGTTTCTTGGAAGTATCGAGAACGTAGTAGAGAGCCTTGCCACGTACCTGCGAGGAAGGGCGAACATAGTGATAGGCGCTGGTCATGCTGGCCTGGGCAGTGGTCGTAGTGGGAGTTTCGCCGGTGGAGAGAAGGACGTTCGCGTGGTCGACGCTGGTTTGGGCAAGTTCGGCGCCGTTGAGGTCCTGGCTCCAGAGGACGATGAATTCGGGCGCCTTGTCGTCGAGGCACATGCCTTTGAATTTTTTCGGGGCGTCGAGATCCCACATTTTCTTTTGATCGGGAGTGAGGCCGACCTGGATGGTCTTGCCGTCGGTGTAGGCGACGGAGAATTTGAGTTTGCAATCCTGGGCGGGAGCGATGAGAGCGCCGGTGGAAAAGAGGAAAGCGACAAAAAGGAATTTCCGAAGCATAGGCGGCCTCCGGTGCGGATGGCGAGGGACGAGGGGAGTATACACGATTGGCGAAGGGGAGGGAGGGACGAGGCCGGGGATGTTCACAAGGGCAAACGTTCAGGGGTCGAGTGTTGAAGAGAGAAGAAAGCCTAACGCAGAGGCGCGGAGGACGCAGAGAAGAGTAGCGCGAAGAGGGCGGGGCAAGCTCGGCCGCTAAAAAAGTCTCAGGGCGAGCGTGCCGCGCTAGCGAATGTTAGAAAGGGATGTCTTCGTCGGAGATTTCGGGGCCGGAGCTGGGACCGAACTCCTCGGAGGGTCCGGCATCGTGGCCGAAGTCGTCCCCACCGCCACCGCGCGAGGCTCCGGCACTGGCGCCCGCACCGGCGGCCATGCCATCGCCGCGGCCCCCGAGCATGCGGAAATTGTTGGCGACGATTTCGAAGCTGGTGCGCTTTTGGCCTTCCTTATCCTGCCACTCGCGGGATTGAATGCGTCCTTCGATGAAAACCAGGGAGCCTTTTTTGAGATATTGCTGGGCGATTTCGGCTTGCTTGCCCCAAACGACGATCTTGTGCCATTCGGTGCGCTTCTGGCGCTCGCCGTTGCGGTCTTTGTAGGATTCGTCGGTGGCGACGGAGAAATTGGCAACGGCCTGCCCGCCGGAGGTATAGCGAGTTTCCGGATCGCGGCCCAGGCGGCCAACGAGAATGACTTTATTGACGGACATAGGGCTGCTCCTTGGAAGAGAGAAAACAGATACCGCCACCCAGAGAAAACGAAGATAACACGGGGCAGAAGAAAAGCGAAATGCGGGGAGGAAGAACGAAACGGGTGCGGGAGGGTGGTGCCTGGGAAGAAGGGTAGGAGTCGCGAGGTGGCAGTGGATGGAACGGGCCTGCCATAGCGGGGAGAATACCGCTAAGGGAGGAGACAAAGGAGAGGGCGGGAACGGATGGGGCGATGGAAGGGGCGAAAAACGCGAAGAGGCAAACCTAGTCCTTTGGCCGGTATCGGTTCGGACACCGACCGCCCCTCGCAATCGTGGCAACACCCTTCTCGCAAGACTAGAGTGAGAGACCCAGCCTGGAGCAGGACCCATGAAAAAACAATGTCAACGCATGCTGGTGGTGGCCGCGGCGTTTGCGTTTCTTATCCCGGTCGTTCGATCCGAGCAGGCGCAGAAATCCCCGCGCCCCACGCCAGAAGACCGGCTGAACAAGCTGGAAGCGCGGGCCGACGCCGCCGAAAAAGCCGCGGCGGGCGCAGCGATGGAAAAGGACTACATCCTGCGAACGCAGAAGCTCTACGAGTCTTACTACCAGAGAACGCTCAGCACGGAATTGTGGACTTTGGGAATTGTGACCTTGCTGCTGACGGCAGTGTTTGGACTGGTGGCGCGATTCAGCCTGAACCTGTTTGAGCAGCGGACCAGGCTCGCGACGACCGATGCCACGGCGCAGTTGCGGAACGAATATGGCCGGATCCTGGCGAAGGAAGTTCAGAAATTGTGGGACTCGAACGCGGCGGACAACCGGAAATTGAAGGAGGCGCTCAGCGCACAGAGCGCGGAACTGGAACATCTGCTTAACGCTCGCTGCGATTTCCAGATGCAGTTTGTGCAAGGGCTTGCCGGCGCCGCCGAAGCGCATTCCGACGACGCGCTGACCGCGTTTCGCCAGGCGGTGGCGGCTTACAAGTCTGGGAAATCGCGGAACCTCATTGAAGCGAAGATGGGGGCGACCGCCGTGCGGTACATCTTTGAGTTGCTGCGAAAAAAGCATGGAGAAAATTGCGAGCAGAGAGCGCGGGAAGAGCTGAGCGAGCCGATTTATAGCGGGCTGGAAGAGGAACTCGCGCTGGCCGCGTTGCAAAGTCCCTGGCTCACGCCGCTCATCAATGAGCGCGTGCCGCCATCGCCCGAGCCACCGGCGCCCGAGCCAGCTCCGGAGGCGCGGCCTTCAGCGGTGGCCCCGGCGACGCTGCATGCGGAAATCGATCCAGGAGCCGGCGAAGAGATGGACTCCTGCCGGTTGATCAACAACTGACGGATTTCTGAAAACTTTGGGACATTTTGCGTTGAACGAGGGAGATCCCTGAGCGGACTGAGATCGAACTGTCTATTCGCATCACAAAAATAGGAGATCAATTCCTCAGGGGCTAAAGCCCCGTTTTTGCTGGGCGTTATTGTCGGAGCCCTTCGAGGCTCAGGGTGAACTAAAACTCCGACCCCCCGTGACCTCATTTATGAGATAGCTTGGCTGTGTTGACATCCTGGCAGGAGAGGAGCGAAAAGCAGGTCGCTCACCCCGCAAAGAACGCCCTTCGCGAAGTGCGCGCAGAGCAAGCGGGGATTCGGAATGACAAAGTTTGCGTGGTTAGGCCCTCGATGAGGGGGCAGGGGAGGCGGCGGAGGGGTTCTAGTGGGCGGCGGCGGAGACGGCGAGGCCCATGTCCTTGAGCTTGGCGCGGGCGCGGCGTTCCTCTTCCGTGCCGGGATATTTCTTGACGACTTCGCGGAGTTCGCGAACGCCGGCGGTTTTCTGATTGAGTTCGAGGAGGGCCATGCCTTTTTTCAGGTGCGCGGGAGCGAGCTTGAAGCTTTTGGGATAGTTGCTGATGACCTTGTCGTATTCGGAGACGGCCTGATCGTACTGGCGCTGGGCGTAGGCAATTTCACCGAGATAGAACTGAGCGTTGGAAGCGAGGTCGGTGTCGCCGTAAAAGTGAAGATAATCCTGAAATTCGGAGCGGGCGAGTTCATATTTTCCGCTGGTGATATCACGAAGACCGTTGGAATAGAGAAGATCCGCCGGGGGAGGGGGATTGGCGCCGGGTGCGGCAGCAGCACCAGGAGCGGCCGCCGGCGCGGCAGCGCTGGGAGCGGCGCCTGGCGCGCCACCGGGTGCACCAGTGGAATTGCCGCCGGCGAGGCGCGCGTCGATGCTGGAGACAGAGTTCTGGAGATCGACGAGTTGCTGGTTGAGCTTGCCGAGGCGGGATTTAATTTCCTCGAGATTGTCGGAGAGGCCCTGGACCTGGGTGGACATGGTGTCGAGTCGGGTGCCGGAATTGGCCTGGACATCCTGGACGGATTTCTGGAGACCAGACATGGTGGTGTTGAGCTTGTCGACGGAATCGGAAGACTGCTGGACCAGAGTTTTCAAGACAGTGTGGTCCTGGGTCATTTGGGTCTGCATGTCTTTCTGACCTTGCAGCAGGGTGGTGACATCGCGCTGGAGCTCAATGATTTCGCGGGCCACGGCCATGACGGGCTTGGGGCCGATGAGGGTGCCGGCGATGGCGCTGGCGAGCATGGCAGCGGAGCAATAAATGACGGTACGAACACGCATGACGATTCCTCCCAAAATTTGCGAGGCCAGGAAATACGAGGGGAGAAGAGCGAGCAGTCCCCCAACATTCCAATTTAGCGGGAGATTGCATGGGGAGCAAGGGGATAGACTAGAAAAGCGAAAATAGAAAATGGCAGATCGAAAATTGGAGCAAACGCAGAGAAAGGCCGGCAAGATGGACGGAGTGTGCCGCGGGCCGGTCAGGCGGGAGGCCGGGAAGCCGGGAAGAAGGGGGAATTAAATACAGAGGCCACGGAGAAAGAGTACAGATTTCCCGGAGAAGCAAGAGGCCGGTTTAAGTCCAGCGGTATGGGGAAGAGGGAAGAGAAGAAGAGGGCAGAAAAAGAAAGAGGGGCCGAGACTCGCTCGGCCCCGAAGTGAGAAGCGGGCGGCGTAACCCTACGCAAGGCGCAGGGCAAGAAGCCGCCCGTAAAGGTTTATTGAGCCGGGGTGAGATGGCCGCGGCGGTTTTGCTGCCAGCAAGACTCGTTGGATTCGGTGCAGAAGGGCTTTTCCTTGCCGTAGCTGACGGTGTTGATGTTAGCGGCAGGAACGCCGAGGTTGACGAGGTACTGCTTGACGGCATTGGCGCGGCGATCGCCGAGAGCGAGGTTGTATTCGGTGGAACCCCGTTCGTCGCAGTGGCCTTCGATGACGATGCGCGCTTGCGGGTACTTTTTCAGGAAATCGGCATCGTGCTGGAGAGCGGTCTGCGCATCGGCACGGATATCGGCTTTGTCATAGTCGAAGTAAGCGTCCTTGACTTCCTGCGCGAAGAGCTCGTTAAAGGTGGATTCATGAACCGGGGGAGGAGGCGGGGCGTTGACAGTGACGTGGGCGGTGGCTTCGGCGCTGCCGCCGGGACCGCTGGCAGTGATGGTGTAGGTGGTGGAGTCAGAGGGGGTCACCGTGGTAGAGCCCTGGGGGGTGACGGCGCCGACTTCGGGGGAAATGGAGACGTTGTTGGCGTCGGTGGAAGACCAGGTGAGCTTGGCGGATTGGCCCTTGTTGATGGAAGAGGGATCCGCGGAGAAGGAGACGGTGGGCTTGGCCGGAGCGGGCGCAGGAGCGGGAGGAGTTGGCGGCGGCGGAGGCGTCTTTTTATGACAGCCGGCGACAACGAGTAGAGCGGCGGAAGAGAAGACGAGAAGAGCTTGCTTGAGCGCGCGGGGTGACTGAGTCATGCGTGTCCTCCTAAGACACTTGAAGCAGGTTGACGAGCGAAATCCACCGGAAAAGACAGGGTACCACCGGAGACTGGGTTCCGGGAATATATCGCCATACGATATATAGTACCGGAGCGCCGGGCGGGAGCGCAAGCACGGCGCGAAAAAGATAACAGGGAAAGGGGGAGGGAGGAAACAGTACGAGGGGACAGGCCGGGCAATGGACCGAGGGCAAGCGTCCGCATGCTTATGAGATGCGCGGGAAGCGGCGTGGGATTCAAAAATGTTGGGAAGTTTGCGGGAAATGCGAAATTAGAAAACTGAAAATTCAAATTGGGAAGAGAACGCTGAGAGCCACCCACTGCAACGTGCCGATACGGAGGAATGGAGGAAGAAGCCATTTGCTTCTGGGCGCCATGGCCTGGTTTTTGCGGGACCTTGCCGTCGGAGGCGTTCGAAGCGCAGGGTGAACGAAAGCTCCGCCCACCGGTGAGGTTGGTTACGAGATGGCGGCAAGCGGAACGGAGGCCGGGAGAGGGCGGAAGCGAACGGCGGGGGTGACGGGGATTACTGTAAGGGAGGAGGGGCTTCGCAGAAACTAATCTTGGAGATAAACTTTGGTTATGACGCACACACTGGAAGAATTGATTCCGGACTACATCCAGGGGCTGCCGGCGTACGTGGCGGGGAAGCCGGTGGAAGAAGTCGAGCAGGAACTAAAGATTCATGCGGTGAAGCTGGCGTCGAACGAGAACCCGCTGGGCCCTTCGCCGAAAGCGATGGAAGCGGCACGGCGGATGCTGGGGGACGCCAATTGGTATCCGGACGGGGGAAGCAAGAGGCTGCGCGAAGTGCTGGCGGCGCGGGCCGGAGTACGCGCGGAAGAGGTTTTTGTGGGGTTGGGATCGAGCGAGATCATCGATCTGGCGTCACGGGTGCTGCTGCGGCCGGGACTGGAGGGGATTACCAGCGAGGGATCGTTCGCGCTGTTTTCCATTGCCATTCGGGCGAGCGGCGGGAAGCTGATTTTGACGCCGCAGAAGAACTACGGATTTGACCTGGGGGCGATTGCGCGGGCGGTGACGCCGCAGACGCGAATCATTTACATTGCGAATCCGAACAATCCGACGGGCACGGCGTTTGGCGAAGCGGAATTTCGGGAGTTCATGAGGAAAGTGCCGGGAGACGTGCTGGTGGTGCTGGATGAGGCGTACCGGGAATATGCGGACCGGAAGGATCTGCCCGATGCGATGAAGTTGTTCCGCGAGTACAACAATATTCTGACTCTGCGGACGTTTTCGAAAGTGTACGGGCTGGCGGGGCTGCGGATCGGGTACGGCATTGGACATCCGACGCTGGTGGCGGAGATGAACAAGCTGCGCACGCCGTTCAACGTGACGAGCGTGGGACAGGCGGCAGCGCTGGCGGCGCTGGACGACGAAGAGCACGTGCGGAAATCGGTGGAGATCAACCGGACGGAGCGGAAGCGGTTGTATGAGCAATTGAAGCGGATGGGATTGCAGCCGGTGGCGAGCGAGACGAATTTTGTATTTGTGCCGATCGGGCCGCGGGCGAAGGCGTTGTGCGACGAGTTGTTGCATGAGGGCGTGATCGTGCGGCCGCTGGGTTGGATGGGATTCCCGGAGGCGATGCGGATATCGGTGGGAAGAGCGGCGGAGAATACGAAGCTGCTGGTGGCGCTGGAGCATGCGCTGGCGCGGCCGGCGGGGGCGCGGGCACGGAGCGTGCAGACGAATGAGTTTTCGAATCGATCGGTGTGAGAAGAGAGCCGTTAGCTGTTAGCAGCCTTGAGCCATAAGCAATAAGCAAGAGGAAGAGCGTAGAGTGTTGTGAGAAGGTGCGCCGCATAACGGCCGAGCTGCGGGCATCATCGAAGAGCAGAGACACAGGCTAAAGGCTGTGCTACCGGGGTGACATGAACCTACATTGGCCGGACAACTGGAGTAGGAATGGGGATGGGGTGGCGCAGATTTTGCGTCAGGCCAAGACGATTGCGGTGGTGGGGTTGTCGTCGAACCCGTTGCGAGCTTCGAACGAGGTAGCCGCCTATTTGCAGCGCATGGGATACCGGATAATTCCGGTGAATCCGAACGAGACGGAAGTGCTGGGAGAGAAGGCGTACGCGCGGCTGGAGGATGTGCCAGAGGCGATTGATATCGTGGATGTGTTCCGAAAGAGCGAGGACGTAGGTCCGGTGGCGGATAGCGCGATCGCGGTGAAGGCGAAGGTGCTGTGGATGCAATTGGGGATTGAGAACGGAGCGGCGGCGGAGAAGGCGAGGAAGGCGGGGTTGGCGGTGGTGGAGAACGCATGTTTATTGGTGGAGCATAAGAGACGGCGGTGATTGATGAGGAGTGACTGGTTGATGAGGAGAGTCTAAAAGCGAAGATAGAAATTTGATGAATTGAAAATAGGAAGAAGCGGCGCGAAGTTTGCGCCGCTTTTGTTTTGGGAAAGAGAAGGTATCACCACAGAGTTGCCAGAGGAGAACAGAGGAAGCGGAGAATCTTTTGCCTGCCGCGGCGCCTTTGGGAAATGCAAAGTGCCTCGATCCCTCCACTCCGGCCAGCAAAAGGCGCTGGCGTCCGGTCGGGAAGACAGTCTCATGCATGGGTGGAGGCGAGGTCAATCCATGGGGAAAGGGAACACAGAGGGTCTGCTTGAGGACACGGACGAGAAGGTGGCGTAAAGGCGCCCCACACAGCAGGGAAAGAGCACAGCCAGGAATGGCTGTGCCACTAGAAGGGGAAGATCTGGAGGTTGCGCTTGCCGGGAAGAACGATGGCGAGGGAGCGGCCGTCGGGCGAGAGGGCATATTCGCGGATGGTGAGGCCGTGAAGGAGGATGTTGGGGTCTGGTTCGGAGACGGGAATTTGGGCGTGGGGGGGATAGGCCCGGAGGCGGGGGATGCTGAACAAGGCAAGGTCGGCGGAGCGTTTTTCGATGGTGCGCTTCAGGAAGAAGCGGGATTCATCGGCGGACCACTGGAGGACGCCGAGGCCAACGCGGAGCCGCGCGACGCGGAGGGGATCAGCGAGATCGCGGATTTCGAGGACTTCCTTGTCCAGAAAGTAGGCAACGAGATTGCCGCTGGGAGAGACGGTGATGCCGCCGGCGTAGGCGTCGAGAGTGGCGACCTCTTTATCCTCCTGGGCGAGGAGATCGAGGCGCTGAAGGCGCGGGGGCCCTTCGAAACGCGGAGGACGTTCGACAGCGATGCAGGCGTTGCTGCCGGAGATGCGAGCGGCGCCTTCGAAGGTGCGGCCTTCGAAGGCTTTGCCGACGGGGCCGGTGCTGATATTCAGAAATTCGAGGGAGAAGAGGCCTTGGGGATTATCGCCGTAAGTGAGGTAGGCGAGGGTTTGATTGTCGCGCAGCCAGATGGGGAACTGCGCGTTGGGGACGAGAGCGTCTTTTCCATTGGGGCGGATTTCGCGGCCGGAGTCCTCGAGAAGAAGGAGGGCGGGATTGTCTTCGCGGGAGCCGGAGTCGGCGTCCATGGAAGTGGTGAAGAGGGAGACGGCGATGATGTGGGCATTGGGAGACCAGGTGAAGGATTCAACCTGATAGGTGAAAAGGGCCTGGCCGTTGGTGAATTTCTGGCCTTCGAAGATGCGCTTGCGCTTTCCGCCGGGCTCCATGAGCCAAATGTCGTCGCGCTGGAGGTCGTATTTTTTGGTTTTGAACATGCGGCGGACAGAGAAGACGACGCGGCCGTCTGGGGCGTAGGCGAAAGAGGTGACTTCCTCGTCGATGGTGACGGAGGGCTTGTCGAGGTTTTGAGCGGGTGTTGGAAATGGGAAGAAGCTGAGGAGAAGGAAGAAAGTGGCGAGTGGCGAGTGACGAGCGGCGAGAGAAGTAAACAGAAAACGGAAAGTGGAAAATGGAAAATGGGGGAGAGGGCGGTGGTGCGCGGGTTTGTGACTGCGAGGGGCCGCAGAGGAGCCAAGCGCAGAGACGCAAAAAGCGCGGAGTCTCGCGGAGAAGAGGCAGAAAGAATTCACCACAGAGATAGCGGAGGAGAGCAGAGGGAACGGAGACGTGGTGGCGAGCAGAACGAGGCGGACTCGCTCTGGAAGGTATGAGAACGGCTTGTTGAGTGCGCCGGTCCCTCCACTACGAGCCGCAAAGGCGGCGGCTATCCGGTCGGGATGACAAGAAGCGGAGAAGGTTGTCATGGTTTCGGGAAGAGGCCCGTGTAGGGATTGCAACACGGTGGCTGGAGGGGAGTGAATTCCATGAGTTCGATGCAGGTGCCGTCGGGGCCGATTTGGTGTTTCTCGGGTGATTTTACCCCGCGGGATTCGAGTACCTTAGCGGCCGCGCGGACATCCGGAACGCCTAAGGCAATATGATTCATGATGCCAAGGGTTTGTTTGTCTGCGTTCGCACGGACATTGAGCATGAAGTCGATCCAGTCGGTGCCATCAGGGACTTGCATGTCCATCCAGTTGGTTTCGCTGTCTTTGATGCCGTCGTGCCAGTACGAATGGAAGCCCAGAATATCTTTATAGAATATTTCCATGGAATCACGGTTCCTTACGATGAAGCCGGCGTGCACTAATCGCATTCCTAGCACTTTGTGCGCATATGTCAGCGTGGGCGGATCATCTTGGACGATGCAAATGTGGTGACCGCCCGGATCGTCAAATGCAATCCCAACGTCAGATTTTCGCGGAACAGTATATACGCCGCGTTCGTGCAAATAGCGATCAAAGCGATCGATGTCGCCGGTCGCAAAAGCTATTTCGGCCAGCCCGGCGGGGTCGGGAATGGGGCTGCTTATGGTCAGCGTGATTTCTTGAGAATCGTTTATGGAGGATTGGGGTTCCGCACGACCGATGTCGAAGAGGAAAAGTCGACCGCACCACATGCAATCGCCGGCGAAGGGCAGGAACGCTTCGTAGAATCGGGCACGACCGCAATCCTCGGTACAGCTGATTCGTACAAAGCTAATTCCGAATATCTTGGGGCGTTTGATCTGGGCTCGCACCGATGGACATGCTGCAACGCTAAACAAGAGCCAAAAGCAGATCCCTCGCTTCGCTCGGGATGACCATAGGGAGTGGACGCGCGGGAGTGAGCCGGCACTGGTAGACAGCGCGGGGTGGGCGTGCGGGACGGGATCAGCCATTGGAGGCACCGCGGGATTTGATTTTGCGAATATCGTCTAGCCGGGAGCGAAGGCGCTGCTCGAAACCCTGGTCAGTAGGTTTGTAGTAGGAGCGGGCGGAAAGGTTGTCTGGGAGACAGGTCATCGAGGTGATTTTTTCTTGGAAGTCGTGGGCATATTGGTAGCCGTCGCCATAGCCGACGTTGCGCATGAGGCCGGTGACGGCGTTGCGGAGATGGAGAGGGACGGGATCGGCTTCGGTATTGTGGACGTCTTCGAGGACGTTGCCGTAGGCGACGTAGACGGCGTTGGATTTGGGCGCGAGGGAGAGATAGAGGGCGGCTTGCGCGAGGGCGAGGTGACCTTCGGGTGCGCCGAGGAAGTCGAAGGCTTCCTTGGCGGCGAGGGTGACGGCGAGGGCGCCGGGTTCGGCGAGGCCGATGTCTTCCGAGGCCATGCGGACCATGCGGCGGGCGAGATAGAGAGGATCTTCGCCGGATTCGAGCATGCGGGCGAGCCAGTAGAGAGCGGCGTCGGGATCAGAGTTGCGGACGGATTTGTGAAGGGCGGAGATGAGATTGAAATGTTCTTCGCCGGCTTTATCGTAACGGAGGAGTTTGCGTTGGAGGAGGGATTCGAGGAGGTCCTTCGTGATTTGAATGGTGCCCGTGATGTCGGGTTGGGCACTTTTAGCGCAGAGTTCAAGGGTGTTGTAGGCGGTGCGGGCGTCACCGTTGGCGAAGGAGGCGATGCGGAAGAGGACATCGTCGGAGACGGAGAGGTTTTCGTGGCCGAGGCCGCGTTCCTTGTCGGCGAGGGCGCGTTTCAGAAGTTCTACGAGTTGGGGAGTGGTGTGGGCTTCGAGGACGTAGACCTTGGTGCGGGAGAGCAGCGGGGAGATAACTTCGAAGGAAGGATTTTCGGTGGTGGCGCCGATGAAGAGGATGTGGCCGGCTTCGACGTGAGGGAGGAAGGCGTCCTGCTGGGCTTTGTTGAAGCGGTGGACTTCATCGACGAAGACGATGGTGCGCTGGCCGGAGCGGGATTTGCGTTCGGCATCGGCCATGACGTCTTTGATTTCCTTGATGCCGGAGGTGACGGCGCTGAAGGGAACGAATTCGGATTTGGTGAGACGGGCGATGAGACGCGCGAGGGTGGTTTTGCCGCATCCGGGAGGGCCCCAGAAGAGCATGGAAGTGAGATTGTCGGATTCGATTTGCACGCGGAGAGGCTTGCCGGGGCCAAGGAGCTTTTCCTGGCCGATGAATTCGTCGAGGGTGCGGGGACGCATGCGTTCGGCGAGCGGCTGGAGGGCCGCGGAGGTTTCGGGCTCGGGGAGGCTGGAGAAGAGGCTCATCTTTACGATGGTACAAGGCGAAAATCGAAAATAGAAATTCGAAAATGGAAATTCGGGAAGGGAGGAGGGCGGCGGCTGGCGCGATGCGGGCGGCCGCTTGCTTGTTGGAACTGCTCGCTGAACTCCACATCCTGCGGCGATCCCTCCACCGCGCGACCCGGCGTGCCAAACGGCGGCATGCAAGAAAAAACCGCGCCGCTCTGGCCGGGATGGCAGGCTTTGCTGCACGGAGGATTAATCGCGGTGGCGCTGGCGGAAGGCTTCGTAGAACAGGACGGAGGCGGCAGCGGCGGCGTTGAGGGATTCGACCTGGCGTTCGAGGGGAATATGGATGCGGGCGTCGGCGGAGTGGACGACGTCTTCGGGAAGTCCGGCTCCTTCATTGCCGACCAGAAGAGCGATGGGCTGGCACCAGTCGATTTCCCAGGGAGCGACGGGAGCATGCGCGCCGCTGCCATCATGGACACAGGTGGCAACAGTGGAAATATTGTTGAGCTTGAATTGCGTGAGGAGGATGGCGAGCGTGGCGCCGTGAACGACGGGGAGATGAAGAGCGGCTCCGGCGGAGGAGCGAAGGGCTTTGGGAGAAAACGGACTGGCGGTGCCGGATTGGCCAGTGGCGGAGGTGACGGCTCCGGTGGCACCGAAAGCGGCGGCGGTGCGCAGGATGGTGCCGACGTTGCCGGGGTCCTGGACGCCAGCCAGAACGACGACGAGCGGAGAGGATTTGCCTTCGGGGACGGAGAAAAGATCATCGAGCTGCGCGGGGCGAGGGAGGACGAGGGCAGCAATTCCTTGGGGATGTTCGGTATCGGCGATACCTTCGAAGAGACGATCGGTGGTTTTGAGAATTGGGAAAGCAATTTCGGGGCGGGAAATCAACGGGGCGAGGCGGGAGCGGTGGCGTTCGCCGGACTCGCTGAAGAGGATGGCTTCGATTTTGCAGCCGGAGGTGAGGGCCTCTTGGACGAGGCGGACGCCCTCGACGCCGACAGAACCGGATTCGGTGGGGAAGCCGCCGCGGAGGGCCATGCGGAAGAGCTTGAGCCAGCGATTGTCGCGGGAGGTGATGGGCGAGGGCGCGGATGTGGAGGTGGGCATTTGAGGGAAGCGTAGCAGAAATCAAGCAAAGAAGTAATGAAGCAAAGAAGTAAAGAACAGAAAAATGGGAAGCGGATCGACAGCTGTGAGCCGAAAGTTTCCGCGGTGGAGATTTGCACCAGAAATTTAGACGCAATCCCTCCAAAACGGCCAGCCAAAGTCGCCGGGTTCCGATGGGGATGACATGTGAAGGTGGTGGGCATCATTGCGCGAGGTGGAGGGGTGTGGTAGCGTCCTTGGCAAGCGGCGACAGGGGCGATTGCCGCACGAATTCGAAATTGCGATGGCGCCGATCTGAAGTTCGGCCACTACATGGGCCGGGAATAGAATTGCCGGTGGAGTGGATATTTTGTCTGCCGAAGTGTTGAAAGTCGACCCACGGAACCCCGATGACAAGACGATCCGGTATGCCGCTTCGTGGCTGAGACGGGGAGCCGTGGTGGCCGTGCCGACCGACACACTGTATGCACTGGCAGCGGATCCGGTGAACCTGGCGGCAGTGGAAGAGATTTTTCGGGTGAAGGGACGACCGGAATCGCGTGCGCTGCCGATATTGATCAATTCGCTGGCGCAGGCGCGCATGCTGGGGAGGGATCTGCCGGCGAATTTCTACCGGCTGGCAAGCGCGTGCTGGCCGGGGCCATTGACGATGGTGGTGGAGGCGTCCAACCGGTTGCCGCTGAAAGTGACGGCGAACACGCGGCGGATCGCGCTGCGCTGGCCGAAAAGCAAAATTGTGAGCCATTTGATCGAAGAGCTGGGCGTGCCGCTGACGGGAACGAGCGCGAATGTGTCGGGGTCGGCGACGTGCGCGAACGCGGAGGAAGTGCTGGAGCAGCTGGGCGACAAGATTCCGGTGATCCTGGATGCGGGCGAGGCGGGGGAGTTTGTGCCCTCGACAATCGTGGAGTTGCGCGGGGAACATTGGTGCATTGGGAGAGAAGGGGCGATACCAGCGGAATTGATTCAGGAGGCGCTGGAGGGAGATGACGCGGTGCCGGCGTGAGAAGAACGAAGTCAAGAAGCAATGAAGTAAGGAAGTAAAGAGAAGAACGAAACTCGAAATTCGATGTTCGCGGGAAAGTGGCGGCTGAAGGTTGGCCGCCGTTTTTGTTTTTTGAGGGAAGAGTGCACCACAGAGGTAACAGAGGGGAGCAGAGAAAGAGGAGATTCGGCGGCGTTGGATCGCAGGAATAGGATTTAACACACAAGGGGTAGAGGTAATAGGAAAGCATGGAGAAAAGAGAGAATCGCGCCTTTTGATCGTACGAGCCACCCTCATAAACCGAGGGTGGGGCACCCTCAAGTTCATTTGATTTGTGGGGTGTGATCGGGCGCACGGGGAGCACCCTCGTCAAGGACAGGGCAAGCCTGTGCCGGAACGCCTTGGCCACCTGAAGGTGGCCGCTACGAAGGCGTCATGCGTAGGAGATTTTGCCGAGAATGGCGGGACGGCTGGCGCCGGTGGCGGAAGGGATGCTAGAGGGGCGATGGTGGAAGGTTTCGTAGGCCAGGAGGGCGAAGGCGAGGGCCTCTTTGGCCTCGCCGGGAATGCTGAATTGAGAGGAGGGAATGAGCTCGATGGGATGGAAGAAGTGGCCCTTCGACTCGGCTCGGAGCGGCCGGGTAGAACTTCGCGTGCGATCCCGGTGAACGGGCGGTGCTCCACCTCGGCTCAGGGTAAACGAGCGGCGAGAAAGAGGGACTGCATTTTGAAGAAGAGCGGGCCGGAGGAGAGTTTGGAGTTGGAGCATGAGGAGAGGATTGCTAGCGCCGCCGCCGGAGACGATGAGTTGGGCGATTTCGTGTTTGGGGAGGACGAAGCGGTGGAGCGCATCCACGACGGATGCGGCGGTGAAATAGGTGACGGTGTAGAGAACGTCGGCAGGGCGGATGTCGTGCTTGCGGGCGAAGCCGAGGAGATCCTTGACGTAGGCGGCTCCGAAGTATTCGCGGCCGGTGGATTTGGGAGGATGAAGCGCGAGATAGGGGTCCTTCATCAGGCGGTAGATCAACGCATTGTTGATATGGCCGCGGCTGGCGAGGCGTGCGTTTTTGTCGAGGCGCTGGCGGCCGCGGGTGAAGAGTTGGACGAGGGCGTCGATGAGGATGTTGGCGGGGCCGGTGTCGAAGGCGAAGATGTCTTGCGGCTTGGCGCTGGCAGGTATGATTGTGATATTGGGGATGCCACCGAGATTGAGGGAGACGCGGCCGAGTTTTGGGTGGCGGTAGAGAAGGTAGTCCGCAAAGGGGACGAGGGGAGCGCCCTGGCCGCCGAGGGCCATGTCGGCGGGGCGGAAGTCGGAGACGGTGGGGATTCCGGTGAGATTGGCGATGATGGAGCCATCGCCGAGTTGCAAGGTTGAGGGAATCGTGGCCCATCGCATTCGCTCAGGGTGAACGAGTGGCGAGGAAGAGCGGGCCGGAGGTTGGTGGAAGATGGTTTGGCCGTGGTTGGCGATGAGGTCGACCTTTTTCGAGGAGATGCGGAACTTTTTAAAGGCAGAGAGGGCGGCTTCTGCGTAGACGTAGCCTAGGCGGGCGTGGAGCTGGCTGAATTCGGCGGGGGTGAGGGGATTTTGTTCGGCGACGCGAAGGATTTCTTTGCGGACGGACGGCGGGAAATGTTGATGGCCGTGGTGAAGAAGATTGATTTTTAGATTGGGAGGGGCGCCACTGATTTTGACAAGGACGGTGTCGATACCATCGGCGGAGGTGCCGGACATCATGCCGAGGACGAGGAGAGAATCTTTAGGCATGGAAGAGTTTTAGCACAGGTGAGTGGTTGATGGATGGAGAGATCGGCTGCGCGGAAGGAAAGAAGCAACGAAGATTGGACAGGCGGCGGCATTGGATCGTAAGAGCCCACCCTTCGGGGCTCAGGGTGAACCCTCAAGTTCAGTTCCTTGGCGACGTTGGATCGGATGCACAGGCAGGAGTGCCTAGGCCACACGGCAATCAGCGCTTCAGGATTCAGCGATCGTCTTCGTCCTCGAAATAGGCGAGCCGACCCGGAATGCACGAAAGGAATGTGCCAATTCCACGGCCTACCATCTCGTTCAGAGCTTCCGCCAGGGAACACTCTTTTCCGTCAAGCGCATCTCCATCCCCCGGTGCTCAGCGTATTTCGGGAGCACCCAACTTGCGTTCTTGTTGCTCATTCGATTTGTTTCTTGAGGGCGGCCAGAAGGTTGAGGGCGTCGAGGGGAGCGAGGCGGTCGAGGTCGGCGGAGCGAAGTTGGTCGAGGACGGAGCGGTCGATGTGGGTGAAGAGAACTTCCTGGTGGCCGTTGCGGCGGTGGGGTGAGGCCGCGGAGGCGGCGACTGCGCCGCTCTGGTTCGTCGCGCCGGAGGGGAGGCCGTTGGGGAAGGCGGCGCCGGGAGTGAGGGTTTCGCTGAGTTCGTGTTCGGACTGTTCATGTTTTTTGAGCACTTCGCGGGCGCGTTCGACGACGGATCTGGGCAGGCCGGCGAGGCGGGCGACTTCGATGCCGTAGCTTTTATCGGCGGAGCCGGGTTCGACGCGGCGCAGGAAGATGATTTCGCTGGGAGTTTCTTTCACGCTGACGTGGACGTTTTGCACGGCAGGGAGAAGATCGGCGAGTTCGGTGAGTTCGTGATAGTGCGTGGCGAAGAGGGTCCGCGCGCGGGTGTGTTGCTGGAGGTGCTCGACGACGGCCCAGGCGATGGAGAGGCCGTCGAAGGTGGCGGTGCCGCGGCCAACTTCGTCGAGGAGGACGAGGCTGGAGGGAGTGGCGTGATGAAGGATGGCGGCGACTTCGCTCATTTCGACGAGGAAGGTGGAACGGCCGCGGGCGAGATTGTCGCTGGCGCCAATGCGGGTGAAGATGCGGTCGGTGAGCGGGAGTTTGGCCTGGCGCGCGGGAACGTAGCTGCCCATTTGCGCCATGATGACGATGAGCGCGGCCTGGCGGAGATAGGTGGACTTGCCGCCCATGTTGGGGCCGGTGATGAGGAGAAGTTGCTGGCGGCCGGGTTCGAAGCAGAGATCGTTGGGGACGAAACGCTCGCCTTTTTGCTTGAGAAGTTCCTCGATGACGGGGTGGCGGCCGCCGACGATGAGGAGTTCGCCGGTGCTGTTGAACTCCGGGCGGATGTAGTTGCGGTCGGCGGCAAGCTTGGCGAACGAGGCGAGGACATCGAGTTTTGCAACCGCGGCCGCAGTGCGACGCAAGCGGGCGGCTTTGGCGGCGATGCTTGCGCGAAGATCGACGAAGAGCTGGCGCTCGATTTCGAGAATGCGCTCGTCAGCGGCGAGAATTTTCCGTTCGTAATCCTTTAACTCCGGGGAGGTGAAACGCTCGGCGTTGACGAGCGTTTGTTTGCGCTCGTAATCGGCGGGAGCGAGATGGAGATTGGGCTTGGAAATTTCGATGTAGTAGCCGAAAACCTGATTGAAGCGGATTTTGAGGGAATTGATGCCGGTGCGCTTGCGTTCGCGCTCTTCCATGGCGGCGATGATCTGTTTGCTGTTTTTGCTGACATCGCGAAGCTCATCGAGTTCGGCGTGATAGCCGGAGCGGATCATGCCGGGTTCGCCGGCGGAGGAGGGCGGCTCGTCGGAGAGGGCGCGTTCGAGTTTTTCGCGGACGTCGGCGAGTTCGTCGATTTCCTCGTGGAGTTCGCGGAGGAGATCACTGCCGCCGGACTGGGGAGGGGTGACGAAGTTTCTGAGCAGGGGCAATTGTGCCAGCGATTTGCGGAGGGCGAGAAGCTCGCGGGGCGAGGCGAGGCCGAGAGTGATGCGGCTGGTGAGGCGCTCGAGGTCCTGGATGCCGCGAAGTTCCTTGCGAATTTCGCCGCGGACGACGGTTTGCTGGAGGAGATGGGCGACGGCGCCGAGGCGGGCTTCGATGGCCGTGGGATCGAGGAGCGGGCGAAGCATCCAGGAGCGAAGGAGCCGGGCACCCATGCCCGTGACGGTGGAATCGAGGGCGGCGATCAGGGTGGCGGGACCGGAGGACTTGGCTTCCTCGGTGAAGATGGGCGAGAGGAGTTCGAGATTGCGGACGGAAACGGGATCGAGAACGAGGGCGTCCAGCTGTTCGTAAAAGCGAATGCGATCCAGGTGTTGGAGGGCTTCGACGCTGGGAGCATCGTCGCCACGGGCGGCGTTTTCGCGGAGGTAGTGGACGACGGCTCCGGCGGCGCAGAGGGATTGGGGGTGGTCGTCCAGGCCGAAGGAGGTGAGATCGGAGACGCCGAACTGTTCGCGGAGGATGCGTTCGGCGTAGTCGCGGTGGAAGACCCAGTCCTCGACGCGGGTTTCGACACCGCCCGTGCCATCGAGGATGGAATTTTTGCTGGTCTCGAAGAGTTGTTGGGGGCGAGGGAGGAGGGTTTCGCGAGGGCGGAGGAGCTGGAGTTCGTCGCGGAGGGATTCGACGGCGTCAGGCCCGGAGAATTCGGTGGCCTGGAATTCTCCTGTGGAGAGATCGACGAAGGCGAGGCCGATGAGCGTGGCCGAGGAGTTTTGTGCAACCGAGGCGAGAAAGTTGTTTTCGCGAGCTTCGAGGACGGCGACGTCGGTGGCGGTGCCGGGAGTGATGACACGGGAGACTTCGCGGCGGACGAGTTTTTTGCCGGGGCCGGGCTGTTCCATCTGTTCGCAGATGGCGACCTTGAAGCCAGCGCGAATGAGGCGGGCGATGTAGCCGTCGGCGGCATGATAGGGAACGCCGCACATGGGAATGGGCTGCCCCTTTTCGCGGTTACGCGAGGTGAGAGTGATCTGGAGCTCGCGCGAGGCGATCATGGCGTCTTCGTAGAAGAGTTCGTAGAAGTCGCCGAGGCGGAAGAGAAGGAGGGCGTGGGGGTAGCGCGCCTTGACGGCGTTGTATTGCTGCATGAGCGGGGTGGTGGCGTCAGACATGGGAAGGCAGTGGCGAGAGCAGAGAATGAAAAATGGAAACTGGAACCTGAAAGGAGCGGGCGGGGGGGTTGGGGGATGGGTTCGGAGTTAAAACTCCAAAGTACAAGAAAGAAGGAAGGGGACAAACCGCAGAGACGCAGAGGGCGCGGAGGTGGTGCCGAGAAGAGAAAACCCGCACCCACGAGCACGGAGCGTGGGGCACCCGCCACATGCTCGGAGACGGGGGACGCAAGGGCAAGGTTGAGAGCGAAGAGCACAGCCAGGAATGGCTGTGCCACATGCGCCGAGCTGAAGTTCGGTCAATACACCCAGCGAGGGGTTGCCAAAGGCGGCAGATGCGCGAGGGCAAAGACGTCTTGGTCATTGCGCGATGCCTAATTCGTTGAGGACGAAGGCGTAGTCGAAGGCAATTTCTCGCAGGTAGTCGTAACGGCCGCTGGCCCCGCCGTGGCCGGCGCCCATATTGGTTTTCAGCAGGAGGACGTTGCCGTCAGTTTTGAGAGTGCGGAGTTTAGCGACATATTTGGCGGGTTCCCAGTACATGACCTGGCTGTCGTTGAGGCCGGTTTTGACGAGCATGGCGGGATAATCTTTGCGCGCGAGGCGCGTATAAGGGCAATAGGATTTCATGTAGAAATAATCTTCGGCGCGTTGCGGGTTGCCCCACTCTTCGTATTCGCCTACGGTGAGGGGAAGAGTGGGGTCGAGCATGGTGTTAAGGACGTCGACGAAGGGGACGTGGGAAACGACGGCGCGGAAGAGATCCGGGCGGAGATTGGTGACCGCGCCCATCAGGAGGCCGCCGGCGCTGCCTCCCTCAATGATCACTTTGTCTTTGGCGGCGAAGCCCCAGGCAATCAGATCCTCGGCGCAGGCAATGAAGTCGGTGAAGGTATTCATCTTGCAGTGCATGCGGCCGGCGTCGTGCCAAGGCTTGCCGAGCTCGCCGCCGCCGCGGACGTGAGCGATGGCGAAGATGAAGCCGCGATCGAGAAGGCTGAGGCGATTGGAACTGAAGGAGACGGGCATGGAGATGCCGTAGCTACCGTAACCGTAGAGGAGAAGGGGGGCGGTGGCGTCGCGGGGAGTATCGTGGCGATAGACGACAGAGACGGGGATTTGGACGCCGTCGGCAGCGGTGGCGTGAAGGCGTTCGCTGCCATAGAGAGAGGCATCGTAACCGCCGAGGACAGGCTGCTGCTTGCGAAGGAGGCGCTGATCGGTGGCAATGTCGAGATCGTAGACGGAGCGCGGGGTGATGAAGGATTCGTAGGTGAAGCGGACGAAAGCCGTGTCGAATTCGGGATTGGCGCCGAGAGCGGCATTATAGGCGGGTTCGGCGAAGGAGATGCGGCGGGAGGCTTCGAGAGCGGAGGCGGCTTCGCGTGTGAGATCGACGATGCGGAGATGTGGGAGGCCGTCTTCGCGTTCGAAAAGCACCAGATGCGTGCGGAAAGCGGCGATGCCGGCGAGCATGACGCCGGGGCGATTGGGGATGACTTCGCGCCAGCGGGAGCGGACGGGATCGACCGTAGGGGCGGTCATGAGGCGGAAGGTGCGGCCGTTGTCGTTGGTGCGGATGAAGAAAATACCGCCGGCGGGATCGGAGGAGCTGCCTGGATGGTGGTCGACGTAGTATTCGTGGTCGTCCTGGCGAGGATGGATGAGCTGGAACTGGGCGGAGGGGCGATCGGCGCGGAGGTAGTGGACTTCGCTGGTGGTGTGGCTGTTGGAGACGAGAAAAAGGTACGCGCCGCTGCGGCTGCGCTCGACGTCGATGCGGAAGCGCTGGTCGTGCTCTTCGTAGAGGAGCGTGTCGGGCTCATTGGAGCCGAGGACGTGGCGGTAGAGTTGGTGGGAGCGCTTGGTGACTTCGTCCTCGACGACGTAGAAGAGAGTGCGATGGTTGGCGGCCCAGGCGGCGGAGGTGACGCGCTCGGCGCGGAAGGGAAGGAGTTCGTTGGTGCGGAGATCCTTGATTTCCAGGGTGTACTGGCGGAAGCCGGTGGTGTCTGTGGCGTAGGCGAGGAGGCAGTTGTCGTCACTGACTTCGAAGATGCCGAGGCCTAAAAAGGAGTGACCCTCGGCGAGGAGGTTGAGGTCGAGGAGGACTTGCTCTTCGGGGTTTTGTGGAGAGCGGCGGCAATAGATGGAGTATTGGCGGCCTTCGAGGGTGCGCGTGTAGTATTCGAAGCCGCGAAGAGTGTAGGGGACGGAGAGATCGGTTTGCAGGATGCGGCCGAGCATTTCCTGGTAGAGCGTTTCCTGGAACGATTCGGTGGATTTCAAGTAGGCGGCGGCGTAGTCGTTTTCGGCGTTGAGGTAGGCGATGACGCGAGGGTCCTGTTTGTTGCGGAGACAGGCGTAGTGGTCGACGCGGCGGTCGTTGTGAATGACGTGCTCGACGGGCTCACGAAGGGCGATGGGAGGCTGGAGACCGGCGGGCCCGGACCTGGCGGGAGAAGGAGATTCCGGGAGCCCGGGGTCAGGGGACAAATAAGCGGCAGTGGAATTGAATTCGGCGGCCATTTTGGGTTTCGATGCGTACGGGATCGTGCTAAGGGTATCGTGAAGTGAGGCGGGATGCAAAAGGTTGGAAATAGCAACTCGTGACACGGGGAGAGAGAATCTAAAGCAGAGACCCAGAGAACTCCGAGGTTCGCCGAGAAGAGAGGAATTCACCGCAGAAGTAACAGAGTAGAGCAGAATCAACGGAGAGTTTGCGGCAATTGATTCGATGAAGTCCGCCCTCCGACGCTCAGGGTAATCCAGTGGCACATCTTTGGGAGGAATATGGCGAGGGAGACGGAGATCAAGCTGAGGATAGAGGACCGGAAGGCGTTGATGCGGGCACTGAAGCGGCTAGCAGCAAGGCCGCGGGATGCGAAGCGGGCGCGGGTGCACGAGTCGAATTTGATATTTGACACGCCGGAGGGAGGGCTGGCAAAGCATGGGCAACTGCTGCGGATCCGAACGGAAACGACTGCGGATTGCAAGCGCAGGGCAAAGGGCAGGGCGGAGACGCGGACGATGTTGACGTTCAAATCGCCGCCAGAGGAGTTGGCGATTGGGGACGCGCGGACGAGCGGGGACCGGCGGCACAAAGTGCGGGAGGAGATTGAAACGGCGTTGGCGGATGGAGAGACGATTCGCAGGATTTTTGAAGGGTTAGGGCTACGGGCGTGGTTCCGTTACGAGAAATACCGGACGACGTATATGCTGCCGGGGAAGCATACGTGGGCGAAGGGGCTGCTGATCGAGCTGGATGAGACGCCGATCGGGACGTTTGTGGAGCTGGAGGGACCGGGGGAAGCGATTGACCGGGCGGCGAGGGAGTTGGGGTATTCGGCGAGGGATTATGTGGTGAAGAATTACCTGGTGCTGTATCTGGAGGAGTGCAAGCGAGCGGGGAAGCAACCGGGGAATATGGAGTTTGGGAGGAAATGAGGGGTGACTGGTGGAAGAGTTGGTGGCCAGGCCGTGAGGGACGGAGAAGAGGAAGAGCCGACCTGAAGGCCGGGTATTACACAAGACGAGGCTGCTAGTTTAGATGGAATCCGGACGTTTTTCGACCAAAATGGAGGAAGTTGGCATTTCGTTCTTGACTTTGGGTAAGTGCGAGCTTATCTCTAACTTCGGAGTGAATTTTTCCCACGTATGAGCGCGTCGAACGAACTCGAGCCTCACCCTAGACGCCCCCAGGTGAGGAGCAGCCAGTTGACCGCGTTCCCGGTGCGAGATGTCGAAGGCACCGGGGCAAAGGGTTGGAGGGTGCCGGTTCTGCGGCTGGAGGTCCCGGCGGAGGCACGAGCGATGGGGGGATGCACGACCGGCTAGGGCGCGTGTAAACGCGTTGGTGGTGATTGCCCGCGGCCGGAAACGGTTGGCGGGCTTTTCTTTTGAGGTAATGAAATAAAGAGCTAAGGAAGTAATGATTTGGTGATGGCGCGGGATTGAGAGCACAGGCAAGAGTGCCTGTGCCACATAGGGAGAAAGGAGGGGAGATGCTGTATGCGACGGAACTGGTGGGAGCGGCGGCGTATGACGCGCAGGAGCATTTCGTGGGGCGCGTGCGAGAATTTTTCGTGGAACCCGCGGAGCAGGCGAACCGGATTTCGCATTTCCTGATTTCCCGCGGCCGATTTCAGCCGCTGGTGGCGAAATACGATCAGGTTTCGAAAGTGGCTCCGGGACGCATCGATTTGAATGTGAGCGAGCGGGCGCTGGCAGCGTACCAACCCAACGAGGGATGGCTTGCGGTGCAGAAGGATCTGCTGGACCAGCAGATCATCGATACGGAAGGGCGGAAAGTGGTGCGGGTGAACGACGTGGATCTGGCGGAGCAGCGGACGAATGAGCACGTGGAGTTGCGGATCGCGCAGGTGGACGTCGGACTTCCGGGGGCGATGCGGCGACTGCTGCAGGGGATTGCGCCTTCGTCGTTGATTCACAGGCTGCAGGCGAGGTTGCCGCAGCGGTCGATTCGCTGGGAGTTTGTGAACCTGATCGAACCGGATCCGCTGCGGCGCGTAAAGCTGCGGATCACGCACGAGAAGCTGGAGGATCTGCATCCGGCGGACCTGGCAGAGATGATGGAAAAGCTTTCGGCGGCGGAGCGGCAGGGGATTATCGCATCGCTGGACGAAGAGACGGCGGCGCAGGTGCTGGCGGAGCTGGACGAGCGGTTGACGACTCAAATTGTGGAGAAGCTGGACCCGGAGAAGGCAGCAGATATTTTGGAGGAGATGGCGCCGGACGCGGCGGCGGACCTGCTGGCGGATTTGCCGAAGGAGACCTCGGAAGAGCTGCTGGAGGAGATGCCGAATCTCGAGGCCGAGGAGGTGCGCGAACTGCTGAGTTACGACGAGTCGACGGCGGGCGGGATGATGAACACGGAGTTTGCATACGTGAGCGAAGCCTCCACGAGGGAGGAGGTGCTGGAGTGGCTGAGGAAGCAGGATTTCGCGCTGGAGCAACTCGACACGATCGTGCTGGTGGACGGGCACGCGAAATATTCGGGGACGGCACCGGTGGCGCGAATGCTGCTGGCGGCGCCGGAGCAGCCGATGAAGGAATTGAGGACGGAGCCGCTGGTAAGCATCACGCCGGACGCGAGCGAGAAAGACGTGTTCGAGCTGTTCGACAAATACAATTTGCGGATGCTGACGGTGATTGACGAAGAGAACCGGCCGATCGGAGCGGTGACGGTGGACGACGTGGTGTCGCGGCTAGTGAGCAAATGAGCCTGAATCTGACAGCGATAAACAACCTGATCGACCGGATGCGCGGCCGGACGGTGTCGTTTTTCTCGAGGGGGAACCAGACGTGGAGAAGGATCGCGTTGTTTCTGGCGGTGGTGGGGCCGGGGATTATCACGTCGAACGTGGACAACGACGCGGGTGGGATCGCGACGTACACGCAGGCGGGAAGCGCGTACGGGTACGCGCTGCTGTGGTCGCTGATCCCGATGACGATCGCGCTGTACGTGACGATGGAGATGTGCGCGCGGATGGGAGTGATCACCGGCAAAGGATTGTCGGACCTGATTCGTGAAGAGTTCGGGTTCCGGTCGACGTTTTTCGTGATGATCGTGGGATTCCTGGTGGATTTGGGGAACGTGGTGGCGGAGTTCGCGGGAGTGGCGGCTTCGGCGGAGATTTTTGGAGTGAGCAAGTACGTGGCGGTGCCGCTGGCGGCGCTGGTGGTGTGGGTGCTGGTGCTGAAAGGGACATACCGGCAGGTGGAAATCGTGTTTCTGGTGGCGTGCGTGTTTTACCTGACGTACCTGTTTTCGGCGCTGCTTTCGCATCCGGACTGGCTGCTGGCGGCGCGGATGACGGTGATTCCCTCGATTCATCTGGATACCGGATATTTGGTGACGCTGACGGCGCTGGTGGGGACGACGATCGCTCCGTGGCAGTTTTTTTATTTGCAGGCGGGATTCGTGGAGAAGAAGGTGGGGCCCCGGCAGTATCCGCAGGCGCGGATGGATGTGCTTTTCGGGAGCATCAGCTGCATGGTGATCGTGTTCTTCATCATCGTTTGCACGGCGGCGACGCTGCACGCATCTGGATTGACCAACATCACGGATGCGGGAGAGGCGGCGAAGGCGCTGGCGCCGCTGGCGGGGAAGTGGGCGGCGCTGACGTTTGCGTTTGGACTGCTGAATGCGTCGCTGTTTGCAGCGACGATTCTGCCCCTTTCGACGGCGCATGTGATTTGCGAGGGGTTGGGATTTGAGGCGGGGATCGATCACAAGTTCCGGGAGGCGCCAGCGTTCTATTGGCTGTACACGATATTGATTCTGGTGGGCGGGGGGATTGTACTGCTGCCGAATGCGCCGCTGTGGAAGATTTTTATTTTTTCGCAGGTGGGGAATGGGATCTGGCTGCCGATTGTGACGATCTTCATTTTGCTGCTGGTGAACCGGAAAGATTTGATGGGAGAGTACACGAATACGGTGACGTTTAACGTGATCGCCTGGGTGACGGCAGTGGCGATGATCATTTTGACGTTTGTTCTGGTGGGGCAGGGAGTGACGCAGTGGGTGAAGGGGACGCCGGGGTGAGGGAGTGGACAGCTAACAGCAGGAAGCAAGAAGTCAGGAGCCGTTGGTTAGTGGATACAAAAAATGATCAGGTGGAGGTTTGTAAACGTAGGCGCCCACCCGCGGAGACCAAGGGTAGGCACTCTCAAGATCGATTGGTTGTTGGCGTTGGATCGGGGGCACAGTCGGGAGTGCGGGTGCCACATGTGAGGAACCTGGACGGAAGCCTTGTTGCGGGCGGCGGATAACTTATAGGAGAAAGCGCGTTGCGCCCGGGCGAAAGGGTATGTTAACTTTGCGGCGTAAAGGAAGAACGGCGAAATAGGGAAGAACGCAGCCAGGAACCATCGAGCAGAAGACGCGGGATGGGCCAGAGTTGGCTGCGCGACGAGCAAAGAAACCCCTGGGAAGAAACGTGGCAAATTCTCGCACACATGCGATTGGTTCGCTGGGACCGGTAACCGCGGAAGAAGCGCACCTGCTGGAGAAGCTCGATTTGGAGCGGCTGCCGCGGCACATCGCCGTAATCATGGATGGCAACGGGCGCTGGGCGCAGAAGCGGCACCTGCCGCGCGTGGCGGGGCATCGGGCGGGGACGCAATCGGCGCGGACAACCATCGAGACTTGCGCGCGGCTGCATGTGGAGGCGTTGACGCTGTATGCGTTTTCGGTGGAGAACTGGCGGCGGCCGAAAACGGAGATCGAGTTTTTGATGCAGTTGCTGCGCGAATATTTACGGAAAGAGATGCCGCTGATCCAGAAGAACAATATCCGGATGCAGTTTTTGGGGAGGCCGGACGAGCTGCCGGAGGGCGTGCAGCGGGATACGCGGGAGGCAATGGAGGCGACCGCGGGAAATACGGGGATGGTGCTATCGATCGCGCTGAATTACGGCGGGCGGGCCGAGATCGTGGACGCGATGAACGCGATCCTGGCGGAGCGGAATGGGCATGGGGCCGGGTCGGCGATTACAGAGGAAGAGCTTTCGCGGCATTTGTACACGGCGAGTTTGCCGGACCCGGATTTGTTGATCCGGACCAGCGGGGAGATGCGGGTGAGCAATTTTCTGCTCTGGCAGATTGCGTATGCGGAGATTTTCGTGACGGAGACGCTGTGGCCGGATTTTAACCGGGGGAAATTGCTGGAAGCGCTGCTGGAGTATCAGAAGAGGGACCGGAGGTATGGGGGAATTGATGCCCGGGAGAAGGCGGCGCGGTAGGGAGAGTTTTTGGTTATTGGTTATTAGTTACGGAAAAGAGGGAAGAGAAGAGAGCTTTGGCGTTAGGTGGTAAGAGCCCACCCTTCGCGCAAACCGCGAAGGATGGGGCACGCTTCAAGTTCCGGCGGTGGTTGGCCTAACGAGAGCGGCACACGCACTCCTGCCTGTGCCACATTGGGAGATTCCCGCTATAATTCCATGACGTAGTTGCATGCAGGCTTGCCTTTGGTCTGGGCGAACTTCACGAGGAAAACCGGTAGATGACCTGGAAACGCGTGGCGACGGCGCTGGTGTTGATCCCTGTGGTTGTGGGGATGGTGCTGTATACGCCGACGTGGGCGGTGGCGATTGCGACCGCGGCGATTACGGTGCTGGCGCTGTGGGAGTATTTTGCGTTGGGAGAGGCGATTGGGCACCGGGCGTATCGGGTGTGGACCGTGGCGTGCGCGCTTCTGTTCATAGCTGACCACCTTCACACGGCTGGCGGAGCCATAAACCTCAGCGACAGTGCCTCAATTGGCACAACTCCGGGCCCGATTCCGATTCGAGCTATCTATAACCCGTTCTCAGGACACATTGACGATGTGCACTCTATCGTTTCCGTCGTTTTTCTTTTCGTTCTGGGAATAATGGTCCTCACAGTCTTCACACGGCGCCCGGTAGTGGAGTCCCTGCCCGCGGCGGGAATCTCTTCTAGCGCTCTGCTCCTTGTGGCATTTCCTTTATCGTACGCAGTCCGATTGCACGGGATGGGTGCAGATGGACCTAAGCTGCTGCTGTTTGCGTTGGTGTTGACTTGGGCGGCGGATACCACGGCGTATTTTGTGGGGAGAGCGATTGGGAAGTATCCCTTGGCGCCGCATCTTTCGCCGAAAAAGACTTGGGAAGGGTCGATTGGGAGCATGATGGGGTCGTTGGCGGCGGGATGGGCGTTCCACTATTGGATCAAGATGCCGCTGGGGCATTTGCTGGCGATGGCGGCGATTGGGAATGTCGCAGGGCAGATGGGGGATTTGCTGGAGTCGGCGTACAAGCGGTCGGCGGGGGTGAAGGATTCGGGAGGGCTGTTGCCGGGGCATGGGGGAGTGCTGGACCGGATTGATGCGCTGATTTTGTGTATTCCGGTGGTTTGGTACTACGTGGTGGTGGTAAATCCGGGGATGTGAGGAGAAGCATTAGCCGTAAGCCATAAATTGTGAGCTTTGAGAAGAGAAGATTCCTACACAGAGACCACAGAGGACGAGCACAGAGGGCACAGAGAAGAACGAAGAAGAAGAGAAGAGAGTTTGGTGGCGCTGGATCGGAAGTGTTTGCAATTAGGAGTATTGGAGAACGGATCGCTGGTAGCCACGGTCCCTCCACTCCGGCCAGCAGACAACGCTGGCCTCCGGTCGGGATGACAGAAAAAACAACGCTTAACGCTAGCTTGATGACCGAGGAAGGAAGTCGAGAAGAGAGGGAAGGCGGCGTAAAGGCGCCCCAACAGAAAGAGACAATGAAGAAGATTGCGATATTGGGGTCGACGGGGTCGATCGGGCGGCAGACGCTGGCGGTGGTGGAGGCGTTGGCGGGGCAATTTTGCGTTGTGGGGCTGGCGGCGGGGTCGAACCTGGAAGAGTTGATTGGGCAAATCGAGCGGCACCGGCCGGAAGTGGTGTCGGTGGCGACGGCGGAGCGGGCGGATACGCTAGCGAAGCGGCTGAGAGAGAAAGGCGTGGCATCGCTGCCGGCGATTCATCATGGACGCGAAGGGATGCTGGCGGTGGGGACGCATGCGTCGGCAGAGATCGTAGTATCGGCGGCGGTGGGCGTGGTTGGTTTGGAGGCGACGTACGAAGCCGTCAAGCTGGGGAAGACGATCGCGCTTTCGAACAAGGAAGTTTTGGTAGCAGCGGGCGAGTTGGTGATGGCGGCGGTGGAGAAGTCCGGGAAAGAGCTGTTGCCGGTGGATAGCGAGCACAACGCGGTGCATCAGTGCTTGCGCGGGGGGAAGCACGGGGAAGTGCTGCGGATTGTTTTGACGGCGTCGGGCGGACCGTTCCGAAAGACTCCGCTGAAGGATTTGGAGCATGTGACGACGGAGCAGGCCCTGGCGCATCCGAACTGGCGCATGGGGAACCGGATTACGATCGATTCGGCGACGATGATGAACAAGGGCTTCGAGGTGATTGAGGCGCGGTGGCTGTTTGGGATGAAGCCGGAGCAGATCGAGGTGGTGATTCATCCGCAGTCGACGATTCATTCGATGGTGGAGTATGTGGACGGGTCGGTGCTGGCGCAGTTGGGTCCGACGGACATGCGCATGCCGATTCAATATGCGCTGACGTATCCGGCGCGGGTGAAGACGGCGGAAGTGCAGCTCGATTGGGGAAAGTTGAAGCGGCTGGATTTTGAGAAGGCGTCGACGCGGAGGTTTCCGTGCCTGCGGCTGGCGCGAGAGGCGATGAAGAAGGGCGGGGCGTGGCCGTGCGCGTTGAATGCGGCGGATGAGGTGGGGGTGGCGGCGTTTTTGGATGGGAAGCTGAAGTTTTTGGAGATTGCGGAGGTGGTGGAGAGAGTTTTGGAGCGGACAGCTCGAGTGAAGTTTGGGAGCATGGAGGATGTGCTGGCAGCGGATCTGGAGGCGAGAAGAGTGGCGGGGGAAGAAGTTGGAAAAATAGAAAGTAGAAAGTAGAAAGTAGAAAAGCGGAAGAGGCGGGGCGCCGATGGTGGCGCCGTTTTTGTTTTTGGACGAGAAGATTTCACCACAGAGGTAGCAGAGAAGAGTTGATGGCACATCGAAGCGAAGAAGAACTGTGGCCTTAGATCGTAAGAACCCTTCCCTGCGCTTAAGATCGTGCCACGGTCCCTCCACTGCGCGGCCCGGCGCGCACAAACCGCGCGAAGAGGAAATCGGGCCGCTTCGGTCGGGATGACGGAAAATAACGAAGAGAAGAGCGGAGGGTTTGGAGCATTGGATCGTAAGAGGCCATCCTTCGCAAAAACCGCGAAGGATAGGGCGCGCTTCAAGTTCCGGCGGTGGTTGGCCTAACGAGAGCTGCACAGGCAGGAGTGCCTGTGCCACATTTGGGTGCGGAAATGCGCCGATCTAAAGTTTGGCCACTACACACGGCGAAGAAGGCGGCGGGGCCCTTCGAGGGGTGCAGGACGGGAAGACGCCGCTACTGGTAGTCCTGGTCGATGGTGAGGATGGCGCCGTTGGCGTCGAAGGCGACGTCGAAGGCTTTGGCGCGCTTGACAAGGATGTCGGAGAACTGCTTTTCCTGGACGAGGGCTACGGCCTGGAGCTTGACCATTTCGAGAACGGCTAGGAAAGCGACGATCATGGCGTGGCGGGAGGGGCAGGCTTCGAAGAATTCGATGAGGCTGACGGTGCCGGCGTCGCTGGCGAGGATCTGACCGCGGAGTTGGGCGATCATTTGGGCGACGGTGAAGGTGTCGTGCTTCAGCTCGATGCGGGCGACTTCTTTTTTGCGTTCGAGTACCTGCTGGAAGACGCGGACGAGATCGACGAGAGAGACGACGAGTTCGCCTTCGGTGCCTTCGTCGTTGTAGAGAGATTTGTCGGGCTTGGACCAGACGTTTTCCTCGATCTGCTGCTTCTGGTAGAGGAGTTGCGCGGCGTTTTTGAATTTTTCGTGCTCCAGGAGGCGCTGGACAAGCTCTTCGCGCGGATCGGCGGACTGCTCCTCGGGGGAGGCGAGCGGGTCGGGCGGGAGGAGCATTTTGGATTTGATGTAGATGAGCGTGGCCGCCATGTAGATGAATTCGGCGGAGACGTCGATGTTTTGGACTTCGAGCTGGTGGAGGTAGTCGAGATATTGCGAGGTGATTTTGGAGATCTGGATGTCGTGGATGTTCATTTCCTGCTTTTTGATGAGGTCGAGCAGGAGGTCGAGGGGGCCCTCGAAGAGGGGGATTTGGATTTTGTAGGGAGAGGCCATGGAGGGATAGTTTACAGTTAACAGTTGAAAAGCAAAACCATAAGAGAAGATTTCACCACAGAGGGAACAGAGAAGAGCAGAAGAGTGTGGCTCTAGATCGGAAGAGCCCACCCTTACAGACCAAGGGTGGGGCACTCTTCGCGGCGCAGGGTAAACAGGAGTGCCCTTCGAGGCGCAGGGCAAGCCTGTGCCACATCAGCTCCAGTAGGTGCGGAGTTTTTGCCAGAGGACGAAGAGGGTACGGGCGACTGCGGCGGTCGCGAACAGGGCGATGGCCCATTTTGCGGCGGGTGCCAGGATCATGGGGCATCCAGGGATTTGCGTTTTTCGGGCCAGTGGAAGATGGCGTCGCGGACGCGGGACATGGTCTGCTGCGCAGACTGGCGGGCTTTGGCGCTGCCGGAATCGAGGATTTCGAGGACGCGCTTGGGATGCTGCTCGTAGTCAAGGCGGCGGGCGCGGACGGGTTCGATCCATTTGATAAGGTTTTCGGCCATGGCGGCTTTGCAATCGATGCAGCCGATGGAGGCAGTGGTGCAGCCGTGGCGGACCCAGTCGAGGCGGCCGGGATCGCGTTCGGGAGTGGAGAAGAGTTTGTGCCAGTCGAAGACGGGGCAGACGTCGGGGTTGCCAGGGTCGGTGCGGCGCTTGCGGGCGGGGTCGGTGACCATGACTTTGGTTTTCTTGCGGATGTCGTCGTCGGATTCGGAGAGGGTGATGGCGTTGCCGTAGGATTTGGACATCTTTCTACCGTCCAAGCCCGGGATGCGGGGGGTGGGGGTCAGAAGAGCGTCGGGTTCGGCTAAGGTCTCGCACAACTCAACGACGCCCAACGCAGCCAGTTCTGGAACCGCATTCTTATACCCGGCCTCGATTATCGCCCTGCGATAGAGACTTCCCACTCTGACCCTTTCCTCAGCGGACATTTTTCCATGGGCAAGGACTATCTCGGTTGCTCTAGCTGCAAGGAAGGGATTGTGAAGCGCACTTTTCGCGTTCTGAAACGATCTTTCCTCTATTGCCTTAAAAAATAACTCTGTGAAATGGAATCCGTAAAAACCGTTAAACCGGCGGACGAGTTCGCGGGAGAACTCGACGTGGGAGACCTGGTCTTCGCCGACAGGGACGAAGAGGCCTTTGCCGGGTTCGGAGTACATGACAATGTCGGCGGTTTGCAGGGTGGGGTAGCCGAGAAAGCCGTAGGTGTGGAGGTCTTTATTCTGGATGTTGTCGAGTTGTTCCTTGTAGGTGGGGATGCGTTCGAGCCAGCCGAGGGGCGTGATCATGGAGAGGAGGAGGTGGAGCTCGGCGTGTTCGGGGACGAGGGATTGCAGGAAGATGACGGATTTTTGCGGGTCGAGGCCGGAGGCGAGGAAGTCGATGGTGATTTGCAGGGAATTTTCGGCGATGGCGGAGGTGTCGGCGTAGTCGGAGGTGAGGGCGTGCCAATCGGCGACGAAGAAGAAGCATTCGTGAGCGGGATCGTTTTGGAGGCGGACCCAGTTCTGGAGGGCGCCGAAATAGTGGCCGATGTGGAGACGGCCGGTGGGACGCATGCCGCTTAGGACGCGATGGATCGGTTGGCTCAAGTAGAGAGACCTCAATGAGTTGGAATCATAGCGCGAACAAAAAAGGATAGCAGATATCGGCGAGCAGGTAGCAAGGTGCGGGAGAGTTGCTGCGTCTCCGTGAACCGGTTGACACAGTGAATCGTGCCGCGGCCCCTCCCCTACGCAGCCCGACGAGCATAAACAGCGCGAAAGAGAAGATCGGGCTGCTCCGGTCGGGATGAGAGAGAAGAGAAAACTCGGCGTTAGATCGAAAGAGCCCACCCTGAGAAACCAAGGGTGGGCACGCGCAAGTTCCGGCGGTGGTCGGCCTAACGAGAGCCGCACAGGCAGGAGTGCCTGTGCCACATTTGGGTGCGGAAATGCGCCGATGTAAAGTTCGGACACTCCAATTGGATTATTTGGAGGACCAGTTGGGGGATTCGTTGTGGCCGCTCAGGGTGAGTTGATGGGGCTGTGAGCCGTCGGCGAGCATGGTCCAGATCTGGCGCGTGCCGGTGCGGGTGGATTCGAAGACGATGTGGCGGCCGTCGGGGGCCCAGCTTGGGCGTTCGTTGCGGCCTTGATCGCGGGTGAGCTCGCGGAGGCTGTGCGACGAGGCGTCCATGAGATAGATGTCGTAATTGCCGGAGGGACGGCGCCAGGAGAAGGCGAGCAGGGCTCCGTTGGGAGACCATGCGGGATCGATAACGTAGCCCATGTCTCCGAGATCAATCTTCTGGGGGTTCGTGCCGTCGGAATTCATCATGTAGAGAGCCGGAAGTCCGCCGCGGTCGCTGACGAAGGCGACCGTTTGGCCAGTGCGGGGATTCCAGGCCGGAGATGTGTCGCCACCGCTGCCGGGATAGGTGAGGCGCTTGGGGCGATTGCCGCTGGCGTCGGAGACATAGAGTGCGGGGCTGCCTTGCATGGAGGAGGAAAACATGACCTGCATGCCATCGGGAGACCAGGTGGGCGAGGAGTTGGTGCCTTTGTAGCGGCCGAAGGTGACGAGTTTTCCGGCGTCGAACGAATACATGCAGATTTGCGCGCTGACGATGCTGTTGGCGGGAACAAAGCAGGTGAAGGCGATGCGGGAAGCATCGGGAGACCAGCGCGGAGTGAGCGCGATGGAGCCGAGATGAGTGAGTTGATGCTGGTTGGCGCCGTCGTAGTCCATAACCCAGAGTTCCTTGTGGCCGGAGCGGGCGCTGATGAAGGCAATTTGCGTGGAACCGACACCAGGCACGCCGCCGTAAAGTCGGGAGATGATTTCGTCGGCAAATTGATGAGCGAATTTGCGGACCTGCGCGTCGGTGGGATCGCCGCGATAGACTTTGCCGACGACGGCTTCGTTGGAGGGGCTGCGGACGTCGTAACACCAGGCGGAGATGATGACTTCAGTGGGGGATTCGGAGAGATTGCCAAAGGCGACAAAATTGGAATTGAGGGGAGGATCGGTCCATGTGAGTTTCTGAAGTTCCTGAGGTTGCGCGGGAACGGTGGTGGGATAAAAGCTGGGAGAGACGAGATCCATGACGCCGGAGAAGGCGAGATCGTCGCGGACGACCTGGGTGAAGAGGCCGGAGTGAGATTTGGCGGCGTCGACGCGCGCGGCAAAATCAGCGACGGCGATGCGAGGTTTTTCGACGCCGAGGCCGGTGCCGGCGCGGAACCAATCCTGGGAAAAGGCTGGGAGAGCAAGGAGGAGAAGAAGGAAAGCGGCGAGTGGCGAGTGGCGAGTGACGAGACGGAAGATTTGCGGCAAAGGGACCTCCCGAGAAAATTGGGCTGAAGGAATAGTCTAGGACAAATGAGAAAGATGGGAGCGGGAAAATTTCGGAACGAGGAAAAGAAATCACCACCCTTCACCAAAATCGATCAGGGCAAGCAGTGTCAGCAAAGAAGCGCAGAGATGAGACAGGAGGTGTCCGGTCGTACGAGCCAACCCCCACAGACCGAGGGTGGGGCACCCTGAAGTACTTATGTTGGGAGACTCCGTGAGGAGCCCGACGAGGAGTCGCGATGCTACTTGGTGAGGGAGAGGTCGAAGTCGAAGGTGACGTCGACGTAGGCGCCGGAGTAGTCGGAGGGGAGAGAGGGAAATTTATCGATGCTGAGGAGGGCCCGAGTGGCGGAATCGTCCATGGAGCGATTGCCGCTGGAGGTTTCCAGGCGAATGTTGGCGATGGTGCCGTTGCGATAGATGCGGAAAGAGACCGTGGTTTTGGCGCGGCGAGCGGCGCGGACAGCGGGATCGATGGTGGTCTGAATCCAGTTCTGGCTGATGGCGCGGACGACGGAAGAGACGTACCAACTGTAGCGCGCGGCGAAGTCGCCACCAGCCTGGCCTTGCACGGCCAGGCCGCTGGAGGCGGCGCCTGGGGTGTTCGAGTAGCCACTGGGGACGCTCATCTGACCGCCTCCGCCGTAAGGGGTGGCGTTATCGGGAGGAGGTTGCTTGTTTTCGAAGACCCTGGATTTGCGAGAAGGAGGCAGCGGCTTCTCTTTTTCAAATTTGGGGATTTTGGTGACTTCAGGTTTGATCTCTTCCTTGGGCTTGGGTTCTTCCTTGTAGAGGCCCTTGGTGGGGTCGACTGCCTGGGACGGAGTGGGAACGACGGGCTGCGGCATGGGGATGCCGGCGTCGGCGACCAGGCTGACTTTCGTGCTGGTGCCGCTGGAACCACTACCGAGGCTGCCCCATTCATTGCCGGGGCGATTCAGGTAAATGCCGACGAGCAATGCGAGAGCGATGCCGATATGGAGCCACGCCGAATAGCCGAGATATCGGCGGAGGGAGGGGTCGCAGGTGGCGGCGGTGGTCATAGGGAAGAAGTGGCGAGTGGCCCTTCGCGAAGAGCTCTCGGGACATGCGAGTGGCGAGCGGCGAGAGCAGCGGGTTGGGCAGTTAAAGGTCTAGAGTTCAACGTTGGAAGTTTGAGAGAAAAGAAGAGACCAACGCGGCGACCCGGAGGGCGCTGAGGAAGCGCGGAGAAGAGAAATCCAGCAGCCTGCAAAGCAGAGGGTGCGTCACCCGGCAGAGTCTTTTTGACCCGGCTGATTGAGTGCCCTGATCCCTCCACGGCGCGGCCCGACGCGGCAAACTGCGGCGCGAAGAAAAAATCGGGCCGCTCCGGTCGGGATGACATAGGAATGGGAAGCATCAGCGGCTCCGGTCGGAGATTGGCTGGGTGACGATGGAGATGTTGTTGATGCCGCCAGTGCGGAGGGCGTCAATGACGGTGCAAAAGGCGCCGAAAGGAATAGATTCGTCGGCGCGGAGGAAGACGGAGTCATTTTCGTGTTTCTGACGTTTGCGAATTTTGTCGACGAGCTGATGGATGTTGACGGGATCGTTGCCAAGGTAGATGAGCTGGTTTTTGTCCATGGTGACGACGAGTCGCTCTTCGTTGATCTCCTTGACGGTGTGGGTTTTGGGGACGTCGACTTCGATGCCGGATTGGAGGATCGGGGCGGTGATCATGAAGATGATCAGAAGAACGAGGACGACGTCGATGAAGGGGACCATGTTGATCTCCGAGAGCGACGTCTGGGTGGATTTTTGGAGTTGCGGCATGGCGATCAGCTAAATGTCTTCTCGATTTGGGCGGCGAACTCGATGGCGAAGGTGTCGAGACGCTGCCCGAGGTCACGGATGTCTTGCAGGAAAAAGTTGTAGGCGATGAGGGCGGGGATAGCGGCGAAGAGGCCGGCGGCGGTGGTGACGAGCGCTTCGGCGATGCCAGGCGCAACAGCGCGGAGGCTGGAGGAGCCGGAAGTGCCGAGGCCAGAGAAGGCATCAATGATGCCCCAGACGGTGCCGAACAGCCCGACGAAGGGAGCGGCGCCGGCAGTGGTGGCGAGCCAGGACATGCCCTTTTCGACGCGACGCACTTCTTCGGTGGCCGCCTGTTGCATCGTGATGGTGACGGCCTGGAGCGATTTGATTTTAGCGGGCGCGGGATTGCCGGCGCCGGTGACCTGGGACTGGAGTTCGCGATAGCCGGCGGCGTAGACGCTGGCGAAGGGCGAGCCGGCGGAGACGAGCCCTTGCGGATTGGCGACGCCCTTGGTGGCGCGGAAGATTTTCAGGAATTGATCGCTTTCACGGCGGATGCGGCCGAAGAGGCTGGACTTCTGGAAAATAAGCGCCCAGGAGACGAGAGAGGCAAACAGGAGAATGATCAGAACGCCGCGGGCGACCCAGCCGGTTTGCGCGAGGATTTCGAAGATGTTGCCGATGTAAACGGCGGAGATGGCAGAAAGAATGTCTGCCTCCTTGAAAAAGCAAAATTTTACGGACAAAAGCAACGTAGCACAGGGGTGGTGCACGGTCAAAAGATTACGATGCGAGTGTGGCGAAAGGAGATGCAAGAAATGAAGGAATGAAGTAAACGGTAGAAAAGCAAAGCGAATGCGCCAGGAATAACCGCAGAGGTAGCGGAGGAGAGCAGGGGGAACAGAGGGCGCGAGGCAGAATTGCGCAGTTTTGATGCGCCGGCGTGAGGGAGAGATGAAGTTTGCGAAGGTGGTGTTTTGGGTGGCGGGAGTTTGGGGATTGTTGGTGATTACGCCATTGTACTTTCTGTTTGATTTGATTGGGAGGAAGGATCCGCCGGCGATTACGCATCCGGATTTTTATTATGGGTTTGTGGGATGCGCGCTGGGGTGGCAGATCGCGTTTCTGATGATCGCGCGGGACCCGGTGAAGTACCGGTCGATGATATTGCCCTCGATGATGGAGAAATTTTCCTATGCGATTGCGGTGGTGGCGCTGGTGACACAGGGGAGGACAAATCCGAGGGACTTGATTTTTGCGGCGACGGATGGATTGTTGGGGGCGTTGTTTGTGACGGCGTGGGTGAAGACAGGAGGGGAAGGAAGTTAGGGAGAGGACGGAAGTACAAGGGCGAAGAGCGGCGGAATGGGCGTGTGGTAAAGTGAGGGTATGGGGAAGAGTTTCGATATTGGGCTGGAGAGGCTGACGGGTGCGGATGTGCGATCCGCGGGGTCAGGATGGGCCGCTCTTGATGATTGCCGGCAGGATGCCGGCGCTAGCGGGCAGACGTTTTATATGGAGACGTTTGGGTGCCAGATGAATGAGCACGACTCGGAGAAGGTGGCCGGTGTGCTGCTGGCGCGAGGATACAAGCAGGTGGAGACGCCGGAAGCGGCGAAGGTGATTTTGTACAACACGTGCTCGATCCGGGAGAAGGCGGCGCAGAAGGTGTTTTCGCGGTTGGGAGAATTGCGGCCAATTGAGAAGAGCGGCGAGTGGGGAGTGACCCCTCAGGAAGAGTCGGGGCAAGCGAGTGGCGAGAAAGAAGCCGGAAAAGAAAAGAAAGAGTTCAGCGCAGAGTTGGCAGAGGGAAGCAGCGGGAACAGCGACGCCTCGATCAAATCCCACGTCACGCTGAATCCGCGAAAACTGGTCAATGCTGGAGGGGGAAAGATTATTGGGGTGTTGGGGTGCGTGGCGCAGCAGGAGGGTGAGGAAATTTTTGAGCGGGCGCCGTGGGTGAGCCTGGTGTGCGGGTCGGCGAGTTACCGGAAGCTGCCGCAATTGATTGCGGAACTGGAAGCGGGGAATCGCCGGGTAATAGG
>JAJPIE010000029.1 GCA_021324935.1 Acidobacteriota bacterium
CCCCGAGGCTTTTCGCAGCTTGCCACGTCCTTCATCGCCTTCTAGCGCCAAGGCATCCACCGTACGCCCTTAGTAGCTTAATCATAAAACTCACTCAATACGTCGTTCGCCAGGGTGCGATGCAGGCTGGCCGGTCAAAAGTCCGGCCGCTACAACGCTCGCCACGGCGGCTATACCGCAGCTTTCCACTGGCTCGTCCGCCCTGTTTCAGCAGTTCCATTTTTCCTGTTTCCGGATTGCTCCGGTAGCCAGGCTATCGATCCTACTATCCACAGGTGCTTGACTGAGCTCGCCTTGTAAATCCACAGCACTGCTCAACATACTCGAGCAGAACTTGTATGTAATCCACACCCTCAATCCCCGGGGCGACCGTAATCGCGTCCGAGTTCTCGGCGTGAATTTGCCAGCCTTACTGTTGTCAAAGAGCGTTTGGCCCTGATTCCATCAGGGGCCCCGATTTGCATCGGAGCATCCTTCTTGCGAAGGACCTAGGCTTTCTTAGCGTCCACTGCTGCTAAAAAGTGCCCATAAAATACAAAACCCGGCGTCGAGCGCCGGGCGCAACCGCCAGTTCTTGGCGATTCCACGCGAAGCTCGACAAATTATTACCCTGTGCTCGTAAGGCGCCTCACTATAGGATCTGTCCTTGGAGTACTTCAGACCCGACTGTGAATCCCCTGCACGGAACGACGCTTTGAGGAAGCGCCGAACCATTTGCAATCTTACAACAATCTGGAAATATGTCAAGTCCCATGCAAAAGATTTTTCTGGAGTTTCCACATCCCTGTGGAAGAAGCGGGGAAGGCGCATAAACAAAGGGTCTTGCGCGATCCCAGCGAGTTCTCGGCGGACTCTAGGACGAGCGCCGCGGCGTCAATCCTGTTTCGGGGCGCCGGCGTTATTGACCTCTTTGGCCTTCTTTTCCGCTTCGACGGTCCACGGGGGAGTGATGCCATTCATACGAGCATAGGCGATGGACTGGCCAAAATGCTCGTGATTGTGCGTCAACAGAAGATAGATTACGCCGCCGGAGTTGGCCTCGGGGCCGAGTTTTTTCTCCGGGCGCGCGAAGTCCGCATTGCTCATGGCCTGAATTTCCGATTCGGCGTAGGAAAATGACTCGTCCAACTCGGCGATGATTTTCGCCTTATCGGAGGTTGAGGCTTCAAAGCCTTTCGCCTTGAACAATGGATCGCCAGATACACCAGTCATCATCGAAAGAATGTTGTGATTGGCGGCGGTGACGTGCAGAAAAAGCTCGCTGACGGAGCGCGCGCCGGTTTCCGGACGCCAGGCGTATTTGTCGGGGGGAATGGCTTGCGCCAAGGAGATCATTTTCTTGTGGAGGTCCCGAAGGTCAAGGAGGGATTGTGCTTTCATGTCGTAGCTGGGAGGAGTTTTGTCGTCGGCGCTGAAATTTGCGGCGGGCGAAGCGGGATGGTTGCGAGCAACGGAAATCCCGGGAACCAACAGCAATACGAAGCAAGCAGGAAACGACGCGAGAGACTTTTTCACGGCAGGTCTCCTTTGCAGGAAATTAGGGCACCACAGACCTGCAGGAGCGCGGAACGAATGGGCGCGAAGTCACGGCGGATCTCGCGCGGCGAAGCACGCCCCGTCAGATTGTCCCGTTAGACGAGGGGTGTGGAGAAACGATTCAAGGTTTCCGGTTGCATCGCCAGCAGTGAGGACGTGGTGGAGCGCCTAACTGGCCGCGCTGGCCTTGCGCCCCGAGTTCGGCGCGAGGCCGACTTTCTTTTCAAGGAGCGTGCGGAAGCGCACATCCTTGCGCAAGGGGTCCCAAACGGGATCGACCATCAAGAAACTCATCCAGTTGGAACGCTCCTCGTAGCCCTTTTCGAGCCACAGGATGGCTTGTTCGGATTCGCCGAGTCCCAGGTGAATACGCGCGATCATGGGCGAGGCGATGTAGCGTCCCGAGTGATCGTTTTTGAATTCGTCAAGAATTTGGCGGGCTTCGGCGGTTTTGCCCGCCAGCGCATAAGCATGCGCCAAAGCGGGTTTCCCTTCGCGATTTCCCGAAAGGGCAATGGCCTTTTCAAAGGCCGCGATCGCCTCCGGATATTTCTCCATCTGGACATACGCGCGGCCCAGATTGAAAAGCGCCGGGAAGAACTGCGGAACATTGCGCAGGAGGCCTTCGAGATACTGGACGGCGCGGGCATAATCGCGCTCAAAGAACGGAGAGTCCGCCATATTCATTTGAATGATCAGGGCGTGCGGATCGATTTCGCGAGCGCTGAGCAACTGTTCGCGTGCTTCGGCGTGGCGCCCCATGGCATTCAGGAAGGAGGCATACCACTGACGCGCCATGGCGTAGCTGGGATTGAGATCAATGGAGCGCTGAAACATTTCTTCAGCGCCGTCCCAGTCCCAGGTATGCCAGAAGCGCACGAGGCCCATGGATGCGTGGGCTTCGCCGAGGCCGGGATCGATTTCCAGCGCGCGGGCCGCAGCGGTGAAGGCACGGCTACCCGCTTCGCGGGGCCACATGGCGCCGAACCAGACCAGCAGTGTGCAGCAGTCGGCAATGCCCGCACAGGCTTTGGCGTAGTTCGGATCGAGGATCAAGGCGCGCTCAAAACTGGCCAACGCGCGTTTCAAAGTTTCTTCGCTGCGCTGGCCGCAGAAGTGGCGGCCCTGAAGATAGGCTTCGTTCGCTTCGATATTGGTTGCCGCCGGCCGGGAAGATGAGGAAGGGAGAAGTTCAAGGGCGAGAGCTTCACCAATTTGCTCCGCCACACGGCGTTGCACGGTAAGGATCTCGTGGAGCTCGTGATCGTAACTGGCGGTCCAGGCGTGGGTCTGATCGCTGGCATGAATCAATTGAACGGTGACGCGAACGCGTTTCTTCTTTTTGTCGAGGCGGACGCTGCCTTCCATGATGTAGTCGACGTGGAGTTCGGAGGCGATCTGATCGACGGACTTGGAAGTGTTTTTGTAGATCATCGAGGAAGTGCGGGCAATGACGCCGAGCCGCTTGGGATTGAGCTGCCCGAGTTCCGAAAGAAGCTCTTCGAAAAGTCCATCCACAAAATAGGACTGCTCCGGATCGCCGCTGAGATTATCGAGGGGCAGAACCGCGAGCATGGTTTTATTGCGTGCTTCGCGAGACTTGTGCAATTTTTCGACGGGCGCGATGAAGCGGTATCCGAGCCGCGGAAGCGTTTCCACGTAGCGAGGGCTGGCGGAAGAGTCGCCCAGGGAACTGCGGAGTTTGTTGACGGCGGTATTGAGGCTCTGCTCGTAGCGGACGTAACTGTCTGGCCAGAGTTTTTGCCGGAGCGTTTTGCGGGTAATGACCTGGCCGGGATTTTCCAGCAGGGTCAAAAGAATTTCAAAAGGTTTACCTTCCAGGGAGATGCGCACCCCGTGTTTGCGGAGTTCCCGGGAAGTGATATCGACTTCGAAGGCCCCGAAGCGGAATAGAGGGGCGGAAGCAAACTTATCGCTCATCGGCGGAAAAACCCCTTTCGCAAAACTCGACCACACCAGGCGAATTGGCTGACGAAACGGGCCAAACAGCTTGTCTGGTTAGATGCAAGAAATCACCGGAAGTCGCTTATCTACTATAAGTTCCACCTTTAGAAACACTTGTGCGCCACTTGACGCAGGCTTCAGCCAAACAAGGCATCTCTATCGGTGAAAGCCGGGGTGAGCAAGGGAGGGCGGCAAGATGTCCCAGGGTGAAATTCCCGCCTCACCCGAAGCGAAAACATTCGATGAAAGAGGAGCAAACAACGCTATGCGCAAATTGAAGATGGCGGTGCTCGGATGGTTGGTGTTGAGCGCGCTGGTAAACGTATCGCAACTGCAAGCCCAGTCAAACAGCTACAAACAGACCAACCTGAGTTCGGACACGCAGGGGACGGCGCCGAATACGGACGCGAACATGATCAATCCGTGGGGCATCGCGTACATTCCGGGCAATCCGTTCTGGATTGCCGACAACAACAGCGGTAAGGCCACGCTGTATGACAAGACAGGAGCACTGCAAGGAACCTTCACGATTCCTCCGCCGGGGGAAAGTTCAAACCTGGCGACCCCGACCGGCGTAGCGGCCAACACGGCCGGTGGATTCAATGTGAACGGCATCAGCAGTTCGTTCCTCTTCGTGACCGAGGACGGCACGATATCGGGCTGGTATTCCAACCTGCCCTCCGCGGTGTTGAAGGTGGACAATTCAGGGACCGGCGCGGTGTACAAGGGAGCGGCGCTGGTGACGGAGACCGGCGGGAATGAAGTGCTACTCGTGGCGAACTTCAACTCAGGCGTAGTGGAATCGTACGACAGCACGTTCACGCCGATCGTGCTGCAAGGGACATTCCAGGATCCGACATTGCCGGCGGGATTCGCGCCGTTTGGCATTCACGTGATCGGTCCAAACAAGGTGGTGGTGACCTATGCGCAGCAGGACGCGCTGAAGCACGACCCGGTGCACGCGGCAGGGGCGGGATACGTGAGCCTGTTCGATTTCCAGGGCAACTTCCAGAACCGCATCGCGTCGCAAGGAACGCTGAACGCGCCATGGGGCGTGGCGGTGGCTCCCTCGGGTTTTGGCCAGTTCCAGGGAGCGCTGCTGGTGGGGAACTTCGGCGACGGCACGATCAACGCGTTTGACATGGCTTCACAGAACTTCCTCGGCCAGTTACAGGATTCCAACGGAAACGTGATCACCAACGCATCGCTTTGGGAACTGCTGTTCGATGCCACGGGACAAACCGGCAATCCGGGCACGCTTTACATTACCGCCGGGCTCAACAATGAACAACACGGACTGTTCGCAGCAATCACACCCAACTCCAGCAGCAGCACCGGACCAGCGGACTTCTCACTGGCTATCACGCCGGCGACTTTGACGATCTCAGCCGGACAGACGGCATCGTTCACAGTGACAGCAACCGCATTGAACGGCTTCAATTCGCCGATTACCAGTTTTGCGTGTTCGGGAGAGCCGGCCGGAACAAACTGCCAGTTTTCGAAGACCACACTAAATCCCGTCGGCGGCACAACGGACAGCATGACGGTAACATTGGCAACAAACTCCAACCCGTACATGCCGCACTCCGTGATGGGGATGGGGATGATGCTGCCAATGGTAGGCTTCGGGCTATTCGGGATGGTGGTGGTCAAATCGCACCGGCGCAAAACACTGCGGCGGCGCGTGTGGTGGCACTGGCTGGGTTATGCGCTGGGCATGGTCCTGCTGGCAGCGACCCTTTTCACGGCCACGGGCTGCGGCGGCTACAGCAGCAATGGCAACAACGGAACTCCGCGCGGAACAACCACGGTGATGGTCACGGCGACGTCCGGCTCGATCACTCACTCGGCAAGCGTCTCCTTGACTGTCCAATAACCAATGGAGGGATCCGCGACTGGCCGCGGGGCCTTCTTCTCCGCCGCATGGCGGGCGGGACGAGCGAGGTATGTGCGTTTCGCGGGACAGGAATACCGATTACTGCCACTTCCCTGCGAGTCAAGGTGTCAACTCTTCGTTCGCGCGGCGGAGAGATCTGAAAGTCCAAAGTCAGAAGGAGCCAGGTAATGAAAAAGCATGACATTCCGTTCACTCGTAATACCAGCCGCCGATCTTTTCTCAAGCACGGGACGGTGGCTGCGGGAGCCGCAACGATGGGGGCCGGCGTGTTGGGCAAGGCGCTGCCGGCGCTGAGCCAGGAGGTTGACGATGGCGGGGGGAAACCGAATCGCGGAGACATCGCGATTCTACGATTCCTGCAAGCGCTCGAGACCATTGAGGCGGACTTGTGGAGGCAGTACGCGGAGCTCGGGGGGCCGAGCGTCGCTACGCAAACGCAAGGGTTGTCCACGAACGATCTCAAGGATCAGAACGGCAATCGAGTCACGACAGGATTAGCCCCGCTCTATATCGGGGGGTTGCTGATCCTCGACACCGACATGCCGCAATACATTCTGGACAATACAGATGACGAATTCAGCCACGAGACTTGGCTCAAAAACTACCTGGCTTCGAAAGGCGCGGATATCGTGGAACTCCACAAATTCGCGAATCTTCCATCCAGCCAGGTGACCGGCGTGCCAAACATCGGCCGCCTGACCAATCTTACACAGTTGACGGTTGATACGAGTTGGTGGACGAGGTATCGCAGCGACAGCAAGAATCCGGATCTCGGCGATTCGTTTGAAAACGCCATCCCTTCGCTGGCCACCGGGCAGCACACCGCCATTCCCAGAACGAATGCCGACTTGATCGCGGATCCCAACCAGAACAGTGGCGTGGGCACGCATACCCAGGCGATCGCATTCACGGCCGGCTTTCATTTCGGCACCATCGAGCAAGGCGGCAGCAGCCTCTACCCTTCCCTGGCGCAGAGGGTTTCTGACCCGGAAGTGTTACGGGTGCTTTTGAGTATCGGCCCGACGGAGACCATGCACTTCCAGACGTGGCAGGACAAAGCCGGGAACGCGACGCAAATTACGGACACGGACACGGGATTCCCGGGTTCCACAGGAGCGACAGTGACGTTTCCGAATCTGAACGGCGGAATTAACCCGAACAGTTCGAGCCAGGGCAGTCCCGATCCGGGGGTTGCAGATGAATTTCAGACGAACCTGATCATGCCGGAACCCACGTTTTTTCTGAATCAGAGGCTTGGCCCGATCTCGATCATTCGGCCCACGGAAACGCGAGACGCGGCCAAGGGCGCACTCCAAGGTCTCATCGACAGCGGCCTGTTTCTTGGCCACAAAACGAAGAGCGGTAAGTCCGACGGATTTGTCGAGTTTCTTCGCGATTTAGCGGAGGATGCCGACGAGGCGCGGAGGCAATTGAGCTGAATTTTGTGAGCGAAGAAACGCGCCGGGCTCCAACCGGACTGATTCCGAGCCAACTGTCCCGGGGCAGGCGCACTTTCTCACAAATCGAAGGGTCCGAACAGCGATGTTCGGACCCTTTTGATCATTCGGACGGAAAATGCAGAAGGCCAATGACACGCGTGAGTTCCCGCCGAAAAACCTTGGGCGAGGCAAGGCGCGAAGTTTCCGCGGATGCGGTGAGATTACTTCGCTTGCAACGTCTCGATGTAATTGACGATGTTGCTGACGCGCTGCTGGACAACGCTGTCGTGATATTTGTCCAGTGATTGAAACAGAGGACCCCACACTGGCATGTCGACCGATCCATGCGCTCGCGGCCCGCTGCCAAATTTCAACGTTCCTGCGACCATGCTAGCCGGGTACTTGCCACCGTGGGTCTTGGTGAGCTGCGTCAGGTCCGTGGGCGCAGTTTTCAAGGCCGGGGCTGCGGGGCCGTCGCCCTTGCCCTCGGCGCCGTGACAAGCGGCGCAGTATTGCGTGTACATGTCTTTCCCGGAAGCTGCGCTGGTTTGCTTGATGGGTTCCTTTTTGATTTCGGGTTTGCCCAGGGTGGCTTGCTGCGCGAGGCAGAGGCTCGTAGCCGCAAACAGCACACCCATGGCCAGCATCGTATGCTTGAACATGAGCTCCTCCAGACGATCGGGATAGTTATGCGGTGAACGGTGGAAGGCTACACACCAGCTATCCACATTGTCTTTGCGGCAAATTAGCATGCAGCCGGAAGGACTGGATGTGACGGGTAAACACTTCGGAAGGCGTGCGTTCCAAGTTGAACTAACCAGTCGAAACGCGCGCAGAACCCACTTTTTTGATGTTTGACCGCCGCAGCCGATAAGCACAAGGTCGGGGAGGCGCTGAACTAACGCGAGCGGCGGGAGCATGAGATGAAACTCGGTCGCTTTCATTTTCTGCGTACGTTTCGAAGACTCACGGGAGTAACGCCGCACGCGTCTCTATTGCGCACAGGATTGCGAGGTGCAACGGAGCGGCTGACGATAGGTACAAGACGCGCGGCCGATATCGCGCTGGACTGCGGCTTGGGGGACGATTCGAATTTCAATCACGCCTTTCGGACCGAGTTCGGATGCAACTCACTGGTTTTCCGCAAGTTCATGGTTCATGGGAAGACACGCACTGAAGAAACCGAATTCCTAACGGGCTTTGCGGGAAATAATTTGATTCGGGTTGCGAGGGAATTTCTCGACGTGCAACCAAAAAGGCTATTCCTTCATCCACGTTACCTTGACACTGAAAACAACGCAGTCTACACTACGGAGTTTTTAGATGGCTCCTGGGGGCCATCTGGAGAAGGTATTTCATGGACAAGAAGCGCCTGGACTATTACAAAAAGCGGCTACTGGCACGCCGCGACGAACTCGTGAAGACAATCACGCGGACCGAAGAGGAAGGCCGGCAGGCGGATGACGATCCCACGGTGGATCTCGCCGATAAAGCGGCAAACTCCTACACCAAGGAATTCCTGTTTGGGCAGACCAACACGGACCGCGCGATCCTCAATCTGATCGACGAAGCGTTAAAGCGGATTCGCAGTAATGACTACGGAACTTGCATGAACTGCCAGGAAGAGATGCAGCAGAAGCGGCTGGAAGCGGTGCCCTGGGCCAAGCATTGCATCAGCTGCCAGGAAAAGAAGGAACAAGGGCTGCTGTAAGGAACGTTTTTCTTTACCTCTCCATCAGCTAACTAAATTATAATAAAGGCGTTACGGTGAGGACGTTTCGCCATGCCTCGATCGAACGCCCGCGTCCGTGTTTCGCGCTGGATGGAGACCCTGGGCGGCGCGCTTGGCGCGGTGGTGTTTCCGTCGGATTGCCGTTTGTGCAAAGCGCTGCTGACGCGCGCCGACCGGCTGCCGATCTGCGACGCTTGCCTCGGCTCTTTCCCCGGATTGCCCAAGGAAGTCTGCGAACGGTGCGGGCAACCGTGGAGCGTGGAAGCGGCCGAGGAAGAATCGAGCGCGATTTGCCGGGAATGCCGCGAACGTGGATTTGCGTTTGATGCGGCGCGCAGCTTCGGCACATACGAGGGAATGCTGGCCAAAGCGATCGTGCTGCTGAAGTACGAGGAGATCGATCCGCTGGGAAGCTGGTTTGCGAAGCAACTGGAAAAAATCGCGCGGGGTTTGCCGGAGAAATTTGGGCCGGACCTGGTGGTGCCCGTTCCGCTGCACCGGGCGCGGCAGAAGGAGCGAGGGTACAACCAAGTTGACTTGTTTGGAAGACCGCTGGCGCGACGCCTGGGGCTGCCCTACCGTCCGGTTTTGTTGCAGCGCAAGCGAGCGCGGCCGGAAAAACAACTATTACATTTCGATGAACGATGGGACGCCGTACGTGGCGCTTTTGCCATTCGCGAAGGCGGGCGGGTTGACAATTTTCGAATCTTGCTGCTAGATGATGTTATGACGTCCGGAGCAACGCTGGACGCATGTTCCCGTGCGTTACGCGCTGCAGGCGCCAAATCGGTGGCGGGATTGACTATCGCCCGGGCCGTAAGGCAAGCCACCCGGGTCAGAGAAAGTGCATAGCCTGAAGGGCGCGCGATGAGCGCAAGACGACCAGAGGCGGTCGATGCCCGGGGGCGATACGTCCCCGAAGTGGGCGGCGCGCTTGTGCCCAATGCTTCGGGGAATGCTGGCGCCCGCCTAGCCCGCAGCCTTACTCCCCGCCGTTCATCCCTGATGCAGGAGCCCGTGCTGGTCCTGAATGCCACGTACGAGCCGATCAACGTGACCGCCGTGCGCCGCGCCATGGTGCTGCTGCTGAAGGGGGTAGCGCAAGCCGAAGAAGTTCACAGTGCCGAGGTTCACTCCTCTTCGAACGCGCATAAGGTTCCCTCCGTCATACGTCTGTTGGCTTACCGGCACATACCACAGCAGAGCCGTGCGTTATCACGGAAAAATATTCTTTTGCGCGACCGCAATACCTGCCAGTTCTGCGGGAAAGTATTTCCAAGCTCCGAGCTAACGCTGGATCATGTGTTGCCGCGCTCGCGAGGCGGCCGCTCCAGTTGGGAAAATCTGGTGGCCTGCTGCTACCGGTGCAACAACAACAAGGGCGACCGCACACCGGAAGAAGCGGGGCTAAAACTGGCGCGCAAGCCGCGCCCGTTCACGCTGCATACTTCACGGCAGTTGATGCGCCTGATTGGCCATCGCGACGAACGCTGGCGTAAGTATTTGTTTTATTAAAACTTACGCTATCCCGAAAAAAAACTTATCGCGCCGCAACTTTCAGGAAACCTTTTTCGCTGGCGCGCATCTATATAGGTAACAACCACTTCGAGGACACACCCCGGGGAGCTTGAGCACCACTCACGTGGATTCAAGCTCCTCTCCTATTTTCGGCCCACTTTTTCGGATTATTTCGAATCGGGGGTTTGGCGGGACGCAATCCCGGCGTCGCGCGCCTCGGGAAAACTTTCCAACGCCGAGGCTTCGTCCGGAAATTCCGGAAAAACCTGGTAAAGCTGCGTGATCTTGAGGATTTCCTCGACCTTGGGCGCAAGGCCGACGACTTTCATGGCGCCATCTTTTTTCACCACAGCCAGATACATGCGAGCCAGTTCGCCGACGCCGGAACTGTCCAAATAATCGAGCCCCGTTAGATTCAGGACAATGTTTTTTTGTCCCTGCTGCAAAAGCCGCTGAATGGCATCGCGAAATGCCGGCCCTTCAAAAGAAGTGAGCCGCCCAGTAATATCAACCAGCGAGACTTTATCCGCCTGCCGAATCTGAATATTAAAATTCACCATCAAGTCCTCTTACGGGAAGGACTTTGATTCTAACCCGAAGCAGGATGAAGGCAAGGCCAGAAAGTCATTTTTTAGCGAGTGGGAATTATTGCCGGACCATCACGCGGAGCCCGCGGCGCCAGTTTTCCGCCAGACCGACGCGGATCATTTCCATCTCGGGGGAAAGGTAGAGCAGCAGGGAATCGGTGGTCGGATGGAAGCGCAACGCCGGCGCGATCAGATAGACCAAGGGAGGGGCGGGCTGAAGTTCGATGGCGGGGAAAAAGCCATAGCGGGCAAAATCTCCCTGCTGCTGGTGCCAGCGGATGCGCGACCAATAATCGGCGGCTTGCAGGGGCAAATCGAGATTTTCCGTGGCCTTCAATTCCAAAATCGCCAAGCGCTTTGTGCGCGTTACACAAAGCAGATCGAGGACGCTGTGTTGACGGGCCACCTGGGCAAATACCTGTTCGTAGACATAGACGGGGTCCAGCGCGATATCGATACGGCTGACGTCTTGGCACACGAGCGATTGCATCCAGCGCTCCGCTTGCGCGCGATAGAGCGGGTGGCGGAGATCGGTGGAGAGTGGATTTCGGAAGCTGCGAAGGTTGGCAATCAGCTGCTTGAGGGCACCCTGGTTCTGTGGGCGAAGTTCCTGCCAGACCGAATCCGTGCCGAAATAAATTTTGTCTTCCTGCCAGCGGGCAAATGCCAAGCCGAGGAAGCGAAGAACCACTTCCCTGGTCTGCGGCAAAGCGTGAGCCCGGATAAAATCGGGAGCCATGGCCAGGATTGGTGCGATCGCGGAAATGGCGCGGTCGAGCAGAAGTTGCGATTCGCGACGTGGGACCAGCGAGGAGGCGACGTTGCCCGTCTCGCGGGGATTAACCGGCGCGAGAGTTTCGCTCGAAGCATCGAGTTCATAAACCTGAAGAGCCACGCGGCCATCCAGTCCCCGGAGGCGGCCGGCAAGCACGTCTGATTTTCCCCGAGGCACAATCAAACGCAGCGCAGCCAGATGCGCGAAACGCGCAGATTGACGTGAGCGCTCCAGCCAGAGGAGAGCATAGGTGATGCTGCTTTCGAGCGCATCTTGCGATTCGCCTTCGGGAACGGCGAGAAACGCGATCGAAGACGAGCCCCGGCGGAGGATGCCGCGCGTGTAGATGCCGGAAAGGGAATGCTCCAAGTCGGCTGCAACCGAGATTTTCTCGATGGTTTCGTCGGGGAACTGCTCGGCCAGGATGCGGCGCAAACGATCGCAAAAATCTTCGCGGGAAATATCCTTGGCACCGCGAGCGAACGGGAGGGAAATGATTTCCAGACGTTCGGGCTTCAGCCGGCCGAATCGCTCGACGGCCAGGGCAAGGCGGTCCTCAGCGCTGTGGGTAATGGCCAGCACACGCCGGGTCACATTGCAATTTTCCGCCCACAAATGAAGCAGAGGCTTTTCTGAAGCCCCGCGGACTTCCCAGGACACAGGCGAAGCGGGAGTGACACGGCCCGCGGGGTCACGGATTTCCACGGCGCCGCGGGCAAGAATCACCTGCAAGGTGTTACGCAAATCCCCGGCCAAATTCATGCCGAAAGTGTAATATAACGCTTGCGTAACGTAATAATTATTTTAGTGGTTTGAGTTGCAAATAACCGACCCGAACGGAAGGCGTTTGCATATTCCAGCTTGATGGAACGCCGTCGAAGGAGAGCTGAAAACCGCGCTTTTGACCGGGGCCGAGCGGCACGGGCGGGTTGCCGAGAATACCCCGCGATTCGCGGAGGACGGCCTGATGCATATCGTCGAAAAACTCGACGGTAACCACGAGTTTTTGCAGGGAACGCGGTCCATCGTTGATGGCGTCGGCATCCAAAATCGTGACTTCTTGGTGAAGGAAATTCTCCGCGCGGCTCAAAGCAATGTTCTCAATACGAACGGAGGGCGCGTACGCCTGCTCCTCCGGGGCCATTTGGGCTGGGAGATTGAGCTGCACGGTCGCTGTCGGCGCGTTTTCCGGTGCTTTGAACAGCGCCCAGAGGCTCAAGCCAATCGTGGCCACCACCACGACGCCAATCAGGATCGTAAGTGGAGACATCTTCCCCTTTTCCGGGGTGATTTGATTTTGCAGCATTTCTTGAATGGCTGTACCTCCGCGGGCCGTTAGCTCAAGAGAAATTCTTAGCGCCCCACCTGCAGCCGCAGTACCAGAGGCTCCGGCAGCCGCGCGGCGCGCATGCGTTGCTGGACGCTGCTGATGTCATAAGGCACACGCCAGAATTCAATCACCTGGTTTTCGAGATCGGCGATGGCGAAGCTGGCGCGCGGATCGGTGTCGCGCGGCTGGCCGATGGAACCGGGATTTAAAAGATAGCGTTTTGCGGATTCCAAACGCAGAGCACAACGCGATTCGTTGGAGCGTGGATGCAGCGACAGCACCTCAAGCTCCGAATCCTGATAGGAAAATCCACCCTGGTGATGGGTGTGCCCGAAAAAGGTCACCTGCGTGGTGGAATCCAGAAGTCCTTCGAGGGCCTGAGCGGGCGTGAAAACATATTCGTCTTCGTCCTGAAATGCGCCGTGCACCAGGACGACGCCTTCGGCTTCGAGTGGTCCTTGTGGCAACGCGGCGAGCCACGCCAAATTATCATTGGACAACTGCGCACGCGTCCAGAGGACTGCGGCTTTGGCAACAGGATTGAAATCGTCGGTGGCCATTAATTCCGAAACGGCTTTGTCGTGATTTCCCCGAATGGTGACGGCGCCAAGTTCGCGAATGCGGGAAGTGACCTCATTCGGGTCTGGTCCGTAACCCACGACGTCGCCGAGGCACACAATACGCTCCCAGTTTCCCTCGGCGGCTTGGAGAGTGGCTTCGAGAGCGGTGAAATTCGCGTGGATATCCGTGAGGACTAGAAGTCGCATCCAGAGGTCCCGGACCTTGGAAGAGTATAGATGAAGCGGGGAAAAGGTGCACACCGCAAATGAGCCCAATTGAGCGCAAGGCCGGGGTGTCAGAGTGTAAAAAAGTAACAAAAAATTCGATGGAACCCACGAAACATTCGCCTAGTGGTTTTCGTCTATACGGGTGCAGCCGAGTTCAGGCTGTTCGGGATGGATAGAGTTCACGAAAGAAACCCCGCGGTGGCAGCCGCGGGGCGAGTGACACGCAGTTTTTCCGGCTCTTGGACCAGGAAGAAGAGGTGTCTGCACCGAGAGGCTACTCTTCGCCTGCCTGTGTGTCAACTCTCTCCTGACTGGACACGTTCCGGTTGACACGTTCGGTCGAAAGGAAAGACACACATGAAACGCAATACCCTGGTTCGAAATCTGGCTCTCCTTGCCGCGCTCGCGTTCACCGTACCCGTGTTCGCCAAGCCGGTGAACAAATCCCTACCCATTACGCAGACCGTAAAAATGGGCAAGGTGGACGTCAAGGCGGGCGACTACCGCGCCATGATCGATGACAATCACATTACGCTGCTGAACGGCAAGAAGGTCGTTGCCGAATCCGCAGGACGCTGGGAAACCCGCGACGCGAAGTCGCCCTACACCGGAATTGTTGCCGATGCCAACGGCCGCGTGCTGGAACTCCGTTTCGAAGGCAAAGCGGAAGTTTTCGTTCTATCCGAATAACGGGCGCGCCCGTGAATTCTGCCGTCGGTTTACGCGGGAAGCTGTTTTCCAGAACAGCTTCCCTTCTCATTCTCCGCGCAACGCAAACTCCCGCTAGCGAATCAGCATGCAATCCCCATAACTGAAGAAGCGATAGCGTTCCTCCACCGCGTGGCGGTACGCGGCCAGCGTGTGTTCGCGGCCCGCAAACGCGGAAACCAGCGCCAGCAGCGTGGATTTCGGAAGGTGGAAATTGGTGAGCAGTTGGTCGACGAGGCGAAAGGTGTGCCCCGGCAGAATGTAGATTTGCGCCTCCGCCCGGCCAGCTGCGAGCCTATTCGCTTTGCCGCCGGAGGCGCTGCGCGCCGCGGCATCTTCCAAAGTTCGCACGACCGTGGTCCCAACGGCCAGCAGGGGGCGTGACGCCTGCTTCGCCTGGCGGATTTTCTCCGCGGCTTCCTCTTTGATTTCGAAGGTTTCCGTGTGGATCTTGTGAGCTTCGAACGTATCGGTGTGCACGGACTGGAAAGTCCCCAGGCCGACGTCCAAGGTCACTTCGCAGAATTCGCATCCGCGCTTTCGGAGTCGCTCCAAAATATCGGGAGTGAAATGAAGACCTGCCGTGGGCGCCGCAACCGCTCCGGCCTGCCGGGCAAAAATAGTCTGGTAACGTTCGCGGTCGGCGATTTCGTCGGGCCGGTCGATGTAGGGAGGCAGCGGCAGGTGGCCAAGCTTTTCGAGATTTTGTTCGAGGCTTGCTCCATTGTGTGACTCGAACCGAATTCCGCGAATACCAAGTTCACCGCGCGACACAATTTCGGCCTCTAGTTCTCCCGCGCCAAAAATCACCCGTTCGCCCACTTGCAACTTTCTACCAGGCCGCACCAAAGCTTCCCAGATGTTCCCTTCCAGCTTGCGCGTGAGGAACACCTCCACGCTGCCAGTCAGATGTTCGCGCGCGGTTTTGCGCGAGGGATTTTGCGAAGGAACGCCGGCGCGATGGCCGAAAAGACGAGCGGGGATGACGCGGGCATTGTTAAAGACGAGAAGCTCGTCCCCGCGAAGCAACTCCGGCAATGCGGCGAACTGAGAATCCTGAACCGCGCCGGTTTGCCGATCGAGAAGAAGCAATCGGGAAGAGTCGCGGCGCTCCAGCGGCCGTTGGGCGATCAGTTCCACCGGAAGCCGATAGTCGAATTCGTCGACGCGCATAGGATAACAATATAGCAATTCGGTGGACAGAGAAGGGAGCCGGCAGCAGCAAAAGGAAAGCAAAAGAGTGCGTAAGGCCTTGCAGACCACCTTCATATCTTATTATTTCTAAAAGGCTTATGCATTAATTTCGATGGCTGAAATTTCCTCTTGACAATGTCACACTAAGATTATATGCTTCTATCACCATAACGCATGGAGGAGACTTCCAATGAGAACTGCTATCAATCGGTTTGAACCTTTTTGGGGCCTGACCCTTCAGGACCAAATCAATCGCCTCTTTGGGGAAACCCTCGGCCGCGCTTCTGAGGAAGGCAGCATCACCACATGGGCTCCCGCCGTGGACATCTACGAAACGGAGCACGAATTGGTGGTGAAAGCGGACCTTCCGGACATCAAGCCAGAAGAGCTCGACATCCGTGTAGAGAACAACATCCTGACCATTCGGGGTGAACGGAGGTTCGAGAAGAAGGTCACTGAGGACAAGTATCTGCGGGTGGAGCGCTCCTATGGTTCGTTCAGCCGCAGTTTCTCGCTGGCGAATACCGTGAATCCGGAAGCGATCCGGGCCGAATACAAGAACGGCGTACTGACGCTGACGGTTCCGAAGCGCGAAGAAGCCAAGCCGAAGCAGATCAAAGTGAACGTCGAAGCCCCGGCGATGGCCGCTGGCCGCTAAAAGGCCAAAGCAGTGGACGAGCGGGCCGCGCCGTGAGTTAGCATGAGGGGCTGGCGAAAGCAGTAGCCAGTCCCTTCTTTTTGAGCCAGAGGCCAGGTTTAGACCGGCCGCGGAGATGGCCTGCGGAAGGCCATGCACGAGGATGAAATCATGTTGCGATTTGACAAGATGACGGTAAAGGCCCAGGAGGCGGTGCAAGAGTCGCAGGAAGTTGCGGCACGGCACGAAAATCAATCCATAGAGCCGCTGCATTTGCTGGTGGCGCTGGTGGAGCAGAAGGACGGCGTAGTGCCGCCACTGCTGGCCCGGCTGGGAATTCGCAGCGAGATGCTGATGCAGGATCTCGATCGCGAGATCGCGCGCCTGCCCAAAGTACAAGGCTTCGGCCAGCACAGCATGAGCCGCGCATTGAACGACGTGCTAGAGCGCTCCTTTGACGAGGCCGGGAAATTTAAGGACGAATACGTCTCGACCGAACACTTGTTTCTGGCGATTGCGGGCGCAGATAGCGATCCAGCCGGAAGATTGCTGAAGAAGCATGGCGCGTCCTACGAAGCCATTCTTCAAGCGTTAGCGGGTGTTCGCGGCAGCCAGCGCGTGACAACGCAGAATCCCGAAACAACCTATGCGGCGCTGGAAAAGTATGCGCGCGATCTCACCGATCTGGCACGACGCTCGAAGCTCGACCCTGTGATTGGCCGGGACGAAGAGATTCGCCGGGTGATGCAGATTCTGGCGCGACGCACGAAGAACAACCCAGTGCTGATTGGCGAGCCGGGCGTGGGGAAAACCGCGATTGTGGAAGGACTCGCACAGCGGATCGTGTCCGGCGACGTGCCGGATGTGTTGAAGACCAAGCGCCTTGTGGCGCTCGATCTGGCCGCGTTGGTTGCCGGCGCAAAATTTCGCGGCGAATTTGAAGACCGGTTGAAGGCCGTGCTGAAGGAGATTTCCGAGGCGGAGGGCCAGATCATCCTGTTCATCGACGAGCTGCACACTCTGGTTGGAGCCGGGGCGGCTGAAGGAGCGATGGACGCTTCGAACATGTTGAAGCCCGCGCTGGCGCGAGGCGAACTGCGGGCCATCGGCGCCACCACGCTGAATGAGTACAAGAAATACATCGAAAAGGATCCCGCGCTGGAACGCCGCTTCCAGCCGGTGCTGGTTTCCGAACCAACGGTGGAAGACACGATCGCCATTCTGCGCGGCCTGAAAGAGCGCTACGAGGTGCACCATGGCGTGCGGATCAAAGACGCGGCAATTCTGGCCGCGGCCACATTGTCTCACCGTTATATTTCCGACCGTTTTTTGCCGGATAAGGCTATCGACCTGATCGACGAATCGGCGGCGAGCCTGCGCATGCAAATCGATTCTCTGCCGACGGAGATTGACGAGATCGAGCGGCGCATTCTGCAGCTTGAAATCGAGCGGCAGGCCTTGTTGAAGGAGACCGACGCGCATTCCGTCGAACGGCGTTCGCAGATTGAGAAGGAGCTCGCCAAGCTGCGGGAGGAATCGAGCGCCAGCAAATCGCGGTGGCAGGCGGAAAAAGAGGCGATTTCCAAAATTCGCAAGTTGAAAGAACAGATCGAGCAACTGAAAGCGGAAGCCGAGCGCTATGAGCGTTCGGGTGAACTGGCCAAGGTCGCGGAAATCCGCTACGGGAAGATCGCCCAGGCGGAGCGCGAGTTGAACGCCGCTCAGGATCGCTTTGCGTCGATGCAGAAAGAAGCGCCGATTTTGAAGGAAGAGGTCGACGAAGAAGATATCGCCAAGCTGGTGAGCAAGTGGACGGGAATTCCCGTCGGCCGACTGCTGGAAGGCGAAGCGCAGAAGCTGGTGCACATGGAAGAGCGGTTGCGGCAGCGCGTGGTGGGCCAGGAGGATGCACTGACGCGGGTGGCGAATGCGGTTCGACGCAGCCGAGCGGGACTTTCCGACGCGAAACGCCCGATCGGATCGTTCATTTTTCTGGGCCCAACGGGGGTGGGCAAAACGGAATTGGCACGCGCGTTGGCGGAATTCCTGTTCGACGATGAGAAGTTGATGATTCGCATCGACATGTCCGAGTACATGGAGAAGCACACGGTATCGCGGCTGATTGGCGCGCCGCCGGGCTATGTGGGTTACGAAGAGGGCGGCCAGCTCACGGAGCAGGTGCGAAGGCACCCTTATTCCGTGGTGCTGTTTGACGAAATTGAAAAGGCGCATCCCGATGTCTTCAACGTGCTGTTGCAGATTCTGGAAGACGGGAGGCTTACCGATGGCAAAGGACGCACAGTGGATTTCCGCAACACGGTGCTGGTGATGACCAGCAACGTGGGCTCGACGGCAATCTTCGAGCTTTCGGGCAAGGATCCGGAACAGGCGCGAAGGGAAGCGATGGAAGCGCTGCGAGCTGCGTTCCGGCCGGAATTCATCAACCGTATCGACGAAATCGTGATCTTCAATCCGCTCGGGAAGGAGCAGCTTGCGCGCATCGTCGGGCTATTGCTCAAGAGCGTGGAGAAGCTGCTGGCGGAACGCCAGGTCACACTGGAAATCACGCCGGCGGCGACGGAGCTATTGTTGCGCGAAGGCTACGATCCCGCATTTGGCGCGCGGCCGCTGCGCCGCACAATTCAAAGGCTGATTCAAGATCCGCTGGCGTTACAGATTCTGGAGGGCGGAGTCCTGCCCGGCGACCACGTGCGCGTGGATCGCGACGCGCAGAAGGACGCCATGCGGTTCGAGCGCGTGGCGGCGAAAAAGCCAGCCGCCGCATCGAAGAAATAAACGTCCGGCTGAAGGACGAGCCAGGACGTGGCTTGACGCTCCCGGAACCCGCTTCTAGACTGAAAGTTTTGCGGCGCGTTTTGCGTAGTCATAAGGGAAGGCCACACTCATGAAGGTTTTGCGTACCGCTACAATTCTCATTTTGCTGAGCGTGTTGCTGGTGGTTGCAGGGGGCGCCATCGGCGGCCGCGGAGGCTTGCAGATCGCGTTGTTTTTCGCGGTGGTAATGAATTTCGTTTCGTATTTCTTTTCGGACAAGATCGCGCTGGCAACCAGCGGCGCGCAACCGGTTACGCGTGAACAACTGCCGCGTTTGTATACCGTGATGGAGCGCCTGGCTGCCAAGGGGAATATACCCGTGCCGAAGCTCTACGTCGTGCCGGAAGCAGCACCGAATGCTTTCGCAACCGGCCGGAGCCCGGCGCACGCTTCGGTTGCGGTCACGCATGGTTTGCTGCAGATTATGAATGACGAGGAACTGGAAGGGGTCATTGCTCACGAGCTTTCTCATGTGCGTAACTACGACATTCTGACCAGTTCCATCGCCGCGACGATCGCGGGCGCCATCACCTACCTGGCCAGCATGGGACGCTGGGCGATGGCGTTCGGAGGCTACGGGGGCGATCGCGACGACGATCGCGGCGGCGGTGGTTTTGCCGCCCTGCTGATGATCTTCCTGGCGCCGTTCGCGGCCTTGCTGCTTCAGCTGTTTCTATCGCGCACGCGCGAGTATGCCGCGGACGAAACCGGTGCGCGCATGGTGGGCCAGCCCTATGGGCTGATCAGCGCGCTGGAAAAGCTGGGTCGGTATAATCGGCAGATTCCGACGACGGCCATCTCGCCGAGCACATCTTCCCTGTGCATCGTGAAGCCGCTCTTCGGCAGTGGGACGCTGACTTCGCTGTTCAGCACGCATCCTCCACTGGAGGAACGCATTGCGGCACTTAAGCAAATGGTGGGCACGCCGCTTCGCTAAGCGATTCAATCGATGTGCATTAAACGTTCAAAGCGGGGTAAAGTTTTCCACTCGGGAAAAGCCCGCTTTCCCTTTCCTGGCTTTCTCAATTAGATAAATGATTGTAAACAGGGACGTTACACCAATAGCAGAAACCTGAATTCTTTGGCGAATCAGGTGCATCGTATATAACGCCAGCCGGGGGGCACGTGGCCGAGTCTGAGGGAGATTGTATGAGCTGCCGGGATACTATCCATTTGATTTGCATGTATTTAGAGGGCAAGCTTTCGCCAAGCGTGCAGGACGAAATCGAACACCACTTGGAAAGCTGCGCGGATTGCCGCTTGGTTTTGGACGCCGCCACGACTACGCTTGACCGGTATTTCGGCCAGCCGAAAGAAGCCGCGGATTCGCAAGCGGCCTGAACTGCGGTCTAACTTATTTATCCGGAATGGATTATGAGCATGGAGGAAGATTTCCTCCGTGCTCAAATTTTTTGCAGCGGCTCTGTGAAGATCCTGTGGATGACATGAGACTCCCCTGTAAAAATTCCCTTTGAGGAAGGCAAGCTGTAATCTTTACTAGTACTAGTACCTTCATGACCAATCTTTGCCTTCCTCTTGAATCCACCCAACTTACTTTTTTTCAGATGATTACGGTTCTTGCGGCACGGGAAGTAACTTTGGCGCTGCGGGTGCGCACTGCTTGATCACACGGCAAACGAGCCGCAAAAGGAGATGACGTACATGAGCGAGTTTCAGGATTCGAATACCCAAGCACCCATGCCCCGTTGGGTGGGTCTGGCGGTTGTCGCCCTGGGTGCGGCCTCGGTGCTGGGCATCGGCGTAGGCGTGACCGCTCTGAACCAGAGCAAGAGCACGGAGCAGACACTCCAGGCTTCCCTGAAGCAGCAAAACGACGCGCTGCAACAGCGCCTGAACAGGACAGACGAACAGAATCAGCAACTCCAGAGCGATCTGAAGGTGGTGACGGACAAGCTGAACCTGACGCAGGACGAACTGGACAAGGCCCGCAAGCAGTCGAGGGCCACAGTTGTCGCCTACGACAAGAAGCTGAGCGGGCTTGAAACGAATGTGAATTCGCAACTGGCCACCAAGGCCAGCACGGACGACGTCAACAAGCTGAGCGGCGACGTGTCGGGAGTGAAGAACGACCTCGACGCGACGAAGGGCCGCCTGGACCGCGCGACCGGTGACATGGGCGTGATGAGCGGCTTGATCGCCCGCAATCACGACGATCTGGAAGAACTCAAGCGCCGCGGCGACCGCAACTACTATGAATTCACGATCAACAAGGCCAAGACGCCGCAGCACGTGGGACCGGTGGCTATTGCGCTGAACAAGACGGACTCCAAGAAGTCGAAGTACACCATCACGGTCCTGGCGGATGACAAGTCCATCGAAAAGAAGGACAAGACCGCTGGAGAACCCGTGCAGTTCTACGTGAAGGGCGCGGCGCGCATCGCACCCTATGAAATCGTTGTCTTCGACGTGAACAAGAACCAGATCACCGGCTATCTGTCCACGCCAAAGACGGCTGGCGCGGCGGCATCCGCGAGCAACAACTCCGGACAGTAACTTGTTCTGTGAGCAGAAGTTACTCCTTGATAGCCTGAGGTACGGGGAGGATCCAGAGAGGCCTCCCCGTTTTTTCGCGGGGACCCGAATTTGCCACATCCAAGTGCGGGTCTGGACACGTAATCAATAGTTGTGACACCCTAGGAGGCGCCCTGACGGGGGATCGCAAGTGAAGCTGAAATTCAGGAGGGGATGGAAAATGAAAGTTAAATTCGCAGCTGGATTGGCACTGTCACTCTGCGCCGCAGTTCTCGCGCTTGGAGCCGATGGGAGCTGGACGGGCTACATTTCCGACAGCGCTTGTGGCGCCAAAGGAGCAAACGAAAAGCACGCGGCTTGCGCAGCAAAGTGCGTGAACGAAAAGGGAGCAAAGTACGTATTCGTCAACGATGCGGACCACAAAGTCTACAACATTGACGATCAGAAGGCCGTTGCCGCCCATGCCGGCCACCACGTGGTGGTGAAGGGCACAGTCAGCGGCGACGATCTGAAGCTCACCGGACTGGAAATGGCCAAGTAACTTCCGCAACATTTAATTATGCAAACGGGGCACGACTCTGATCGTGCCCTTTTTTTTCGATCCCATGGTCTCTGCTTTTGTCTTTCCAACGCCCGGCTCTCAATGCCTTCTGATTTCCCTCAAGCATTTCGCTTCCACTTGCTCACAAGTGATATAAAAGTTGCTGCGGTGATTTTCGAGAGAAGAGGAACCTGAATGCGGGCCTCGCGAACACTGGGTATCGTCCTATTTCTCTTGCTGATCGCTCCAGGGGCACTTTCCGCGCAGGACTTTTCCGGGGCAGTGATCTGGTCGGAGGCCGGATTGCCTGCTGGGGATTCTGCAGCGCCGCCGCCGGATTTCCTGGCGAGGGCATTGCCCAAGGCGCGATTGGTCCCAACCGGGCAACTCGCGGCACAACTGGAAGATCTCAAAGCAGAGCTTCTGGTTCTGCCTCAAGGTTCGGCAGTGCCGGAGGCTGCGTGGAACGCCATCCGTGCTTATTTGCAAAGGGGCGGGAACTTGCTGGTTCTAGGCGGCCGGCCGTTCACACGTTCGGCATACCACGACACAAGTGGCTGGCACTTGCGCGATTTTTCGGTGCGGTTCCTGCATCCGCTGTTGATCGACCAATATCAGACTACTCCGGGATCAGCTGGTGAATCGTTCTTCAGCAACCCGGAAATTCCGCTGCAGCTTCCCAGGTTCAGTTGGCAACGAGCTTTCAGCCCGGTGATCCGGCTGAGCACGAACGCCGTTTACAATCGCGGCGGCTCGACGGGCTTTCTCGATGCACGGCTGGATCCGCTGGCGTGGGGTGAGATCGATGGCAGGCGAATTTCCGTGCCGATCGAACAAATCGACCATATTTCTTCGGGCTTTGATGGCGGCCGGTGGATATTTGTGTCGGCTGAGCTGCCGGCGGATTTTTACACTTCAGCCGAAGCAGGCAGCCTGCTGCGCACTCTCGCTTTGCGCGCCATGGAGGGCGCGCTGGATTTTTCCGTGCGCCCGGTCTTGCCGCTCTATCTTCCCGGCGAACCAGTGGAACTGGAGACGAATTTCCGTGCCTGGCGGAAGGGCATCACGATCGCAAGGGTGCAGGTAACTTGCTACCCTGAGGATCATCCGGACGAAAGGCAAACGCTAACGATCGCGCTGCCGAGCTCAACAGTGGCGTTACTGCCAGCCCCGGCGCAAAAAGGACTGCACATCCTTGAAGCAGGATTGATGGAAGGTTCGCAAGTTCTGGCGATTTATCATTCCGCCTTTTGGATCCGCGATGAAGAGTATCTGCGCAGCGGACCGCACCTGAGCGTCAACGCCGACTATTTCCTGTTGAACGGGAAGCCACTCGCGATTGTGGGCACAACGTATATGTCGAGTGAGGTGCAGCGGCTCTATTTCGACCATCCCAATGTCTACGTATGGAATCGGGATCTGGCGCAAATCCACCAGGCAGGGCTCAACATGCTGCGCACCGGCTGGTGGACCGGTTGGGACAGAATTTGCGATGAAACGGGGCGCCCCTACGAGCGTACACTCCGCACGCTGGAAGCGTACCTGATGACGGCGCGAAAATACGGCCTTCCCGTGCAATTCAATTTTTTTGCGTTCCTGCCGGATGTCTTGGGCGGCGCAAACGCATATTTGGACCCCGAGGCAGTGCGGCGGCAGCAAAATCTGATACGTGGGGTGGCTGGTCGCTTTCACGATGTTCCGTATCTCGCCTGGGACCTGATCAATGAACCGAGTTTTTCGAGCCATTTGTGGACCATGCGTCCAAACGGGGACTGGATCGAGCAGGCCGCATGGAACGAGTGGCTCGCCAGGCGTTATCCGGACCAAGCGGCATTGGCGGCGGCGTGGAATGTTCCCGAAGGATCGGTGCAATTTCCGGTCTCGTTGCCCTCGGAGGAAGCGTTTTCGGCACGAGGAATTTACGCGGGCGCGAATTCCCTGCGGGTCTACGACTACTATCTTTTCGCGCAGGAAAAATTCGCCGAGTGGGTGCGCGGAATGCGCGACGCCGCGCGGGAGGTGGGATCGACGCAGCCAATCACGGTCGGACAAGACGAAGGAGGGAATGTGGACCGCCTGTCGCCGGCGTATTTTGTCCCGTACGTCAACTTCACGACCACCCATTCCTGGTGGCAGAATGATGCGCTGCTGTGGGATTCCCTGGTGGCCAAACAACCGGGCGTGGCGATGCTGGTTCAGGAAACCGGCTTGCAGCGTGAACTTACGTTGGAAGAAATTGCGCGGCGCACTCCGGAGCAGGAAGCGGCACTGTTCGAGCGAAAATTTGTGCTCTCTTTCGTGGCGGGCTCCGGCGCGATCGAATGGCTATGGAACTCCAATTCGTATATGACGGAGAGCAACGAGACGCCGATTGGAGCCCTGCGCCCGGATGGCACAGAAAAGCCGGAAGCAACGGTGCTGCGCAACCTGGCGAAGTTTGGCGCCTCTGTATCAGCGTATTTACAGGAACCCAAGGCGCCGGAAATCGCGGTGGTCACATCGCAGACAACGCAGTATTCCGTGCTGAACAACCTACAAATCACCGCTCAGCAGAACTCGATTCGAGCCCTCAGTTATCGACTCCAGCAACCGTGTTATTTGATCGCGGAAAATCAAATTGCGAAGCTAGGCGCACCGAAGCTGGTGATTCTTCCTTCGGCGCTGGCGCTGCAGGAAAGGACCTGGCAGGCATTGCTGGCTTACGTGCGGAACGGCGGCAATTTGCTGGTGAGCGGCCCCGCGGCCCGCGACGAACATTGGCATCCGATCGATCGGCTCTCGCCGCTCGGCGCGAAAGCCACGCTGGAGCCTCTGACGATGCACACCGCGGGGGTGGACTCACCGCCACAGAGTCCGGCATTTGATTTCGACCAGCAGATGCAGCTTCTGGCCGAGTATTGGAAATTCGCAGATGGAGCAGAGAAAAAGGAGCTAGTCGTCGGCAAAGGGAAGATTTTCCTGGAGGCATATCCCGTCGAACTCGCGCGGGATTCGCTTTTCGCCGCCGGTATCTATGAACCGGTGCTGACAAGTCTCGGGATATCCTCCCCCTACCGCGTGCATGGTCGTGTTTCGCCTGGAGTTCTGATCTATCCAATCGAACTTCGGGATGCCGTGCTTTACGTGCTTGAATCGGAAACGGACCAGGATACAGAGATCGACCTGGAAGACACCGTGACTGGCGCGCCGCTGCGACTGCGGCTTTCAGCGGAACACGGCGCCCTTGCGCTGATCGGAAAACAGACAAAACAACTCATCGCAAAGTACGGCTTCTAAACAGAGGACGCGGCGTCTCCGCCTTTTGCGAAACGGTGAAGAGTCTATCCGGCTGATTTTTGGGATGAGGTGCACGACCATGTCCTGGGCGGAAATCGTGCACCCCCTTTCGCGGAGTTCCTTCCAGCCGCAGACCACTCGCAGCAAGAAGGGAAAATCGTATCCCCCCGGGGTTCCGCAAAGCGGATTGCCGGCGGACGATTGGCTAGTGCGCGTCGTAAACAAGCACTTGCATGGAGCCATTGTCGCTGGTCGGCACGTAGATACGCTTCGTTTTAGGATCGAAGCCCATGGTCTTCGCGCCTTTGGCAGTGGTAAGTTCCTGCACCAGAGAATACTTGTCCGGCGAATCCTGGTAGAAGATGGAAATTTTTCCGTCTCCGGTGGAGAGAAAGACGAGCTTCGTTGATGGATCAAATGCGGCGGCATCCACTCGTTCGCCAATCGGCGCGGTGAAAACGAGTTTCCCGGTTTCGGCGTTGAGAACACCCAGATGCTTGCTGCGGCAGCCAACGAAAAGCCGCTCATTCGCTACGTCCATGGCGAGAGCCGTCGGAGTACCGCAGGGGGCAAGAGGCCAGCGATGCACAACCTTCATGGACTTTACGTCGATATGCAGCGTTTCAGCTTTCTCTTCGAGGTTGACGTAAAAATTGCCTTTGTCATCGGACACGCCGTATTCCGGGCCGCTGCCGAGATCAATCGTGCCGGCGACCGAACCGTCCGCGGCGTTGAGAACCGTAATGCTGTCGCTATCGCCATTCATGACATACACGCGCTTGGTGAGCGGTTCGTAGACGATGGCATCGGGCTTCTTGCCTACTTTGATTTCCGCGGAGGCCTTTAGCGTCTTCAGGTCGAACGGAATCACGGCGTCGGACTTGCCCGAGGTAATATAACCCCGGCCAAACTCCGAGGCGATCGCGATACCATGCGCGCCGGGCGTATTCGGGATCGTTCCCACCACTGCAAGCGAATCGGCATCCAGCACGTCCACTTGCGTGGAGTGCGCGATGTACACACGCCGCCCGACTTCGTCCACAATGACGTAATCCCAACCGCCCGCACCCGCCACGGCCACTTTCTTCGATAACTGATAGTTCGGAGCCGCGGCTGCCAGGACCGGAATCGCGGCGAGACAAAACAGAAATGCCGCCAATCGTTTTTTCATCATTTTCTCCTCGAAGCAACTTTTACTGAAGCGCAGATAAATAGAACTTAAATCCGTCCTGAAAGGGCTTTCAGAGTCCGCGGTCAGCGAAAAAGCCGACGGGCCGCTAAAAAGCGCGCCCATCGGCCATCCGGGGTACTGAACATTCGCCGTTATTTCGCGATGCTGCCTGCGGGCTTAGTGCTCAAACGAGGGCGACCAGCGGAACCCGGCCGCATAGGTCGGCTGGTAATACTCACGCTGGATCATGTACTGCGGACTGCCCTGGTAGAAGCCGAAGACCTCGTTGTTGACGTTCAGAATGTACGCGATAAAGGTCAGGCCATGGGCCAGCCGCACGCTGCCCTGCATATCGATTTGCAGATGCGGATAGAAATAGGTGTCGCTGAAAGGACCTTTCAAGCCGCCAGGAGTCGGGGTGGAGCCGCCAGTGCCGTCCTGGTATCCGTAGCTGAAAATGTTGGCATCGTTGTAGGAGAGGCCGGCGCGGAAGGACAAGCGCCCCAGATCGTACGTCGGGCTGATGTTCCACGTGTTGGGCGCGGAGCGGAGAAGCCGCGGGCTATCGGAACGCCCGGGAAGCCCGATCGCGCGGGAATCGGCGTAGCCGTAATTTGCGCCGAGCCCGAAGCCGCGGAGCAGCCCCGGCAAAAAGGTGTAGTGCTGCACATAGGCGACTTCGAAACCGTAGAGCCAGGCGCTGCCGGCATTGACGAACTGCGTGACCTGATAAAGTCCTGGAGCGATTCCGGGTGCGGGAGAATATCCACTCTTCAGAAACGTTTCTTGCGCAATGGGATCGTAGAGATTTTTATAGAAAAATCCCGCGGTAATCACGCCAAAAGGTTTGAGGTAGTGTTCCACCGACAGGTCGAAGTTGTCCGCCGTTTCTGCATTGAGTCCGGGATTCGCAATTGTTGCAGAGCCGGGCGCACCTCCGGTGGGCTGGATGTAGGTAACGGCCTGAGCGATGTCCTGCGGATCGGGCCGGGATAAGCCGCGCGCGTAGGACAAGCGCACGTAGGTGTCATTTCCCATGTCGTAACGAAGCGACGCGCTGGGCAGCACCTTAATATAGGATCCCGAATTCTTGACGTTTAACACCGGGGGAGTCGCCGTCAGATCGACCGCGATCGTATCCAGATTGGTACCTTCGATGCGCAGGCCGGCCACGATGCGCGCCTTGCCAATATCCACCGAGTTCATGACATAGCCCGCCGAGACCTTTTCCACAAGATCGAATTGCGATGAAAAATCCTGTGCCGAAGGATCGTTCGGGCTTAGGAAGTGGCTGGTGTTAGCCAGATTGGTTGCGTAGAAAGCGTAGACGTCGTTGTAGCTAATGTTGTAGCCAAGCGGGTAGGACCCGCCGTAATAATTCTTGTTGGTGAATTTACTTGGAAATGTGGATTGAGGAATTGCACCGACGGCATCCAGAGGTGTCAGCGTGTAATTGATGGAATCATCGTACTTGTGGGCGTTGCGGAACTTTCCGCCCACCTCGATGCTGGCCAGGCGAGAACCAATGTGGTAGCGCTTGGCAAACGCACCCGTGGCCTGCAAGTTCACCTGCGCCGTTCGACCATGGGAATACGTGATGCGCGAAAGAAGCATCGTGGTTGGATCGTAGGCTTCGGTGTAGCAGGCGCTGCTCCATTGCGGCCGATAGATGCTTTTCGTGGCCGCCGGATCGAACTGGCAGTTACTGGAAGCCAAATCGCTTGAAAAAAGCGCTTCTGGGTCGCCGTTCTCGATTTGGCGCGAGCGGGAGGCAGAAATATCCCAGCTATACCAGGTGGTCGTGAAGACGTGCTTCCCCCCGACGACCAAGCTGCCGATGGCATAGTCTGGCCGGCGAATGGAGGTGTTGAAGCTGGGCGTTCCTCCATTGGAGCCCAGCAGCGTGATGCCGGGGGTGTTGTCGTTCAGAGAGTACACCCAGCGCTCGCCGAAGTTTTTGAAGTCGGAGTAAAGAAAACGGGCGTAAACGTTGGACGCTTCCGAGAGTTTGTAATCAACGCTTCCCGCGGTTCCCCAACGGCTGCGGTAGTAGCGGTATTCACGAATGTCCATGCCGTCCTTCCACACAGCCTGCTGGCCGTTGGGAAAGGTGGCCAAATCCGAAACTGGCTCGATATCGTCTATGCCCCGTCCGTTCCAGTCATAGGAACCGCCGACGAGAATCCCAAGTCTCTTTTCGGATCCGAAGCGCTGGCCCAATGTTGCCGTGGTTTCCACCACGCCGCGGCCATTGACAATCGGGGTGTAGCCACCAATACCGTTGATGGCGACGGTCGGCCGCTCACCCGCGGTTTTGGTGATCATGTTGACGGATCCGCCGATGCCGTCACCATCCATGTTGGCCTGAAGCGTTTTGTTGATCTCGACGGATTCGACCAAATCCGCTGGAATGGTGTCGAATTTGATCTGGCGGATTCCGGACTCCGGCGAAGGAACATTGACGCCGTCGATGGTGGCGTTCGTCAGGCGCGGCTCGGTTCCTCGGACTTGCACGTACTTTCCCTCGCCTTCATCGCGTTCCAGGGTGACGCTGGGAAGCCGGCCCAACGCGTCGGCCATATTCGCATTCGGCAGGCTGGTAATCACATCGTTCGTCAGAACCTGGACGGTGTTGTCGGCGGTCAACTGGCGGTTGAGGGCTTCGGCCTCGCCGGAAACGCGTGGCGCGGTGACAATCACCTGATCCCGCTGCGAACTCACTCCCATGGTCACATCCTGCGTGGTCAGTTGCTCCGCGGCAATATTCACCACCTTGGTGTAAAGGGCGAAGCCAAGATAGGTCACCGTGATGGTGTAGGTGCCGGGAGGCAAATCGTTGAGGTAGTAGCTGCCTTGCTGGTTGGAAACGACGGTGATCGTGCCCGGCTGGAGCTCGACTTCCGCGCCTTGCAGCAGGCTGCCGGAACTATCTTTGATGGTGCCGGTGATCGATCCCTTGCCGGTCTGCGCTGCAGCGGCAGGCCCGAAGCCCAAAACCGCCAGCAAGGACAGATAAGTCCAGAGACGGGTGATGCGTTTCATGGAGAAGGCTCCTCGCTTCCTGAAGATATGAACGAAAGTCATGAAAACACTCAGGAGTGCACCCGCGTGCAACACCCGGTTCCTTGGACCAGCCAGTCGCAGTTCTTTTTCCGGCAAAGAGGTGGTTCCTGGCCCTGCAGGCCTGAGTTCAGATTGGCCGAACACACCCCTTCCGCGGCGGCGCGGCATCGGCGTAAAAGGGACGAACCTGGGGCCGTCTACAACGGTGACTGCTGAGGCGTATCTAGCCACACGGCTGCTGAATTGCCGATGAATGTGGATTAACGGAATGTTAAAGAAGGGGTGAAAAAGCTTTCAGCTTGCTGTGAGGCTAAACAAGATGGGCGCGAATTTCCCGGGATTCGGGCGCGGCCTCGAGTTGGCCAAGAAAACCTTCCTCAGCTAACGGAAGGAGGATCGTCGCCTGCGTGCCGCGTCCTGGCTGGCTCTGAAGTTCAATGGACCCGCCATGTCGCTCGGCAATCCACCGGGCGATGGCCAGCCCTAGCCCTGCTCCAGGCGTCTCCCGGGAACGTACGCGATCCGCGCGATAAAAGCGCTCAAAGACGTGAGGCAAATCCTCCGGATCGATGCCCGCCCCAGTATCGCAAATCTGGATCACCGCTTTGCCCGTTTCCAGGCGGAAACTTAGGGAGATCTCTCCCGCGGCCGGTGTGTATTTGACGGCATTGTCCAATACGCTCAGAAACAGGCGCTGCAGCGCGACTTCGTCTCCGAGAATGGCGTGGCTATAGGGAACGATGGACTCGGAGAAGGCAATTCCTTTTCCGAGCGCCAGCAGGTTTGCTTTTTGCGCGGCGCGCTGAAGAATCGGATACAAACTGAGGGGTTCGTGCCGGAGCTGCGCCACGTTAGCGTCCGCGCGCGCCAGCATCAATAATTTCTCGACGAGCTCCGTAGTTTCCTCCGATGTCGCCAAAATGCGGCGTAGCGCATCCTGATATTCCGAATCGCTGCGCGGTCTGCGCAAGGCGAGTTCAGCGTTTGTGCGAATGAGCGAAAGCGGCGTCCGCAGGTCGTGCGAAGCGTCGGCGGTGAATTGCGTAATGCGCTTCACGGAGGTTTCGATGCGTTCCAGCATGGCGTTGAGCGTTTCCGTCAACCGCCGCAGCTCGTCCTTGGCCTTCGGGACTTCCAGCCGCTCCGAGAGATTGCGCACACCGACGCGCTCCGCGCCTTCAATGATCCCGTTGACCGGTGCGAGCGCGCGTCCACTCAGCCAGTAGCCCAATAGCGAGGCAAGCGCCACCAGCAGAGGTAAAAACCGCTGCTCGAGGATGCGGAAATTGTCGAGGGCTTGATCGAAAGGCTCGGTGGGCACAGCGGCGTCGATCTGGTAAACGCGTCCATTCACCCAGACGCGCTGGCGGGCAAGACGATATTGCTGAAAGTCCAGATTGGAGGTCGCATAGGTGAGAGCGTCGCCGTTCAGCGGCTCCGCGTGTGGCCAGGCGGAAACGAAAGGTTTCGGCCGGAAAACCCACTGTCCATTGGGCCCGGCGACTTCGAAAACGGCGCCATTCGCCCACAGAGCAGAAACATCGGCCAGTTCTTTCTGCACTTCGGGAAGACCCTTGCCCACGGAATCGTCCAGCACCCTATGAACGATTTCCAGGTTGCGGCGTGAAGCATCGTTAACAGTCGCATCAATACTGCGTTGGAAACCAATGTCGCAAATGAAAAAGAAGGCGGTAAACGAGGCGGTCAACACCAGGAAGTACAGCATCGTGAGCCGAGCGCGGATGGTAAACTTCATGCGCCCCTAACCGCTCCCAGCGAGTAGCCAAAGCCACGGTGCGTCTGAATCAGCTTGCTTTCCGAGGATTCATCCACTTTTTTCCGCAGCAGTCGGACGAACGCGTCCAGGGTGTTCTCGCTCACCTCGCGACCCGGCCCCCAAACATTGGCGAGAATTTCGTGCCGGGAGACGATGCGGCCGGTATTCCTGGCGAGCAGTTCCAGAAGGCGAAATTCCGTCAGGGAAAGAAAAATTTCGATTCCCGCGCGAAAACTCCGGTGCGTGGTCAGATCCAGAACCAAATCCTGAACTTCCAGAACATTTTTCCGCCGGAACTGGCTCCGCCGGACCAGCGCGCGCATGCGGGCCAGAAGTTCGGTGAACGAAAAGGGTTTGGTCAGGTAATCGTCGGCGCCGGCGTCGAGTCCCTTCACGATGTCCGCCAGAGAGTCGCGCGCCGTCAACATGAGGACCGGAGTTTCCGTCTTCCAGCCACGCAACTGCCGCGCCACCTGGATGCCGTCCATTTGGGGAAGCATGACGTCCAGGAGGATCAAGTCAAAGGAGTTGACGGCAGAAAGCTCCAAAGCAGCGCGGCCGTCGCGAGCCACACTAACTTCGTAGGACTCTTCGCGGAGGCCCCGAGCGAGCAACCCGGCCATTTCCGGCTCGTCTTCCACAACCAAGATATGCATGGCGCGACTCGTGAGCTGAAATGGGAATGATACAGGACGCTTTTTGAACGACGGGTTACCGCTGTGTTACACCTGAATCGAAGTTTCCTCAGGCATCGACCGACGGCTTCCCGCGCCCTATCCGTATGCTGTCCAGATAATAGTGAATCGTGGGTGTAAATACCAGCGAAAGGACGATCGAGCTGAGCAGCCCGCCGATAACGGCAATGGCCAATGGCTGCAGCATCTGCGAGCCGGAACCGATGGCCAGGGCCAGCGGCAACATGCCCGCTATGGTCGCCAAAGCGGTCATGGCGATCGGCCGCAAACGGCGGCGGCCCGCTTGAATCATGGCTTCTTCCGGGGTGAAGCCCAGTTGCCGGAAGCGGTGGTCCGCGTCGAGGAGCAAAATTCCATTCTTTGCCACAATGCCGATCACCATGATCATGCCCATAAAGGAAGCTACGTTGAATGTGATGCCGGTGATGAGCAAGGCAAGGAAACCGCCAAAGGTCGAGAGAAGTGCCGAACCCAAAATTGCGGTTGGTGCAGTGAACGAGCGGAATTCGAACAACAACACGGCGAAGAGGAGGAGAAGGGCCAGCAGAAAGACCGTCGCGAGGTCGCGGAAGGATTTCTGTTGTTCCTCGTACAGGCCGCCATATTCAACGCGGATGCTCGAGGGAAGGTGCATGGCGGCCACTGCTTTCTGGATTGAGGCCATGCCCGTCCCAAGATCCACTCCCTCGAAGCGGGCGGTGACTTGCACGAGCCGCTGCAGGTTTTCACGGCGAATTTCGGTCTGGCCGGGATCGGAGGTGATGGTGGCGAGGCTTGCGAGGGTCGCGGTCTTGCCCGTGGAGCTCGTCAGGAGCGTGTTGCCCATGCGATCGAGCGAAGCGCGGTTCTGCTCGGGAAATCGCACGCGGATGGTGTACATGCGGTCGTTCAGAACCACAGGGGACGCCGCGGGCTCTCCTTCCAGCACGGCCGAGGCGTCCAAAGCCACTTCCTCCGACGAAAACCCCGAGCGCGCAGCCACAACAGGATTCACCTGATAGGTGACCGCGGGTCCGCTGATGGTATTTTCAATTCCGTCCAGCACATCGACCACGTGCGGCAGTTTTTGGATCGTTTCGGCAACACGCGGCGCCGTTTGGTTGAGCAACTTGCCGTCCTGGCAAAATAGCTTGATGACCACGGGCTCGGGGGCGCTGGTCAAGTCGCCGATCATGTCCTGCAACACCTGGACGAATTCCACGTCGACGGAGGGCTCGGTCTTTTTGATTTCGGCGCGAATGTCGGAAATGATGTCGTCAATGCCGCGCTTGCGATCCCTTTTCAACTTGACGGTGAAATCGCCGGTATTCGCTTCGGTCACGGCCACAAGACCAAGTTGCATCCCGGTGCGGCGTGAAGTGTTTTCCACTTCGGGCATCGAACGGATGATCTCCTCGACATGCAGCAGCATGCGGTTGGATTCCGCCAGCGAGCTGCCGGGGGGAGTGTAGTAATCGAGAATGAAGCCGCCTTCATCCATCTCCGGCAGCAGATCCGAACCCAAGGCGTTGTAGCAAAAGTAGGAGAGGACGACGATAGCCAGCGAGGAGACGACGAGCACGACGGGGCGGTGCACAATGGCCTGCATCGCGCGGCCATAGAAATTCACCACCTTGCCGAATAATCCGGAGAGATGCTCCTCTTCCGCCGCAAGCAAAGCCGCAACGTCGTGTTCGCCGCCTTGTTTCCCGCTTCCGCCGGCTGTTTCCTTCCGGCGGACGAGGTATTGGCTCAGAGTCGGCGTCCAGGTGAGGGCCAAAAGCAGCGAGCTGAGAAGTGAAACCGTCATGGTAATGGCCAACGCGCGGAAAAAGCTGCCGGTCACCCCGGTTACAGAAATCAATGGCAGGAACACGACGATCGGCGTGATGGTGGAACCGATCAGCGGTACGGTGATTTCTTTCAGGGCGCTCTGAATCGCCTGGAAACGTGATTCGCCCGCGTCGCGGTGCAGCACGATGTTTTCGAGTACGACGATGGCATCGTCAATCACCAAGCCGACCGCGGCGGCTAAGCCGCCTAAGGTCATCAGGTTGAAACTTTGCCCCACAAGCCACAGGGCAATCAGGGTCAGAGACAAGGTCACTGGGATCACAAGACCCGCAACCAGGGAGGAACCCCAATCGCGCAAGAAGAGCACCAGAATCGCGGCAGACAAAATAATTCCCAGCAGCACCGCGTCGCGCACGCTGGAGATGGACTCTTGCACGATGGTGGACTGATCGTAGAAGGGCTCAAGATGCACGCCGGGCGGGAGCGTGGGCTGGAGTTCGGCAATGCGTTCATGCACCAATTGCGCGACGTCCAGGGCGTTGCTTTGCGGCTGGCGGATGACGCTCAAAAGGACAGCAGGCTTCCCGTTGGCAGTCACGATGGTGTACACGGGAGCTTCCGAGGGCCCGACTTTCGCGATGTCGCCAACGCGAATGGGCACGCCATTCGCCGAACTCTTCACGACGATCTGCCCTATCTCCTCCGGCGTTCGTACCTGGCCGCTGACCAGGCCCAGGACAAGCTGATGCTCATGCTCGAGCAAACCGGGCGAGTCAATCAAGTTGGTGCGCCGGATGGCTTCGAGAATATCGGGCACGGTAATACCAGCGGCCTGCAGCCGGGCAGGATCCGGTGTGACCTGAAACTCCGGCACGCGCCCACCCTGCACAATCACCGTTGCCACGCCGTTCAAACGGTTGATACGCGGCTTCAAATCGTAGGTGGCAATTTCCCAAAGCTTGGTTTGGGAAACGCTATCGGAAGTCAGGCTGTAGCCAAGAATCGGAAAGGTAGCGAAAGTCAGACGATGCGTCTCGAGCTTTGCCGTCGGCGGGAGTTCGGGCTGAAGGCGCGCCACGACGGCGTCAACGCGCTGGAGCGTCAGAATCATGTCCGAGCCCCAGTCAAAGAACAAATCCACTTCCGCGGAGCCGCGGCTAGTGATCGAGGTCACTTTGGTGAGCCCCGGCACGCTGTTGACGGCCTCTTCGATCGGCTTGGTCACGGTGACCAGCATCTGGTCGATCGGCGCGACGCCATTGTCCACCCCAACCACAATGCGGGGGAAATCGGTGTTAGGGAAAACGGCCACGGGAATTTTGGCCGCCAGATAGATTCCCACGAGGGCAAAGCTCACCAACAGAAATAAAATCGGGCTGGAGAGCTTGCTGAACCAGGGCTGTTCCTCCTTGCCCTGTGCCGCCCGGTTTTTCTTTTCCTGAGACTCTTCGGAACCCAATGCCATGCGCCGCTACTCCTTGTCCTTCGCCGGCTTGTCGTCGGGAGCAGCCTTATCGTCCGCGGCGCCGCCCTTGTCATCCGCTCCGCCCGCGTCTTGCCCCTTTTCAGCGGGAGGCGCGGCCTCGATCTGAATCTGCGTCCCATCCGGAAGCGCGTAGCCGCCGAGGGTGATTACGGAATCGTTTTCCTTCACGCCCGATTCGATCTGCGCAAGCTCCTTGTTCTTGATGCCGACTTTCACCTTGGTGAGGTGAGCCTTCTTGTCCGATCCGGCCAGCATCACGTAATCGCCGGCATCTTCGGAGTTGTACACAGCGGAAGCAGGCACTACCAGCGCGTTGTCTTCGCTCTTGGCAATCACATTGACGCGGGCGTTCATGCCCGGCTTCAGCGCGGCGTTGGGCTTGTTGGAAACCACCCAAACTTCGACCGTTGTGCTTCCGGGATCAAGCGCCGGACTGACCAAGGTCACTTTCGCCTTAATCGGCTCTTCGAGGCCGGGGAGTTCGATCTCCGCCTCGTTTCCGACCTTCAGCAACACGGCTTCGGACTGCGCGACATGGGCTTTTGCAATCAGCTTCGAGGTATTCATCACCGTGAGCAGCGGCACATTTGCCGTCGCCAGCTCGCCCTCATACTGCGGGCGGTCCGTGACCACGCCGTCAATCGGACTGCGAATTTCCGAGTAGCTCAACTGCGCCTTGGCGTTCAAGTATTTGCCCTTCGCGGCGGAGAGCTGGCCGCTCGCCGATTTCAGCGTTTCCTGTTTGCCGATTTTCTGCAGATCTGCAAGCTGTTTTTGGGCTTGTTCGTTGGTGCTGCGCGCCTGCGCCAGAGCCACCACGGCCGCGTCGTAATCCCGGCGCGGCAGCGCGCCTTCGTCAAAAAGCTGTTTGCGCGCGTCGTAGATTTTTTGCTGTGCGTCAAAAGCCGCCTGCGCGGCCGCGGCATCCAGCTCGGCCTTCTGAATCTCTTCCGGCAGGCTTGCGCCCGTGGTCGTGGCGTAATTGGCTTCGGCTTGCTCGAATTCGCCCTTGCTCTGTTCCGCCTGGCCGGAGAGGTCCGCATTCTCCAGCAGCGCAAGCAACTGGCCTTGCTTCACCTTGCTCCCGCGCTGCACGTAAAACTTTGCGATCGTCGAAGTGATCTTGGGCGTGATGACGGCCTGTTCCAGCGGGTAGACGACGGCATCGGAACTTACTTCCAGTTCGATCGGCCCGCGTTTTGCCGGAGTCACCTGCACGGTCACCAGCGGTGTGGGCTCTTTTTCCGCGCCGCCGCAGCCATAGAGCAGCGCCGCGCCCGCCAGCAGCCACGCGCCTCGCGACATCCCGCGAAATCCCCGTGCTACAAAATCACGATTGCCATTCTTCATGGTGTTGTCAGCACCCCTGTCAATGTCTGCAGATTCGCCAGCGCCACCCGGTAACGCACGGCGCCGTCCTGGTAAGCCGCGTTGGCTTGCGCAAAGGTCGTCTGCGCGTCCACCACTTCCAAAACCGTCGCTTCCCCGCCCTGATAGCGCATGGTCGTCAGGCGTAAACTGTCAGCGGCAAGTTCCGAGGAACGCTGAAGCCCCGCAAGCTCGTTCAGGGAAGTCTCCGCTTCGGCGTAGAGCGAGCGCATTTCCGCGAGCAGTTTTCGTTGCGCGAAGGAAAGTTCGCGTTTGGACTGATCGCGCTTGAGCTGGGCTACGCGCACCTGGCTTTGCGTGGCGCCCCAGTTCCAAAGGGGAAGGCTGAGCGTGGCAAGATAGGATGCGCCGAGGTTGCTGAATTTGCTTCCATTGGGATTTGTCCCGTTCATCGCATAGCGCTCGGCATCAATACCATAGAAATAATCGAAAGTGACGGAAGGCAGGTAACCCGCCCAAGCCCCGATGAGTTCGTGGCCCGCAGCTTGTGTATCGGCCAGGGCGGCGCGGATATCCGGGTTGTTCTGCGCGGCCTGCGCTTCGAATTCCGGCTGCGGCGGCAACGCGACATTCGCGTGCAAATCGTCCGCGAGTTCGTAATTGTCGGTGAAGTCCGGGAAAAGCAGCACCGCAAGATCCAGCCTGGCATTCAGGAGTTGCAATTTCGCTTCCTGCAACTGGCGCCGCCGGTCCTGCGCCTGCAACTCGGCCTTGATGACGTCGGAGTGCGCCACTTCCCCGCCCTTTTCGAGCGACTGCGTGAGTTGAAAGAATTTTTCGCCTTCATCGGCGGTGCGCTCCGCCGCTTGCAGCTTCTTCTCCGCGGCGGCAGCCGCGAAGTAGTCCTGGACGACGGTCGCCACCAAGCCGCGCGCCGCGACTTCTGCGCGCGCCTTGGCCGCGGCCGCGGACGCCGCTGCACTACGGTACGATTCCCAGGCAGCGACACTGAGGGCCTCGTGCACATCTCCCTGGGCGACATATTCGTGAGGCGAATTGTTTGCGATAAACGCAATTCCCAGTTGACTGCCTGTAATTTGGGTGTAAAGAGCGGACGTGTTGAAATCGACGCTGGGCAACAGCGCGTCACGCGCCTGCGCTCGCGCCTCGCGAGCCACACCGGCATCGGTTGCCACCGCCTGGTAGGTTGGCTCATTCTTCTTCGCAAGCGCCAACGCTTCTAGCAGAGTCAACCTCACCGGCGCGCCCGGCGCGGGTTTACCGGCGGCCAATTGGACCTGCTTGGCCATCACCGCGGGTTTCGGCTGCGGTGCTTCAGGCTGCTGGGCCGCGGATTCCCCCGAAAAAGAGAGTCCCGCGGCGCAAAGCAGCAGAATCAATTCGACATGATGTTTCCGATGCAAAATGCTTCCCTCGAAAATTTATTTCGGAATGCCGGTTTCGGACTTAGAGATTCGACTTGCCGGACTCCTGCTGCATTTCTTTCGATTCGCTCGCCGCGCTTTCCTTCGTCACACTGACGATCGAACCGTTGATGGCGTTCACCTGCACTTCGGTGATGTCTTTCCGGCCGGCAGGCCGAATGTCGAACGAGTAGACCAGCTTGCCGTGCTCTTTTTCAAGCTCTTCCTCGTCGATGACGCCTGGCGCCTTTTTCAGGGCGGCCGCCCGCGCCTCCTCCACGGAAATTTTGGCGTCCTTCCTGAGCGCGGGGGGAATTTTCGATTTTTTCGGAGTTTGCGTCTGCGCGCCAGAGGCCACGCAAATTCCCGCTGCAAAAGCCATGCAGAAAATCGCTCGTGTCCATGCAATTCGCATTTTGCTTCTTCCCGCCGGCGCCGCTCCATCCCAATTCAGGAAGCGGTTCGGCTCCTGTTTATAAGCCGAGATTAGAAAGGGTGAGATAAACGTACGATTAATGGCCGGAAGGGCTCCCGGCAGGTGCCGGAAGGTAGGCCGTGAATGTGGATCCCGAAGCATCCGAGCGGGTCAGTTCCAGCCGGCCGTGATGCGCCTCGGCAATCCAGCGGGCGATGGACAAACCAAGTCCTGCGCCGCCGGTATCGCCTTCGCTTCGCGAGCGCGCTTTGTCCGCCCGGAAAAACCGCTCGAAAATTCTCGACTGTAGTTCCGCGGGAATCCCGGCTCCAGTGTCGATAACGCGCAGGACGTAATCGTTAGCCTCACGGCAGCATTCCACGAGGACTTTCCCGCCCGCGGGGGTGTACTTGATCGCGTTGTCAAGAAGATTGAGCAGCATCCGCCGCAACAAATCTTCGTCGGCTTGTACTGGAAGCTCCGGCTGGATAGTGGATGACAGCGAAATCCCCTTGGAGATTGCCAAAGAGCGCGTGCGCCGGAGGACGTCCGCCGTTAGTTCATCCAGATAAAGTTCCCGGATCTGCAAGGGGTACTGGCCGGCATCGGCCCGTGTGAGGGTGAAAAGATCTTCGATGATATGGGCCAGGCGCTGTGATTCGTCGCGGAGGATGCTCAATGTTTCGCGATATTCCTCGGCGGATCGCGCCGGCCGGGAGAGCGTCACTTCCGTTTCGCCTTGCAAAATCGCGACCGGGGTTCGCAGTTCGTGGGAAGCATCGGCCACGAAACGCCGCTGTTGTTCGAAGGACTTTTCCAGCCGATCCAGCAATTCATTGAAGGAGAGGGCCAGGGTGCCCAATTCGTCGCGCGGATTGGAAACTTTCAAGCGATCGCTAAAGCGCGCTGCGCCCATTCCCCTCGCCTGCCGCGCCATATCCGCCACGGGCGCCAGGCTCTTTCTGGCCAAAAAATATCCGCCGGCGCTGGCTAGAAGGAGGGCGATCGGAATGATCCAGAAGAAAATGTTCCGGATGTCCTCCATCATCTCATGTTGGGGATGAAGCGATTGCAGGACGATGAGTCTGGTGGCGCGATCATCTTGAGATAGCGGCCGCGCATAGCCGCGGAAACCGTTCCTTCCGCCTGGCACATCCTGATAGACCCCTCCTGCCGTTTTCAGCGGGCTTTGTGCCAGTCTCTGAAACGCTGCCGAGTCAAACATGTCCGGAGCAAATTTCTCGGCGCCACCCCGCACAGCCGGCAAATCCAAAGAGCTCAACAGGATTTTGCCGCCGCCATCAACGATTACGTACACCACATCGCGGAAGCGATGTTCGAGCATTGCTTCGCGCGCGGCGTTTTTGATTCCGTCGGGTCCTTTGTCGTCCTTCAGTTCGGCGTTGAAAGTTGCAATGAAAGTCTCGCTCTGCTCCGAGAGATTGCTGTCGGTCCGCTCCAAACTGTTCCGCCAATAAAGAAAATAGGTGAGACCGGCGAGCAAAATCAGAAACAACCCGAAAAGGGCGCTATACCAGACCGTCATGCGCGAGCGGACCGAGTCAAGCATGGGATTTTTTGATGCCGGACGGGCTTTGCCCGGAAGCCTTTTTTGCGGACGACTCGTTTTCACAGAGCACGTAGCCGCTTCCACGTCGCGTTTGCAGCAGGGGCTTCCCGCCTTCGTCGCCCAGTTTGCGGCGCAAGCGATTCACGTAGACCTCAATAAGGTTGGAAAACGGGTCGAAGGTTTCATCCCAGACATGCTCGGCAATCTCCGAGCGCCCGATTACGCGCCCGGCATTGCGCGCGAAATATTCGAGCAGGGCATATTCCTTCGCAGTCAGGGGAATGGAGCGGTTACCTCGCTTTGCGGTCTGCGAGGCGGTATCGAGTTCCAGATCGCCTACGATGATACGCGGCGGCCGCAAATCGCTTGGGCGGCGCAGCAGCGCGCGCAGCCGCGCCAGCAACTCCCGAAATTCGAAAGGCTTGGTTAGGTAGTCGTCGGCGCCGGAATCGAGGCCTGTGATGCGATCGTCCACGCCGTCGCGAGCGGTCAGCATGAGGATGGGCGTCCGCTTGCCGGCCGCGCGAATCGCTTGGCACACGGCGAGTCCATCCATGCCGGGAATCATGATGTCCAAAATGATCAGGTCGTAATCGTTGATCTCCGTCTGGTAAACAGCATCATTCCCGTTCTCCGCGATGTCCACGGCATACGACTCTTCCCGCAGGCCTTTTGCTACGAATCGTGCGATTCGCGCGTCGTCTTCGACCAGGAGCACTCGCATGCACGTATCATACGGCAATTTCACAGCGGGGGAGCAAATGCCGCCCGGCGTCGCGCTGGGGCGGATGCAAGGAAGGAGTAGTCACTTATTTGTGGCGAAATTCGATAGGGGCACGCACACGGTCCAGAGGAAAAACCTGTATTTGCCACTTCACGGGCACTGAAGTGGGCACAAAGCACATGGTCTTATCGCAAGCCTGGTATTCCAGTTTGCCAGTGATGGAGATGATCTTTCCATCTTTTCCCAATCCGCTCCAGAACGACGAACTCGTGTTTACATTCACCTCCTGACTGACCCGAAAGGCTCCTTCGTACACTGGCACTTTTTCCTTGATTGCCGGCAGGTAGAGAATTTGCGACGCCGGGTACATCGGAGAACTGAGCAGGAAATCCGGCGAAGAATCGATCACGAGTTTGACCGGCTTGTAACCCTGAGTCCCCGGGGCGTAGACGTGCACATCTGGAGGCAATTCCACCGCCGCGTAAACCGTGATGCGCGTCCCAGGTACGCCGGTACGATCCGATTGCTCGAGGGACAGCTTCAGGTGTGGCGCCTCGATCGTGCCGACCACTTCCTGTCCCAGTTCCGGGAATAACTTGGAGAGAATGCTGTTACCCGTCAGACGTTCCCGATATCTCGGGTCAAAGAATTTTTCCTTGATGATTCCGTCAGGACCGATGAAAAAATAACCAGGTCGCGCGAACCCCTTTTGCATGCCCGTAGCTTCGTGATTGAAGACCCCGTAGGCCCGGATCGTGCTGGAATCCGGATCCGCGAGCATGGGATAAGTGATCTTGAAGCGACCCGCGAAGAACTTCAGGATGTCTTGCGAATCGTAGCTAATTGCCGCGAACTTGAGTCCCTGCTTTTCGAATCTTGGGATTGCACTTTGCAGCTGGACCAGCTGCCCTTTGCAGAAGGGTCACCAGTCCGCCGAACGGAAAAACAGCAGCACTGTGCCGTTCTTTCCCTTCAGCGATTCGAGCGTTTGTGCATTGCCAAATTCGTCCTTCAGCGAAAAATCGGGGGCTTTTTGGCCAACCTCAAGGCCGATGGCCATGGGCCCGCAGGACGTGACCTGGATCGTGTCGTCGTCGAGCGTGCCGTGAACTGTGACTGTGTCGCCCAGCTTCCCGGTGACTTTGTTTTGTGGCGACAGGCTGTACATCACACGGTTGGTGTCGTCGTAAAGCGCAATCTCCGCGCCAGGCACGTTCTTGAGGCATTCCGGCGACTCGCTGAACGCCTCATCCGCGTTACACGCGCTGGTCACCAGCACTCCGGACCAGAATCCGGGCTTGGATGTAGCGCCTTGATTCGCGAACGTGCTCGCGGCGAAAAAAACAACGGCAACCGCCGCCAGGCAGAGAATTTTCGAAGTGGACGTAAGCCGCAACGGTGTCACTGATTCGACCGCCTCGATTCGCTCAAGTTCGCTCGCACTATACGCCTATGAATCAGGCCGTGCAAGTTGCGCGCCTAAATCGCTTCACATCGCGACCCAGCCTCTGAGAATTCCGTAAAGGGACAACGAGCCTACAATCAACCACAAAACTACACCAAGTGCCATCGGACGCCAGCCGACCTGTCGCAGCGTCTCCCGCGAGATGCCCGCTCCGATCAGAAAAAGAGTCGCCGTCAAGCCAAGGCGCCCCGCTTGAAAAAGCCAGTGATAACCCGTGGAAAGCATCGGCAGGTAGGTGTTCAAAACCGCCGCGAGACAAAAGAATAGAATGAACCACGGAAACTGAATCTTCGACTTGCTGTGCTTCAGCGCTGCGGTCACCAGCGCCAAAGGCACGATCCACAACGCGCGCGCGAGCTTCACCGTGGTGCCGATAATGAGCGACTCCGCGCCGTAGCGCGATGCCGCGCCGACCACGGAACTTGTGTCGTGAATTGCCAGAGCCGCCCACAAGCCAAACTGCGTCTGCGAAAGTTTCAGAAAGTGCCCGAAAGGAGGAAAAATCAGCAAGGCAACGGAATTGAGAACGAATACAGTCCCCAACGAAATGGCCATCTCTTCCGCATCCGCATGCAGGATCGGGCCGACGGCGGCAATCGCACTGCCGCCGCAAATCGCCGTTCCGGTGGTGATCAGATAGCCGGAGTTGCCGCCCACTTCCAGCAATTTCGCCAAGGTAAGTCCAACCAAGAAAGAGAAGCTGATTCCCAGCGCCGTGTAAATGAACCCGTTGCGGCCGGCCTTCAGCACCTCGTGCAGATTCATCCCGAAGCCGAGGGCAATCACGGAGAGCTGCAGCAGCAGCCGCGCGCCGGTGCGGCTCTGTTTTGGGAGCGGATTGGTGAGAATTAGTCCGAACAGAATTCCCAGCGTCAGCGCCACCGGGGGTGAAATATATCCGCTGAAACATGCAACAAAAAGCAGGATGAAAAATACGATGCGCGCTGAATCCATGGACTCCTTTGAACTTTAGTGTGGTCTAGGTTCTTCTGCATCCTGCCGCGGAGTTTCGCGCGGCTTCGATAATATTCGGGCCATGGTCAGCCGTTGAAATTTAAGAATATCGGCGACAATGGTTTTAACTGAAAGCACAGATGGTCACCCGCTTCCACCCAAATCGGCGGAGTGATCGAACCGGCGATGATGACCTCGCCCGCCCGCAGTTTCTCTCCGAAGTAGGAGAGCAGGTTGGCGACATGGCCGACAATCTGAATCAATTCTCCCGTTAAAGCCTCCAGATCAAAAGTGTCGGCAATCACAGCCTCATTTCGCTCCACGTGCGCTTGCAACCCCGTAAGTTTGCCGCCGGCGTAAGCTGTATCACACGCTCCCAGAGTCAGGTGGCGCTGATAGATGTCCCGCGCGAGCGTTCCTTCCACATCTTCGGCTGGATGATCCACGTCCGCCACTTCAATCGCCGCGCCAAGTCCGGCAATCGCGGCTCGAAGACTCTCCCGGTCTGCGTTGGCTGCGATGTCCTTGCCGAGATAGACGGTCACCTCCGGCTCCGCGGCCGGCTTGGTCCAATCTGCCAGGGAAACCGTGGATCTCGAAGGAACGACGGCATCCGCCATGAGAAATCCCACCAGCGGCGCATTGATTTTCAACCGCTGCATTGCCGCGGGGCCGCCGAAAGCGAGCTTCCACCCGAGAGGCTTTTTGCCCTGCTCCAGCAACTCGCGACGCCAGCGCAACTGGCTCTTCATGCCGCTGACGATTCGCGGGTCTTCCCACGGAAGTGTCATCGCAAGCTCACTCTCCGCTCAGTAACCCTCGGGCGGAATTTCGTAACCGGCGGCCTCCAGCGATCCGGCGCCGCTCCATCCCCAGACGAGTACCACGTCTTCCTTGCCGGTGTTGTCGAAGCCATGCCAGTGCCCACGAGGCGTGAAAATCACGTCGCCCTTGGTGGAAGGCTCGCGGCCCGTGTCGGTGTAAATGTAACCGCTACCCTGGAGCACGATAAAAAATTCGTCGCAATTCGGGTGGCGATGCTTGTCGTGGCGCGCGCCTGGCGGCAAAACGGTCCAACCGATCAGCAATTTGTCGGATTGCACCGTTTTCTGATCGATCAGAAACTGCACCTGCATGTTGATCCAGCCTTCGTCTTCGCGGAGCCCCCCCACGCGCGGCACATCGCGCAGATTCGTTCGATACGGCTTCATGATGACATCCCTCCCATCCGTCGGTAGACCTCATATACCGTAACAAAATCGTGTTGCTGCAATCCCAGCCCCCGGCAGGCGTTCAGGAGTTCATTCGCCGCGGCGCCCAGTGGCACCGGCAGGCCCATTTTTCTGCCAAGATTCAGCGCCAGGAGCATGTCCTTCTGCTGCAGATCCACGCTGCCATAAGTTGCATCGGAAATGTGTCCTTCCAAAATCAGCGGCGCGCGGTAGGCAATCACCGGCGAAGCAACCACGCTCTTGAGCATCGCGTCCACGGCTACCTCGCGCGGCACACCGCCTTTTTCGGCCAGCGCCACGCCTTCGCAGAAGCCAATTACCTCGATCACCAGGGTCATATTCAGCGCCACCTTTAGCTGGATCGCCAGCCCTTGCGCGCCGATATATGTCACCTTCGGCCCGATCGCCAGCAACAAAGGCTGCACACGCTCGAACGCTTCCTGTGGGCCACCCGCCATCAGGGAGGCCTTGCCCTGTCCGATGGTGAGCGTCGTGCCGGAGATGGGCGTATCCATCATCGTCAGCCCGGCCTTGGCGAATTCCACGCCAATTTCACGGCTGACTTCGGGATCGATGGTGCTCATGTCGCAATAAATTCCGTCCTTGCGCAACCCGCGAATGACACCGTTTTCACCGAGAGCGATGTTTCGCACCGCATCCGAATCGGTAACGATCGAGATCACCACGTCCGATTCTGTGGCAAGTTCCCGCGGCGAATTCGCCCAGATCATTCCTAGCTTAAATAGCGGCTCGCCCTTTTCCTTCGAGCGGTTCCAACCGGTGACCTGGTGCCCCGCGGCCAACAACCGCGGCACGATGGCCTTCCCCATATCACCGAATCCAATAAAGCCGACCTTCACTGCACACCTCCAGTTTCTGTTTCCGCGGGCCTGGGGGGATTTTCCAATGCTCTGATTAGTGTTTCAAATGCTTGTCGAAGTATTCCATGAAGATATCAAACGTCTTCTCCTGAATGGCATCCGGCTTGTAAGAGCCGTCCGGCTGGTTGAAGATGAAAACGTATCCGTGCACGGGATGATCGAAGCTGGCCCATTGCACATCCTTCCCTGCCTCTTTCATCCACTCATAGGTCAGCTTGAAGATTCCTTGCTGGTGATCGGTTTCGCGGCCAAAAATCAGTATCGGGGTGTGGATGCGTTCAATGCGCTCCATCGCCGCAGTCTTATTGGCGTTCTTTCGCGCGACTTCGATGTCGTTGTACTGAATTTCATTGTCTTTTCGCGGCGCGGTCGGCCCCGTGTTGACACTGAGGAATTCGTGATCGGCAGGCTCAATGCAAACCCCCGCCCCGAACGTGAATTCGCTCGCCGCCTTCATGATCATCTCTCCGCTGTGGCTCACACCCATCGCCCCCACGGCGTTCTTGTCCACGTACGGCAGCGTTTGCAGATACCGGATGACCGCAATCAGATCTTCATGATCGAGGGTCGGTCCGGATTTCAGCATTCGGCGCTCGCCGCTAATGCTGTCCGGCAGATTTTGCGGCGGCTTGGAGCTTTCGTAGGCGTAGGGAATCTCATTCCTGTAGTTGACCGTTGCCACCACGTAGCCGCGCGCGATCATGCGATCCTGCATTTGCGTCAGCCGCTCGGAAAGGTCCTCCACCTTCTTCATCCCCTCGCGGCCTTCGCCCCATCCCATCGTGATTACCGGAAATGGACCTTTTCCCTCCGGCTTGCGGACCAGGATCGGCACGTAGATTTCGTCGCGCGTCAGTACGAACGTGTAGTCGCCCGGCACCTTGGCTCCGGTGATTTGACTCCGTGACACGACGTACCCGTGGGATGAAATCGCTTCGGCGGGCGGCTTGCCAGTGCTGAGTTGCGCCTGGACCACGGCAGACTTTGAGGGTAAAAAGAGCGGAGCCGCCAAGATCGCACCCATCACCCACAAAACTCCCTGATAGTGAACGCGCATATCACACCTCCAGACCCAGAAATAAATTCGGAGCGGGCCTTGAATTAAGAGCTATTAAGCCAAGATTATGGTTCTACCACCTGACCTTTGCTCCGTCAATCTTTTTGGGCTATGCTCCCCTGTTTCGTTCTCCTCGAAGCTTAGTTCTATCCCGCGATCATTGGAGGTCCAATGAAAAGTTCTTTATTCGCAGCTTCTGCAGCCCTGTTTTTCATGGCCGCGTCTGCTTGTTTGGCGGCTCAATCCAACGCGGCTCCAACTCCAGAGCGCCCTTTGGTTCTTACGGAGGCCATTCCAACGCCTGGCGTCCAAGGACGCTTTGATCATTTTGGCTTCGATGGCAAAAATCGCCTGTTTGTGGCCGCGCTTGGCAACAACTCGGTCGAAGTCATCGACATCAGTGCGCGCGTTCGCGACCGCTCGATCACAGGCATTCCGCGGCCGCAAGGAGTCGTCTACTCGCCCGAAGCAAAGAAACTGTTTGTGGCTAGCAGCCAGGGGCTTCTCCGCATTTTCGATGGCGCTTCCTACAATCTGATCAAGGAGATCGATTTTCACGGCGACGTGGACAATCTCCGCTACGATTCCTCCACGCATCGCGTTTACGTTGGTTTCGGCGAGGACGAAACCGGCGCCATCGGCATTGTCGACGCTCTCACCAACGAGCGGCTGCCCGAAGAATATATACTCGGCGCGCACCCGGAGTCTTTTCAGCTCGAATCGCAAGGACCCAACATTTATGTGAATCTTCCCGATCTGAAGCAGATTGCCGTTATCAATCGCAAGACCGGCGCCATCACGCGCTGGCCCATGACGCTGGAACACAATTTTCCGATGGCCTTGGATGAAGCGGATCACCGGCTATTCGTCGTTACCCACGAACCCGCGCGTCTGGCCGTTTTTGACACTGCCTCTGGAAAAGCCATCGCTGAACTTGCTTGCGTGCAGGATGCCGATGATGTCTACTATGATGCCTCTCGAAAGCGTATTTACGTTTCCGGAGGAGAAGGCTACATCAGCGTGTTCCAGCAGTCCGACCCTGATCACTATGCGTTGCAAGCCAAGGTTCCCTCAACGCTCGGCGCACGCACTTCCGGCTATTTCGGGAAGGGGCAAAAGGGGTTCGACCGCTTTTTCATTGCCGTGCCGGCACGCGCGGATCACGGGGCAGAGATCTGGCTTTACACGGTCCAGGATTGAGACCGAAACTCCGGTGGAGCAAGATGTCTTCCGGGTGCCTGCCATTCAAGTCGACTGGACCTTGGAGATTTGGGGCAGGAGCACCGTCGATGATGCCAAACTCACACGGAAGAGCTTCACTTTCCACAGCTTAATTGGTCAGTCCACAGTACCAATTCTTTTCCAAGGCTCTCGCTTATCACTTATTTTGCTTTGTAAAAGAAAGGAAATAGTTGACAATCTGCATCGTATGATGGTACAGCGGCTATACCTATTGTGCGGGATTCTTCTCCCGAGCAGGGGATTTTACAGGGGTGTGTCATGTTGAATTGTGTCAGTTTGAAAAAGTCCGTTGGGGTCATGGCTGTCTTCCTCGCGGTTCTTCTCTTCTCGCTCCCGGCCTTTCCTCAGGGCAACACCGGGCGCATCCTGGGCACGGTGACGGACCAGACGGGTGGGTACATTGCAGGAGCAACGGTCACCGTCACCGACGTGGCGCGCGGCGTTACGCAAACGCTGACCACCGACGCGGATGGCGCATACGTCGCTATAAACTTGATCGCGGGCACTTACACGGTGAAGGCGGAGTTCAAGGGTTTCAAGACCTTCGAACGGAAAAACGTCCTCGTGGAAGTCGGTAAGGACGTGCGCGTAGATCCCGTGCTGCAGACCGGCTCGCAGACGGAAACGATCACCATCACCGAAGAAGTCCCAATGGTCGACACCACTTCGACTACGCTCGGCGGTACGATCAGCAACACGACTATCAATGAGATTCCCCTGAATGGCCGGAACTACCAGAACCTGCTGACGCTGCGTCCGGGCACAACGGTATATCCCGGTGGTGGCCCGTGGACGCAAACGACCAACGGCGCGCGCCCCGAAGACACCAGCTACCTGGTCGATGGATTGAGCAACGACGAATCGTTCATGGGCTTCAGCGTCACCAATGCCGCTGCCGTCGCGGGCGATGCGGCCACGATCCTGCCCATCGACGCGATTCAGGAATTCAACACGCAGGTCAACCCGAAGGCGGAATTCGGCTGGAAACCCGGCGCCATCACCAGCGTTGGTTTGAAGTCCGGCACGAACGAGATTCACGGTTCGGCTTATGCGTTCGGCCGCTCGGACGCTTTCGACGCCCGCAACTACTTCAATCCTGTTGGCACTCCGCAGACGCCGGTGGAGCTCGAGCAGTACGGCGCGACGGCTGGCGGACGCTTCGTGAAAGACAAGGCTTTTTGGTTTGGCGGGTTTGAGAATCGCAATTACACCGTGGGGAATTCCATTCAGACGAATTCGCCGACCACAGTGTCGACGGGAAATCCAGCTATCAGTATTCCGGACGCACTCGCCGGCCTTGCCGCACAAGGCGTACCCTTTAGCGCCCAGAGTCTTTACCTCCTTGGCTGCCCAGCCAACATCACAGCCCCGTACACTTCTTGCACAGGCGGGGCTTACGGTCCAAACGCTACGGGCGGCAAAACGCTAACTGGTGGATTCCCTGACGTAGATTCTTCGCGGAATGCTATCGGCAAAGTGGACTATCACATCAATGAAAAGAACACGCTGAGCGGATCGTATTTCTTCGGGAACGACAACATCACCGCCGAGGATTCCCCTGAATTGCTTCCATCCTATGGCACAGTGATCCACTCCCGGGCACAGGCTGCCGCAGGTCACTATGCATGGACTCCCAATGCTACGTGGGCGAATGACTTAAGAATCGGCTATACGCGCTATCATCTGACAATCATTCCAGCGAACGTTGGCACATCGTATCAACTCAACACAGGCCTTGCCCCCGATGTTGTGTCTGTCGTTGGCGGGCTGCCCAACGTGCGCATCAAGGGTTTCACGGAACTTGGGGGATTCCACAATTTCCCAAAACTCGTCGGTCCGGACAACGTCTACGACTTTGTAGATCAGGTGTCTTACCTGAAAGGAAAGCATGCTTTCAAATTCGGCGGAGAGGCTCGCATCGATAAAGTTCTCCAGGGCACTTATCGCGGAGCCCGAGGGCGCATCGCGTTCAACGCGAACGGCCCCTTCAACGGCGCAACTCCTCTGGAAAGCTTCCTTGCTGGTATTCCAACCAATGCATCCATCCTGGCAGGCGATCCCATTCGTGACATGACGCAAAATCTGATGGCGCTCTTCGCGCAGGACGACTGGCGCGTCTCTCGCAATGTCACCTTGAACCTGGGCGTTCGCTACGAACTGCAAGGCGTGCCGAGCGAAGCCAGCAACCTGCTCGGAAACTGGGAACCGAACGTAGGCCTCGAACAGGTGGGCAAGAATATCGGCTCGCTCTACAAAAAGGATCCTACCAATTTTGCGCCGCGAGTCGGCGTCGCGTGGGATGTCACTGGAAACGGGACTACTGTGGTCCGTGCGGGTGCAAGCATCGTTTACGACCTTCTCTCCATGAGCACCTTCCTCTCGCAACAGGACACGAACAACACCGTTACCCTCGGTTCAAACGTGGTGCCGACCGGTGCCGCGATTCAGGTCAATGGCGTAACCACCCCGGGCATCGGCAATATCGTTGCCTCGGGTATCACCTTGCCAGCCTCTGAGCTGAACTGGAATGGCTCGTCAGTTGGGGGAGCAGGCATTTATCCTTCGAACCTGACCTCGCAGGTGGTGTGCGGGGACGGCAAGACGGTCAGCACCCCAACTGGTCCTGTCACTGACGCCGGTCCGTGCGACATTTTCGCGATGGATCGCAACTACAAGACTCCTTATGTAACGACCTGGACGCTGGGCATCCAGCATGCTTTTACCAACAAACTCTCGCTGGACGCCGCCTACGTCGGAAATCACGGCTCGCGGTTGACCGGTATTCAGGACTTAAACCAGCCCGCAGTTGGCTCCGGTTGGACGCCCGCTGCGATCGCCGCTGGCGCAGCCGATCCCAACGCGGAAGCCGCCGCACGGCCATACACCCTCAACGGGCAATACCCGTATCTGGGTTTCATCAACTACTACTCGAACATTTATCATTCAAACTACAACGGCCTGCAAATGACATTCACGGGCCGAAATTTCCATGGTCTTGACTTCGTCGCGGGCTATACCTATTCTCACGCCAACGACAACCAGTCCTACAACTGGAACCAATATCTGCCCCAAAACAGCGCTAGCCCGAACCTTGAATACGGTGCGAGCGACTTCGACATCCGTCACCGCTTCACACTTTCTGCCACGTACACGATTCCCGGCAAGAAGGGATACGGCCAGTTGCTGGAAGGATGGCAGGTCAACGGCATCTTGACGCTACAGACCGGCCAGCCGTGGCAAGCCTTTGACACCAGTAACGACTTCAGCGGCACCGGCGAATTTGCAGATCGCTGGAACATTTATGGTTCACCCGCTAACTTCAAGTCCGGAGGCCAGGATTCCATCCCCCTCTGTGTGAACGGGGCTCCTGGCGGCTGCACTTATTCTAGTCCCGGCGGCACCGTGGCGCTCTCCAATCAGCAAACTGCTGCCGCTTGGACACAGTGTTTGGCATTCGCAAACGCAACTCCTGGCATGCTCTACTCCCTGAACACCGCCATTGCCGCGGGCACTGGCGGTTGCTACGTCAGTCGCAATGGAAAGTCGTTCCTGCTACCACCGGCAGTTGGAACGTTTGGCAATTCCGGCCGTAACATCTTCCGCGATACCGGCTTCCACAACTTGGACCTCTCGGTTTCCAAAAACTGGAAATTCTATGAGAGGCTGACGGTGCAATTCCGCGCCGAATTCTTCAACATCACCAACCACCCGAACTTTGCGAACCCGTGGGGCGGCACGAGCGGCTTCGGCGCCGGCGCCACGGCCGATCCTTCCGTCGGTCCGTTTGGCTGCGGCTGCGCCACGCCGGACGTCGCGGCGGTCAACCCGGTGCTGGGCTCCGGCGGCATGCGGGCCATCCAGCTCGGCTTGAAGTTCCTGTTCTAATTCACGCTTGAAGTCTGAGCTTTCCCGGGGCCGGACTTGTTCCGGCCCCTTCTTTTTTCGCGGTCGTACGGCAAGGCAAATTAAATCTGCGATGGAAAGGACTTATGCGTGATGCGTGCCCGGACCAGAAAGTCTCTAGCTGTTGCAATCGTTTGTGTGTGTTTGTTAATCCCGTTTGCGGCAAGAAAAGCGAACGCCGCGGAAAGTGATTCCGCCGTTCTGCAGGCCGACCGGAAATTTGTGCAAGCCGCGGCGCTGGCGAATGCCTCGCTGCTGCATAAATACCTGGACGATGACTTTACGTGGACCGACGCGGAAGGAAAAACGCTGACCGCCGCGGAAGTATTGCAGGCCGTTCCCAAACCGACGCTCGGCGACGAAAGTGGCATTGACGTCGCGGAACGCACCTATGGCCAGGTCGGCGCCGTCTCAGCCAGCAAGGGCAAAATGCATGTCCTGCGGTTGTGGGTGCAGCGGCCCGGAGGCTGGAGATTGCTTGTCTATCATGAGGTGAAACAGCTCGACGAGCCATCGAACGTGAAGGGCACGGGTGTGGCTGAATGCGAAAATCCCTGCAAGAGCGTGCCCTTCCAGCCTGCAAACGCGGACGAAGCCGCGATCATCGCCTCCTGGCAAGCATTGGAAACGGCGGTAACACACCACGAGGCGGAAAATTGGGCCCCGCATATTGCCGACGAATTCGTGCAGATCAGTTCAAACAGCGACCACCCGATTTCCAAAGCCGGCCGCATGGAAACGCTGAATAAGCAGAAGCAAAGCGGCGTCGGCTCCGCGCCGTCTCCGCTGGTTTCCGCGAAGATGTTCGACTTTGGCGATGCGGTGATTATGACTTGTCTGCACCAGCCGCACACCGGCAAACCGGTGCACGTGAGCCGTTTGTGGATCAAGCGCGACGGCAAGTGGGTGATGTCCATCAGCTATCAGACAACCATTCAAGCGGGAGAGGCGAAGTAGTTTCAATCTGGCAAAACTTTCGAATAGACTCCGCCGTTCGAACGATTTGCCAATGTTCCGCGAGAAACATTCTCAATATGTTGCACTCTAGTTATCACAATCTCAAAATTTGCGTAAAAGTCGGCGCGCCGACATTGCTCTTGCTGGCCTTCTGCCTCGCGTTCGCCGGGACTGCGGCGGCAAGCGGCGCCGACATTTTGCTGCAAACCGATCGCACACTGATTGAAGCGTTCCAACAGAAGCAAGAGGCCGCCGCGGAAGCGCTGCTTTCGCCCAATCTTGCATGGATCGATTCCGCGGGCAGGCGGTTCACCCGCGCCGATGCCCTGAAAACCTTTCCGATGATCGCAAACGCCGATGTGAAACCCAGTGCTCGGATCTATGGCGATTCCGCGGTTCTATTCGCCAACCAGGGCAAAATGAACGTTCTGCGAGTGTGGTCGAAATCGCCGCAAGGCTGGAAACTGCTTCTCTATCAGGAAGTCCAGCAGGTGGAAAAGTCGGAACCGGCCAACAGCCCGCTTTTGGGCGAATGCGTAAATCCGTGCAAGGAAATCCCCTTTTCGCCGGCGACGGCTTCGGAAAAAGCCGCCATCGCTTCCTGGCAGGGCGTCATGAAGGCCATGGCGGAAAACGACGTGTCGGCGTATGCACCGCTGATCGCGGATGAATTCACGGCGACGGATACATTTCATGAACGGCCGTATACAAAAGCGGATCGACTCGCGCAAATTGAGAAGCAAAAGGCGTCCGGCAAACATAACGCCCCGCCGGAATTGGCCTCCGCGGACATGTACGATCTTGGGGAAACTGTACTGATGATTGCGAGGGAACAGCGGCGCGGCAGCAACGACTATTTCAATTCAAGGATGTGGGCGCTGCGCGATGGACGCTGGCAGATGCTCTTCAGTTTCAACACACGCATCGGCTAAAACCACCAAATTGCAAAATAAAGGGGGCGGAAAAGGCTCCGCCCCATGGAGAAGTAGTGAACTCGCGAGTCGCCTACGCGCTTTGGTAAAGCTTGGTCATCACGAACTCTCGATGCCCCAGAGCTTCCGCGCAAGTGAGCCGGCCATTACAGGTACGCAGCGTGATGTCGATCAGGCGGTCGCCCGCCTCATCGAGAGTCATCTCGCGCCGCAAGAGACCGGAGACATCGAGATCAATGTGCTCGCTCATGGTGCGCGCCGTTTTCGGGTTGGCGGTCAGCTTGATCACTGGCTCGATCGGATTGCCGATGACGTTGCCTTGCCCCGTGGGAAACAGGTGAACGACGAAGCCGGCCGCGGCCTGCAAGGTCACGCACTCCGCCGCAGCCGAGGAAGTATCCATGTAATAGAGGCCTGGGCCCTTGGCTGGCGGTTCCGCTGGTTTCAGAACGTCGATGAATTTCGTCTTCTTGCCGATTTTCTGGAAATTGCCGAAGGCTTTTTCTTCGATGGTGGTTAAACCGCCCGCAATGTTTCCTTTGGTGGGCTGCGATTCAGAAAGATCGCTGGTCTTGTGGCGCTCGATCACGTCCTGATACGCGCGGAAGACCTGGAGGAACTTCTCGCCCACTTCTTTCGTGGCCGCGCGGCTGGCACAGACCATTTCCGCGCCGGTGAGTTCCGAGGTCTCGCCGAAGCAAGTGGTTGCACCGAGCGGATCGAGCTTATCGATCAGGTTTCCAACGGTAGGGCAAGAGCCGAGTCCCGAGGTGGTGTCGCTCTCGCCGCATTTGGTGGAAACAAACAAATCCTTAATGGAGCAAAGTTCGCGCTGCTTCTCGGTGGCCCACTGAACGAACTCGCGCGCCTTGCGCGAAGCGTTGGCAATCGTGGTGATGTCGCCGTTGCCCTCGATCGAAAAACCCGCCACCGGCTTTCCGGTTTTGGCGATCCCGTCCACGATGCGGCTGGTCCAGCCGGGTTCGATGCCGATCACCACACAAGCGGCAACGTTGGGGTTGCACCCCGTGCCGATCAACGTGCGAAAGTGCAACTCCAGGTCCTCGCCGAACTGCAGGCGCCCGTAGGCGTGCGGCAATGCGAGCGTGCCCTTGATGTTGTTGGCCACGGCTTCGCAAGCCGCATTGGACAAGTCATCCAAAGGCAGAATCACCACGTGATTGCGAATGCCAATTCTTCCGTTCTCCCGCTTGTATCCGTAAAAATCGTAGCGTCCCATCGCTCACCACCTTTTCGTTTTCATGTTGTGGACATGCACGTGATGCCCCTTGCCGATTTCCGCGATGGCGCGGCCCACATCGTGGCCGTATTTGAGGATGGTGTCGCCGGGACGAATGTCGTTGAGGGCGATTTTGTGGCCCAGCGGCACCGGGTCGAGGGATTTGAGGGAGATAGTTTCATCCGTCTCCATGATCCAGCCGTTCAAGTCCGCGCCGGCTGGCACGTCTTCCACAACCATGACGCCGACGGTGTCGGCTTTGTCGTGCACAATAAAATGCGTGATCATTGCCCCTTCTCTTTCGTGGATTTACTAAAGCGCTTGCAAACTACTGTGGAGATTCCTTCACCAGCAGACGGTTGACTTCCGCCGCCGCTTTCTGCACGTCTTCGCGGATGGCCTGTTCGGCCAGCTTTGCGTCGCGCGCACGCACTGCGCGCAACATCACGCGAAGATTCCGGATGCTCTCCTGTTGCCGCTCGAAGGAACGCTGCGGATGCGACAATCCTATAGCCCGCCAACGCCGGATGCGGCCATGCAACATGGCAATCATGGACGACAGAGTCTGACTGCGCGCGCCGGCGAAGAGCACGTCGTAAAAAGTGTTCTTCATTTCCAAGATGCGTTCGGGATCGCCGGTTTCATAGGCATCGGCAACGCCACGCAGAGCTTCATCGAGTTGGTCCACCTGCATATCGCCGGCATGCTGGGTGAAGAGACGCGCCGCCAGCCCCTCCAAAACGGCGCGAATTGCATAGAGATCCTGTGCTTCTTCCAGGGTCAACGCGCGCACGACCGGCCCCTTGTTCGGAATAATGGCCACCAGTCCTTCGGACTCAAGCTGCCGCAAAGCTTCGCGGATCACGGTGCGGGAAACACCCATCATGGAGATCAATTCGCGCTCGACAAGGCGCTCGCCGGGATTCAGCCGGCCGGAAATGATGGACTGGCGCAACTCCTGAAGCACCTGGCGCCGGAGGGGAGCGGCGGCCTTGGGGATGGCGCCAATGAGGGAAGGACCTGAATGAGGGCTTGACTGTCTCATATTCTCGTAATACGGTACTATGGGTGGGCCATTCATGCAACTTTATTCTCTTATTCCCGCCCACTCTAATTCGAGGTTACCGTGACTCCTTCTCCTGTTAAGGTAGCTATTGTTGGTCTCGGCCGCTGGGCTAAAGTTCTCACGCGCGCCATCTCCAAATCCGACAAACTGAAAATCGTCGCCGGCTTCAGCCGATCCGTGGAAAAACGCGAGGCTTTCCAGACGGAGATGGGCGTGCCTTCGGCTCCGAGCATGGAAGCAATTTTATCCGATTCGTCGATCGAAGGTGTGATTTTGACGGTGCCGAATGAGCAGCATCTGCCGATGGCTGAACTCGTGGCCAAGGCGAAAAAGCACGTCTACACGGAAAAGCCCATCGCCAGCTCGCTCGCCGAAGGGTTGCAGATTGCCGACCTCGAGAAGAGGTATGGCATTACCGTGACCGTCGGGCACAGCGCGCGATTGATGGGCGGAATTCGGAAAATCCGCGAGGCCATTGACAAGGGCGAACTAGGCCGCGTGGCGTTTATTGAAGCAAATTTTTCCAACAATCGCGCGCTCGAGCTGACGCCGAAAACCTGGCGCTGGTACAAGGATCGCGCGCCGGGCGGCCCGCTGTCGCAACTCGCCATTCACATGTTCGACGTTCTGCACTACCTCGGAGGCGAAGTTGTCGAGGCCAGCTCGATGGCCTCCAAGCTGTCGCCGGTGGGGGCAGAGGTGGACGACCAGTCCATGACGCTGGTGAAGTTCGCCGACGACAAGGTGGGATACGTCGGATCCTGCTGGACATCGCCCGGCGTGTTTGCCGTGCGCGTGTTCGGCTCCACCGGGTTGATGCACTTCGAAATCGACTTTGACACCTGGGACACGCCGGACCAATTGCACAAAAGTTCGATGCTGTACATCCAGCGCGGCAAGGATGGCTACGCGAAGCGCGAGGAACTGCGGGTGCCGGAGAGCGACATGTTCCGCGCGGAGCTGGAAATGTTCGCGGAGAGCTGCCGGACCGGAAAATCGAATGAGCTGAGCGCGAACAACGGCAACGTCGCGGTGGCCATGGTGTATGCCGCGCTGAAATCCATCGACAAAAATGGACAGCGCATCCGCATCGCCGACGTCATGCAAGAAGTGAAGACCAAGTTGGGAGCCTGACGGGAAACCCATGCTGACCAGCCGATACTTTATCGACCTCACACAACCGGAAATCGCGGCGCAATTGAAAAAACACCCGCTGGTGATATTGCCGCAGGGCAGCGTGGAGCAGCATGGCCCGCATCTGCCGACGGGAACGGACATTTACGCGTCCAATATAATTGGCCACGCGGTGGCCGAGCGCATGGATGGGCTGGTCCTGCCTGGCGGACCGCTGGGTGTCACCCCACTGCACATGCCGTTTGAAGGCACGATTACGCTCACGCCAGACACCTATATCCGGCTGGTGATGGAAACCTGCGGCTCGATGGCAAAGCACGGCGCCAAATACCTGCTGATTTTGAACTGGCACGAGATGAATATTCCGGCGCTGGGTGTTGCGGCGGACCGGCTGCATCGCGAGCATGGCATGACCGTGCTCACCGTGCAGGCTTGTTACGTGGCCGAGGAGCACTTCGGCAAGGAGTGTGGGGGCCTGACGCATGGCGGCGAAATCGAGGCACTGGCGGTTTTGGCATATCGGCCGGACCTTGTGCATCTCGACCGCATCGATTACTCCTCTGACCACACCCATGGCAAGCGGGTTGACGCCTTGCGGCGCACGCGCATCTATCAGCCGGTGCTGACGGATGTCCGCTCGATTGCCCCAACGGGCTGGTACGGCAGCCCGCAACATGCAACGGCGGAAAAAGGGCGGAAGATGGTCGCTGAGGTGGCTGATTCCATCGCGGCAAAGGCAAAAGAAATCTTCCGGGAACTCGACCGCATCCAGGGCGGCGTGGCGGAAGTCCGCACTTTGGACAAGGGATGCTGATGGCCCAGGTATTCCGACAATCGGAGGCGAAGCAACTCGGGCTTCCCGGGCGTAAGGCGCTGGAAATCGTCTCTGGGGCCCTTGGCTCGCGCAATGTGACGCTGCGGCTGGCGGAAATCCCCGTGCCGCAGCCCGGCGATCCTCCGCGCGCCGCGCATCAACACAATGAATTTGAGGAGTGTATCTTCGTCCTTTCCGGAGAAGGCAGGACGTATGCGGATAGCGGCGAATTTTCGCTGAAGGCGGGAGACACGCTTCTGATGCCTGCGGGCGAAAAACATGTCACGCGCAACACGGGCAAAGAGCCGCTCTTGCTTCTCTGTTTCTTTCCCGTGCCGGATATCACCGCAGGCACGCAGGAACCCGGCGTTTCCAGGGGGCCCTCGAATCGATCATGAGCTGTGACGTCCTTTGCCTGAGACCCGAAGCGGATTTTCAGCGTGTCGGCGCCATGCCGCCAGCGCATCTCGACGTTGTTTACCGCGCATGGAATGATCCCGATGTTCCGGCGTTGATGAGAGAAGCGCGAGCGCTGGTGATTCCGGCCGTTGGCCCGAAGCTGCCGGCAAGCCTATTCGAGAAGAGTACGGTGAAGTTCGTGCAGGTCACCGGCGCCGGGCTGGATCGCCTGGATCTGCCCTTCCTGAAACAACGCAGCATCGCCGTGGCCAACGTTCCCGGCGGGAGCAATGAAGCCGTTGCGGAATACGCCGTGACCACCGCCAGCGTGCTATTGCGGCGTTTTGCGTGGGCCGATGCGGAAATTCGCCGGGGCAATTATCGTGATTTTCGCGCGCGCATGATCGCAGACAGCCTGCTGGGCCTGGATGGCTTGACCGTGGGGATTGTCGGTTTCGGCGTGATCGGCGTCGCAGTGGCCAGCGCGTTTCACAAGCGCGGGTGCTCCATTCTTTTTTATGATCCGGCGCCGCGGGATCCGAAAGCCGCGGAGGCGCTTGGCGCGAAAGCATGCTCACTGGATGAACTTCTGCGCGTATCCGACGTAGTTACGCTGCACGTGCCATTATTGCCGCAGACGACCGGCTTGATCGGCGGGCGTGAATTTTCCCTGATGAAACCCGGCGCCGTGCTCGTACAGGCTTCGCGTGGCGGCATCGTCGATGAAGCGGCGCTGGTGCAGGCGTTGCAGGACGGAAAACTGGGTGGAGTGGCCGTTGACGTTTATTCCACGGAGCCGCCGGCGACGGACCACCCGCTGTTTATGTTGCAGGGTGAAGCCGGACTCCGGATTCTTTTTACGCCGCATATTGCCGGCGTGACACGGCAATCAACGGCATTTCTCTGCCGCTCCGCGTGGAGGAACGTCGACCGATTTTTTTCAGGAACGGAAGCACCCCTGGACGTGGTGAATTGAAGCCGGGTTCGGGACACAACCACGGGTTATGGCGCAGGCTGTGTTGCCGGTGCGGGACTTAACTCAGGGGATCGTACGGGCAGCCCGGAGTGGCTGTGCAACAGAATTTGCAGCGCGGAGACCATCGAGTGGGCAACGTCGCGTCGAATCGAAAAGCCAGGCCCTGGTACAGCGTGCTTTATATCCAGGTGCTGATTGCCGTGGTGGTAGGGTGCGTCATCGGCGCCTTGTTTCCGAAAACGGGTATGGCGCTGAAACCGCTCGGGGATTCCTTCGTAGCGCTCATCCGCATGATGATCGCTCCGGTGATCTTCTGCGTGATCGTGCAAGGGATCGCGTCGATGAGCGACCTGAAAAAGGTGGGCACGATCGGCGTAAAAACGCTTGTCTATTTCGAAATCGTCTCCACGCTGGCCCTGATCATTGGTATTTTGGTCGCCGTCGCGTTTCACCCCGGCTACGGCCTCAATATTGACCCGGCGACCCTGGACCCGAAGGCGGCTTCGGCATTTGCTACACGCGCCAAGGAATCGGGATTCATTCCCTTTCTTGTGGGTTTCCTTCCGAAAACATATATCGGGGCACTTGCTGAAGGAGAAGTGCCGCAAGTCCTGCTGATTTCGATCCTGACGGGGTTCGCGATCGCCAATATGGGCGAAGTGGGCCTGCGCGCGCTGAAGGGCATTGAGATCGCGAACAAAGTGGTGTTCGGTATCGTGCGGATCGTGGTCCGCGCCGCGCCTCTCGGCGCCTTGGGCGGGATGGCGTTCACAGTGGGGAGCTACGGCGTCGCTTCGCTGACGAACCTGTTGAAGCTAATGGGCACGTTTTACCTTTCGAGCTTCTTGTTCGTGGTGGCGGTGCTGGGGACCATCGCGCATTTTGCAGGGTTTTCGATTTTTCGCTTCCTGGCGTATATCAAAGACGAATTGTTGATTGTGCTGGGAACCAGCTCTTCGGAAACCGTGCTGCCGGATATGATGCGCAAGCTGGAGGCATTGGGCGCGCCGCGAACCATAGTGGGCCTGGTTTTCCCGACTGGCTATGTCTTCAATACGGACGGCACGAATATTTATCTGACACTCTCCGCCATTTTTCTGGCGCAAGCCACCAACACGCATCTCTCGATGGGACAGATCGCCGGCATTCTGCTCTTTGCACTGGTAGCATCCAAGGGGGGATCCGGCGTAACCGGAACGGGCTTTGTGACGCTGGCGGCCATTCTTGCAGCTGTGCCCTCGATTCCCGTCCAGTCACTGGCGTTGCTGGTCGGAATCGAAAAGTTCATGAGTGAATGCCGCGCGCTGACCAATGTTGTGGGCAACGGCGTGGCAACACTGGTCGTGAGCCGCTGGCAAGGCGAATTAGACGTGGTCAACATGCGGCGCGTGATGGAGTCGCGAACGGAAAATGGCACGCCGGATTCGGCGTGATGCCAAGGCAGCGCGGACGGAAAAATTGCAAACGCCACCCGAGGCGAACGCTTAGTTGCCCGAAGGCATTTCGAGATTGCGGACCAGCCAGGGCACCAGCACTTTCCGGAATATTACCGGATCCGGCCAGATCTTCACCTGACGTCCCAGATGCCCGCCCTGCGGATTGATCCACGCCTCTTTTGGAACGTCTCCGTTGCTCAGCAGGAGATACGCGTCAGAAACTGGCACTTGTGTGTCCAGGGCACCGGCGATAATGAGCATGGATGTGGTCGGCTTGCCCAATAGATGCTGATTGACGAGGGAAAGCTTCGGGAGAATTTCTCCCAGGTCCTCGACTTTGTTCGCGCCTTCAAAAATCGACATGAGCGCCGGGCCAAGGCCGAATAGATATTCGCGATTGCCGAGCGTTTTCTGGAGAACGAAATCCTTCTGAAAGGTGGCGTCGACCGGAGGGGATTGCGCGACGACTGCCTTTAGGCGCGCGTGCTCAACGATGGCGAGTTTCGTAGCCCAATACGCGCCAAAGCTCTGGCCGTCGACGCCGATGCGCGTTTTATCCACTTCCGGCCGCGACTCCAGGTAATCGATCACTTTGGAAAACATGCGTTCGGCATTGACGCCAGCCTTGATTGGCGCCTGGCCTGTGCCGGGGGAATCGATGCCAATGAATCCGATGCCGGAATTCAGAACCACGCCGAAATTTACAGAGAGGTCTTCCTTGCGGCTGTCGAGCCCGCTGATGGCAATCACCACGGGAACGGGGCCTTTCTCGTTTTTCGGCAAACGCATGTAGCCGACGATCTCCGAACCTTCGAAGGGAATGCGCACCACCTCGAGCGGGGGATCCATCATCTTCGCGTGCGCCAGAAACGCCTCCAGCGCCTTGGTGTAGGCGCGCTGCTTGCCGGGCGAAGCGGGGACCGGCCAGCGCCCAAAGGAATAGAGGCGCCAGGCGCGAATAAAATCCGCGTCGGCCTTCCTGGGATCGCTGGCAAGCAGCGAATTGCCCTCATTCATGTAACGATCGGCAACGGCGCTGAACGCGGCGGCCCATTTGTCGTTGTCCATGGTATCGATGTGCGAAAAGGCTTCGCGCACGTCCGCCGAATCGAGCCCGATGAGCGGGTACATGCCATTTTCGGCGCGCTTGATCGCCTCGGCCTTGATTTCGTCCAAGGTGCGCTCTTGTTGCGGCTGAGCGTTAGAGGGAGGCACCAGCGAAGCCAGAAAAATTGCTGCAAACAAACCGAATAGAAATTCACGCAAAACAGGTCTCCTTTGACGGCTCATTTTGCTTTGACAAGGGCGGCATCATAGTAGGAGGGATCGTAATATTTATCCGGCGAAGGTGGATGGCCGCCCCAGGAACCTTCCACTTCTGCGCGAAGTTTCAGCACGTTTTTGAAACCTGCGATGTCGAAGGCTGCGTCCTTGGCGAATCCTCCCGGCTCATTGACGCTCATTTCGTAGTCTTCAGCAGCAATTTCCGGCGCAAGGTGGAATTGCTTGGTGAGGAGTTCAACGACCTGCGCCTTGTTTGCGGGGTTCATCAACCAGCGCTGCGCCTCAATGCACGCCGTGAGGAACGAAATCAGGACCTCGCGATGCTCCTTGGCCCAGGCGCGTTGCGTGAAGAATCCCGCAGCCTGGTAGGGGCCGATCAGCTTTTGCACCGAGCCGAGGCTAGCGAAGCCTTCATGCTTGGCGACCAGGGAAGTCGGCGGTCCCAGCATTGAGCCGGCGAAGTCTTTGTTTTCCCGCATGGCCACCAGGCGCATCGGCGTGGCCCCGTAGGCTTTCATCTGGTAATCTTTGTCGGCAGCCATGCCCTGAAGCAGCATGATTTTTTTCATCTGCAGAGCGTACGCGGTGTTTACCGCATCGACGATGAGGGTCTTTCCACGGAGATCCGCGAAGGACTTGACGACGGGCTGAACGATAAGCTCATTTTGCGAGCCTTCGCCGCCCATGACGATGACCACGTCCTGGTGGGCGAGTTCGACCATGGCTACATCGTTGTCGACAGCAAGGTACGCGAGGTCACCCTTCCCCCCCGCCAGATCGCTGCGCAACTCTTCGGAATTTTTCTTGTTGTCGTTAATGACTTCGAGCCCGTACTTGGCGAAGAGTCCCTGCTGGTCGGCGATGACAAATTGCAACGGCCTGCCAAGCAGCGTGAGCACGTGAATTTGCCGCTTCGGCGCGGGCTGCGCCTGGCAAATCGCCGAAAGCAGAATCGCGCACAATAGCAGCACGAGTGCAGCGGGAGCGATGCGTTTCATTGGTTTCTCCTGTCGAGAAAGAATCATGGTGCGCCTTCGTTGAGCTTATCGAGCGACCACTCAGTTACGGGCATGGGGTCCAGACTGGGCTTGCCAAGGTTCGGGCAGCTCAAAGCATACAGCCCAGTATCGGTGGCCGCCCAGATCACGTTGCGATCCCATTCGACGAGGACGTTATCCACGGTACGGTCGTAGCTGCCGAATTTTTTCAGATCGCCGCCCTGTGGGGGAATGAAGTACGCCACTTCCTCGGGCCGGTAAAGATCGCCGATATCATAGCAGCGCAATCCGGCAATGAAATAGCTGTAGGCGATGAACTCCTGACGCGGCTTTCCCGGAGCTTTCAGATGAGGAGGATTGTGAGCGCCAAAACGTCCGCGCTTGAAGCAGAAATCGCGGTAAGGCGCTTCGGGCGGCGGAACAGGGCGCGGAAGTTGCGCGACGGGGACGGGATTGGTCTCGTCGCGGATGTCGACCACCCAATTCGGCAAATAAATTTGGTTGCAGTCGGAGTTCGTTGTCTCCCCGTTGGTCAGGACGAAGCCGCGTTCGAGGATGCCGCAATAAATGGTGTGGAACGCAATGCCCATGCCGGCGTATTGCGGTGGCGGTTCAAACTTTCCGATCTCTTTCTGGTGCTCCGGGTCGGAAAGATCGAGAATGCGGAAGCCGTTGCACCCAAAGGCGCCGTAACCGCGATTCCCGCCGTCTTCGAGTTTCTTGGGAACGTAGACAGGACCATGCAGCCCGGCAAACGGCGTCTGGTCGGCAACAACTTTGGGCGGCACAAGCTTCGACCAAACCCACTTGTTATATTCCGCTTCTTCGCCCTTGCGCGATCCGGGTACCCACCACATCGAGACTTCTTTGACGTTCGTGGGATCGGACATATCTACGATCATGTTGCCGTTGACGAGTTCGCGGAAATACGAAGGCTGGTGAATGAAGCTTTCGTCGGGCGCGGTGTCGAGATAGGCGTATTTGCCGCCGTCGTAGTAATTGCGGTGAGTACCTTGGCCGGTGGCGCCAGTACTGAATTCGGAAAGCTTCACGATGTTGGAGGGATTGGTGGCATCATAGACTCGAATTCCGCGCAGCCCTTTGTAGTTCTTCCGCTTGTCGTCGAGGTGCGGGTCATCATATTTGCCCATCGGCGCTTCGGGAGTGGAATCGGTGATGGGAGTTTGCGCCCCAGTGACCAGAATCCACTTTTTCAGATTCTTGTTGTAAGCCACCTGGACCTGATAGCCGTCGAAGCCGCCTTTATTGAACATGGTGGGCTTGCGCACGTCGCTCACATCAACCACGTCGCCCTGCTGGAAGATATAGCGGCGATTGCCAACGGACATCATCTGCATTTTCCCGTGGCGCGGCTGGCCCGGCGCGAAATGTGCCAGGACTTCCATATTCCGGATATACATTCGGCGATCGAGATAAGAAATGCTGTTCGGGCTGGGATGGCCATGATGGTCTGCCAGAGCGGACAATGGGGAAGCGGCCAAGGCCAACCCCGCGCCGGCGGCGGTTCGGAGGAAGTCGCGGCGCGTGGGGTGGGGAGTCTTTGCTTTGAGCACTTTTGACAGGTCGTTCGATGAGTGCGGCGTACGAGATGATTTCTTGCGTTTCATGCATGGCTCCTTGGGTTGGGCCCGGGGAAGCACGACTTCCTGTGGCAGACTCCTCAGTAATTGAGCTCAGCCCTGTGCGCAGGAAGAGAACAGCGCCAAATGGGGCAAAGCTCAAAGCCCAAACGTAAAAAGGTAGGACCCCTGTACCACTTGGCGCGGAGGACTGTCAACGACTAAATTCTATAAATCAGATATTTCAATGCTTAGCTTGTCTGAGAACGTCACCATGGGGTATATTGGTCAGACCAATTCCCCTTTTGCTTGCGATCCCAAGCGAACCCATTTGCCTGGGCTGGGAAAATGAGTGAGGCCAACCATGGCGATTGCCACTGTAAATCCGACGACAGGACAAGTCGTTAAAACTTTTGAGCCATTAAGCAGCGCGCAGATCGAAATCAAGCTGCAGAAAGCCATCGACACTTTCCATACTTACCGCAAGACTCCGTTTTCCCAGCGCGCCCAATGGATGCTGAAAGCCGCTTCGATCCTCGAGAATGAAAAAGAAGCGTTTGCAAAAGTGATGACCACGGAGACGGGCAAAACGCTGCGCTCAGCCGTGGACGAAGCGGCGAAGTGCGCATGGGTTTGCCGGTATTACGCGGAGAACGCGGAGCGCTTCCTGGCCGATGAGATCGTGGAGACGGGAGCAAAGAAGAGCTACATCCACTACCAGCCGCTGGGACCAATCCTCGCCGTGATGCCCTGGAATTTCCCGTTCTGGCAGGTGTTGCGATTTGCCGCACCGGCGCTGATGGCGGGAAACGTTGGCTTGCTGAAGCACGCTTCGATTGTTCCGCAGAGCGCGCTTTCGATTGAGGAATTACTTCTGAGAGCGGGGTTCCCCGATGGCGCGTTTCAGACGCTGCTCGTCGGCTCGAAAGAAGTGGACCGCATCCTGGCCGACCACCGCGTGATGGCCGCAACGCTGACGGGCAGCGAGCAAGCAGGGATTGAAGTGGGCATTGGCGCTGCAAAAAGAATCAAGAAGGTCGTGCTGGAGCTTGGTGGAAGCGATCCCTTTATTGTCATGCCCAGCGCCAACCTGGAGACGGCCACGAGCACGGCGGTGAAGGCGCGCATTTTCAATAACGGGCAATCCTGCATCGCCGCGAAGCGTTTCATCGTTGCGGAAAGCATCGCCGACAAGTTTGAAGGCTTGTTCGCCCGGAAGATGGCGGAGCTGCGCGTGGGAGATCCCTTTGACGAGAGCACGGAGCTGGGCCCGCTTTCGACGGCGGATGGAGTGAAGGATCTGGAGCGCGACGTGCAAAGATCCGTAGAGTTGGGCGCAAAAATTTTGACCGGCGGAAAAGCCCTGCAGCGGCCGGGGAACTTCTATGCCCCCACGGTGCTGGTCAACATCCCGCAGGATTCGCCCGCCTACAAGGAAGAAATGTTCGGCCCGGTAGCCAGCGTCTTCCGTGCGAAAGATATCGACGATGCCATCCGCATCGCGAACGACAGTCGGTTTGGACTAGGCGCCAGCGCCTGGACCAACGATCCTGCCGAACAGCAGAAATTCATTCAGGAATTGGAAGCGGGCATGGTCTTCATTAACCGCATGGTGGCTTCCGACCCACGCATCCCGTTTGGTGGGGTGAAATGGTCCGGACATGGGCGGGAACTAGGTGCGGTGGGAATCAGGGAATTCACGAATATGAAGACAGTCTGGGTAGAATAGGGATAAGAAAGACTTGCAAAGGGTGATGGAGCGTGGTAATGTGGTCTGACAACTCGACCATATCTCGGTCTGCCGCGTCTACCGCCTGAGTGTCCCCTTCCTTAGCGCCCAGATCAATGCGTCGATGAACTCGGTGTGGCCTCGGAGGTGCAGATGTATAAGATCGTTCGCTCTTCTCGCCTTTATGAGCAGATCGTCCAGCAGGTCGAGGAATCCATCCACAAGGGAGCTTTAAAACCGGGGGACCAATTGCCACCGGAACGTGAACTTGCCGAGCAGTTTGGTGTGAGTCGTACGGCAGTGCGCGAAGCGGTGAAAACCTTGCGGGAAAAAGGTCTTGTGGAGGCGTATCCCGGACGCGGAACATTTATCACCGACGGAAGTTCCTACACCATGCGGCAGTCTTTTGACAGGTTGCTGCGTTCCGGAAATGAGGGATTTGCATCGCTGGCCGAGGTGCGCGAGATACTGGAGCCGGAAATCGCCGCGCTGGCGACGACTCGCGCGGACGGCGAGGATCTGGCGGCGATGCGCGAGCAAGTGGCCGTGATGGATGCGGCGCGGCGTGATCCCGACGCGTACATCGAAGCGGATCTCGATTTTCATCTTGCGCTCGCCGAAGCGGCCGGAAATCCGATCATACTTTCGTTGATTGATTCGATCGTGGGACTTCTGCGCGAACAGCGCATGGGGATTTTCCAGGTGGAAGGCGGCCCGGAGCGCGGCCAGTATCATCACAAGCGGATTCTGGAAGCGATCGAGCACCGGGATCCGGTGGGTGCGCGGGAAGCAATGAAAGCGCATTTGAAGCAAGTCCGCGAAGATTCGCGGAATGCGCCCAGCGAATAACCGGCGGCACGTCAATAAAAACCAGTTGAAATCAATCGCAGAGGAGAGCTCGTGGCTAATTTAGGATTCGTCGGACTGGGTGTGATGGGCAGCGAAATGGTGAATCGTCTGCTCAGCAAGGGGCACGGCGTCACCGGCTGGAACCGGACGCGGTCCAAAGCCGAATGGCTGCTGAAGAAGGGAATGAAGTGGGCGGATTCACCGCGAGCCGTGGCCGAAGCCTCAGACGTGATCTTCTCCATGGTCACAAATTCGGCGGCGCTCGCGGCGGTGATGAACGGCCCGGATGGCATGTTGGTGGCTGCGGGGCCCAACAAGACCTTCGTGGACATCAGCACGGTGGCTCCGGCGGTGAGCCGCGATTTTGCCGCAAAGCTCCGGGAAAAAGGCAGCGACATGGTGGACGCGCCAGTTTCGGGCAGCGTGATCACACTGCAGGAGGGGAAGCTCTCCGTGATGGTGGGGGGCCGCAAGGAAACTTTCGAGAAGGTAAAGCCGCTGCTGCTCGACATCGGTCCGAAGGTGACGCACGTGGGAAACAACGGACTCGCCCTGGTGATGAAGATCGGCACCAACTTGAGCCTGGCGGTGCAAATGCTCGCCTTTTGCGAGGGCGTCCTGCTGGCCGAAAAGAGCGGCATCAAGCGGGAAGTCGCGGTGGACGTGCTGACACATAGCGTGATCGCTTCGCCGATGGTGCAATATCGCGGCCCATTCGTGCTGAAGCAACCCGATGAAGCCTGGTTCAACGTAAACATGATGCAAAAAGACATGCTGTTAGCGCTTGAATTGGGACGGCAACTCGACGTGCCCATGCCGACGACGGCAGTGACCAACGAATTTCTGACCGCGGCGCGCGGAATGGGCTTGGTGGAAAAGGATTTCGCAGTCGTATTTGACGTACTGGCACAGATGTCCGGGGTAAAACCATGAAAACGGCCGAAGAAGCCATAAAGACGGAAGCGGCAGTTTCCCCAGAATTGGGAATCCGGCTGTACCGGCAGATGGTACGGATTCGCCTCTTCGAAGAACAGGTGAACGAGCTTTATATGCGCGCGCTGATGCCAGGCCTTGCGCACCTGTATATCGGCGAGGAAGCCATCGCGGTGGGTCTCTGCGAGGCACTGAAAAAGACGGACTACATCACCAGCACGCACCGCGGCCACGGGCATTGCCTGGCCAAGGGAGCCGAGCCCGACCGCATGTTCGCGGAGCTTTTGGGGAAGGAAGCCGGCTATTGTCGGGGCAAAGGCGGCTCGATGCACATCGCGGACCCGGCAACGGGAAATCTCGGAGCTAACGCCATTGTTTGCGGCAGTGCGGGAATTGCAACAGGCGCCGCGCTTACGGCGAAGCGATTGAAGCAGGATAATGTGTCGGTTTGCTTTTTTGGCGAGGGCGCGCTCGGCCAGGGAGTCCTCTACGAAGTGATGAATCTGGCGACACTTTTCAAGCTGCCGGTGATCTACGTCTGTGAAAACAATTTCTACACCGAATACACGCACTACACGGAGACGACGGCGGGCGACATCCTGACCCGCGGCACGGCGTTCGGCGTGCATTCCGAGAGCGTGGACGGGCAGGACGTGCGCGCGGTTTACGCCGCCGCGAACCGGCTCGTCAGCCGCGCGCGGCGTGGCGAAGGCCCCGCCTTCCTCGTAGCCAACACGTATCGCTACACGGGCCACCACGTTGGCGATATCAACCGAGAATACTACCGCTCCAAGCAGGAAGAGCAGGAGTGGAAGACAAAGCGGGATCCCATCAAGAACATGGGCGAATGGCTGGTGAGCCAGAAGATCACCGATGCCGCCGCGCTAAAAAAAATCGAGGACGAAGTCCGGCAGGAGATGAAGGCAGCGGTCGAGTTTGCGATCGCCGCGCCGTATCCCTCCGTGGAGGAGGTCGATCAGGACGTTTATGCCTGAAACAGCCCAGCGGGAACTAACATTTGCCCAAGCCATCCGGGAAGCGCTTGCGGAAGAGATGTGGCGCGATCCGCGCGTGTGCATCTTCGGAGAAGACGTTGCGGAAGCTGGCACGCCATTCAAAGTTCTGTCCGGATTGGTGGAGGAGTTTGGAGCCGAACGCGTGTTGGACACGCCGATTTCCGAACAGGGTTTCACCGGAATGGGCGTGGGCGCGGCAATGACCGGCCTGCGGCCAGTGGTGGATATCATGTTCGGCGATTTTCTGACGCTGACGATGGACCAACTGGTGAACCAGGCGGCGAAGGTCCACTACATGTCCGGGGGAACATGGAAAGTGCCGATGGTGTTGCGCACCACGCTGGGAGCGACACGCCGTTCCGCGGCGCAACATTCGCAGTCCCTGCATGCCTGGCTTTGCCATGTGCCGGGTTTGAAGGTCGCCATGCCTTCCACGCCGTATGATGCGAAGGGCCTGCTGAAAACAGCGATCCGCGACGACAATCCGGTGATCTTTTTCGAAGACAAAATGATGTACAAGCAAAAAGGCCGCGTGCCAGCCGAAGATTACACGATTCCCTTTGGCGTGGCGGACGTTAAACGCGAAGGTGAAGACATTACGCTGGTGGCCACCAGCAGCATGGTGGATGTCGCCCTGGGCGCCGCGAAACTCCTGGAGGGCATTGGCGTAAGCGCGGAAGTGATTGATCCACGGACGATGTGGCCGCTGGACGAGAAGACCTTGGTGGAATCCGCAAAGAAGACCTCGCGCGCGATCGTGATTGACGAGGGCTACGGCCGCTATGGCGTGACCGGTGAAGTTGCCTCCGTAATCGCCGAAGGCGCATTCTTCAATCTCGAGGCACCGGTCAAGCGCATGGGTGCGATGCACGTGCCAATTCCATTTTCGCCGCCGCTGGAAGACGTCACCGTGCCAACCGAGCAGACGGTCTTCGAAGCGGCGCGCAAACTGTGCGGCAAAGCCTGAACAGTATTTCCTGAGGAGGCGTATCGTGGCAATCAAAACATACGGCCCGATGGCCGTGGATTGGGAAAATCGCATCGATTTTGACCGCCTGCGCCGCGAGCGGCTGGCGAAGGCGAAGGCACTGCTCGCAAAGTCTGAAATGGGCGCGTTGCTCTGCTTCGACATGAACAACGTGCGGTATCTCACCGCAACCCACATCGGCACATGGGCGCAGGACAAGATCAGCCGTTTTTGCCTGCTGCCGCAAAATGACGAACCGATTCTGTGGGACTTCGGTTCAGCCGCCCGCCACCACCAGCAAAATTGCCCGTGGCTTGGCGAGCGCTCCCGCGCCGGCATCCCCCTGCTCCGGGGCGCGATGTCTCCGGAAATGGGGCGCGCGGAGAATGTGGCGCGCAAAATCAAGGTGGAACTTGAGAAGAGGGGCTTGCTCAACGAGCCTCTGGGCATCGACGTGGTCGAGCCGCCAATTCTGTTCGCGCTGCAACGCGAAGGCATTAAGATCGTCGACGGGCAGCAATTGATGTCCGACGCACGGGTGATCAAAACGCAGGACGAAATTTCCCTGCTGACACACTCGGCAATGATGGTGGACGCGGCGTACGACGAACTCTATCGCGCCATGAAGCCGGGTTTCACGGAAAACCAGGCAGTGGGCCTGGCCAGCAAGGTCTTGTACGACCTTGGCTCGGAATACGTGGAGGCGGTGAACGCGATTTCCGGCGAACGCTGCAACCCGCACCCGCACGTCTTCAGCGACCGCGTACTGCGCCCGGGCGATCCGGTTTACTACGACATCCTGCATTCCTACATGGGCTACCGCACGTGCTATTACCGGTGCTTCACGATCGGTTATGCATCGCACGCGATGGTCGACGCTTACAAGCGCTGCCGCGATTATCTGGATGCCGCGATCGAGCTGGTGCGGCCTGGCCGCACCACGGCGGAAATCGCTTCCGTATGGCCGAAGGCGCAAGAGTTCGGCTTTCCGGACGAAGAGGCGGCCTTCGCGCTGCAATTCGGGCACGGCATCGGCCTGGCGATCTGGGAAAAGCCGGTGATCAGCCGCATGGTCTCGCTGGAGCACTCGCACGAGATCAAGCCGGGAATGGTGTTTGCGCTGGAGACGTTCTGGCCTTCAAAGGACGGCTGGAGCGCGGCGCGCATCGAGGAAGAGATCGTGGTGACCGAAACGGGTCACGAAGTAATCACGCGCTTCCCCGCTGACCAGCTCATGGTCGCAGGCGCGCATTACTTCACCGTGGACGGTCCGTTGCCCACGACGCGCGAGAACGAAGCGCCACCAAGCGTCGCGGTTCAAGAGCTGGTGGCCGGGGCAAAGCGTGAAGGCGTGGCGGCTACCGATTGATTTACTGAAATTTGCATCCTAGGAAAGAACAATGGCTATCAGTGTGGTGATGCCTGCGCTCGAAATGGCGCAGGAAAACGGTAAATTACTCGCCTGGCGCAAAAAGGAAGGCGAGAGCGTCACAAAAGGCGAACCGCTGCTGGAAGTGGAAACAGACAAGGCGGTCGTCGAAGTGGAAGCGCCGGGTGACGGAATCCTTGCGGGAATCACCGCCCAAGTCGGCGCGGTGATTCCAGTTGGGGAGACAATCGCGTGGCTAGTGGCACCCGGTGAGCAACCCCCGGCAAAGGCGGCCACTGCGGCGCCCGGGGCGCGCGCCACGAGCGCGGCTGCATCGGCAGCGGCGGCTCCAACAGCGGCAAAAACTTCGGCCGAGCCGGTAGCTATTCAGATTTCTCCGAAGGCACGGCGTTTGGCGAAAGAACTTGGCGTGGATATTGGCCAGATTCGGGGCACCGGCCCGGACGGCACGATCACTTCCGACGATGTGCAAGCCGCGGCGAGCGCCAAGGCTTCTGGTGGCGCGACAGCGGCTCCAGCGGCGGCAGAGCCCCTCAGCCAATTGGCGCGCCTGATGGCCGAGCGCACCACGCAAAGCTGGACCACGGTGCCCCACTTTTTCCTGCAACAATCCGTCGACGCAAGCGCATTGCAGACATATCAAAAGAAACTCAGTGTGGGCAGCGCGCCGGGAACCTCGCCAACGATCACGGATGTGCTGATCGCTTTGATTGCCAGGTCGCTCGAGAAGCACCCCAAGTTGAACGCAAGTTGGACCGGAGACGGAATCCGGCTGAATGCAGACATCAACATCAGTGTCGCGATGGCCGTGAAAGACGGCGTCGTCAGCGCTGTGATTCCCAATGCGAACCGAACGCCGCTGGCAACTCTCTCCACGCTGCGGCGCGAGCTGACCCAGCGTGCCCGCAGCGGCCGGCTGCGGCCCGCAGACATCACCGGCGGCACCTTCACGCTGAGCAACCTGGGCATGTACAAGATTGACGCGTTCACCGCGATCATCACGCCGCCGCAATGCGCGATTCTCGCCGTTGGCGCGATCGCAGACGCCGTGGTTCCCGTCGATGGCAACATTGGCGTCCGGCCGATGCTGACCATGACGCTTTCGAGCGATCACCGGGTGGTGGACGGAGCGCGCGCCGCCGAATTTCTGGGCGAACTGGCCGTGGCCATTCGCGAACCGGAGAAGTGGCTGAAATAAAGCTTTCGCAAGCTATTCCTGGAGAGGGGATCAGAGCGCCGGCCACTTTGTGCGTCCGGCCCGAACCATGACCAAGCCCAGCGGAAACAGCAGGTCTCTGTATGCAAACCCCACAGCCCAGGTTTTGTTTGCCGTCGCCGCGGCGATTGTCCTCGGCTATTTGCATCCCCCCGCAGCCATCGCGATGAAGCCGCTAGGCGACGGATTCATCCGCCTGATCACGATGATCATCACGCTGATCATTTTCTGCACCGTGGTGACCGGCATTGCGGGCATGGAAGATATGAAAAAGGTTGGGCGAGTTGGCGGAAAAGCGCTGATCTATTTCGAAGTGGTCTCCACAGTTGCGCTGCTCATCGGATTTATCATTGGCAATGTCACCAAGCCCGGCGGAGGCATGAACATCAATCCCGCCACGCTCGACGCCAAGGCCGTAGCGGAATACGCCGGCGCGGCGAAATCGCAAAATGTTCCGGATTTCATCATGCACATCATCCCCACCTCGGTGGTGGATGCCTTCGCAAAGGGCGACATTTTGCAAGTGATGCTGATTTCGGTCCTCTTCGGCTTTGCGTTGTCCGCGGTTGGGCCGCGCTGCAAACCGCTGGTGGATCTGTTCGACGCGCTTACACATGCGGTTTTTGGAGTCGTGCGCATAGTGATGAAGCTTGCGCCGCTCGGAGCGTTTGGCGCGATGGCCTTCACCGTGGGAAAGTTCGGGCTGGCGTCGCTGGGACCTTTGCTAAAACTGATCGCCATTTTCTATCTGACTTCCCTGCTCTTTGTTCTGCTCGTTTTAGGAATCATCTGCCGTCTGTGCGGATTCGGGATTTTGCGATTTTTGCGGTACATCAAGGATGAAATTGTGCTGGTGTTGGCGGTAAGTTCTTCGGAGCCGGCCATGCCGACGCTGATGGAGAAGCTTGAAAAATTGGGCTGTTCCAAGGCGCTGGTCGGGTTAATCGTGCCCACGGGCTACACATTCAACACGGACGGCACCGGAATTTACATGACCCTCGCGGCACTGTTTGTGGCGCAGGCGACCGGAACGCAATTGACACTGATGCAACAACTGACCATTCTCGCGGTTGCCGTGCTGACCTCGAAGGGAGCGAGCGGCGTGCAGGGGGCTTCCTTCATCGCGTTGGTGGGAACGCTGATGGTGATTCCGTCCATCCCAGTCGCCGGAATGGCGATCATTCTTGGAATCGACCGCTTTATGAGCATGTGCCGTGCCACGGTAAACATGATCGGGAACGGCGTGGCCACCGTGGTGGTGTCGCGATGGGAACGCGAATTGGACGGAGCGACGTTACAAAAAAATCTGGCCGCGCAGTGAAACTACCGCAGTTGATGGGGGGAACGCATGCCAGAACAATTTGATTTTGTGGTGGCGGGCGCGGGGCACAACAGCCTGATTACGGCGGCATACCTGGCGAAGGCGGGGTACCGCTGCCTGGTGTTGGAAGGACGCCCGATCGTGGGCGGCGGCGTGAAATCCGCTCACCTGACGTTGAAAGGATTCGTCCATGATGTGTGCTCCTCGGCGCACAACGGAATCCACGGCAACCCCCTGCTGCGGAACAATGAATTGAATCTCGGCGAATACGGTCTGGAGTACATCTATCCCGATCCAGTGTTTCACATGCCGTTTCCCGACGGCTCTTACCTCACGCAATGGCGCGACCTGGACCGTACGTGCGCGGAATTCGCCAAATTTTCAAAAAAAGACGGCGAGGCGTATCGCCGCATGATCGCGGAATATGAATCCGTTAGCCCGCTTCTGGGGCAGATAAGCTTCTCGCCCGTCGGTTTCGGCAAACCGTTGAATGAACTTCTCGCCGCACATCCACAGGGAAAGATCTGGCAGCGGCGCCTGGCGATGTCCGCGTGGGAAATCATTTCCGAGACCTTCGAGGACGCTCACTGCCGCGCGTTCATGCTGGGTTGCCCGTATTCGCTGCAACCCGTGCTGGACCCGGCCACCGCTCGCGCCGCCTACATTCCACTGCACCAGCAACGCGAGAGCCGCCCCTTGCCAAAGGGCGGATCGGGGGAGTTGACTGCGGCTTTGGCCCGCGTGATCGAGGCCCACCAGGGGACGATTCTGGTCAACAAATGGGTGAACGCACTGATCATCGAGAATGGACGCTGCGTGGGAGTGGAATGCTCGGATGGCAGCAAGTACCGCGCGGATAAAGCGGTGGTTTCCACCATCCACATCAAGCAACTTGTCGACATGGCGCCGGCTGAGCTTTGGGGCGAGGACTTTCTGGATGGCGTGAAAACCTGGGAGGCCGGGCTGACGCTGTTCGCCGCGAACTACGCCACTACGGAACCTCCCAAATACAAAGTGGACGGCGGCGAACTTTCGCCGGTCCATTCCGGACTGATGGTCAGCCCGGAACGCGCGATGCAGATGACGGTAGACTACCGCAGCGGCAATGCAAATACCGAAGATCCTTCCCTTCACGTAATCTGCTGCAGCGTTGCCGACCCGACCCGCGCACCAGCCGGGATGCACACCATCAAAATCGTGGCGTACCATCCCTATCAACTAAAGGAAGGCCCTGCGCATTGGGACGTAATCAAGGAACAAGTGGCCCAGGCCAATCTGAAATTCCTGCGGCGCTTCTCTCCCAACCTGACCGACGACAAAATTCTGGCGCATACGGTGGAGACCCCACTCGATCTGGAGCGAATGAATCCGCACAATTGGCACGGGAGTTGCCACGCCGGCGGATCTGGTCCTTCGCAGGTGGGAGCGATGCGCCCGATGCCGGGCTACGCGCAGCACCGTATGCCGATTCCAGGACTCTATCAAACGGGGGCGACGACGCATCCAGGCGGCTCGGTGACCGGTGGGCCGGGGCGCAATGCCGCCGTTGTGATACTCAAGGATCTCGGCACCAGCATCGAAGCGGTGGTTCACAAAGCTTGAAAAGCCCGAAACTTGCAGGCGGTTTTGAGCGCCTCTTGCCGGCCCCCCACAATCGTTTTTCGGATGCGCGGAAACGGAGAAGGCGGCAGCCGGGCTGCCGCACTGCAAACAATTATTCCACCCAGGTTTGCTGGCCGAACGCGATCTGCCAGTGCCCTTCGTGTTTTTCAAACAAGCGCGTGACGTGCAGGATTTTCCCGTGCCGCGGCTTGTGCTCGGAGCGCATCACCGCCGCGTCTCCAAACACCCAGATCTTCATGGACAATACTTCCGCAGGGATCAGTGTCGTGTTGGTCCGGCGAAGTTCCTTGATCATGGCCACGCGGTCGGCTTTGTTGAGAGGAGTGCCACCGTCGGGCGTTACGAAAAGAAAATCGTCGGTAAAATTCGGAATCCACGCTTCGACGTCGTTCGTTAAAACTGTCCGCTCCACCGCCTGCCACATCGTTGCCACTTCCTGTTCATCGGGCGTATCTGCCTTGAACGGCATCGTCTTGCAGGGATTTTCGCAATGCACCGGCTCGCCGTTGCTGGGAGCGCCAAAACCCGCGCGCTTTTCCGGATTCTTTTCCGCCTTGTTTGTCTCCTGATAAATGAGCAGTTGCCAGGCTGCGGGACGCTTGACCCATACCCGGACGAAGCGCACGTTCACATCCTGCGAAGGAAGAAAATGGGAACCGCGCACCAACACCACCGTGCCGGCATCCATCAATTGCACATCCGAGTCGTGCCCCGTTGAGAGAGAAGAGAGCTCGGAGAGATATTCCACCTTGGTCATCGTCATGCCCTTGCGGTCCGTGCCAGCGAAATCGGGATCCAGGAGTTTTGCGAGCGCCGCGCGATCCGCATCGTGGAACGCGGCAGTGAAGGCGCGATCAATCTTCATGACTTCGTCCCGGGAACTTGCAGCGAGTACGGGGAGCGAGAGGGCGCACAGCGTGAAAAGCAGGCACACCAGAGTTAGGAGAGATCGAACAGGATAGCGCATGAGGGCCTCCCGGAGGCTGCTGGCAATTGGTCGGACCAATACACCTTTGGCGTGTTACACGCACCAGTATCATATTTTTGAATGGGTTACAACAAGGAAACGCTTGACGCGCCCTATTATATGGTGGCACAGTAACCAGACCGATTCGAATCTCTATCGGCCTTGGCACTCCGCCCAGCGGGCTTGTTTCAGCTCTACGTTCCTGGCCCGACGCCTGAAGCAGGCCCGGCCAAGGAGAGGACTTTCCAGGCCAATGCCTGACCTTTTCGACATCGTGGTTGCAGGAGCAGGACACAACAGCTTGATCGCGGCTGCCTATCTGTCAAAGGCTGGCTACCGCTGCCTAATCCTGGAAGGCCGGCCCCTGGTCGGCGGCGGAGTAAAGACTGCGCAGCTCACCCTGCGCGGCTTTCATCACGATACCTGCTCTTCGGCCCATGTCTTGATCCAGGACAGCCCGCTGATGCGCAACAACGAGTTGCATCTGGATCAGTACGGGCTCGAGTATCTCTTTCCAGACCCCGTTGTTCACCTTCCTTTTTCCGATGGCAGCTACATCACCCAGTGGCGCGATATCGATCGCACCTGTCAGGAATTTGCCAAGTTTTCGAAAAAAGACGCTGAGGCTTATCGCCGCATGATGACGGAATACGAAGAGATGCAGCCGATCTTCGCCGCGGCGGCGTATACGCCCATTGGTTTCGGCAAACCACTGAACGAGCGTCTGGCGGAACATCCCAAAGGCAAAATCTGGCAGCGACGGATGGCAATGTCCGCTTGGGAAATTATTCGCGATACTTTTGAGGATGAGCATTGCCGCGCATTTATGGTGTGGATGGCATACCAGACGGTTGAGCCGCCTGAAGCAGCGTCCACGGGGCGACTCGCGTATGCGATTTGCGCCGGCCGGCAGCGCTGGAGTTGGACTACCCCGAGGGGCGGCTCGGGCAGCTTGACGCAGGCGCTGGTCCGCTTGATTGAGGCGCACGGCGGCGTGGTACTTACCAATAAAAACGTGACTCGCCTGATTCTTGACGATGGCAAATGCACCGGAGTGGAGTGCAGTGACGGGACTTCCTACAAAGCGCAAAAAGCCGTGCTCTCGACCATTCACATCAAGCATCTGGTCGACATGGCGCCCAAGGAAGCATTCGGCGAAGACTTTCGGGCGGGAGTGGATTCCTGGCAGGCGGGAATTACGCTCTTCGCCAGCCACTATGCGACCACCGAGCCTCCGAAATTCCCTGTCGCCGGCGGCACGCTTTCTCCTGTGGCCGCGGGAACCATGGCGAATGCCGAGCGCGGATTGCGGGTTTCTTACGACTTTGCGATGCGCAACGTGAACGTGGAGGAACCGCCGTTACTCGTGGTTTGCAGCACGGTGGCCGATCCTTCCCGTGCGCCCCAAGGAATGCACACGATCAAAGTGATTGGCAACCAGCCTTACGAATTGAAAGAAGGTCCCGAGCACTGGGACGAGATCAAGGACAGAGTTTCCGAAGCCAACCTGAACTACCTGCGGAAGTTCGCGCCGAATCTGACCGAGGACAAAATACTGGCGCGGCTGGTGGAAAGCCCTCTCGACCTGGAACGCATGAACGCGCACAATTGGCATGGCACTTGCCACGGCGGCGCGCAAAACGCCGCGCAATCCGGCGCGTTGCGCCCTGTGCCGGGCTGGGCCCAGCACCGCATGCCGATTCCCGGGCTCTACCAGACAGGCGCAACCACGTACCCGGGCGCATCCGTTTCCGGCGGGCCGGGAAGAAACGCTGCCACGGTAATGCTGAAGGATTTTGGCTCGAGCATCGAGCAGGCAATTGAAGGCAAGGCCTAGGGCGTTGAACCAACGGGGGACGGGATGAAGAAAATCACGCGACGAGGATTCGTGAAGAGCGCGGCCATTGCGCCGCTGGCCGTGAAGCAGATGGCGCTGCAGCAAGTGGCGGGAGTTTCGGACAAGTACGACTTCGTCGTTGCAGGGGCGGGGCACAACAGCCTGATTACAGCGGCTTATCTGTGCAAAGCGGGTTTCCGCTGCCTGGTTCTGGAGGGCCGGCCGAAGATTGGCGGCGGCGTGAAGACTGCGGAACTCACCTTGAAAGGTTTTAACGACGATTGCTGCTCCACAGCTCACGTTTTCATCCAGGAAAATCCGATGATGAAAAACAATGAGCTGAACCTCGGCGAATACGGGCTGGAATACATCGATCCCGACCCGATGTTCCACGTTCCTTTTCCCGACGGCACGTACATCACCCAGTGGCGCGATGTGGACCGCACTTGCGCGGAATTCGCCAAATTCTCCAAAAAAGATGCGGCTGCCTACCGCAAAATGCTGGCGGACCTGGATGCCATCCGCCCGATCATCGCGGCGGGATCGTTTACGCCAATCGGATTTGGGAAACCGCTGAACGATCAACTCGCGCAAATCCCGCATGGAAAAATGTGGCAGCGCCGGCTGGCTATGTCGGCGTGGGACATCATCCACGACAATTTTGAAGACGATCATTGCCGGACGTTCATGCTGTACATGTCGCACCTGGCCGCCGAACCGCCGGATGCGCCGGTGACGGGACGTCTCGCCTACGGCGCGCCCCGCCAACAGCATAGCGGCCGCCCGCTTCCAAAGGGCGGCTCCGGAATGCTGACGGTAGCGCTCGGCCGCTTCATCGAAGCGCATGGCGGCACGATTCTGGTGAACAAATGGGTGAAGAGCCTGATCGTGGAAAATGGAAAGTGCGCTGGAGTGGAGTGCAGCGACGGCAGCGCGTACCGCGCTTCTAAGGCGGTGGTCTCCACCATCCATATCAAGCACCTGGTGGACATGGCACCGAAAGAACTTTGGGGCGAGGATTTTCTCTACGGCGTGCAAACGTGGCAAGCGGAAAACGCCATGTTCGTTACGCATTACGCCACCAGCGAGCCGCCGATTTACAAAGTCGATGGCGGCACGCTGTCGCCCGTGGAATCGGGGGTTCTGGCTTCACCTTACCGGGCGCTGCGGTTCGCCTTTGACGATACCCGGGGTTCGATCAACCTCGACGAGCCGCCCCTGCAGGTGATTTGTTGCAGCATTGCCGATCCTTCACGCGCCCCGAAGGGCATGCACACACTTAAGGTGCTGGGCTGGCAGCCGTATCAATTGAAGGAAGGCCCGGAGCACTGGGACAGCATCAAGAACGACGTTTCCGACGCCAACTTGAAATATCTGCGCCGCTTCGCGCCGAACCTGACCGACGACAAAATCCTGGCTCGCTTTGTGGAAAGTCCGCTTGACCTGGAGCGCATGAATCCGCATTTCTGGCACGGCAGCGCGCACGCGGGAGCGCAAAACGCGGCGCAAAGTGGCGCGCTGCGTCCGATGGCCGGCTGGGCGCAGCACCGGATGCCGATTCAGGGCCTCTATCAGACAGGTGCCACAACGCATCCGGGCGGCTCGGTTACCGGCGGCCCGGGGCGCAATGCAGCGACTGTCATTCTAAAAGATTTCGGCATGTCGATCGAAGAAGTGGCGGCAAAGAAAGCCTGAGCAGAAAAACGATCGGGATCCAATTTCGATTTAAGGAGATGGGATGATGGGGAGCGCGACGAGTAGTCGATTTGGAATCACGGTTTCATTGGCAGCAGCCCTTCTTTTTTTGTGTCCAGCCACGCGGGCGCAGCAGTCCGTGAAAATGGTGCCCGACAATCCCAGCCCGCATCCCGCTCCCGAGCAGCCAATTCCTTACAGCCACAAACAGCATCTGGCTTTCAGCCTGCCGTGCAAACGCTGTCACACAAATCCAGAACCCGGCAACTTAATGACGTTCCCTGCGACCTCGGTTTGCATGCAATGCCATGCGTCGATCGCGAAAGACAAAACGTCTATTCAAAAGCTGGCGTCTTACGCCGCTTCAAACCAACCCATTCCGTGGGTACGCGTCTATAAAGTCCTGCCCGGCGTCGCTTGGAGCCATCGCCCGCACCTCGATGCAGGAGTAAAATGTGAGACGTGCCACGGCGAGGTCGCCGAGATGGCCACCATGTCGGAAGTCACCAGTGTCACCACGATGTACAGTTGCCTGCACTGCCACGAAATGAATCACGCGAAATCTTCCTGCGACACTTGCCACAAACGCTGATCTGTTCAACGGACTCGCGGAAAGGGATGCAGAATGGCCGGAAGTCTTCAGTTGGAAATCAATGGGAGGCGTGTTTCGGTCAGCTATCCTCCCGAGACGCCTCTCCTCTATGTGTTGCGGGACGAATTAGGCCTGACTGGCACGAAGTATGGCTGCGGTGAGGGCATGTGTGGCGCTTGCACCGTGCTGATCGGAGGAACGGCGCGAAGGTCGTGCCAGATTCCCGTAAGCGCGGCAGCATCGCGGCCCGTCACAACCATTGAGGGCCTGGAAAAAGACGGCGCGCTACATCCCGTACAACAGGCATTTCTCGATGCCGGCGCATTTCAATGCGCTTACTGCACCTCCGGCATGATCATGAGCAGCGTGTCCTTGCTGAATGCAAATCCGCATCCCACCCGTGAGCAGATCGTGCAGGCGATGCAGGGGAATGTCTGCCGCTGCGGAACACATCCGCGCATTATCGAGGCCATCGAGAAAGCAGCCGGCCAGATGCAGGGGCGTGCCAAGTGAAGCCCGCGCTGGATTGGATGGATCTCGAACCGGAGCGCTACGAATTCCGCGCTCTGCCTATGCACCAATTCGCGCTCGGCCGCCGCGACTTCGTCAAGATCTTCGGCGCCGGGCTCGCGGTCTTTGCCGTGGTGAAAAAAACCGCGGCGATGCAGGAAACCGCGCCTGGCCCGCACGGATTCCACACCGAAGAACTTCCGAAAGACATTGGCGCCTGGCTGCACATTGGCGAAGATGGCAAGGTCACCGGCTTTGTCGGCAAGGCGGAAATCGGACAGAATGTGCGCACTTCGCTCTCGCAAACGCTGGCCGATGAATTGGGCGTGCCTTTCGAGAGTGTGCATCTCGTCCTCGCCGATACGGCGCTTACCCCGTTCGATGCCGGCACATTTGGGAGCCGCAGCACGCCGACGATGACCCCGCAACTCCGGAAGATGGCGGCGGCAGCGCGCAGCATTCTGATCGAGCGCGCCGCGAAACAATGGAGCGTGAGCCCGGACAAACTCGCTGCTGCGGACGCGAAGGTCTCTGATCCAACCTCGGGAAAATCCCTGAGCTATGCGGAACTTGTGCGCGAGGACATTGGCAAGGAGACGCCACCGCCAGACGAGCACACGAAGCCTGCCGCACTATGGACCATTGCGGGAAAGCCCATCCCCAAAGTGGACGCTCGCGCGTTTGTCACCGGCAGCCACCGCTACAGCACGGACCTGCGCCCGGAAGGCATGCTTTATGGCAAGGTGCTGCGGCCCCCTTCGTTCGGAGCGACGATTGCCAGTTACGACGACGCTGCAGCCAAAGCGATGGCGGACGTCGTCATCGTGCGCGACGCCGATTTCGTTGGTGCCGCCGCTCCCACCGCAGCGGCCGCGGAAGCGGCGCTGGCCAAGATTCAAGTGCAATGGAAAGAGGTGCCGCAGATTTCCGGCAAGGACATCTTCGCTTATCTGAAAAAGAACGCCGAACCTTCGAAAGACGAGCGATTCCGCAAAGCAAAGGGTACAGTTTCCGATGGATTGGAAAAAGCTGCCCACAAACTGGAATCGTCCTACACGGTGGCCTACATCGCGCACGCGCCGCTGGAGCCTCGCGCCGCTCTGGCTCAGTGGAACGGCGGCAAGTTAACCGTCTGGATGGGAACGCAAAGGCCGTTTGCAGTACGCGATGACCTGGCGGACCTGTTCCATATCGCGGAGAAGGACGTCCGGGTGATTGTGCCGGATACCGGCTCCGCGTACGGCGGCAAGCACACCAGTGATGCGGGGCTGGAGGCCGCGCGAATTGCCCGAGCGACCTCAGGCCGCCCCGTAAAGCTGATCTGGACGCGCCAGGAAGAGTTCACCTGGGCCTATTTCCGCCCTGCCGGCGTAATCGAAGTGAAGAGCGGCGTCGCTGCCGATGGCAAATTGACTGCGTGGGAATTTCACAACTACCACTCGGGCATGTCAGCGATTGAGACGCCGTATGACGTGGCAAATCAGCTCACGCAATATCACCAAGTGCCGCTGGTGCTGCGCTCAGGTTCCTATCGGGGGCTTGCGGCGACCGCGAATCATTTCGCCCGCGAAACCCAGATGGATGCGCTGGCTCGAGCCGTGTCGATGGATCCGGTGCAGTTCCGCCTGACGAATCTTTCCGACGCGCGCATGAAGGCGGTGATCGAAGCCGCCGCGAAGGCGTTCGGCTGGCCGAAATCAAAAAGCGAGGCGGGCCAAGGGTTCGGCATGGCCGCAGGTTACGAAAAAGGCAGTTACGTGGCAACTTTCGCCGAAGTATTCGTGGATCCAAAAACGAAGAAGGTCCGCGTGACGAAATTGGTGGAAGCGTTCGAATGCGGCGCGGTCGTAAATCCCGATGGGCTGAAAAATCAGGTAGTCGGCGCGATGATTCAAGGCATGGGTGGCGCGCTGTTCGAAGTCATTCAATTTGAAAACGGCCGGATCACCAACCCTCATTTCGCCAGTTATCGCGTGCCACGCTTCCGCGACGTGCCGGAAATCGAGACTATTTTGCTGGATCGCAAGGACATTCCCTCCGCGGGAGCCGGCGAAACACCGATCATGGCCATAGCCCCCGCAATCGGAAACGCGTACTACGACGCGACCTCGATCCGCTTGACCTCACTCCCGTTACTGCCAAGCACAAGCTAATTTCACGATTTCCATTCCATCCGTTCTACTTCGCTGGGAGAGCCTGCACTTCGAGCCGCCCGCAATCAGCGACATGAGCGGCCTGAGATATCGGCAACACTTTGTGCCGGACACATGGGCGGCAATTTCCTCCCGTAGAGGGAAGGAGTGATGCCTTGGAAGGAGCGCTCGGTGATCGATGAAAGAATGCAGTTCGTAGCTCGCCGGGCTAGCCGTCGAGGCGATGGCGGAAATTTGCAGGGAATTTGGGATTTCCCGTAAGACCCACTACAAGATTATTGATCGCTATCAGCAATGCGGCATGCAGGGGCTCGCCGCTCGCAGCCGGCCTCCCTGCCGCTATACCAACCTACTTCCCTTCCAGGCAGAGAACTACTTCCCCTTCCAAGACAAAACCATCCCGGTCAATCGCTGCGGCCGTATTTGTTTAGGCAAGAAAAAAATCAATTCCAACCAGGTCTTCGCCACTCAAGCCGTCGGCAATAAAGAAGTGCACGACGACATCTGGTTGGTGAGCTTTATGGACTACGATCTCGGCTATATCGATCTCGAGGAAAGAACCCTGCAGCCTTCAAAAAATCCCTTCGGCCCAAAGGTGTAAGCTATGTCTTCGGAACGTTTTGTAAAGGATGTCTTCTGACCGTACACAGAATTAAGTTGGTGGACGTGAGGGGATTCGAACCCCTGACCCCCTGCTTGCAAACGAGGTAAAAATTCATTCTAAGTCGTTGCTTCGGTTGCGCTTATCAGTTTGAAGCCACGCTTGGGTTGCTCCAAAGCTGCTCCGTAAAATTGGCTGACCCCCATGGCTGCGTCTTTCAGCCTTTTCAGCATCACTTCTCGAAATCGTCCAAAAACTCGGATGCCGGAGCCACGCTCGTCACCAGCAGATAATCTCGGGCGCGGGTGCACGCCACATATAGAAGTTGCCTTTCCGTGTTGTAGACCTCTTCCAAGTCCGAGTCATCGGCGACAGTCTCGATCCGTTGTTGCAGAGGAATAATTTCATCGTCGCAAGCCATCACAGCAACTGCCCGAAATTCGAGCCCCTTGGCCAGATGCATCGTGGCTATCGAAGCTTTCCCGTGCACGGTTTCCACCTTTTCGTCGAGAACCTTGAACGGAATCGTAGCGAGTTCTGCCGCCGCTCGGGCTCGTTCCAATTCCGCGCCTGAGCGGACGAAGATCGCGATTTCGTGTGGAAGCAATCCTTCCTGCGCTCTTGCCCTGAGCCAGTCGCCTACGCCCTTTGACTCGGCTTCTATCGAATCAAAAGTTTGAATCGTCGGCGGTGGCCCATTGAAGACAGAGACTGTGGCCTTTCGTTGTTCCACGATCCCGTCTACATCTGCCATCTCGGGCCCCAAGAGCCTGTCGGCTTTCATCCTGATCTGGTGCGATGTGCGGTAGTTGATCCTCAGCGTCGTGGCCCTTCCCCGCACATCGACGCCCAGCGCCTTCCACGAGAATGGCTGTTGGAAAATTCGCTGCCCCAAGTCGCCAGCGAAGAAGAGACCGTTGGGACAGTCCTTTCCCAAGGCACCCAAAAACCGGAGTTGAGCAATGCTCACGTCCTGAGCTTCATCCACGATGATGAACTCGAAAGGTCTTGAAACATTCGTGGAATAAAAGGCTGCCAACTCGCTGAACATTTGGGAAAACGTGATCAGTTGGTTTGCCTTCAGCGCGGCCTTCGCTTTCTCAAAGATCGACCATGCGATTGCACGCTGAGGCTCTTTGAGGCGGGTCTTCCGCCCAAGGCGCACCACGTCGCGATAAGATTCCCACGTCGCAAGCTGCCACGCGTCCACAACCTGCTCCCACTCCGAAACCAAAAACTGCAAAGAGAAACGGCTGTCGGGGGTCTCTTGGGCAGCCTTCGAGAGCAGTTCCCTCAGCGTGTCCGCCGTCGCGAAACGTGGCTTGCCTATATTCGCTTCATACAGCCGCTTGCCAATGGCATTTAGTGAATGGACCTCGATCCGTTCCCCGAGCCGCGGCTGATTCCCGATCAAGTGGCGTAACTTTATTCCCAGGGCGTTTGACAGCGGGTCGGAAAAGGTCGTCAGCAGCACGCGAGAATCTGGATACTTTCGAGCGAGAAGAACGGCACGATGGACTGCCACAATTGTTTTGCCTGTTCCTGCCGATCCTGCAACACGCGCCGGACCGCTGAAGTCCTGTTCCACCAAGTCTCGCTGGGCAGGATGGAGAAAGACTGTCCATTTCTCCCATGGGAATTCCAGCGCCCGTTCCAGTTCCTCAGCACTGCCAATGAGGCGGAAGCGTCTCTGAGCGTCTGGATGCTGGAAGGATTTGGCTGTTGGGGACACCAATTCCGCTATCAGAGCGACCGTTTCTGGTTTGCGTTCCTTGGTTATGTCAACATAAGCCAAGGCTGGAGCAGGTATCGCAGCGATAAGGGCGGGTTGCGGAATCGCACCGGTCGCAAGCTCCAACAAGGCTTCTGCTGCCTCTTTTGGAAGATGATCCGCAAGTTCCAGCAAGCTCTCCTCGGTGGCATTGCGTACGTCACGCAACCATTCGGAAGGCACGCCATAGCCGAGCAACTCGTCATCAGGGATACCTGCAAACAACAGAGGCTTCGGCGCTGGTGCGGTTTCGACATACTTCGGGATTGTGATTTCCTCGACTCGCTCGCGGACTTCGACCAACTGAGCCGCCCCAGTTTTGTGATGGGTTTCGAGCTTCCGGCGTTCCGCCCATTGGTAGGAGTCGTCGTGGTGGCCGACGTAGCATAGCAAGAGGCTGGTGCCCGTACGATGCACGATAATGCGGACATCTTTGCTGACACGGATCGACCAGAAATTCGGATCTTTCGCTCGTTCCAGTTTGTGAAACTGCAAGCCCGGATGGGCGGGATTCAATTGGAGATCGAATGCAGTTGTCTTGACGGCTTTCTGCTCCTCGCCTGTTAATCGGGCGAGGCTGTCGGTAAACGTATCTGCGATTCGAAATTCCATCGCTTCTCCGGCACTGATTTCAAGCTACTGCGGCTACCTCTGCGTCCGTGGCAAATCGGAAATCTGCCCAGCCGATGCCAAGGCGAATCTCTCCCACCGTCGCAATCTGCATCCGCCCGCGGTCCGCCTTGAGGTTCACTGCTTGACAGAACCGAGAAAAAGCCTCGAAGTTCTCAGATAGCCCACCAAACGAGGGTGGGGCAAACGATTGAACGACGAACGCTGCGTTCGGCAAGCCGAAGCGCCGGGCTTCAATCACGGCAGCGGCGCAGCGATGCAGCAATTGGTAAGGCACGGCTAAATATGCTTCCTTTGCGGCACTGGGTAGGTGAGCAGAGATGTGTTTCCAACGATCTTCTCGGTTCCCGCGCGACCGCTCTGATTTGCCCGCGACCAGCCAGTCTTTCAGTGACTCATTCCCTTCGCCAAACGGCTCGTTCGCCTTGGCCTCGACGGAAAGGGAAACCCCGCCGGAAGCCGTGTGCAGCAGAGCCCAAACGTCACACTGGGAATCCGCCCTTCTGCCGTCGAGCGGAACTTTGTGCTCGGCGATGGCAAGCAAGAGTTTTGCTTCGCCAAAGATACTTCCTCGGAATAACTCAGCGATTGGCTCTGGCAATCCGGCATCGTGGCAGGATGGTTTTTCCCACGCTACAGCAGTCTCGAACGCAGAGAAGCCACGCCTCCACTGACTGTCCGGCTTCGCCAGACGCTCGCGCCAATTGCAGATGCCACGAGTCTCGATGCAGAGTCGTGTCATACCTTGAAGACCTTCATCACTTCGTCGCCCAGGTGATTGATGACCTTCACGGCGATGCGGCCTGACTTGGGCTTTTCGAACGGGCGCGAGGTGTCGCTGTGCAGCGTTGCCCACGCTTCCTCGTTGATTTCGGCCTTGAGAGTGGTCTTCAGGGCCTTGTAGGGATCGTTAGCGCCAAGGAAGTACGCTTGGCGCACGAAAAAGCTCTCTTCGTTGTAGTCGGTGTCTACGAACCAGCAAGCGATTCCCTCGGCTCCGTCGCTTCGCACTTCGCCCGTGCTGGGGTGAAACACATCGACACCGATGATCTTTACCTGAATTTGCCCCTCCTTCGCTTTCAGGATTTGAATGTCCGGTTCACCGAAAATAACGAACAGGTTTCCCTTGCCTGTGTTCTTCAATTCTTCGGACATGTGCAGGTCGGCATTCATCCGTGCCTTCAAAACCGGGATTTTGCCCAGCTTGTTGAATTCGGAGGAGTGGGCGTCGTAGTTGAACGCACAAGTGATGAGGACATCGAACCCGGCATCGCCAGCCTCCTTGGCAGCCGCTACCAAATCAAGACGAGAAACTGTGCCGAACTCAGGGCCAATAAAGATCGCCGCTCGTTTTTCGGCTCCAGCCTTACCGTTGACCTCCGAGTATTTCCCCTCGGCGCAGACATAATAGCCGGGCCACGGGGTAATGGAGGAAAACGCGAGTTTATCTTCCTTGTGAGCCTGCTGGACTCCTGAAGTCCGGAGGTTTTCAAGGATCATCTCAACAAAGTCGGCTTCGTCGTCTTTGTCGCCGCTGAATGTTCCCGACTTCTGAAGGATCTCATCGTCATCACCCACAGAAAGAACGCGGTGGGGAGACAAGCTTTCGACTGTAAACGGGCCGGCGACCCGAACTTTTTTGTTGTCTTCGTACGGTTTGTCGTAGAGATATTCAAATTCGGCTTTCGCTGCGATGGAGGCGTCCATTGCCTTCTGCCGGGCGATCCTTTGCTTCCACCATTCGGCATGAAGGTCTTTCGCCTGCTTCGGCCAGTTTTCATCGCTCTCTCGGGGGATTTCCCATTCTTCCCATTTTGTTTTTAGGGTTTGGTTGAGTTGTTGGCGAAGTGGCTCCAGCTGAGCTTGATACTCGTCCCAGATCACGTCGATTTCCGCATTGTTGGCGATGGACTTGAGGGTGATGTGAGGAACTCGCTCGTAAACGAACCCTTGCCGCACGTCAGAATGAGTTGGCATTTCCGAAGGAGCTTTTCCAGTGATCTCAGCTTCTTTCAGTTGACCTTCTCGGCTATCGGCGAGCAGGTAATACGGGTACCGTGCCCCCATGATTCGTGCACGCGCAAGTGCCAGCGCGACCCGCGATGTATCAATCGTGAGCCAACGACGGCCCCATTGTTCGGCGACGTAAGCAGTTGTGCCAGCGCCGCAGGTGGGATCGAGCACTAGGTCACCGGGGTCAGTAGTCATCAGTACACAGCGCTGAATGACCTTTGGGGTCGTCTGGACCACGTAGACCTTGTTCTGCTCAGCGGTTCCCATCGTGTCTTCCCAAAGGTTGGGAATCGCAAGAGCAGCAAAGTCGTTGAAGAATATTTTGTAGTTTACAAACTCCTTGGTTTTTAGAAGGCGATTGGCTTTGAAGATGCGCTCCATGCCTACTACGCTCGTCTTCCAGCCACCTTTCCGAGGTCTAAGTTTTTGGCCGTTGAGGTTAAACTCAAAAAGAGTTGACTCACTAGCCGTTTCCGAGGTCAAGGGTCCGGCTAAAAAGATTCTGTCACCTGTCGGCAATTCTCTCTCGCCATTCGCCTCATCCGGCTTAAGTGGTCGAATAGTGCCATCAACGGACTGGACAGAACGGTATCGGGCTCCCGCCCCCTCCTGAAGGTCCTTCTTGGTAAATACGGCCCGATATTTGGCCGACGTTGAGTTCCTTGCATACCAGACGATGTAGTCCGAAATGTTGTCGATGTAGGCTTGGCCCATCCCACCACTCTTTTTTGTGGTGATCAAGCTGATGAAGTTTTTGTCCCCGAACACTTCATCCATTAACGCTCGGACACGGTGGACATTTTCATCACCGATCTGCACAAAAATCGAGCCAGACTCGGCGAGGAGATCGCGCGCGACGGTCAGGCGGTCCCGTAGGTAGGTCAGATAGCTGTGGATTCCGTCGCGCCATGTATCACGAAAGGCTTTTACTTGTTCAGGCTCTCGGGTGATGTGGTCAACATTTCCATCCTTGACCTCACGGCTAGTTGTTGACCATTGAAAGTTAGAGTTGAACTTGATCCCGTAAGGCGGGTCTATATAAATACATTGCACCCTGCCACGTAGCCCCTCGCGTTCCGCAAGCGAAGCCATCACTTGAAGACTGTCGCCAAGAATCATGCGGTTGGCCCAGTGCGCATCATGCTGGTAAAACTCAGTCTTGGCTGCCTCGCTAGGTAACCCATTGAAATTCGCGAAGAGATCAATCTGAACTTCCGTGGACTTTGCGTTCGCCTCCGAACGGCGCTGCAAATCGTCAATGAGCACCTTTGGGTGAATCTTCTCTTGGATATAGAGAGGCGGGGCGGGCACAACCAAATCCGACCAGTCCTGCTCGTCTTTTCCTCGCCAGACAAGTTGCGGGTCGAGGTCACGGTTGCGGCGTTCGTAAGCAACTCGCACCGGGCTCAGTTCTTCAGTCCGCATCACCGATTGGTACTCGGCAGTGGGAATATTCAGCCGCTTCGCCTTCTCATGGGTTAAGGTCTCGACCTTCTTCTTTCCTTTTTCCTTGGAAATCGTCTTTGCCATGCTAATTCCCCGAGACGGTCTGCACGACGGCCACCGACTCAATCATCTCGCTAAATTGTGACTCGACCTTTGCCTTGAAATCCGACTCGATTTGATACACCTCGGTAAATTCGGCAAACGCCCAACGGCCGTATTTGCCGGAATTGTTGACGCCGGGAACCCAATAAGTCTCCATCGTGGACTTTTTCTCTTTGGCGTCTTCCCGACGATAGCCTTTGATTTCAACTATAAGGTGAAGAGGGTCTTCCTCTCCGTGCCCGTCGTCCACGAGGACGATAAAGTCCGGGCGGTATTTGCGATTCTCCGAGCCATACAGATACGGGACTTCGAGTCCCAAATTGTGATTCTTGGCATACGCTTTCACGCGGGGGTGCGACTCAGCCACGCGGCAAAATTCGGCCTCCCAATCGCTATCGAGAATGACGTAGTTGATATGGCAGCGTCGGGCGTCCGTCTCCCAACGATCCTTTCTGGAGGTGTTGAACTTGACGTGCATGGTCGAGCCGATGGGGTTGTAGGCGTCGGGAATGACTTTGATCTTTGTCGTGTCCTCGTGCTTCAGTGTGATCGCGTTGGTGATCTTGTTGCAGGCCATGTCCGCAAGCTCTTGGTACATCAGCAATCCCGGATAGGTCCCGCCCTTACAAACGAGGTATTTGTCGAGCCATTCCTTTGTGATTCGCTTGAGTTGACCGAAGAGATGGAGCTTCGGCTCCTCGCCGGGATCACGCCATTTCGTGTACAGCAAACGCTTAGTCACTTGAAATACGAGCGAGGACTGCCGCATGTCGTCCAAATGGTCGAGGCTGAGATCTACACCTTCACCGATGATGCCGGAGTTCCGAGTGATGGACGGGCCGACCAGATCGGGAGTCAATTCCAGCACTGAATCGGGCGTGAACTGCGCTTCGAGCCTTTCCTCAGGAAGCTCAACTCGATAACCCTGCACTCTGGGGAAGGTGATCTCCAAATGGTCGCGTTCCGGGCGCATTGCTTTGACCTGAATCGTTTCCCGTGGCGGTTGCGGCGGGGCAACAACAGGCTTGGCAGCGAAATCGAACGGAACCCCAAGCACATCGGCATACTCGACGTTGAATCTCCCCTTGTTGGGGCCATCTTCGTTGATCTCGTAGGACTGGCGACGAAGTGCTCTGCCGATCACTTGTTCGCAAAGAAGCTGTGTGCCGAAAGCGCGGACACCCAACACGTGCGTCACGGTGTTCGCGTCCCACCCCTCTGTGAGCATGGAAACCGACACCACGCAGCGGATCGACTCCCCGAGCCGGCCCGGCTTGCCCACGGTATTCATGACTTCCCGCAGCAAATCCTCGTCCGTGAGCTTTTCTGCCTGCTGAATGTCGCCCGTTCGCTCAATGATCTCCCGGCGAAAGCGTTCGACCTCGTCTTTCGCCATAACCCTGAACTTTTCATCCAGCGCGTCACCCGCTTCAAGCTGCTCGCTATCGATCAACAGCGTTCGGGGGCGTGGAATTGGGTTTCCGTGCTCGTCGTAGTTGCGAAACAGTTCCAGCCTGCCATTTTCGAGCGTGGTTGAGCCGTCTTCGTTCTCGCGTTGAAAACCGGAAATGTAGTCGTAAACGAGCTTGGAGGTGGACGTGTTGTTGCACACCACGATGAAACATGGTGGAACTCGAATGCCCTGTTTGCTCCAAAGATCATAGGTTTTCACATAGTGTCCATACAGCGCTTCGAGTGCCGTCAGTAGCTCGGTGGGTAAGCTCAGCGGATCAAGAGACGAGGCTTTGCCTCTGCCTTTCTTCGGCATCTTGGCACGGATGTGTTCCCAGAGGTTTCGAAAGACAGGCATCTCTTCGCCGGGAATGTTGTCGGCCACCGGAACTCTGGGGAGTTTTACGATGCCGCACTCGATGGCGTCCATCAGCGAAAAATCGCTCATAGTCCAAGGAAAGAGGGTACCCTCGGCGTAGCCCGAGCCGCGCAGGAAGAAGGGCGTAGCGGAGAGATCAATGCAACGAGCAATTCCCAATTTGCGATTTACCGCTTCCAGCCCAGAAATCCAGACCCGCGCTGCTTCGTTATTCTTTTCGGCTTCCTGTTTGTCGTCGCCCTTTAACTCGGTCTCGTCGGCCTCACCCGGCTTTTCCCGATAGCAGTGGTGAGCCTCATCGTTTAAGACCAAGATGCTTTTTAACCCCATTAGCTCGGGCATGACGCGCTGAATCATCTGCCCTTCGGTTTCGAGCGTATTCAGCTCCTCGCCACGCCCCTGAAGGAGGGCACGCCCGCCTTTTGAGAGTTCCATCCGATCTCGCAACTTGAAGGCGTGGAAGTTCGTGATCACGATCTTTGCTCGCTCAAGCTCCGCAACCATGTCGCTCGGGACTAATTCACTGTTGGTGTAGTAGTTGTCGGGATCGTTCGGCTGGAGGACGCGCAGTCGGTCACGGATCGTGAGACCCGGAGTCACGACGAGAAATCCACGGGTGAAGTTGGAACTTCCCGGCCTGCGAATCGCATTAATCGTTTGCCACGCGATGATCATTGCCATCACCGTTGTTTTCCCGGCACCCGTGGCAAGCTTCAACGCAAGTCGCGAAAGCTCGGGATTGGCATCGCGGTTTGCGTTCGTTAAGTGATCCAGAAACCTCTTGCCAGTCTTCCCGAACTTTGAAGCCACCTCAGTCAGCCAAATCACGGTTTCAACTGCCTCGACTTGGCAAAAGAACGGGCGGATATTGTTGAACTTGAATTGCCGCCAATGCTGGAGAAGCGTTGCCGTCTCAGGGGTTACGAGCCAGTCGCTCGGATTCGATAGTCTGCGCCATTGGTCAACGTAGAAGCGGAGTTCGTTGATGATCGGCGTGGGGTCGTACTGCTGTTTTTCGGTGGACAGCCCCTTGCCTTCATCAAAGACAATGGTTTGTTGCTTTTGCTTTTGTTTTTTCGGCTTGGGGATCGGCGTGATGAACTCGGCCTTGCGGCGGGTCTCTATGATTCTTTGGGTTGGCTGCCCTTGTGCGTCGAGTTCCCAATGTCGGTCAGGGAGATCGTAAGGAGAGTTGAGAATCGGCTGCTCAAAAAAACGATTGTCCATTGGTTTGACCGAGTCTGGCGGGCCAATTCACTACTCGGCGCCAGGCAATCCTGTCAAGCTACCGTTACTTACGAGGCATCATATCAAAGTTCGCGCGGCGACCACTAACCCGTGCGTCGCAGCGTTTTTCACGGCGCACCGCCATCAGGCCGACTCTTTAACAGCGTCCGGACCTCACTGCTTTTTCAGACTGAGCGGGCCGGTGTTTGTGACGGTTCCAAATAGCCCCCTTGAAGTCATGTCTGTTGTTCCTGACAGCGAAGTACCGTTCACCGTGCCGTGAAACGTGATTTCTATGGAGCCGCCCAGCGGAAATTGACTGTGACCGGAGAATGTCACTGCATCCTTTGAAACAATGCCGGAGCTGATCGGGACCTGGACCCGGCCGGCCTGGGGATGCGTGAAGACGAGAGTCCCAGTGAGCGCGTTGCCGTTCTGGTTCAGCGTCAGCTCGGCAGGTCCTTGCCATTTGTCTCTGCCGCCTGCGGCGCTTGCTTGGATCGTGCCCTTCCACACGCCAGAGATGTCCGGGACTGAATTGCAGGCTGCCAACGTCACAGTCGCGAAGAATAGGAGAAGAACCGCACCGACCAGCCGTTCCCGCCGCTTTTGCCTCACCTTCGCTCTCCTCTTGTGGACGTTTTAATGCAGAATATAGCCGCCCAGACCAATAAGAGCTTCGTTACTCCCTCGCGCCAGCGCCCCTTCCGGCTGAGCGCAAGGGTGATGACCAGCATCTTACATCGAAATCTGTAGACGGCAGACAATCTGGCCCAGCCATAGCAAAAGCGCAGACGTGAAAGCCGTCTGCGGCGTCGCCTGAGGTCGTCAGCAACACCGCTGCACGGTTTTCCTCCAAGCGTCCACAAACGACGACCCACAAACGAGCGCAAGCTCAGGACGAACCACAATGGCGGACGATGATTCTGCGGGTGTTCCTCGGCTCAATTCCGTAGACCGGCATGGCAAACCGATTGCCGCAGAAGTGTTCGCGGCGGCGGAGGCGGTTTTCCCGAGAGCTCTCCGGCACGGCACAAGGTTGCTCGGCGATCCCGCTGTCGTCGTGAATGTCCTTGAGGAGGTTGCGGCAACAGTTTCGCAGCGATCTTTGCGCAGCGGTCCTCCCGGCGAAGGTGTGCCCACGCGAAATCTAGCGGGCTACGTCTTCCGCGCGTTCGTGAGGCGCGTCAACCGGCTGAAGAACAAGGAGCAGGCGCTTCTGCATGCCGTAACCGCCAGAAACGCTGCGGCTCCGAGGTCGGCTGATCCGTCTCGCCAGTTTGAGATGCGGATTTTGTTGCGCGAATACCTGGCTCGATTCAGCTTCGAGGAAAGAGACATGTGCTGGCGGCGGCTGGAAGGGCACGCCTGGCACGAAATCGGCGAACGGCACGGAATCTCCGGCCACGCTGCGCGGGAGAGGTTGCGAAGCGCGGTGCAGCGCGTCAAAGCGGAACTTGACAAAGAAAAAGGAAAGAAATCATTGCCATATGACATGCAGGCCGGTCAGAATGAGGGGTTGACGCCAGCCATGCGAAGCGATGTCAAGAAGAGAGCGACAACAGCTTAACGATTTTGACGATCCTGAATTTCTTGGCTTCGCCAAGTCCTACTTGTCGGAAGCTTTCCCGAACCCTCAGCGCATTGGCTGCCCGCCGGATTCCGACCTTCAGCAGATGGCTGAACGACCAGTTGAGGCTCGCGATGCCGCGATCAGCGAGCACCTCACCTGTTGCTCGCCGTGCTTCAACCGCTATCTGGAAATGCTGGCTGAGATGAAAAGCCGAAAAAGCGGGCAAACCGGATGCGGCAAGCCTTCCTCCAGCCGCCTCTGAAAACCTATGTTCGTTTTTCCATAAGCGCAAAGTGATCCCCGCGATGGTAACTGAATCGTGTCATGCTCTGTGCTTGTCAAGTGATGGACGACACTGCGTAGTAGACTAAACTCATCAGGACCTTGCAAGTCGATCCCGTGTTCGCAATAGGGTTGAGTCCTCTCGATATGGCGTGGGCCGCATCGCACCTCTACCTTGGGGGAGGCAATGGAAATCAGGGTCTCTGACCTACCAGAACTGAGCAGGAAAAGATTGCTCGCAGCACTCAAGAATCCACCCACTGCGACATTTGTTGTCAGCGAATCTAGGTTGAAATGGGCGGGGGCGGGACTTGTCACCTGCGCGTTGGGAATTTGGGCAGTAGCGGCTGCGGCGGACAACTACAAATGGACATCTGACGATCTGCGGGGATACCTGATTCTGTTCATAGTGGCCTTTGTTATCGGGTGGATTTCGATGAAGTATCTCTTTGCTTGGTACCGCTCTGATTTCAAAGCTCAATTTCTCGTCAATCCACTCTATTTCCTCAGGTTTCGTTTCAACCACATCGATGCGATTCCATTCACTGGTCAAAAGGTCTGGAGGATTGAGCACCTAAGAGACTCGAAGGGCGCATATACGGGAACAAAGTTCTACTTCAGGACGGAACTCGGGCAAGAAATTCGTGTCAAGACCACTTCCATTCGGACCGCTAACGACCTGATCGACGCCCTGAACCAATTCCCAGAATACATATCCAGCTTAGTGCAAACGCAGGACCGTCAGACCCTTTATTTCTACGACTTGCTTTATGAATGGCGAGTTCAAAACGAGCAGCGCCCAAAAAATCAGCGAACCAAACCGACCGGCGCCGCCTTCGTTTTCCAAAAGCTTGGTCCTTCCTTACTGGCCGTGTTGGTCGCCGCAGGGATATTCTTTTTCGCCGCCCTACCCTATAACGATTACCGGGACGACGAAATGAGATGGCAGACTGCGAAGTCATCGAGAACTGCGAGCGGTTACCGACTGTATTCTGCGTCGCGCCCAGATGGTCGTCACCTATATGAAGCACACGAGGAGATAGGAAAACTCTACGAGCGTGCTGCCGCTACGTACCGAACTGCGTCGGCAGATTCCTCATCGGCAGGCGTCGAGGTTGTCATAAAAATGCTCGAATATGCAAAGAGCACGGGGAACTATAAAGTATTCGTGAATTTTCAAGGGGACAACCAGATCCCTGCTGACATCGAAGAACAGCTCCAACGCTCGACGGGTATGCCAAGACTCGTGTCGATACTGCCTTCGTTCACCCCCTCTATGAATCAAGCCAGAGAGACGCGAATCCTGCAAAAAATATCTGAGAGCTTTGGCAAGGTCATTCCCGGAGATATTCTCCAGTTCTCAATCGGTCAAGGCTCACCCCAAGACATGAACTTCACGGTCGCGTATGTCATCGAGGCCAGCGGCGACTTATATTATCCAGTGAGCCAAGAACACTTTCCTGAGAGGAATAGAGACTGGTACACGGGCATCGGATTTGATTGGGATTTTCGCGTGAATGTTCCTGACGAGGAAGGCTCGAACTTTCAGTTCTCCCTGAAGTCCGAGCCTGCGCAGCTTTTCAACGTAGGATACACAAGGAGTGCGGGCGAATCGGGTGGTCTAGTGCCAACCGCCGTCTACGGGGCCATGGCCGATAGTGCCTTCGAGAATTTCGGATCTAAATTGCTCACGCAACTCGCGGTGAAGTGAAGGGCAAAATGTTTTGTAACTACTGTCGTGCGCTGAATCCGGACGACTCGATCTACTGTAGTAGCTGCGGGCAAACGATAAAGGTCTCGCCTGACGTTTCCGGTGGGCGAAAACCGGATCTCCCAGAGCAGAATCTCGGCGGAACAACAGACAACAGGACGGACGAAGGTGCAGCCGGAAGCGTTCCCAAGTCTTCCGTTCGCATTGACGGCCACGCGGAACCGGATGGCTCCCCTTCACTGGATGCCTTCTCAACCGAGGAACTGCAAAAATTCACGAACGAAGAGCTAGATGATCTCTGGAAGGCTTACACTAAACTCCAGATCACGCCGAGTCTGGCCGTTCAGAACGAAATAAAACGTCGCGCTCTCCATCCTCGGTCGTTTACTGGAAATTTAACTGGGCCAGTACAAGTGTCCAACCAATCTGCCCTGACCGATCCTCAGCCGGAATCTCCCCCGGCACAAGTTTCCCAGCCAGCGCCAACCGATTGGATGACTCTGCTAAGCACGCAAACGGCGCAACAGCCGAACAGAGAACGGTCATTTCAGACAGAGAGGAGCATAGCTCCACCGCCAATCCAGAGAGCGGCACCACTTGTGAGCAAAAGCCAAGACGCGTCCACAACTGTAGTTCTTAGAGACGGTAAGGACATCACTGTATCGAAATGGGCACGGTTTCCTAGTTTCTGCATAAAGTGTGGGGAGCCATCGAACACGATCTTGCAGAAGACCTTTTATTGGCATCCCTCATGGCTCGCAATTCTAATTTTCTTGGGACCACTACCATACGCAATTGCCGTTCTAGCGGTCCTGACCAGCCCGATCTTTTAGTCCAAATGAAGTGAGAGAGTTTTTATATCACAGCCATGGGCTGTGAAGATGGATTTGGTCTCCAGGGGCTACAGGCCGCGGGGGCA